>NZ_JBMPOP010000001.1:0-839842 GCF_049340325.1 Undibacterium sp. Di24W
TCTACCTGATCAACCACTGATAATTTAAAGGCCAAGGTGTAATCTCTTTGGCTCCTGCGTTCTGTTGATTTCATTGACGTTCCTTTCAATCACGAAGAAAACTGTCAATCTATTTCAGGACGGGTCACAGGTACAAATTAAGCCTGCCAGCTCGAAAAATCAAAACTTAACCTGGTAGCTTCCAGTCAAAGCGCACTGCCAACAAACGCAGAATCACAGTGAGTGCAATACCGCTTAACACAGCGCTAAGCTCAGCGACACCGAGCAAGGCCAACAATAGATAAGCCCAAGAACCAAGAAAAGCACAACTGGCATACAACTGGCCACGGCGAAATACCATAGGAATTTCGTTACAAATTACATCCCTGAGCACACCACCAAAAATACCCGTGATCACGCCCATCATCACACAGACAAATAAAGGCATGTGCATTTCATAAGCCAATGAAGTACCGCCGATACTAAACAAACCTAAACCAAGCGCATCGGCGTAAAGAATGACTTTTTCGGTAACAACCTGACGCAGTTGACGAAAAAATGGCGATACCAACAAACAAAAAATAAACACCAAGGTTGGGTATTCATAATTTGCTATCCAAAACAAAGGTCGTCGGTCCAACAAGATATCTCGCACCGTACCGCCACCAAAAGCCGTAATAAACGCCACGGTAAAGACCCCGACCAGATCCATCTTCTTACGTCTAGCCTCCACCAAGCCAGAGCTGGCAAAAACAAACACACCGATAACTTCGACCACATGAAGTACCGTACTCATTCCTGCCTGGATATTTGTTGACATACTTTTCCTTGAAGCCTGCTAACACGCTCAAAATCGTGCAATCCTATGATTTTATTGTATAATTACGGGCTTAGCTTAACGCTAAGAAACTTTTTATAAGATTAAACCCTGGCAAGTGATAAGCAATCGGGTCAAGAAGCAAGACGACCGCCGAAGTGCGTATTGGCTACCAAACTATTTTTTGAGGCAAGCATGAGAGACGGTATCCACCCAAATTATCGTGAAGTTTTGTTCCACGATGTATCTAACGATTTCAAATTCATCACACGTTCTACAATCAATACACGTGACACGATCGAATTCGAAGGCGCAACTTACCCATTAGTAAAGATCGAGGTTTCTGCGGAATCCCATCCTTTCTACACTGGTAAACACAAAATTGTTGATACTGCAGGTCGCGTTGATAAATTCCGTAAGAAATTTGGTACTGTTGGTTCTAAGACAGCTATTTCTAACCAATAATTTGCGATATGGCGCATTTTGTCGGATAGTACGACGATGCGACAAAGTTACATCAGCAGTAAAAAAAGGCAGCTCAGGCTGCCTTTTTTGTATCATCAAGTTTTACACTAGACGTCATCTACATTCCTCTGCTTCAATCTGTCGGACAGCCGCCGCGTTATCGCGCACCGACACACAAGTGGGGAAACGAAGCGCTCATTTCTCTATCGAAAAGATCTATGAAACCAGTCCGCCTGCCTGCCGCTGCCACTATTGCTCTGCCACGCTGGAGTATTTTTGCGCTCTGCCTGCTCTATATATTGCCCGGATTAATTGGCCGCGACCCATGGAAAGGTGTTGATGCTGCCAGCTTTGGCGTGATGTGGACGATGGCACATGGCAATTTGCACGACTGGTTATGGCCACACATTGTCGGCTTACCCATGCCAGAAGAAGGCCCCCTCGCCTTTTGGCTAGGTGCACTTTGCATTAAATTATTTGGTGGTCTTATTGGAGACCCCATGGCCGCACGCATCTCAACTGGCGTGGCCTTTTTGATTGGATCAATATCAGTCTGGTATTGCACCTACCTATTAGGGCGTCGCCAAGAAGCACAGCCTTTAAAACTAGCCTTTGGTGGTCAACCAGAGCCCAGCGATTTTGGTCGAACTTTGGCGGACGGTGCCTTGTTGATCTATCTCGGCTGCCTTGGCCTTTTACTACCCAGCCATACCACCAGCACGGGTCCTCTATACATCGCTTTAATTGCATATACGCTGTATCTCTGCATACGTTTCTTCGATCTTCCACAAAAAATCACCGCAATCAAGATAGGTCTTATCTTTGGTTTGCTGGTGCTTACCCGCGGCTGGGTTTCACCTGCAGGATTACTTGTCACTTTGCTGGCTGTATGCATTTATCGCAAACAGCCGCTCTACAAGTACCTGCTTGGCCTAAGTCTACCTATTAGTCTCTTGATTGTCGGAGCATGGCTTTTTGCCTTGCAACAAATTCAGCCCTATGCCAGTTCCCCATTGGGAGGCTGGATGGATTGGAATTACCGTCAAATCGGCTTTCCAATTTTTGACAACTTTAAACATTTCCTCGGTTACAGCATCTGGTTCGCTTGGCCAGCATGGCCTTTCGCTGCATGGGCTATTTTCGCTTGGCGCAAACAAGAACGCGCATTACATATTTCCTTGCCTTTAGGATTCTTGATCTGCTTCACGATCCTGGCGCTACTCAATCGCACGCATGAAGAAGGTTACTTACTTCCCCTATTACCGCCATTAGCCATTTTGGCTGCATTTGGATTGCCGACCATGAAGCGCAGTGCCATCAATGCCGTAGACTGGTTCGCGGTGATGGTGATGACAGGCGCGGCTGGCCTATTTTGGTTTGGTTGGATCGCGGCGCAAACAGGCTGGCCAGCTAGGACGAGCGCCAAGGTACTCAGTTGGGCACCGGGCTTTACACCAAGCTTTAATGCATTCACGTTCATCATCGCTCTGGTCGTCAGCATTATCTGGTTCCGCATTGTGTACTGGCGCATTTCGCGCCAACCATCGGTACTATGGCGTGCTGTTGTATTGTCTAGTGGCGGCGTGATTTTATGCTGGTTCTTACTAATGTCCTTGTGGCTACCACTGGTCAATCACCGCGTCAGCTACTCCATCGTGGCGCAAGATATGACACAAAAAATCAGTACGCCCTACCGGTGCATAGACAGCAAACTCGGCCCATCACAACGCGCCTCCTTCGCCTATTTCAGCGGCGCGCATTTTGCCGGCTTTAATGAACAAAATTGTGACTTGCTGCTCACGCAAGGCAATCGCCGCTTCCAGGGCCAAATAAAAGGTCCCGTAGACAAAGACTTCCCCGGCACTTGGGAAATGATTTGGGAAGGCCAACGTGCTGCGGATAAGGATGAGTTCTTTACGCTCTACAGAAAAGTAGAAAAGAAATGAATCGCTAGTGAAATATAGCCCAAGACGTCAAAAACAAGATTTGCTGAATAATTAAGCAAACAAGCGTTTTCAAAGAGCGAAACCGTAAAATATAACAGCAATTTAGGCCAAGTGCTTGCAATAATCGGATCATCCTGTCATAATTCTGTTCATGCGTTGCCGAGATGGCGGAACTGGTAGACGCACTGGACTCAAAATCCAGCGCCGCAAGGCGTGCCGGTTCGATTCCGGCTCTCGGCACCATTTACTTGTCTCAACAAGTATCAAATCGACTCTTAACCCACATGTTTAACTGCATTGTGGGTTTTTTGTTGTCTAAAACAGTCTCACCCGATATCATCAAATCTCAATATTTTGATGGTATTTCTGTTGGTACTTCGATGCTACCCCAAATCAGGTACCAACAAAGGGGATTTCATGGCTCTTACAGACACATTCATACGTAATGTTAAACATAGCGGTGCACCTGCGGGAGACAAACATACCGACGGGCATGGGCTTTTTCTCTTGGTAAAGGCTGCAGGCAAATATTGGCGGCTAAATTATCGTTTCGCCAATAAGCAAAAAACTTTGGCACTTGGCGTCTACCCTGAAGTTTCATTATTGAAAGCGCGCAAGCGACGAGAAGAAGCGAAAGAGCTGCTTGCCGAGAATATTGACCCTGCCGAAACGAAGCGAAAAGAGAAGCTAGATCGAATTAAGTCGGCTGAATTTACGTTTGAAAAAGTCGCTAATGAGTGGCTTGTGAAAATCAACTCAACAAAATCTGACAAAACCCACAAAAAAAATACTGCTTGGTTACATAATCACGTCTTCCCCTACATTGGGAAAGTGCCAATTTCGACATTAGGGCCGCGAGATATACTTGCAACCGTTCAAAAAATTGAGGCTCGTGGCGCAGTAGAGTCGGCCCATCGAGTCAAAAGCCTGTGTAGTCAGATTTTTCGTTATGCCGTTGCGACTGGGGTTGCTGAAAGAGACGTCACAGTTGACCTAAGAGGTGCACTCCCTCCTCCACAGCGAACAAACTATGCAGCAATCACTGATCCGAAAGAAGCAGCTGCCCTATTAAGAGCCATACACGGATACTCAGGGCATCCATTTGCTGTCGCAGCACTTAAGTTAGCGCCTTTATTTTTTGTACGCCCCGGTGAATTGCGTGGTGCTGAGTGGGCAGAGTTTGATCTTGATAACGCAGTTTGGTGCATCCCTGGACCTCGCATGAAAATGGGCATTGAACACATCGTCCCATTATCGCATCAAGCATTGGCGATCCTCAAAGAGCTGCACAAATTAACAGGTCATCGAAAATATGTATTTCCGAGCATCAGAACGGACGATAGATTTATGAGTGAAAACACAGTCAACGCAGCACTACGCACGATCGGATTCGACAAAGAAACAATGACTGGACACGGTTTTCGGGCAATGGCACGAACTATTTTGGATGAAGTTCTTGGGGAGCGAGTTGATTTGATCGAACATCAACTCGCCCACGCGGTCATAGACCCAAACGGCCGCGCTTACAATAGGACTGCCCATCTCCCGGCACGGCGTGAAATGATGCAACGATGGGCCGACTATCTGGATAAGTTGCGGATCTCTTTATGAGAGTGAGCGTCAAATTGAAAATTCACATTAAATCCATCTAAATTTCAATCTGACAAAACTGCTTCATTGCAAAACAACATACCCACGACCGCTGAGACATCGACGAATAATGTGTCGTTGATCGGTTTCACCCTCTGCTGCTCCACCGACTGCACCACTCAACGCACCCACTCTCGCGATACTTCCGCGATCATATTTAATTCCCGCTGCGGCTGCCAAAAGCGCACCCAAAATAGCGCCAGCAGCGGCACCGGAAGCCGCTCGTTCGGCGGCGCCAGCAGTTTGTAACGCGAATTGTCGGCATTCATTCAGATCAAGCTCAAACTTGTTCATGTCGATACTTTTGGAATCAACTATTGGCCGATAGTTTACACCCGTGGTTGCACACCCAGATAAAACAAAAACTGCTAACAGACACAGAGTCTGCACTCTCCTCTTAGTCACAATTGTTCTCCCAATAATTTTCGATGGTTAACGACACTGTTTCGTCGAAGAACTACGCTTTATAAGAAGGAATCGACTGTCATCTAAAGCGGTTTCTTCATACTCGACATAGGTTGAACAATATTGTGAATCTGCGACAAATTGTGTCGCGAACATAAAACTGATGCGTGATTCGAGATTACTCAGAAGAATCAATCGAGAATTGGTCTTCAACTTCGACGCTTCACGATTAATTGTCGGACAAATACAACACAATAAGAAAATATTTGGTTCACCCTATTTTCGCAAAAAAACTCACATTTTTTCCATATCCATTTTTCAACAATCGGCGCCATTACTGACTTCCACGGTTGTTAAATTTTTGTCGTAATGATTTTCTGATTTTTTTGAAAAAGATTTTGTTAGAAAAATGAATTCGACACCGTGATTTTTATTGTAATCACATAGCTAAAACCCAACCCAAACTCGGAGTTTTATTAGATATCGAAACACTGAAAAATAATTCTATCTCCTTCAATTTGAGACAAAAATTTTGTGTTGATATTGATTCTCTGTTGATTGATATTGACTTCGCATTACTCATCTTTTTGAAAGGAAGAATTAAATGAATCATCAAATCGTACGTATGAAAGAAGCCGCAAAGAAATTGGGCGTGAGTCCAGCAACGATGTGGCGTCGAATCAAGAAAGATCAATCCTTTCCGCGCCTCATTCGGATCGGCTCCGCACCACGTTCTGCGATTGGTTTTTATCAACATGAAATAGAAGAGTATCTTGAAAAATCAACACAGCAACGGGAGACAAAAAAAAATAAAGGAGTGGATAAATGAAAATCGACTTAGCCGATGCAAACAAAGTATTTTGGAAGAGTATTCCCCTTTCACTAATTCGCGACGAGCGCCTTACCTACGCTTCGCGTGCTGTTGCTATCCATTTACTATCGATGTCGGCTACGTGGAACTTCTCCGCCACAAAACTACATGAGGTACTGCGAGTCAAATCAAAAGATAGTGAACACCTCGGAAGAGATTCAACGAAAAAGATAATCAAAGAGCTAGAGCAACACGGGTACCTCGTGCGAAGAAAAAAACGATTGGGAAATGGGGTGTGGAAGTGGTTTACATCATTCCATCCGCTCTGTGGGATACCTTATTTGGACGAAAAATTTTCCAAGAAAATCGTAAATGATGAAGCCACCATCGACGGCAAATCCAGCAATGGTGAAGGCGTCGATAAAAGTGGTTTTCAAGAAGAGTTTTTAAAAAAGAAAACACAACAACAAAAGTCACCTTGTACTAAAACAATTGAAAAAAGTGCTAGTCTCAACGATGAACAGCACGAGATTGCGAATGAAAATAAATTCGAATCATTTGAGCTCGACCTCTCGCACCCAATGCTTCACCATCACCGATCAATATTTACAAAGGTGAGCATGAAGTTCTCTCAAAGCATTTCACCACTAATTCATCAGCAAATTGCAGATGAATTTGCGGGCGTTTTAAGCCAGATTCAAGCTGGAAATCATGGTGACATTCATTCAAAACGTGCGTGGCTTCTTGCACTATTCAAGTCAGCAAAGCTGGACGAATTTATGCCTGAGTTCGGGCCTGCGATCGCTAAAAATCGAGAAACTCAGAAGGTACGCAAGCAAAGCGAGAGCAACCATTATCTTCGAATAGAGAACGATATTGGACTTCCCCAAGATCAAAAAGAAACAAAAAAACATTTAGACAATATTAAAAAAATCTTGAAATTTACCAGTAAAAAACGCTAATAGCTACCGCAAACACTGTAGGAACATATGAATACTCAACTAGACAACCAAGCTACCTTGGACAGCCTTTTCGAGAATCTCTGGTCCAAAATAGACTCGATATCCCAAGCCACTATCAATGAGGCAACACGCCAATGCTACGCGAAAATTTATGAAAACATGGCATCAAAAATTGATTATGAAAACGGCATAGCATTCTGCGATGTTTTGTATCAATCAAAAAGAAAAAATACATACTATTCAAAGTTGGCAGCATGTCGATACTCGATCTGTATCAAACTAAGAAAGGAACATGAAAAGGCTCGCATAGCCATCTCCGAGAATGACACTGACACCTTTCAACAATCAAAATCGACAATACACAAACTAAAATGTGAACTGGCAGAAATAAACGCAATGCCGCCATCGTCTCAAATCAAATCCATAGAAAGTAGAAAATCAAAGCGAGGTTCGTTATCTGGATTGCCAGTCGATTGGCGAAAACAACTATGTTATCGAATGATATCGAGCAAATATTTCTTCCAAACGTTAGCACTGGCAATTTGCGGTTGCAGACCGCATGAAATGAAATTGGGCATTTTGATCAAGTCAGTCGTCGTCGATCAAATTGAAAATTTCGTACTTGAAATTCACGGTGCAAAAGTTACAGATGAAAATGGTCAAAAGTACCGTCATCTCACTTTTTCGGCTGACGCAAGCAATGCGCTGCTTTCTCCTTTGATTAACTTTGCCAAAGAGATGGGGGGATCGACAGTCCTAAAAATTCAAAATGAAAAAGCGTTCTCGTCCGCAATCAGCCGTTTTGCGGCAGAACTTTGGCCAAAGCTTAAAGTACCAATAACGCCATACTCATTTAGGCATGCATTTGCTTCAGACATGAAAGCCACCGGTGACCAAGATACTGTTGCACAAAGTCTGGGTCACAGATCAACTCGAACGCAAAAACGTTATGGCCAAAAACAGCTCTCAAGATCGAGTGATCATCCAATACCAACTGAGATTTTAACCCCGTTTCCCATTCGCCAAAATATCACACGATTTTCTAAAAACAAAGAGTCAACAAGCGACAATGGCTTAACGGAGGGATGCTAGAACAGTGCAATCATTATATGCAGCTTTCCAGCATCCAAGCCCTTTAACCAATTAGCGATTTACTCTACACCCAGCGCTTTAAATACCGCATCAACCGGGTCTGAGTAAAAGCTAGTTTGAAATTTTGAGAAGAGCTCGCCTGGCACCGTAGCGATCGACGATACGCTGCTCATTGGAATAAGGATACGCTTTGCACCTGAATCAAACGCCGCCTGCATTGACTCTGCGAGATTCTGAACTGGCGCAACATTGCCGCCTAAACTCATATTGCCTAGCACGACCATTTGCGATTGGATTGGGCGGTTCATCAACACTGAGCTCAGAGCGACGAAGGCAGGCAATGTCATTTGATCTGTTGGCCCTGTGTTATTAAGTTCAAGTACAGACAGGTGGAAGTCATGATCATTGACCTTAGCCGATGCGCTAACACGACCGACGTTCGCCTTGAAATAATCGAACGCGATACGGATCGGCTCCTTTGTATTTGCGCTTGATCCAAGGCCTGATAGTGATAATTTTCCGTTGCCCGGCGTCGATTGTAATTCAATGCGATAGACACCTAGCATGCCACTGGCACTAGGCGCAATCGTGTGCAACGTGCCTGGCTTTAACTGTCCCTCTGGGATCAAGCCACCGCCACCTTGCTCGAGAACAGAAACAAAATGCTCTTCCAATGTATCGTTGTCAATATAGCTGAAGTGCACATCATAAAACTCCATGCCACCCAGTTTCTTCAATTGCTCTTTAACACGGCGGCGCCCTTCTAACGCATATTCCAAGCACCGACCTACAGCCTCTTTCGTATAATTACCTTGCGGATAGAGCAGCTTCAATAGTCCCGAAACTGTCTTTCGCACAGCAATTGTATCGCGCTGATTTAAATTACTTCCTAGCTTGAAGAATTTATCAATTGCATCGGCAAACGACACTTTACGCATCTCACGCAAATACTCTGCAAGATAATCAACAATCATACCGTACTGATTCGTAAAGAACTCCGGGCGCATTTTAGGAATCTCCCAGCCAGGAATATAGCAATGGAAGCGATCAAAAAATGCCGTGTCTATCATTGCATCTGGAAATGGTGCAAACAGATGGCTTGTCTTTACTAAGGATTCCACGCTTTGATTTACATTACCGACGAACACCATCGATGCTGATGCACTAATCGAGTCGCGACCACGAGAGAACGACCCAGAAGCCATATAGTCCTTCATTATCTGAACACCGTCATGGTCTTTAAAATTCACCCCAGCAACCTCATCGAAGGCAACAACATCCCACAATCCAACCAAACCAACTTTACGACTGCCCATGTTATAAAAAAGGTTTGCAACCGTCGTTTGCCCGCCCGACACCAAAATCGAGTTCGGACTAATTTCTTTGTAAATGTGACTCTTACCTGTACCACGTGGACCAAGTTCACAAACGTTATAGTTGTTTTCGACTAATGGAATCATGCGCGCTAACAAATGCCATTTCGCACGCACTTTGAAATGGGCTGGTTCCATCCCCGTCGAACGCAAGAGAACTTCAATCCACTGCTCTTCAGTAAAATACTTACGCCCGTCCTTCAAGGCATCCATATCCATATTCGGCATTTGGATAGGCTTTAAATCAACCATGCGGAATGGTGAGCCTTTTTGATTCTCTTCAAAGAAATAATTTAAGGTGACGATGCACCAAATACCGCCAGCGAGCAGTTTTTCAAATTCTTTAACGTCAGAGCTATCAACTTCGACGCCCGTCACACCAAGGTTCGAAAGTAAAGCTTCATAAACGTCGCGCTTATCGTTAAGCTTCACTGTGATTTTGTCGATGATCTTGTAAGTACCTTGTTCGCGGATCTTACTCTTGATCTTTTCCGCCTCGTCCGGACGTACGTAGTTCTCGGCTAGTATTCGCTTAACTGTCACCAGCCCCTCACGAATCACGTCCGCATCATCAGATGCGCAATACATACCTAGCAAATACTCCAGTACATAAACTGGCACGTTCGCCCCCTCCTTCACCATTTTCGTGAGGTCTTTTCTCACTACGCGTCCCGCGAAATGTTGGTTGAGAAGGTTATCGAGCGTTGCCGTGTCTACGGTTGCATCAACTTGAGCAGTTTGGTCCATGGTCTTATCTATTCTTTAGAAATCGTTACTCAGTGCGAGATCAATACGGAAATTAACGCGATCAATTTCCGCCTTCGTATTGGCATCCCGTATCACCAATGCATAATCTTTATTCTTGTCATAGGTGCCGCCTAATACGGTGAGCATTACCGTTTTCTTGCGTTCATCCATCAGATTGGAAGAACTATCAAAACTGACTGTCGCTTCATTACTAATTAACCGATCGTTCTCGGGATCACGCAATGAGATCAAAGCTATTCTCGGCAGAATTTTATCGGTCACAGCTTCAGTTTGAATGAACTCAAATTTTTGGCGGTTCGTAACAATTTTTCTGACCGATCCCATCAAGGTAATCTCAACTGGTCGCACTTTCGATTTTTCGTTGTCGGTCACACGTACTGTCAACACGGGTACGACGATCTCTTGCAACATCGCACCACCGTGAACAAATCGAGCGCCACCAGTAAAGTGGAATCGATTAGCGCCCTTCGGAACCCAGAAATCAAGTCCCTCGGTGGTGCCTGCTGTTACGTTCGTATTGCCGCACCATGCTTTGCTTGAACTAACTAAATTCTCGCCTAACAAATAGCGCTTCTTGGCTTTCAATGTTCCCGCTGGTTTTTCATCTAAGCTGCTCTTATCCGCGGCCTCTAAGTCTTCCTCTTGATAAATAAAACCATGATCCGCCGTTACGAAGACAACTGAACCATTAAGGTTATGGATCACATACTTAATTACGGCCTCAATTTCATTGATTGCCTTCTGACACGCGTTAAAGGTCTCTGACTCGGTTGCCTGTTTATCTCCAATTGCATCAATCTGGTCGTGGTAGAGATAAACAACTTTGTAGGGTCGTACGAAGTCGCGTCCAGCCTCTTTACCCATCGCGACTAATTCATCAGATTTGATCGCGATACCATCATGGCCTTGCAAAATCGCAGAGCGTTGATCGAGGGATACGGTTGGTTTGCCATCTACCAATACATCCGCATTTGCGGTAGCCTTATAGTCAAGCCGTTTGTGCGGTAATAGCGCAGCCATCCCCAATGCCGTATACGAGGGAAGTACACCTAGTACCCCATCCAAATTTGCTTTGAACCGATTAGTAGAAACTGCACGCGCCAATATTTCTTGGGCGACTTCATACCGAAGCGCATCACTAATCAGAACAAAAGCACGATTCTTCGCTCCTCCATCGATATAAGGCTTGACGTAATCGTTGAAAAAATTCTGTTGATTACGACTATCGTGTAACTGCCAGTTGGTGAGCAAACCATCATCAGCCGCGACAAAGCGTCCCCATGTTGACGAAAGCTGGGACATCACTGAAGCATATTGACCGCCCATCCAAGTCTTCAAGGTCTGCAAAAACGTCCAACCGTTAAGCTCAACCACATCGTTTGAGTACATAAAACGACGATAGCACTGATCGAAGCGGTATAACTCCTTTTGGTAGGCAGCAAACATCGTTTCCGCAGTGGGGTAACTAAAACCTTTTGTGTATGGAGCCGAGAGTTCACTGAAGCTAGCCGCAGCCTCTATCGCATCGTAGCAAGCGCCAAACGCTTTAATGATGGTGTTATGCGATGCGAGGACCGTATTTGCCCAGTGCCCATCTCGGCGCTTTGCTGCGATCGCTTGAACGTGAGCGAGCGCAGCGATATCGTCTTGTTGAATAACATCTCGCAAGCCTACCAAAATACGCTTTTCAACATCGGCAAAAGTCTGCACGTCCAACAGGCCCAAATGGTCACAATCATTAAGGTTTTGAGGAATATTCAGTTCCTGTGCAATTTGTTCGCTGATTACATCGTAGCCAGCGAAGAGATTCAAATCTCTTCGCCAGCGATCACAAAACACGGCAACTTGAGGCAGCTTTTTGTTATCTTCCAAAACAAAATTTTGTAACGAAGCCGGAAAAGCACCATGCCTCGTCATTGCAAAGTCACTGACAAATAAGTGAAATAGCAAATCACGCAAACTGCGATCGTCAGCTTGGTACCCAAACTGCTCGCGCACCATACTCCAAAACGGTACTTCCAAGTCGAGATTTGTGATTTCCGTCAGTAGCTTTGGCACTTCATCCAACTCGGCTTCTCCATCGACAACCAAGCTTGAGAATAGCTTATACAACATTGCAAATGGCTCAACTTGATCTGCTCGCAGCAAAACAGCCATCATCTTCAAATCGAGTGTTGGCTCGTCATCGAGGGGTGCTGTCAGTTTCTTCAATTTTTCGACGCGATCCTTGTTCCGCAAAAACTTACTACGGCGTTTGAGATGTTCGCGCATTACTTGGTTCACCAAGCCAAGCTCGTCTAGCTGTATCGAAACAGCATCAGCCCTAAATATTCGGCTACAGAGACGAATATTTAACAACCAATCTTCTTCTGGCAAAGGCTCTGGCTCTTTGCTGTAGATGAGATACTGCCCCGTGCGATCTTCAAATTCTAGTTGCTTCTTAACTGCCAACTTAGGCTCATCATCAAGCATCAGCAGCGTGACACCGTCTGGCACATGCGAGTGAATGTCGCTGAAAAATTCCTGCTCAGCGTCATTCCAAAACACAATGCGGCTCTCGCTAAACAAACCACTCAGAACTGTTTTTATCTGTAATTGCGACATACATTACCTTGTTTCTTATCTCTTCATTTTGAATGGTGAATTTGGGATTGAGGTACTTTTCTTCTTCTGTTTTTTCACGTCAGAAAGTTTCAATTCTTCTAAAGCATCGCTTTCTATTCGTACCCTCTTTTTTGCGCCTATCGTTATATCTTGCTTACCAGCGTTCCATTCCAACAGCATACGTTTACCCGTCTCCCGAAAATACGGATAACGCTCAATCATTTCTGTCAATAACGGTATTACCTGATCGATTGCTTGATGAATACTTTGTGCAACCTCATCAAGATCACGTGACAACAATGACAGGCGTGTGCTGCCCAATAAGCGCAATTGCTTACCCATCCACCACGCTTTTTTACCTTGCAAGCTTAATGCAGGCTTATCCTCAAGATGTGGGTAAGCGGAGGTTGTAACCACGTCATAAACAGGCGCGAGAACGGCATCATCATAGTTGGAATAAACAAGCGCAAAGTTCTTTAAATGCGCATCGCCATTATGCAAGGCGTAGTTTAGTAAGATAAGCTTATACAACTGCTTTGCGCTCTCTTGCTTTTGAGTCGAGACAACATATTCGTTATGCAATTCGACAATGCGCTCTAACGAGCATTTGTATTTATTGACCGGATCAAAAGCAGCAATTGAACAAAAGTCTTCAAGTGCAAGCTGTTGTCCACCTTTGCGGTCAAAGCGCTCCACAGCCAATACCTGTCCATCAGCTGACAATTCCGTTTTTGGCACATTTAGATCAGCAGCACGCGCAACTTCGAGGCACAGATACTCGTTGATCGCAAGCCCAGGTATTTCTTGAGTTCCTGTTTTTAGAATTAGCTCATCGGTCCACACTGTCGCTTTAGCACTCACACTGGAATTTAACACCTTAGGCATCACACCTGAAATACCCTCAAGCACACCCTCATTCAAATAGCGCAACAAACTCGATTGAGAATCTTCGCTCGCCAAAATAGCGGCCACTTCAATATGTGAAAGTACCGTTGCAATGGCAGTACCGTGCGGCACCACTCTTACCCGCCCAATGACGTTGGTACCCGTCAATTCAAGTAAGCCCCAATCTGTTACATCGGCATGTGGGCCAAGTGTTTGACGAATGGCATCCTTCTTAAAACCCTCAGGTAAATTCTGCTGAAAAAAGGGAAATAAAGACCGCTGCCACACATAGCTTTCAAGGCGAACTGGCATCGTCAATGAGACTAAATATTTTGACGGCGTATCAGGCAAATAATTAAATACGTACTGCTCACCATGATCACTCAGCACACCGACCATTCGATCAAGTACATAGACGTCCAATAAATTACTCATGGCGCTCGCGCTTTTTCGAATGACGAACACGCTGACGGGCTACTGAATCTTTCTGAAGACTTACTTTTCCTTGATTATTCGTATTAGTTGGTGTCACCGATAGGTGTTCTCCGCGGGTAACCACAAACTGGCTGGGCGCCTGCTGGATCACAATCGGCAACCCCAAGCCAATTCGTTGCTCTTGTTTTGCATCATCCAACGTTCGACGTTGCCCAGCAGGTCGTGTCTGTAAATCAAGACCAACAGCAGCAAATAACTGCAATAACTTAACGACGCCAATCTCGGCAAGAATGCCACGCTCGAGACCAGAAATACTGGACAAGCTTACTCCTGTTCGCTCAGCCAACTCACCCTGAGTCAGCTGTTGGCGAATACGGGCATCCTTTAATGATTGTCCAAGCTCGAAGAGATTCATAAATAATTAAATAAAGCTAATTAACGCAGATAAATATAATAATACGCTAAATATAACCACTTACAAGGCACTTTAGCCTTTTCGAACGTTGAATATCAAAATGATTCAGCAAGCGAACAACAATTAGGTATTGCAAATGACGATATTTCACTAAATTTAGCACTTTAAATAGGTAAATCTAATTAAGTCACTAAATTTAACTATTTATTTGAATTTAGCGATAATATTTTCTAGTCGTTGTAGAAGATCGTCATAAGTCATGATGTCGACGATGTTGGCATACTTGCGTTTGATAATTTCAAAATCAAATTTTTGAACAGCGGCAAAGTCTTTATCTCGTCCCAATATGATCATTGCTTTCGGATTAGTGATCTTAATTTGCATACCCGGAGGTAACTCTGTCGAACGTTTTTTATTAATCTCACGTTCGCCTTCAACACCCCATTTATTCAGATGAAAAACATACTTCTCGACCTGCATCACAGCACCCGAAAGTTCCTTCTTCGGAATATAGTTATCACGGTACTTATTGGTTGAAAGCAAACAGTTACTGAATGGCTTCTTGATCTCAACAATATCGATATTTCCATTTGCATCGACAAGCGTAAGATCGATAAAGCGATCTGTCGTCTTACTTAAAGATGAGTAGTAGTCTTTGATTTGTAGATTCTCAAGCACCGCGACATATTTAGGGAAAATCAACAACAGCAACTTCACCATTAATTGCTGCCATGCCTTTTCTGTATAAGGTTCGGAGTCCTTGAGCATCGCAGTCATTTTGTCCCGAATATATTCAAATTTGATGATCTCGTATTCATCAAGGATACTGGCGGGCGACAGTTGACCACCTTCGTCGCGCTCCCTGATGTCCGTACTAAACGTCTCTGCACTGTTCCGATTTAAATGTTCTTCGAGCTTGCGCTCAGCATCACTCATCGTGCCAAAATAGTCTTTCAATATTCGAGATATTCTCGAATGAGCATAATGTTCCAAAGTTGTTTTTGTTGGAAAAACTCTCAACAGAACATAGAAATCCTTCAGAGGGATAGCCCCCTCCATATCTCCACCGACGACAATTGGTTCATCAATGAAATGGTCAATCTTACGAAAAATCGAAATATTTCCGGTCGCCATAAAGAATTTCTTTGAAATACACAGTGATTTATGAAGTAACAAATCAAACTGAATATTAAGTATTGACTGATCAATCCTAAAATAATCACCGTCAAGCGATGCCAGGAGAAACCGACGCCCAGTCTCATGCTCTAATTCGATATCTGGATCTACCAACAATTGACCCTGAGAAAAAGTAAAAGTCTTACCAAGTGTCACTTCACCATCTTCTTTTAACTTACGGTCGACCCAAGATACTCCACCAGAAAAATCGTCTGGAAAATATTCGAGTACCAATTGTGTTTGTTCATTTATGACTTCAATCACAGACATTCCTCAATTTATCAATGTCCTGAATCCGGTGGAAAATTCACATGCTTAGTACCACCAACATAAGAAATATACTGACCGCGATATCCCAGTGCAGTAAATAGAATGCGTACAACGAGCTCTCTGATGAGCGTGAAGTGATCCCAAAGTTCGCCTTTAGGGTGACCATCCTCATCGTAATAATGGCCTCGATGCACGATGAGATCTCTCGCCTTCTTTGCTGCTTCTATTTGTTTATCACTGATTCCATCAAGCGGCACCTTCCATTGTTGGATAAGTGCATTCAGCTTATCAATAATTGAGCATCGATTGAGGTCATTGAGTTTTTCATCAAAATTTTTAACGAGTTTTTTAGTAAGTTCACCATTGGCAGAATATTTAAAATTAATGAATTCAGTATATGCGTCCCTCAATACCGTCTTCGCTTTCTTAAACTCATTTTTAGGCAAAATCTGGCTTGTCGACTCGTCGAGATTCGAGGCCACCAAATTCTCAATCACTGTCATCGCATTAATCAACCGTACTTCATTGAATTTGGCATCCATCGCAAACCATTCAATGGCATAAAACAGATTCTTAACTTGAATCGGAGGGCAAAAAAAAGATGTAACAGCGGCCTCGAAAAACGGTTGCTGGTTCAAGAAATGCGTAATCCGCATCGGACTTACCGATTGTGTCGTTTGCGAATACGCGATAATTTCGACATCTGACGCGCCATAAAATTCACGGATCGGTGCACTCAGAATCGCGGAGGAGGAAAACGACATGACCCGTCGAACGTGGTCGAGTAACGCATCGGCCTTTACTTTCCATTCCAATACATCGCTCGGTGACTTTGTCGCCTTAATTTGTAAGGCGCCGCTCACCAGTTGCGGGTTATCCAGTTCTTTAGGGCCTATCATCGAAATCGTGCCTAAGGCACATTCAACGGTTAGAGGGTAAAATCCTTGAAAACCGCGAAGCCGCGATGTCATCATGGGCAAGTCGGAAATGATCGACAAAGGCGCAGAAAAATTCGAGACACTTGAACTTGCTGTTGGCTGAAACCAATCGCCTTCCAATTCGCCAAAAGACGAATTCATTGCAGTAAAAATGAGGTTATCAGTTTCAAGTTGCACGCCACCTTCACTAAGACCGCGAAGTGAAAACTGTTCAAATCTACTGCCCTGATTATCGTGCGTATGATAGATAAAACGGAGTTGATTGTTCAACGTCATTCGTTCGAACTGATATTCCACCTCCCCCGTCTCATCAATACGCGCTTGAAAATTGATTGCGGTGCGATTGTCTCCAAGGCTAATTTCACCAGTGAATGCAATCCACTGTGAGAAATCAGTCTTAGGCACATCAACCGACTCAATCATCCCCCGCCCCACCCGTAATCGCTTTCACCTCTGCCAGCAAATTGCCGAACTTGCCGTAGTTCACTTTGACGCCGTCGTCTAGGTCTAGGCTGATGCGTTGGTCTGCGTAGTGGCGGAGTTGTTCGTCGAATTGGGCTAGCTCTAGTTGTTTTTTCTTGAGTAGGTCGAGTTCTTTTTGTAGCTTGTTGCGTTCGGACGTGGTGCTGGCGTTGTTGATTTGGTTTTGTAGCAAATCTGCGCGGCCGCCGAATTTGCCTGCTAGCGGAATCACGTATTCATTGCGCATGCGTGCCAATGTGCCTTCGTTATAGCGATGTAGGTACACCAGGCACTCAAAGGCTTTGTGTTTGCCTGAAGAGAATAACCAATAGATAGGACGCTTTTTGTAGGTCTTCAGATGATCTTTGAAGAAGCTGCCAGCGATATAGGCGCGGATCGCGTCTTCGGCATTTTGTCCTGCTTTGCGCCCCAGACTATCGGCCAGCCAATTCATGTTTTCATTTAAGGTGGCTTCACCCCAAACTGCGATTAAAAACTCGCGCACACGATTGGTGGCATCGTCGTCGAACCAATATTCATCGGTGACAGGTACGATGCCATCGGCATCTGCAGGGAATTTGGTGTAGCGCGCGAGGTCGAAACCAACATTGCCAGCGTGGGCGTAGATTAAGCCCGGTTCATCTAGGCTGTAGCGGCCCATCATGCAACCAATGGCGTAGGAAATCAATTCTTGTAGTGTTGAAACCAACAAGGCAGCTTCACGCTCAATTTCGTTCTCAATTCCTCGATATCGATAACTTGGATTGCAGGTTAGCGTGATATCACTTTGAGCTACATCTGGTGATAAGACTTCCTTCAAACCAAAAGAGCCGATAAATACTTGATTGTTCTCTATTTCTAAACACTGAATTTCACGTATGAGCTGTTCCCAACGTTCTCTTAAATCTAAATAGGATGCACTAAGTTTCTTATTCCCGTCTTTAAGTTCACACAATGAATGTGAGCGAAATTTCTCTGCAATCTCAAAAAAATTCCAATCGAGCTCTGAGATTTCGATACAGCGCTTTCCGATATGCTCATCAATCGCATCTAAATTGGGAACTGGCAAAGCTTTTATGTCAATCAAATTTGCATGAATTGTCGGATTAATTATTGAAAGAAATCGCGAGTAGGGCTTTGAATTTAATGCGGACAGCATTGCTACTATTCCTGAATCGTCCTTCAAGAAAAAGCTAATGCCTGTCGTATCGTAAGTGGAATCGCTCGGGAGATATCTGAACCCTGTACCTGAAGAAGTAATGTCAGTCCAAGTGATACCAGGGCGATACCAAAATCTCTGATCGATAATCCTTGAAGAAGTATTCCTAGCATAAAACTCTTTCGCCTCCTCACTCCAATCAATAACAAAATCTAAATTTCCCCACCATTTTCTATATGGCCCTCCCTTAGCATATTGAAGCCATTTCCTATTTCGACCAACCCGATCAACGCTAACTTCCCACCAATTTCTAAGGAAACGGTCATTGTCTGCAGTTACATTTTTTCCTTCACCTTCAGCAAATGATGAAACTTTTTCAAAGCGAAAACAATTTACTATTCGTCGGTCAACCCAATAAGAAAGTGGACTACTTGGTATTTTCTTGAAATCATCCTGAACCGTTTGATCATGCCGATGTGAGCCTGATGTCAAAGCAATTGCTTTCTCACGTTCATTACCCTCAATCAATCTGAAAAACACTGGTTTAAATCCGAGCTGATGCTGTCGCTGTAAGACAAATGCTGTCGTTTGTACCACCTCACCCGAAATCTCAGTAAAAGCGCGTGCGCCGAGATGCGCCATTGTTATAATCGTACGCTCGCCAAGTAAATTTTCCCGCATCGCTTCGTACGAGGACAAGAACATCCAACTTTGCATCGTCACCATGCTGTTAAAACCAGATGCTTTACACCAGCCAAAACCACGTTCAATGAACATCGCAAACAGATCCGATTTACTATCTGGGAACCGTTTTTTCGCGAAATCTTTTACCAACGGATTCATGCCTTTACCACCCATGTATGGTGGGTTAGCAATAACAGCATCATAGGCACGACTCAAGATCAAACCTTGAATCAAAAAATGTTCACGAATTTGATTCGCATAGGACTGAGCCAAAGAATTGCCTCTTTCCGCCACATCGCGCAATAATACCTCTAGCTTATCCAGCTTCGCAGTCAATGAGTTTGGCACAGTCAACAAAGAGCCAAAAGTCTTAGCATGCTCAAAAAACTGGATCAACTCCAGCAAATCATTCACTTTCAAACCGCTGGAGTGCTGCGTCTCTAATTGCCCGCCACCAAACAACTGCCCGCTAGGTAGGGCTTCCCCGCCTTCTAAAGCAATAGCCGCATCAAACACCGTTTGCGCCATAGTTTCGTCATCGAGACCATGGCTGTCTTGCAGTGCCATGACATTAAGCACCAACTTATTTTCAAATAAGCGCCTATCGTCGGCACGTGCCTTCATCAGCAAGGCAAAGCCTGCAAGCTGGGCTGCGCGGTCGTCTATGTCGAGGCCGAATAAGTTTTTTTCTAAAATCAGGCGCGGAATGGCGCGCGGTTGGTAGCCGCGTTCGAGGTAGATGGCTTTGAGTAGATCGTAGGCTTCGACCAAGATATGGCCTGAGCCACAGGCGGGGTCGAGTACGGTAATGGTTTCAGGATTGAGGCTACTGCCATCTTCCGCCATACGCGTTTGGATCAAGGCATCGAGCTGGGCATTGACTTCCGGAGTTTGCTCGGCTGGCTTGATGTAATACTCCATTTGGCTGACCAGATTGGAGCTGGGGTTCGCCATCAGCCATAAGCGGCCTATGCTGTTTTGGGTGAGGTATTTGACGATCCAGTTGGGTGTGAAAAGCTGGGTGGCTGCCGGAATGTCTTCTGACTTAACCACTTTGCCGATGACTTCGTCTTTTTTATCGCTGATATAAAACTGGTAGAGCCAGCCGATGATCTCGACCTGTTCCCAATCGGCTTCGTCAATATTGTTCACCATCTTGGCGATGACGGAATCGGTATTGAGCAAATTGTCTGGTAAGAGTAATTCGGTTTCGTCACCCAGAGTTTCAAATAAAAAGCCCATGCTTTCGGCCAAGGCATTACATTGCGTGGTGAGCAGCAGGCGATAGAGTTCATTATCTTTATTGCCGTCGAGCTTCAGACGTATGACTTCGTCGCGGTTTAAGCCGGGCAAAGAGGCGCTATCGAGACTGGCGGCGTTTTCTAAAATCTCTGGCAAACCACCCTGCACACCGTCGGCGTTATTGGAGTTAGACAGCACGCGATAACCATGATCGAGATAGCCGTGTAATTCCATATAACGCAAGGCCGCAAAGCGGTTAAACCAACCATAGGCCTCCGCCTCCATCACCGCAGCAAAACCCTGCACCTGTACGCGCTTAATCAACAAGTCCCTCTGCTGCACCACGCTCGCAGGCCATGGCCGACCATTGATCATGGCGATGTCGCCGGTGATTTGGACGGGAGCGATTTCTGTTGCGCTTAAGCCCAACAGATTAGCGCGTTGGGTTACAGCTTGGATATAGTCACGACGCGCTTCTGGGGCGTAGGTTTTTAGTTTGGATTTGTTCATTTGATTGTTTCGTAGATTTTTAGTGAATCGGCGTCGCATTGAGACGAAACAAAACCTTCAAGCCCCTTAACACGCTCCCACTCATTCTTCAAAATGATTTGAGTAAGTTGAATTAATTCTGGTGTATGAATATGTAAACCCATTTTTTCATCCATCGCCATTTCATGCATGACATCAAGACGGTTAAGCAGAATCTTGAATTCAGGCTCGGTGGGATTAGCCAACAAATGAATTTTGCACTTCAGGCTCACTAAATTTGATTTCTCTTCGTTGAGCCGACGACACCACTCAAGATTATTGTTGATCGCTATCTCTGGCGATAACGTGTTGTTCGCTGGGTCGGTACCCACTTTTAACGAATGTAGATCCGATATCTTCAAAAGCACCGCAACATATTGCGCCATCGTATCGCGAAGTGAATTTATCCAATCTTGACGGTTCTTACTAAGTATTTCTGCCTTCACTCGCTCTCGGATCTGACGATCACTATCTTCAGCAAACTTTTTTTGTGCATCGATAGATGCTTTCATAGATGCGATCTGTTGCTCTGTCGTTTTTTTGACTATATATGCTGTGACTACAAATGCCAAAATTGACGCTACCAATCCGACAATCGCAAGCCAATCTGTTGGTGCATCAACTTTAATTTCTGGAAGGTGTGACACAGATAGTTCTGCTCGCGTCGAAGCACTTGGAACTCCTGAATTCGATATGGTTATTTGAGGCAGTGTAACGACTTGTGATCCTGGTACAGCGTTCGCTTTTTGACTCATTAGATCTTTCCAAACTAATTTAATTTCTCACAAAAGATACTTCCAACAAAAATATCTCACTCACTATATTCGTTCTCGCGGCACTTTTTGGAATTATGATTCAATGGTACTTATGTTTTCATTTGCACTCGCTAAATGGAAATCGATCATCTTATCGTCTGACATAAAAAATATCGCATCTAGTCTTACACCGGGCTCAAAGTGACGCTCAATTGCCCATCGAGGAATAGCCAGATTTTTTGAAAGGTACTCAACTAATGTCTTAATCGTAAAGCTATCTGTGATCGAATATGTCCATGCATCCTCATCTCGGTTTGAAAGTAATTCCTTTCCTTCAAATTGAACAGATATCACATGATAACGGTTAGTTTCCTCGGTACTTCCTGGAGTTGGTATATTTAAGGACTCAATCCGCAGATGAACTTTTTGTGAATCTCCGGGCTTAAATTGCAAGTCAGCTAAAAATGGTTCTAAGGCAATAAGAATAAAATTTTTAACGTCCTCAAACTGACTTTCTGCAATCTGCTGCAAAGGTGTCTCAATAAGGTAAGCCTTCGGTTCCTTCCTAAACTGACCAAATGAATCAAAATAAATTTCGAAAACGATTCCAGCCAAAATATGATTAGCACTGCTCGAGGGCAGACGGCTCAAATTCACGCCGAGATTGGCGATAAAATCCATTGCCTTACCAGCATTCCCACATGCTGCTTGATAAATATTCCGTCCTAATACGAACCATGAATCAGGGTCAACTTCTTGATCGCCAATTGAATATATCTTTACTATAGCGGGGTTTTGAACGTACCAATTATGCGATTTCAAGTCTCGAATAATTTCGTTAACGACGGAAGGTGCCTCAACTGCATATTCGCTATCAGAAATTGCATTCTGTCCATAACAAAGAATAGAAGGATCGGAACTCATTTTTCCAGTACAGTGTTCCGTTCGAATAATCTGCGCTGTCGCTTGCATTTCAGATGTAGCGTGAATTGGGCATTCCGCGGCGACCAGATTTACAACTGATTCCGATACCGGCGCACCAACAATTTCTGTCTCGCTTCGCTCTTCGATATTTATTTGAATGGCCTGCGCAAGTTGACCGAAATTATCAGCATTTTCAATTGATAACCCTTCGATCAAATCGAACAAAGTGCAGATGAAAATATTATCGTGTCCGACTACCCTATCAAATTCTGATTTCAATCGAGGATCAATTATTTTCAACTCGGGCTTGGTGTTTGCGATCGCCTTGCGTGCGGCGCCAAGAATTTCTTCTCGACGTTTAGGTGCATAAACCCAATCGCATTTTTCATCATTAGATATAAATACTACGTTAGAAAATTTTTCTCTAACTGTAGATGAATGCTCCAAGATCTCAAACCAAATGATCAAATCTCCAAAGCGATTTTCATCCTTTTTCCCGTCTTTGAAACCCGGAGGTAATCTATGTTCAAATCTGTTATCACCTTCTCTCGACGCACGAACACATAGTTGAGAAATATCGGACTTCAAAACTGCGGTGGCAAGATGGCTTTGAATTTCATCATGCACAATTTCTGGATCAAATTCCTGCTTAAACGCACATGTAAATTGTGGTAACGCATTAATTGCCTTTTCGAAATCACTCAAATATTTGGCGCGATCTCCAACAAAACTAATTTTAGATAAAAGTGTGGTATCTACAAATAAGGATGCGGCTCCAAGCATTGCTTCCAATGCTTTTTTTATTTGGTCAGGCTCTTTACTTTTCGGTGTATAAGCTTGTAGTTGCTTCGACGTGACTCTAGATAAATATTCGTTTGCAGACCAAGCTGGAATGCACAAACGTTCCTCTGTCAATATTGAATCAGTCCAAATAAAGAACTCATTACGCGCAGCTCCATGCAATTTATAAAGGTAAGCCAAAATATTAGTATCGAAAAAAATTAGCGTCTTTTCATCACGAACGAGATTCGCTATTTCCTTCAAATATTCATCTTTTGTCTTTTTAAGCAAATTCATTCCAAGTGACATTGCACTACCTCATTTCACAAAATCAAAAATTACTAGAAAACCAAAACAATAAATAGCTAAAAAATGAGCTACTGAATTCGCGCCTTATGCCCAGACTGAATTGCCGCCAGTAATTGCTGGCGCAATTGATTACAATAAGCCTCCACATCTTCTTCGGTTTCCAAATAACTCTTGGTCGATAGCTCTGCGGCACGTATGGTCTTACTTGGTTTGCTCACAAACACTGGCGCTGCTGGCGTTGTTGGCAACACAGTCGTCGTCGCACTTGAACCTGAGTCCTGAACCGCAGCTACTACCTTGGCTGCTGCCGCTTGTTTAGCCGCTGCTTTACCAATTTTGTCATTGGCCTCATCTTGCGCCTCGGCAGCGATTTCTTGTTTGGCATGTATCTCTGGGATGCTGGTGATCTTGGTGACCTGCTGCCGAATTGTTTGTAACTTCATCAGTACATCGTTACTCAAGTCGCTACTTGCCTGAATCTTTTCCAAATCCAATTTTACTTCTGCGATGCGATGGTCAATGCGGCTTAGTGCATGCTCTCGGCGCTGAGCTAGATGTAATTGATTAACTGCTTCGACTTGCGCGATCAAGCCACTGATACGACTGATTTGTGCGTAGGGCTTTTCGTTGTTGCGAATACTTTCAAGCTCAATCAAGGCAGTATTGGCGTTCGCATCTTTGACTAAGATGTCATGGTTAGGGGCGAAACGTGCCTTCGCGGCTAAGAGCTCATCCCAAATTTCGCGTTGTTTGCTGTAGAAACCTAAAATATCTTCCAACTCTTCCTGCAAATCGAGCCACTCGCTCTTTTTGGAATTGAGGCCTTCTAAGAATTCAAAGCTGTCTTTGATGGCGAGTTGGCGATTGATTTCTGTGAGCGCATTCGCGATTGCTTGTTTGCCTGGGTATTGACCATTGGCAGCAATACCTTTGTTGACTTCCAGTGGCTGTTTCCATTCTTTTTGTAGCTTGTCTCGGAAGTCTGCAACTAAGGCGTCTTCTTCGTCTTTTGGTAAGGCGCTGAACAAATCTTTATATAAGAGTTTTGCGCGGTTGAGTGCGCCCGCATCGGTCGATTTGCGCTTGAGAATGGAGATATTGCGATGGCGCACGCCTTTTGAGAATGGCTCGAAAGCGCTGGCTGCATCCAAGTCGCCGCCATCTAAGGCCAGCTTGATCTCGCCTGCCATGAATAATCGAGCGATGATGAGTGCAGTTTCCATTTCTGGCCAACCATACAGACGCTTGCGGTAGCGTTCGGTGAGGTCGGACAGTAATACGCGTGACTGGCTGGCAGCGAGGCCTAGGTATTCACGCATATCTTTGACTGCTTGGGCATTGCCCTCTTCACCATTCAAATTGAGGCTGCTTTGGCCTACATCGGTCATGGAGAAGGTAGCGCGGATTTCGGAGAGCACATCGCTTTGCAATACTTTGAGGTAACTGAGTTTTGGGTAGCTGTTGGTGATTAGATAGTTGACCTGTTCGTCTAACTGCGCGGCTGGTGAGCTACCCTTGATAGCTAGCTTTTGGCCGAGCGCGTAGAAATCTGCTGTTTGAACTAGCTCGGTCAATTTAGCAACCAAGCGAGCACGGCGGCTGGTGTTGTCGCTGGCGTGCTCGGCTAAAATTTTGCGCAAAGTTGGTGCTGCCTGTGCGGTATTATTGATGCGCACGAATTTATCGACTTGCAACCAGGTGCGTAACTCTGAACCAAGCACTTTGTCGTCACGCAGATAAATCAATGCGGAAAGCGCTTCGCTACTGCGGTTGATGCAACGCGCCTCATCAAAGCGCAGGTAGTCATCATTTAGCGGACTGATGACTTCGAGCGTGAGTTCGTGGCTGGCAGTCTTGTAGGGAACCGCATCTAACAGGCGGTTAAAATCGTAATCGGTTTTGTTAAGCTTGAAGCGGATACGGCTTTGCCCGCCGAAGACTTCTTCAAACAAGAGTTCGGAGAGCATCTTCGTTTGATCGCCAAAGCTAATGTCGACTTGCTTAATTTGACGACTAACATCTTGCTCTTCGTTAGTGAGGAAGTAGTAATGGTCGCCATTGCGATTGATCAGATTTTCTTTATCGAGACGTGTCAAACTCGCTTCGATGCGGCGTTTTAATGCTAAACGGTCGGCATCAACTTCATCAATACAGAGTGTGACTAAGTTGTCGATATTCGGCTTGATGATTTCGATATAGCGAATCAGGAACAAAGCTTTGAGTAGCTTGCTATCGAATTCTTCTAAGACTTCATTCGTCACCGATTGATCGATCGTCTTTTTGATGACAGGATCTAAGAAGCCTTCTATTGATGGGTAGAAGTCATAGACTGGAATCAACACACCAATGCCACGGTCTTGATTCAAACGGGCTGCGGTTTGGAAGGCGTCGAGCATGGAGCGCTCGCCCTTTGACAGGTTGAAGCCCGTTGCGCCGACTTTGCGGATCTCTTCAAAAATCTTTTGGACTAATTGAAAGTGATATGGCGCGAATGGATAAAGCGAGATGAAATCAGTTTCATTGCTATAGTTTTTCATATTGACGTCATTACCAATGAAGCTTAATTGGTTTTTGATGACATCGCCTTTTTCAACAAACAAATTCAAAAGGGCTTTTTCTGCTTCAGTGGTTTTCGCTAACAGGCGTTTAGCAATGACCTCATCCGTATTGGAGCTGGATAATGACAAACGCGTGTGGAAGCGGCCTTGAATTTTTGAGAAGTCTTGGGTGCGTGCTTTGTTGTTGTCACCAATGACGGCATCGATATCGGCTTGTGATGTGACGATGACCCAAGCGCGGCCTTTACAAGTCGTCCCGAGATTTTCAACGATAGTCTGCAGTGTAAGCATCATCTGAGTGTTTTCACCGATGAACTGGCCGATCTCGTCGATTAAGAAAACGATATTACGCTTTGGCCCCTTGCTGTCTAGGTATTCTTTGACGAGCTTGGCGAAGCCTTCGATATTGATGCTGAATTTATGCGGTGCATCGTCGAACCATTTGGCGGCGGAGTCTTCTGACATATTCAAAGCGACCATCAGCGATTGAATCACTTCGTCGCGCATGAAATCAACGGCATCACGCTCGGCTACCCATTCTTTTCCCGTGAGGGACTTGAAATGAGTCATGAAGGTGTCATAGGCGTTTTCTTTAACAAGATAACGCTCCATACCAGCAATATGCGGTGCATCACCGCTGTAGCCTTGCATCTCATTGAAGACGCGCAGCATGACTGACAAGATGGCGTCACGGTCGTCTTTGCTGTCTGCTTTGCTATCGATATTGAACAGAATAACGTCAGTCTCGTCTTTGACCGCACGTTTAACATCACCAAGCAAGAGCGCGTCATTGATTTTGTCGTCGAAGAAATTAGCCGACTTGCGCGTTGCGCTGCTATGCGGATCTTGGGCTTCGAAGTTGTTCAGCAAATAGGAGAGAATTTTAATGAAGTGGGATTTACCAGAGCCGAAGAAGCCCGATACCCAAACGCCCATGCGTGAATTGATATTAGGGTCATTAGGATTATCTTTGGCTTGCAGATAGCTTTCAAAGAAACGACGAAAATGGCGATCAAGCTCTTGCGTGACGACATATTCATCTAACTCTTGCCAGACGGCTTCTGCACCGCGTTCGTCGGCTTTGACGACACCGTTAATCGGACGAGTAATATTTTTCTTAAAAAGTTCTGCGATACGCATGGTGTTCCTTTTATTCGGTTATTTCTTATTCGATTTTTTCTTGGAAATACTGTTTTGTGCTTGGACAACCGCCTCGAGCGCGGCATTGTGCGTTTAGACTGCCAAACGGAAAGCGCGGTAATAGTTGTCGTCACTGAGGCGATTAAACAGACGCAGCTTGGTGCCGTCGTAAGTACCCGGGTAAAACACGACTAAGGGGATATGTCCCATCAATGGGTGTAGTGCACTTAATAGCGTATTGGTGCGCAACATGGGATAAGCGCTACCAACACCTGTAAGCAAGACCAAGTCGGTTTGCGTCAAGTCGATATCTTTGACAAATTCTTGCGCCAGCTTCGCTGGCTCTAGTGGCCCCTTCATCGCTCTTAGAACTTCTTTGTCACCTTTGTTGGCTTGTAGGGCGACGGCACGGTCGAGCAAGTCTCGCTTGTTGAGCACATCTAAAACAAGTTGAAATAAATTGACGTGGCAGGCGCGAACAGGCGTTGGCCCTTTATCGAGACTGGGAAGAATCACGTCTTTTAAAAACGCATCCACCTCTAATTCATGCTCCGGCGGGTAATCAAAGATATAGAAACCGATTTCGTTACCCAAACCTTTGTTGTTCAATAAATCTGCAGACTGCAAACGCGGTAAAACTCGATTTAGCCTATCGCGCAATTGTTCGTTATTTTCGCTAGTATTTAAATTCATCGATGCAGTTCCATGCTCGCCAATGTTGTTTGATCATTTGTCGCTTCAAGATAGGCTCGTATTTCTGGCCTGATCATGACGCCTTGTATCATTTTTTCTTTGCTCGAATTGAGGTAACGCCCTTCTGCCAATATGCGCACTAGCACTTCGAACAATTTTGCTTTAGTCAGCTCACTCCACCCTGCTACCACCGGATCGCGTAACTCGCATTCTTGCAAGAAATCATCCCAATCCTTTTGTACCAACTTAAAATCCAAACGCCGCATCTTTAGACCCAAAACTTCGGACATAAAATCGGCGAGCAAACGACTGCGGCGTATAACTAACACCAAAGTCGCTTGCGAAGACAATTCAAAATCGCCATTGGCGATTAACTTCCAAATCTCTGCATCCCCGGTTTCTAAACGATGACGGATCAAACCAGCCATGCGCTTTGCTGTTGATTGGGTCTTTTTTTGTAGGACATTTTCACCTATCACCGCATTCAACCACGCTGCTTTTGACTGATCGCGCAGCAGCACTTCGGCCAGCTTACGCGTCTCATTCATCAACAAAGAACCAGCCACAATCTCAGCGCTATACATCATTCACTCTTGCTTCTACTTGTTTCACTTAGGAACGCCAAGTTTAGCAGTAAATATGACAACGAAGGCCAGCTCACCTGATGATTTCACTGCCATTTCTCAAAACTTGATTGTTTTTGCGTTACGCTGTGCAAAAACTCATCAAATCAGCAACTTAACTAGGAACTTACCTAGGGAATGCGACAAAATATGTCGCATTCGATCAACCCAAGTTCTATTCAATCTAAAACCAGGCAATTTCTTTTATTGCAATTAATAAAACTCAATTGCTGCGTGCAGTTTTTTACTCACCATATTCCTCAGGCTTCGCGGCGCTAGAACTTCGACATCTGCGCCAAAACCCATTAACCACCAATGAAATCGCTTGTTATCAAGAACAGTGGCCGACACCTCTAAAGTTTGCGCGTCGATATCTTGAACCTGCTGATCTGCCGCTAGAGGCGTTTCTTTCAAATGAAAGCCTGCACCGTTATAAAAACGAAGAGCAACTTTAATCTCAGGCGCATCACCACTGAACCCAAATGCTCCAGAAGCGATGTAGGCGTCTAAGTCAAAATCTTTTGGCTTATTAGTTTTTGTAGGTAGCATTTCTGCTCTGTGGATACGATGCAATGCGATGATACGCTCCGCCTCATGCCCATCGAAATTGACAACTAAGTATTGCCCTGCACCGTGTTCAACTAAACCGAAGAGATTGATCACGTATTCTTTGGGCGCTGGCTTGCCCTGTGCTTGGTAATACACGCGCAATTGCTGATCGCGTAGTAGTGCCGCGTGCACTTCTTTTTGCACTTCGTGCGGCACAAGCGGTTTCATTAGCGGTTGATTGGCGGGTACTGTGCGAATTTTGTCAGGCCAAGAACGGATGGCACTCTTTGTTATCCCGCTAGAGAGCGTGCGTTTGGCTTCTTGAAAATAGGGCTCCAAGTCTTGGGCCAAGCTTTCTGGCAGCAGTTGCTCAGCTAACTGTTTTAGCATAATGAAGCTCACCGCTTCTGCTTCACTCAAACCTGGGAATAGATTGATCGCTACTCCTTGCGCATAGCGCCACCACAGCGCATTATCCTTTTCATCGGTAGCTATTGGATAAGTGAGCGACAAACTTTGTAAATCTCGTTCGACCGTGCGCTTAGAAATGTCGTGACCAAGTGCTTCTAATTTTTGGTGAACATCATATGTTTTTAGCGCTCTATCTTTTGATAGCATCTTCAAAATATCAAAGTGGCGCTTTAATGCATCAGACATTCAATCTCCAAATAGAATTCAACAAGATATTCAATCGCATCACAAGGCGATTCGCGTGCACATCATAGGACATAGCACCACTATTTGAACAGTCAAAATCGCGTCTTTTGGTAAAAAAATTTTCGAAAATCAAACAGTGAATTTCTTTTGAAATTTTTTACACGTAAAGCAATGAAATAATCGCAGCGATTACATGTAATTGTGTCGACTTGCATGGTTAATTTCGATCCAGCATAGTGGGGCCTGTGAATCGAGGAGGATATTAGAATCTCGCGACATATTATGTCGCGATCATTTCAGCTTAGAACGTTGGTATGAATAGGTTTTCGAAATGTTTTTAGTGAAGGCCAATGCCTAATGCGATCCTTCGTTCAACCACCAATCAGAAAATGCGAGTAAATCATTGTGAGTTGTGTCTGCAAGCTTGAGGTTTTCACCGACGTTTGGACTTCCAATGCTCTCCCGCAGGATGAGGGCTTTGTGGATTTTCTTTGCGACTCCAGCCAAATATGGGGCAAAGTCGTCTACGAATACTACTGCATTCAACTCTCGCAACGCTCTCGCTTTTGGACTCTCTGACTGGACTTCAGAAGAAGTCGCAACAACTCGATAGATTGGAAAACCATGCATCTTAAGATTGTCTAACCTCGCAATTTCATACTTTGATTCAATAGCTGAGACACAGACCAATTCATAGCCTCGTTCAACCAAGCTGCAGCAGGCTTCTACAGCTCCTTCCATTGCTGGAATCGTAGACCAAAACTCTCGATCAAACTGTGCTCGAAAGTGTACCAGCTGGCTTCCTTCTAGCGCTCGAACATCCCATCGATCAATCGGCCAATAGGCTTGCGCATATGCGGCATGATAGTCAAGCAATACTCCATCTGCATCCAACGCAATAATCTCACTCATATACAAATCCGATCTTTAGTAAGTAGCTGCGATATATCATGACTTGCTCAAGGCGAAAGTGATGCCTCATAGATTATGAGAACGCCCGAGCGCCGTTTTGATTCGCCAGAAATCCAATTTGAGGCGCATCACTCACCCGCGACGTGTATGCAAAATCATCAACAATCAACACACGGCGACCTTGGCGCGCAGCAGTACCAAATGCGCGTTCCATCAACTTCCGAAGTTCTCGTGGCGATTGCTTGGCAAGGAGCGCTGCAACAGCATCATCTAAATCGTGCGAAAAACTCTCGCCCCAACTTGATTCAGTTCGAATTTTTCGATAGATCTGCTTCGCGATTTTTGAAATCTGCGCCTTACTCGGAGCCGAAATCTCAAACACATTAAAACGTGACAAGATAGGCTTCGGAATGGTGCTTAACGAATTTGCCGTGGCTATCCAGTTAATGTGGCTTGCATCAATCTCAAAGTCTCTTATGGAAAGATCACAAAATCTTCTTGCAGTCGTAGGTTCAAGTAAGGAATATAGAGCGGACAATGGGTCATGCTGGTCACTTTGTGAGACTTTATCGATTTCATCGAGAACGAGGATTGGATTAGCAAACGGTTGATAAGCAAGCATCTCAAAAACACCACCTTCGCGCGTGTTGGACCAATACGCCTCAGAGCCGCTAATTGAAGAATTAGTTTGTGCCGACGCCATATCGAAGAAACGTGTCGGCAATTTGAAGTATTCTGCAACCCAATTGGTGACCTCGGTCTTACCGATGCCAGGTGGGCCGACGAAAAGAGTCGGGGCGAATTTAATTCGTTTATCCCCGAGAGCACTAAGTGCACATTGGTCACGAAGCAAATCACAAAAGGAAGCGAAGTTTGGAAAAGTCTCTTCCAATTCATCTAGTTTTATTTCCCAATCTGCAGGCAAAATGGCTAGCATTCGAGAACTTTGCCCTGCACTACGTATTGAACTCAGCATACGGTCAAGACGGTCTTTCTTTTCCGCTCGCATCGATACAAGATTCGAAACAAAGACTTGAAATTTCGTTTCATCAAATAGTCGGATTCTTGGGGTTGAATCGTGTAAATCCGCCTTCATTAATCGGCTTGCTTCCACTGCTATTTCGCCCAATGAGAATTTCTCATTTTTTTCAACTATCTCTCCCTCGACGAAAAACTTGGGTGCATCGAAATGCAAATAGCAACGATTATTCTGAAAATCATATTGGCCGTGTAGCGGTTTCCGCCGACCGCAAACACGACAAACCGTTTTTGACTTGTTGATCGCCTCATCAATCAGAGACTCTCCTGCATCCGCTTGCTCTCGATTCGCCCAGAGCCAACTCGACCGAATATCTAAGGTTTCACCGAACATCGTAATGCCAAAATATTCAAGATTAACGACCTCGTTCTGCTTCAAAAACACGTCGAATGATATGACAAATTCTTCGACAATTCCTAAAAAACCAGGATCAAACTCGAGCTCAAAATTTCGCATCCACTTGAACTTTTTCTTGAGTTTTTGAATTTTTGAATCGTAGTCGGAACGGGTCATACAAAAAAAATCACCTGAATCACGTTTTTTCATATCGATTACTCCTTTGAGTCACTTGAAATCTATTTACTATAAATTATAGTAACAGCATATTAAGCACACAACAAGCTTTGTTATCGATATACAATAGATATTTATAGTAAATTACAGTGATTAGCTAAATAGAGAATTATGTCCGCCATGCCAGAACAGAAAATTTATGAAGTCGCTGCTGCGTTAACTAGACTTCGCGGAGAAACGCTAAGTAGCCTTAGCTTCGCTACTGATGTTAAAACCGCCAACCTATCAGTGTGGCTGCGGGGACGTGAACAAGTAATTTCTGAAAAACGCGTTGCCGCGATCATGCATCACCTTGGTCTAAAGGCCAAAAGCCTGCGCGACGATATGATCCACAAATGGACTGCATTGGGGAGCATCAAGGATATCAAAACAGTCTTTGAATTCTGCCTCAGTTCTGCTCAAAAACAGCAAACATTGATTTTGCAGGGTGATGAGAGCGGACTTGCTTCTCATTACATTTTACAGATACCAAATGGAGAAAACGCTGTCTACATCGTAGTGGCACTTGAGCCGACCCCAAGTGAAGTCCCCGTTTTAACACCGACCTCAATCAAATTCGGCACACTAGTTAGATATAAATATTCGCTTCAAAGCTTACCTACTAAAGAAGAAGAACTCAAACTGGCGGTCTCTTCATTGTGTGAAGAAGCCACATACAACTTACCAAAGCATGTAGATGGAACAGAAGGACTTGCGGAGCTATTCGAAGCCGATTCTATAGATCAAAATTCAGCGGTGCTTCGCGATGAACATGCAGAAGGCTTTTCGAAACTGAAGATTGAGCTGTCGCGAATTTTGAACTCTGGTGTTAGCCCTAATGAACTTGCCTCAAAACTTTCGACACTCTACGTTAGGGATGCTGGACTCCCTCCAATTTCGTAGAAAATTCTTAGCTTACGATTCTTTTGCTAGAAATATCGTTGGGCACCTCTACAATCACCCATCGTAAGCTTAGTAGACAATGCTTAGATTTGGACGCATGAGAAAGAAAATTGGCCTTCTAACTTTCAAATTACCAAGAGAATAGAGAGATTAGCTAAATTCCCAAATGAATGCTCGTATTAGCCGTTATAAATAACATTGAGTCGTGCATACCATTCATGACATGCGCGCTCACTCATCGGAAATTTCATAATCGGATTACCCGGATCACTTACAGTCAGTACGAGGCAAAAATCTGCTCTTCGCTCAACTTGCTCGAATGATGGTGCGCGCATTCCCGTCGCGTTTATTTGTTTTCCTAGCCCCGTCGCTTCCATCGAGGTCTTGATACGCCACTCAACGCGCCATTCAATTAAATAATTTAAATCATTCAACCGATAAGAACCATCAACCGAATTGCAAATAGCGACTCTTCGATTTTTTGAATCAAATGAGAGAAATACAGGGCTTGGGTAGCCAAGCAAATTCGAGGCGTCCAAGTCTAGTTGATTTTCTTGATTAATCTTTTGAACCAATTCCTTTGCGTTTTTCTGTAGCTTCACGAGAAATCGAAAAGTCAGCACAAATATGATTACCGAGACTAGAAAAAATTCTGCAACTCCGGCTGTACGATTACCTTTAAAAAAAATCCAGCTCAACCCTGCCCCAGCTGCCCCCAATCCAGACAGGCCAGCGACCGGAATCGCAAGTGAGGACAGCATCGTAACTCCGAATGTTTTAAAAGCACTTGCCATAAATCCCTCCTTAGTGTTTCGTCGAGTATCAAAAAATTATGTCAATACAACGATAACACCAATTGAGATTTAAAACCAGTAGAGTTTTATGCTGTAGATACAAAGCCAGTAGAGGTTCACTCTTGCGGCTATGAATACAAAAAGAAAAACACTAATCACCGCTCGGCAGCGTATCGCCAGTAATCTAAAACGTCTCAGAAAAGAGAGGGGTTGGAGCCAGGAATATATGGCCGAAGCAGCCGATTTTCACCGGACTTACGTCTCGCAACTCGAGCGATGCGTTACTAATATTTCGATTGATGGACTTGAACAACTCGCCAATGCCTTGGGTGTTGATATTCTAGATCTACTATCGACGCTCGATATCGAATAGATTAAGGTTTAATTTCAGCTAGAAAGCAAAAAGGTCTTTTTGCGTCCAAATATGACCTAGATGATCGTATAGCGTCGCCAGATCAATGTAACGGCGATCCGCTACCACCACAATGATTACGTAGTATCACCACAACGATTACGTAGTATCACCACAATGATTGCACAGTATCGCCACAATGATTGCACAGTATCGCCACAATGATTGCACAGTATCGCCACAATGATTGCACAGTATCGCCACAATGATGCACAGTATCGCCACAATGATGCACAGTATCGCCACAATGATTGCACAGTATCGCCACAATGATTGCACAGTGTCGCCACAATGATGCACTGGTCAATTTTTCTCCAGCGAAAATAATGTTTCCATAAACAATTTAAGCATTCTTCCACGAAGCTTATTCCACCGTGGAAGAATGCGCCCGCAGCCCCAAATGCAAACATTAATACGGGCTGCGGCAATGGAAACAATATTGAAGTGATGGAGACAAGAGAAGATTTTGGATGCTCACATTAGACAAAGTTTGATGCCACGCTTGTGAGAAATTTTTGTGTGCCATTCACTAATCTAATGGCATCAAACAAATCCTGAAAACAAGATAGCCAATTCGAAATCTGCAGGCTGAACACAAGGCCATTATTTTGGTGGATTCCAATGCAAAATATCTTCAATAGATATATTCGAGCTGACCAGTTTCTTCATCTCTGCAATCTGATCGTTCAGCTTATTCATGCAATCTGGTGATAGACCTTTTTCGAGTTCAATTACATGTGCAAAAAACGCATTCCATCGGTTGTTTTCTTCGAATTTGTTGCGTAAATTAATTAACACCTCACGACTTTCATGGACACTTTTTGCGTATCTCTCTTGTTCTCGCTGTATCGCCATCAATCGATGCATTTCTTCGTATCTGACACGTTCGGCTTCGAATCTAGCTTTTCCAAGCGCAATGACCTTCGCGATGTCCTCGTAGTTCGATAGAAAATCAGTCGTAAGTGACTTAATTCTTTTCACGAATTCACCGCTTCGCTGTTCTTTCCAAACTTTTACCCAATGTTGATCGTAATGTGAAGCATAAAGCTGAACGCCAAAACAACCACACGGTATATCATGATTGCTAACCCAAGAATGTTGCCTTTTTGACTTAGGCGAAGAGATATAGTCAGCTTCCCTTACATATTTTCCATCGATATAAACCATTGGAATAGATTCGGTAAGTTCAAAAATTGTGATCCCTACTCTCAATTCATTAAAATAGAACACCGTATTTCTTGCTGGCGCCCAGAAGTTATCATTTAGAGGTCTTTTGTCTGGCACATCCCTCACGTCAAGAACTGGACGCATTGAATGAAAACCGACGGGCTCAAGCCCTACCCGCGCGCCCTTTTCCTCGAGAGAATTAAAAAGTAGGTTTGCAAGCTCAAAACATTTATCAAGACCTGATGTAGAGACTTGAATATCAGGTAAGAGGCGCTTGTTTGGTTTCAAAAACTCTTTTTGATAAGACAAACGCCCTATCAGATAAAGGTCTTTGACGTTAATCAATAACGAATGAGTGCTATCTTTTGCTTTCTTTGTTAGCGTTTTAGGAGTTTTTTCAATTTCGTTCGACGATTGATTTTCGGCCTCTGAAAATATTTCACCAGGTCCGCCTCCTGGATTCCAAGAAATTTCATCGCCTGGGCGCGGTGCAGGCAACATTGGTTTTGCCATCACTTTACCAGCTGAATATTTCGCCCAATAGCCACGGGCTGGAGTTGGAACTTTCAACCGTTCACAGACTCTGGCTAGATAACTTCCTGATACTTTGAAACGTCTCGCAATGGTTTGCGCGGGTTCCGACCAAACCAATGCAAATAAATCTTCTCTCGAGACCAGCATTCAAGCGCTCCAATGATAAAAATTTCGACTATCTACTTCGAGATTTGGATTTTCATCGATGAATAACAGTTTACTGATTTGAGTTCAGATGTGTTTACATTAGAAACTTAAAATTCAGAAAGTAACGTACTTCGTGACGCTAGACAAGTCTGCTATGCACCTGAACTCAATATTTAAACAATTTCAAAAAGTGTCGCTTAAGACCTTGCAATAATTTCTATTTTCATATCCCAGCCAAAGATTCCTTTGTTAACATTTTTTGGTTTCGCGTACAACGTTCTTTCAGCCTTTGAATTAACGTTAACGACCAAACGATCACTTGCTGTTATAGTAATTGAAATTTACTTTATATTATGAAAATTGCAGCTCAATTGAACTGCTTGTCTTCGGAAAACAAATGGCTAAAATTCCTCTTAAGTATGTCGAAAACAGAGAACATTTAAAAGCTTTAATGCCATATTGGAATAAAAGGAGTGGAATCGATGAACCCCGATTTGAAATTGATATTGCAGCAGTACCAAGAGACATATTGCTACTAGCTGGTCAATATCTTGACGAAGATGCTTGGATAAAGCTCAAGCGCATGGAGACGACAGAAAAGCCCCAAAATAGCGATACGATCCAGTGGCTTTCCTATTATGCTGACGTTCTACGATTCCAAGACTTGGATGACTTTGCGCAAGAGCCTAAGACAAGAAAACTATGGTTTGCACATGCAACTAACTTCCTTGATACGATTAAAAATGGACAATTGAACCTCAATTCTAAGCGGGAAAATGAAGAAAATTGGTTGAAGTTAGTTGACACTGCCGAGGATGCCGCAAATAAGAAAGACGCGCCACCTAAAGGATTCGCATCCGTTTTGCTTTTACTCGGAAACGAGTGGAAAAATAAAGAAGGGAAGCTCATTCAATTGGTGATATGCGGTCTACCCGCTCTACTGAATCTAAAAACGGGTGAGCTCGCACCAAGCAAAGAGTCTTTATTAATAAATCCAAAACACTTATCAAGTGAGGATCGAGACGCTAGAAAACCTCGTGTCGGTCCACTTGTATTTACGCATGACGATTTATCACAGAGTGCAAACCAAGCTACCAACGAACACCACGATACCGAGAATGAAACTCCCTCCATTACTTGGCCACAGCACTGGGACAATCTGAATAACACATTCAAGAATTTCCAGGATTCCAAACCATCGCTATCGATAACAGAATTTTCTTGGTCTGGCGGTTTTGGGAACTCTAAACCCAATTCTTTAATTTTTCTTGGCGTGGTGGCATATACCGCAATTCCTCCTGCCAATCGACGTCTCATTGCATTGACCGAAGACCTAAAGGATGTAGAACTGACTCCTCCTTTATTGGAACGAATCTTAGAAGCTGATGCTAAATTTGATCACTCAAAACCAAGCGTTAATTGGTTTTCCGATCATTTGAATCAAGCCCGTAGCCGACATATTGGACACATGGGCGAACAGTTTGGTCTTGATCAGACTCAGCGAATAGCCTTATGGCAAACAACCGTTGCTGAGCGTGGCGAGATAATTGCCGTGTCAGGCCCACCGGGCACGGGTAAAACGTCAATGCTTCAAGGCGTCATTGCTACTTTAGTTGTACAAAGCGCTCTCAACGAACGACCTTTAGTGACGATTGCGGCAAGCCAAACAAATCAGGCTACCACCAACATGATTAAAGCCTTTCGCGATATCGCCAAACCCTATATAGAAGGTGAAGCGGTACGTGTTGAACATCGCTGGCTGGACGGTTTTCCTTCATACGGATGGTATTTTCCTTCTGCATCCAAGCGAGGAGATAAGAACACGCCGTACCAAGAGCTGTATCGGGACAGGATGTATGCACCAACCCTCACCGGAGCTGGCAAAGCCGCTAGTGAAAATGGCACTCCGCGAATGGTTTCGATACTGACAAAAGAGGAAATGCAGTCGCATTTATCGACATTCAATCGCCGATTTAGAGCATATATTGAGACAAACAACATCAATACTAATCTGACGGCTACAAGCTATTTATCCAATCGCTTAGTCGAGCTTGTTGGTCCTGCAAGTATCCTTATTTCCGCTTTACGTAATGCAGACTCGCTTTATGAAATTCTATGCCATCACACGTGGCAAGAATTGACCGAAGCGAAAGCACAACATGACAAACTAACAGCCAGAAAGCTACCTCAAGACCGTAGCAGCAAAATCCGCACATTACAGTCTCAACAACAAGAAACCATCAAATTAATTGAGCGCATAAAGAAAACTATTATTGACGCGCATCGACCCAAGCCTGCCGGTTTTTGGAATAAAACGAAAGCTTTTCTGGAAGAGCTGCTTACCTCGAAAAGAAGGTTACAGGCTGAAAAGGATGAACGAGATTATCGGGCCTTGAAACGAGCTCTTTTGGATGCAAATCCATCGCTAATCCTACCGGATAATCTTTCCATGCTCCCTGTTTTTGCATCCGAGGCAGTTAATTATCTATGTGAGAAAGCAAATGAACAGAATAAATCTATTGCTCGCTGTGAAAGATGGCAAGTTTCGCGAGGAAAGTTAGAGTCAGAAATTCAAAAACGCATTGAGACGCTGTTACCAATAGTTAAACAACAAAGAGCTTTAAATCGCAATATTACTGCAATAGGGACTTTATTTCTCCATCATCGCGGCGCAGCGGCCAACATTGCTTTTCGAAATGGCATACAACGCCAAGATACTGTGGAAAGTGGCATCGAGGCTAGTATTTGCGGCTTAGGTAAAGAAATGCGGGAGTCTATTACTAATGCCGATCCGATGAATCACTCCACATTACTGAAGGTTCGGCACAACATTGAGTGCGTAATTGACCTTACCGTACGCTATGAAGCTTTTCACGTCGCGATGCGGTACTGGGAGGCTCAATGGATTAGAGAAGCTACGACACCCTTACCCGAAGACCCAAAGGAAGAAACAAGGATCGCTCTTGAACGAGCAGCGATGCTATCGCCAGTAATCGTTGCCACTACTCAAACAATGCCATCCATAGCACTGTATCTAGATCTTAATAGGATGCCACAGCATCATCTGGAGATTGCTGACTGGTTGCTAGTTGACGAATCCGGTCAAGTATCGCCCCAACTTGCTGTACCGCTAACGTGTCTTGCGCGCAAGGCCTTGGTTGTCGGAGACGTTAAACAGCTTGAACCGGTGGTTACATTAGATCGCAAAAGCAATATGGATCTACGGAGGCGTCACGACCTATCAACAAAAACAACGCAACACCAACGAGAAAACCTCGATGCGGAAGTGGGCAATTTTATGGCATGCGCCCAATATTCAGCCGCGCGTCATGAAGATAGAGACAACGAGCGCTATGGTGTCATGCTTAAGTATCACTACCGGTGTCGTAAAACGATCATCGAATTTTGTAATCGCCTCGTCTACGACGCGATCGACCCGTTGATACCGATGGTCAAAGATCACCCACATGTCGCTCGCTCACCTAAAGAAGCAAAAAATCATGAAGCCCTACTGCCACCAATGGGCTTCGTAGCGGTCGAAGGCAAGCAATTTGCTAGCGACGAAAGCCAGATGAATCAAGAAGAAATTTCTTCTATCGTCAGCTGGATTGTAGAAAATCGTGAAGCGATCAAAGATCGTTACGGCAGCGTTGAAAAAGTAGTCGCGGTCATTTCTCCTTACGGTGCTCAGGTCAGAAAGTTGAAAGAAGCACTGAGTTCTGTAGGATTCAGGGTGCGCGACAATGAATCGACAGGGTCGAACGACGACTTACTTGAGCAAGACAAAGTCGAAGAAATGATCGTCGGTACCGTGCACTCGTTGCAGGGGGCAGAAAAAGAGATCGTGCTGTTTTCCACTGTGAACGATCTAACAGGAAAAATCTTTATCAATCGCAAGGCATCAATGCTCAATGTCGCTGTCAGTCGCGCCAAGCATGCCTTTGTTGTGTTTGGACATCCTGGGGTCATTTTAAAACCAAATGGTCAGTTCAGCGGAATCTTAGCGCGCTACCTCATTGACTATGGTTATCGGCTCTATCCTCGAGATCTTTACGTTTTTGAGAGTCCATCCAAAACGAAGTTAGCGGAGCAGGCTTTCGGAAAAATCGCCAAAGGTATCGCGACCCGCGGACATCTCAGAGAGTTCGATTTTTTCGAGAATGGAGAACCTAAATGGATCAACAAAGACAATTGTGAATCCTTCATGTCGTCTATGCGTTCCCTAACGGAACTCGGGGCACGCCATTACGACAGCATTTATCTTGCCACCGATGATGATAGAGAAGGTGAAGGCATCGCATGGCACGTGATGGATCTAGCGAGTCAAGTCAAATTGGCGATTCCGAAAGAACGCTTTTTTAGACTGCGCTTTTACGCAATGACGCCAGAGTCTTTAATCGAGGGTAAGAAGTTTACCACGCGGGGTGTTGATCCTCTTCGGGTTAAAGCGGCTCTCGCGCGCACCATCGCAGATAAATTCATATCTATCGAAATCAAGGCAATCGCCAACGTTGGCGCAGGTCGTGTTTCGGCGAGTTTATTGGATGAAATTGACCGTATTGAATTGCAACGCGATGGTGCTCGTTTTACCGAAAATATCGAAATTCAACCTGAAGGCTGTCAATTTACTGTCAAGATGACGCGGCTAGCGCAAGATGATCCATTAGGCGCAACGGAATTCTATTCAGCGCCTCCAGAAAATCAGAAGCTATTATCCGCGGGTACCACGACTCAAATTATTCGAGTTGGACCACTTTTGAGATCTGAAGATCCGGCGCCCGCCACATCAACGGCCACGGTCTTACATCGTGCGATAAACGACTTATCCATTTCTCCTATTGAAGCAATGAATGCACTTCAAGAAATCTACATCGGTAGCACCGAAAGCGAGCAAACGCTTGAGGAGAATATCTAGATGAATGGGTTTTCGAGTTATCCGCGTACGTCCGGTCCCATCGATGGCGATTTTGTTCCTCCCGCAGCATATGCGAACGTGCCAGAGCCACTGCGAAGTAAATTGATCGGTCTTACTAAGCGACATCGACAGGCGTTTAACGACAATTTGCCAGGGCTGGAATTTCTTGTGGCAGCCTATGTAGATCCATCACGGTTTTCAAACCTGCACAGAGAAGACGATGAGGGTCGAATTTACCCTGAACCTGGCGCGATGCTCGGACCAATTCCCACATCAAAAGCTGATGTGTCGTCTGCCGTCGACAAGTCTGATCCTGCTATAAAGGAACCACTCAAAAAATTGAACACCTTTAGCGGCATAGTAGAAAAATCCACTCGACTTGGCGATGACGAGACAGTTTGGAGATTTCTTGGAGCAAACTATTCCCCTCAAGAGAAAATGGGGGCGACAATTGGCGCTTACTATTGCAACAATCCGGCTGGTGATTTTTGGGGTGTTGGCGAAATTCCCAAAACAGAAGCTGAATGGCGCAACACTTGTGCGATTCCAGGTATTTGGAATGGCGATGGAGGCTATCTTTCGTTTCGCGTAGGAGATTTGCCCGAACAAGTCAGAAACGTATTCCGTTCCGGTTTGATTGGAACGGTTGGACCACAACCTAGTATGGTTCAAGGCCACTACTTTGAAGGTGGTGGACGACAACTTTGTATCGATAATCAAAAACTCAATTCGTTCCGTGACTACTTTTTAAATGCCACAGTCCACCGTTCACCTTGGAACCTCTAAATGGAATTGATCGAACTCGCCAACAAAGCGCACGCCTTGATTAATAAGTTAGAAGACCTGCGAAAAATTCTCACTTCCATCTTGGACACTGATGCCAAAGTAGCGCTCGCGCGCGGTTATTCGCCAGTCTCCCTCGATATCGGACCACTAAAACAATGGATCTATGTCATTGACACCCACTTAGCGGCAAAGCCACTCGAATCCACTTCCACTTCCGGAAAATCTGACATCCAAACTTCTGCTGTCTATTTTTGCTATCTCATAGACCACATTCAATCTGACACGCGATTCGTTGGTGAGATGCAATTGTCTTGGAGCAGGCTATGGGTTCAGAAAGCTGAGCCGTTATGGCAAACATGTGTGGATGAGACACAGCTTTTAATTACAAGCGCACCACGGCCAAATCGTGAGCGATTTATGGTTCAGGCATTAACTGCCTACCATAATCAGCGAACAACAAAGGACTAACTAATATGCAAGCCCATCCAATGATTTTGCCCCATGAGGCAAGGGACTCGGCAAATCTTTCCCAATTGTCTGACAACGCTCGCAAAGTTTATCCAGTACTTTACGACATGGTCGATGGCTATGCGTGTCCACCACCAGTGTGGAAAGTTACCCGTTACATTGTCAATATTGATGGTGCGATCTATGGTAACGAAGAAGCGACATTACTTCAGCCTGGCTGGCGATCGGTAACTTTACTTAAGAAAGTCCCTCAGAACAAAACTTACTTGCCGCCAGCTGAGAAGATCCCCGAAAGTTCGGCTCAAATCGTTTCTTATACTTTCTCTACTGTTTCTCTCGCCAAAATGACGATAGGTGACTTTATTCTGCACATGGAAAAACATGGGCTTGGTCGTCCTTCAACCTATGCCAATCATGCGCAAAAGTTGATCAACGAGGATTTGATCGTTAGCGCAAACAATGTCACTTTGTCCGACAAAGGCCGGTCAATGTTAAACGCACTGAGGAACACGGCTGCTGCTCGTTTCAATGCCGACTTTACACGCTCCTTTCTTGCAGATCTCGATAGCATCGACAATGGAAAATTATCTATTCAGGAATGTTTTTCCCGTTGGCTTAACCCTAGCCATGCATCCCAAGCATCGAATTGGTTGCAGCGACAGCACATCGAAGGTGACTACGCTACAGTTTCCTACGAAGCGCGTGATGATTCGGAGCGTTCGAGCGTACCTTGGACGCCTGGCACTTTACCGCGTGAAATCGACCCAGAAATGAACCTCCCTGCAGATTCGACTTATCGCGAATATCGTAAATGGCTTAACAACGAAGCCGCTAGCCGCACAAAAAACTGGATCGCCCTTACTCAAGAAGAAAGAATATCCATGAGGATCGTGGTCGACGCTGAGAAATTAGACTTGACTGAAAAAGCGTGGCGCAACAAGTATGCATTTGATCTTCTGCGTCGCTGGATGGTTGGATGGAGTATTGGTCAATGAAATCCGAAGGGAAAATCTACGTCCAAGTGTGTAAGCTTTGCGGCGAAACTAAGCCGTTAGTCAAGTCTCACATCATCCCTGAAGCATTTTGGCGCGAAGTTCGGAACAAAAACGAAATCCCACTTTTGATCAGCAGTGGACAAAACCAAATTCCCAAAAAGGCCCCTATTGGCGTCTATGACAATACTATCCTTTGTGCTGCATGTGAGGTAAGTTTCGGCAAGTTAGACGACTATGGCATAAAGGTTTTACTAAGAAAAAGCGACGAATTGTTTCAGCCGATTAGAAATGAAGATGGCTCCGTAGTGTATGTTGCAAAGGAAATTGATCAACAAGTATTGCTCAAATTTTTCGTTTCAGTCATTTTGCGTGCGTCCATTTCAGTCCAACCGTTCTACAAACGGATCAACATTGAAAGTAGTCACAAAGAGATTGCAAAAAAATTGCTGAGGTCTGACGATGAAATGGATTTAAAACCGTTTGGGGTCGTCTTGTCCAGATGGCAAAGTGAGGACAAAAACATCAATCTCTCAAAAAACTTGATGGACCCATTTCAAGAGAATTTGCAAGGAGTGAATACCTATCGCGTCTATTTTGGAAAATTCACCGCACACATAAAAGTTGACGATAGGGATTTCCCCTATCCATTAAACGAATGTGCACTTGGTTCAAATTCGTTAGTCGTTGTAGCCGCACGCAACTTTTCTGAAAGCAGAGAATTTGAAGTCATGCGGGATACGGTGAGAAAATCAAACCTAAATGTTAAAACCTTGAGGCGCCATTTTTCAGTTCGATAAGATCTCCCCTCTTATGACAGGTGCTCCACATTGCTGGGCTTTGGTATGGCTAGGTCATGGTTCGCATACCATTTCTCTATTTTGTGGGTTTAGAAACCTTAGCCTGCCATATCTCGATATCTGAAAATATAATTAACTTTTTACAGGACCTAGTAAGGGCTACATAGAGATTTTTAGGGCATTCGAATTTGTGTAAGTCAAAAATTGCGACAGTATCAAACTCCAATCCCTTTGTAAGCAGAGTAGTTCCAATACATTTACCCTTTATGCTTCTGCCATTTTGGCGTAAGCGATTTCGCTGTTCTCTCATTGCAACCTCCACACTTTTCGAATCAAAAATAGCGCTCTCCATTGCGGAAACAACACTTCTATAGAGCTCCGGTCTAGCGGTCTTAAATTTAAATTTTTTATTAAAAAGCTCCAAAATAGATTTGCAGTTAAAGATTGATGGGGAAGAAATGAAATCTTCTAAATGTTCTTTTATCTCTATTGATAAAATTTGATCGCTCTTTGTTCTTTTCGCTTTCAACGCGTCATCGTTAAACCAAGCGTTCACATCCCCTTTCCTAAAATATTTGTAAAGTAGATCCTTTTTTATCTTGTTATATTTATTTTTTGCGCGACCAATGCTTTCATATAGTTCATCAATTTTCTTCGAATTTTTATAAAATGATTCGTCGTCAATTGCTTCTAGCAGCTGCACTTGATTTTGAAAGTCAAAACGATTCTTCAGTTTTGATCTATCCGTTACCCCCCCTCTCAACACTCCATTTTCAAAATGAGATGGAACGATAAATAATAAACTTTCATAAACTGATTTTCTAAGTAATCTATCCAAACACTTTCGAAGAAGGCTATCCTCATCCCTGATATCTTCAAGTTTTGCGCTCACAAAATGAAAATCACAACTCTCAAACTCTTTAAAGTCGATTGCTTCTTGTCTTTCTAATTTTCCCCTTATGATTTCAAGAGAGTTTGCTAAACCTTGCTTACCTACGTTATTCCAACGATATGGTGTATTGAGTTTAAATTTCTCAAACTCAACTAAATCAGTTTTAAAATCGACCAACTTTTCCTTACCGTTAAAATCAAAAATACCCTGTAAAGGATCGCCTAAAATATGTATTGGAAAAAGTGATCCAATTTCCATTAAAAGTAAATGCTGCGAATAAGTACAGTCCTGATACTCATCTACAAAAATACCTGAATATGTAGTCGACAACACCTTTTTAACAATAGGTGTTGACACGATAGCTCGGGCTTGTTCAATAATAAATGGATGATATTGTTTAGTCTCCTGGGCAGGAATATCACCTAAGAAATACGCATTTACATACTTCTGAGCAAAACTACTTATTGTCTCAACCGCGTATTTTTCAGCGGGAATTTTATGCTCCTTGATTTTATTTCGAATCGAAGTTATACCCGCATGTGTATGTGTCAGAATCAACTGCTTTCCGCTTGTGTATTTCATACATTCAGCAATTGTGAATGTTTTTCCATAACCGGCGGGTGCGATTAACAGCGATCGTGATGCGTTGACAAATGACTGGTAGTCCATCTTAACCTACCCAATTAGTTAATGCCGTCAATGTCTTTCCTAACTTTGTATCCGACATATCATCCAAATATTTAAACAGAAACTCACCCAGTTTTTCACCTTGATGAATACTTTTAAACCATTCTTTACTCGGAACAACGCTGCAAGATGCTAACGCCTCGCGTACGTTTCGATCATCAATCGACTCCCAATCTGACGACAATGAAGAATACTTGCTACTTAATGAATCATTGAAAGCGGAATCCGTTTTGTAGTGTTTCTCCTTGACATATTTGACTAATTCAATAACTCCACTCCACGGCAAATCTTGAAAAACCTGCTGCTCAATCGAATTTCCCTTCTTAGGAGCAACGTTCACATCACAATCAAATACTTCTATGTTTTTGCTTCTCCAATTAACTTTAGATTGATTTACCTCTGGCAAATCTGAATCACATAGGACTGCGACTTCAAATCCTGCCTCATGTATTGTATCTGCTCGCTCCACAAAACTACTGCCTGTACCATCAATGTATGCACAATCATTAAAAGCAAGCGATTTCCTATTCTTACTTACACGATACTTATCCATTGCCCGACAAATTCCAACCTCAGTTCCACCTTCACATACGATAATTTTCTTTGCAAAAAAAGCTTCCGAGCATGCGCGCACTACTTTTTGCAGTTCTTCTTTTGAATATTGAATTGGACTCAGGCTTACCAAACCATTCTCATTCCTCACAAATCGAAGGTTCTTGGAAGGCAGTTCGGTTATAACTTCTCGAGAATGGGTCGTAATAAACAACTGTCCCGAATAATCAGTCAAAAGTGATCTAGTTAATTGCTTTACCCTGTCCGGTTCCAATCCTTGCTCAATCTCATCTATAAGCATAACGCCACCATCAGATGCGATAGAGGATTGAATAGCAATTGATGCTAAACGCTTTGACCCTTTCCCTTTCATTCGCAATGGAATGTTGTCTTCATGAAGGCAAACGCGGCTATCTTTTATGTATAAATCTCTCAAATCTATCGTCGTATTAATTTCGCTCAAATCTAGGCCAAGCTGTGCTGCTTTTGTCTCAATGGTTTCCATAGCTGCATGGAGGTTTTTAAATCCCAATTTATCTATTTCACCTTTCACGCCACGCATTGCATCAACAATATGGTCTGTCTTGCCTACGATTTTTTCGCCTTGACTCAACAGCGAAAAAAGTGGGTTGCCGCGATCCCAGGAAAAATGTCGATCAATGTAGTCTGAAATCATAAGACACTTCAACTTGGCACGATCAACACTTCTTATTGCAATCCCATCATCAACATCGCGAGTTATCACAGTCCAACTTGGTTCTAAAGACCGATCTATCGATAACCTAACCGACAAAACTGGAATATCGCCATCTTTAATATCGTCCGAAATATCACATGAACTAGAACTAAGAGATCTAAGATGCAAACCAAATTTTCCTTCTGTAAGCAATTCAGTTGGTAATTCTGACAGAGTGACGGTGATTTCAATAGATTGGGAAATATCACAATTAAAAAAATCCGTGTCAAAAAAATTTGCACTCCACGAAGAAGAAAGTACCAAATTTATGGCATCAAGTAACGTACTTTTACCGCTATCACCACGAGCTACGAAGCAAATAAAGTTTCCATCAAATCTCTCGTTAAAATATTTAATGCCTCGAAAGTTCTTTATCTCTAAACCGATTATTTTTGCCATATCTGCTTCTCATATTCTATTTTGAAAAATTTAAATATTTCACGATCACATAACTTCGAATCCTCGACCAACAGATGCTTTGAACCTTCAATTCACGCAGACCAAAATCCGCCCCCCAATCCAATTTAGCAAAACTTAATGCTCGTAGCTTCAAACAAAATTATGCAAAGTTTGGCCGAGATGCCAATTAGAAGGATGAAAAAAAGCATTACACATTACACTAGACGAGGAAGCACTAATAGTACTTGCGAAGATTCCAATCGGAATAAGAATAGGAACAAAATATCTTTTTATCAAACAACGAGATGACAAATATAAAATGTTAAAAAAGCAATTTACGTAATCGAACCAACCTCAGAAATACAAATGTTGGTACTTTTGTTGGTACCTAATATTTCATTTTGGAAATTACCATTGAAAATAATAGCATTTATTGGCACTTTCGATTCCGGCTCTCGCACCAAAAGTATTCAAGCCTCTTGAGAAATCAAGAGGCTTTTTGCTTTGTGGCGTAATCATTCAATTTCATTACGCCCGAACTCTTGCGCTATTGGCTTGTTGCCATCTGCTGCTGAAAGGTGATGACGATAAATTCCGAAGGACGCACCACTGCGACCTTTATAGTGACGTTCATAAAGCCATTGAGTATGTCATCTGCAGTCATAGTCGTACCCAAACCACAACTAACATTAAAAGCATCTGCCGGACTCGCGCCCTGCAAGCCGCCCTGTTTCCATACTGAAGTCAAGAAGCTACTAATCATGCTTTTCACAGCCTCCCAAGTATTATTGTCGTTCGGTTCAAAAATATAGGCGCGTGCTGCTTCTTTACATGATTGCTCCAAGTACGTCATCGTGCGACGCACCTGAATATAACGCCAATCATCGCTATTTCCATCGAGTGTACGGGCACCCCAAACTAAAATACCTAGCCCATTAAAAAACCGTATCGCATTAACGGATTTACCCGTTACTGCATCCACATTTAAATTTCCTTGCTGTGCATCGCTTAAACGAATCGGCAATGACACCGCACCAACGATGCTGGTATTGGCTGGCGCATTCCACACACCATTTTGACTATCGTTCAAGGTATACACACCCGCCATCGCCCCACTCGCTGGTAAAGTGTTCGCATAGGCCAAGACTTCATTCATGAGCTGCTGATAGCTTCGACTAGCAAGCAACAACGCCGCTTGCAACTGACTATTCGTCATAGGATTCGCTGGCGGATTTTGTATCGCATTCAAAATAGCTGCCGCAGCGGGATTAGGATTCGATGTTGGATTCAACAGCGCGGCCAATTGCGCGACATCGCCACCACATAAATTCGTAAAATCGATCTCAGCACTTTGCATGGTCGTGGTGCCGATGAATGGGTAATAGCAAACCCCATAATTCAAACCCTGACTGCCAGTCCCATTACGGAAATTCTCTATGTCATTGGTGTACAAAACGGGATCAGGCGTATCGCCACCGATCACATCAAAAATACACACTGCTGTTTGCATTTCTGAAGCCTGCAGTAAAGCCGTTTGCATCAAGGTAGCGTTCTCCGCTAAGGACAACAAAGTCGCCTCGGGGAACACATACATCGTCGGTTCCTGCTCGTTTTTCAAGGTCGCCAAGCCAGTCGTCAAATCAGATAGCAAGACATTCGCATTCAAAGGCCGCACCGTGGGATCAATCAAGGAAGTCTTACTCGGCGCACCATATGTGCCGACCGAAACAATGTAGGCACGCCCACCGCCATTTTGAAAAAACAAACGCAGGCTGTTGACCATGTAATAAAGCGTATTCGGATCAGGCAAGATCGCATAATCCACGCCTCCAACATTTACATAATGCCCAACACTCGATAACGACGAATGCGGCGCTTGCGCCACCAGATAATACTCAGGCTGATACTGCTTCGCCGGATCGGCTGGCGGCGCAGGATCATCCAACAAATAGATCGCCGCAAACTCAGCATAAGAAGAAATCACCTGCGGCGTATTGAGGTAGGACTTGCCTTGATATTCCGCTTTGGGCGTGTAGCCGATGAAGGCTGGGATGGCGGTGGCGACTGGGGTGATGGAATTGGGGAAGGCGTTAAGTTCGTCGATATAGACGCCTGGGGTTTTGTATTGTTGGGTCATGGTTTTTTGCCTATAGAACAGTGAACGTGCACAGTGTGGCCGAGATGCCAGTCGGAGGTGTAGATGAAGCGCATGAGTAGGGACCAGTCGAATAGCGAGGATAAAAGAGAGCGATAATCTTACTTGGAAAGCAGTTCAAACTGTAAACAAAAGTAACAATTTATTTGCAAGTTTAATGGACAATTGGATACGACTTACACCCGATCCTGAATGAATGATGTTTCATTCTCAATCTTGGTGAAAAAACCATTACGAGTAAATTGAAGCATTAGTAAATTTCCACATGGAAATATATTACGACTTACTATTGTCTTTTTTCGCATAACGACTATAGTCGTGCTTGTGGCGTTTTACGCCGCTTCCTCGATCCATGAATTCCCCTTAGTCGCATCGGGCCTGTTCCAGCACAAACCAGTAACACCCTGTTTTCATAAGTAGTTTTACGTTGATTTCTATAGGATCTACGAGACATTATGGCGCTACCAGGATTACAAAACACTCCCGCAATCACTTTCTCGAACAAGAAAATTCTTGTGCTCGACGATATGCCGGATATGCGCACGACGATGCGTAACCAGATGCAGGCACTAGGTATTACCAATATCAATTTGGCGTCGAATGTGCGGGAGGCGCTCAACTACATTCAACAGAGAACCTATGACGTTATCTTATGCGACTACTATTTAGGTGGCGCTACTGATGGTCAGCAGTTTCTCGAATATCTACGTAGTACCAATGCGATAAGTCGCGCCACCTTGTTTATCATGATTACGGCCGAGACGGGATTTAATAGTGTCATCACTGCTGCGGAGTGTTTACCTGATGACTATCTGTTAAAACCATTTACTGGCGAGACGATGAAGATTCGTCTAGAACGTTTATTAGAACGCAAAGCACGTCTAGCTACCGTCGATAAATTGCAAGATCGTGGCGATTGGATAGGCATGATCAAAGCTTGCGACGACATCATCGCAAGCAAAGATAAATACTTAATCGATGCCATGCGGATCAAAGGTAACTCACTCATGAGTTTGAGTCAATTTGATGCGGCCATTGTGTTTTATCAAAACGCTTTAAAGATGCGCGAAATGCCTTGGGCAAAACTAGGTCTTGCAAAGGCGCTCAAATCCAAAGGTCAAGGCGAACAAGCTGGGCAAATTTTGGAAACCGTTATACAAGAAAATCCAAGATTATTAGCAGCCTACGATTTATTAGGACGCATACATACGGAAGCGGGGGAAACCGAAAAGGCTTTGCAAATTTTGGATAACGCCTGCAACATCGCTCCACACTCATTGACGAGACAACGATCGATAGCACAATTAGCCGAAGATACTGGTGACTATTCTCGTGTGGATAAAGCCTTGTCGGTGGTAGTAAAGCAGACCAAAAATTCACCACTGCGCGACGCCAACGATTACGCAAAACTTACCAATGCATTGACGGAAACAGGAGACCTTGAGCGTGCGATCAGTACCATCAAAGAAGCCAAAGATAATTTCACCGAAACACATGAATTAAAATTAGTCGCCGCAGTGGAAGCCGTCACACAGCAAAAAGCAGGCAATCTCGATCTAGCACAAAAAGCCTTGGAGATCGCCATGCAAGCCGGTGAAGCGGTCTCGGAAAATACCAGCTTGGCCATCGCCAAAGCCTGTATGGTGCACAATAAAACTGACGAAGCGATGGAGATATTAAAAAACATCGTACAAAACAATCCCGATTCACCAAAGTTGCAAGAGAGCATAGGCGTTATTTTTAAAGATCACGGTGGTATCGAGGCGGCGAAAAAATTAATCGAGAGCTCAGTCAAAGAGGTTATTAATCTGAATAACGATGCAGTACAAAAGGCCAAAGCCGGCCAATATGCTGAGGCGTCAAAAATGCTGACCGATGCGGCGCTACGTTTGCCGAATAATTTACAGATTGCATCCAACGCGGCACTGTCGATCTTGATGGATATTTTAATGAATGGCTACGACGCAACGAAGTCTATGCTGGCACAACAATTTCAAGATACGGTAACGACGAAGAATAACCAGCATCCTAAACTGCTGGAAATCAACGCACTGCTAGCCAAAGTGCAGAGCAAATACCCCTTTAAATATAAAGAATAAGAGAACGCTCGATGGCACACCACAGTGACAATCAGGACTTCACCGACATTGCGGCTCTGACGATACACGATGTCAAAAACAATCTCGCACAACTTGCTTCCGAAGCTGAATCACGCGGTGATATAAAAAGCATGCAGGTGGCAATGGAGGCGTCCGGAACCTTAAGTGGCTTACTCTGCTTTTACAAATCAGAGACGCATAATCTGCATGTGCAAATTGAACTGCAAGATCCTGCTGAGCTGCTTGTCGACCTGATCGCGGCAATTGCGACCAATCACCCGGCAAAATCTAGCATCTCCATCATCCAAGAAACCAGCCAAGCGCCGGGTATATGGTTTTATGATAGAACCTTAATTCAAATGGTATTAGCGAATGCTTTACAAAACGCCTTACGCTATGCACGACATCAAATCACGATTACGGTGGCGGACTATTCAGGTCAACTGATGTTTCAGATTCAGGACGATGGAGATGGTTATCCTCAAGCCGTACTCGAAAATCTGGATAGCCATAGTCCGGTCACACGGCACGGTACGGGTTTAGGCTTACGTCTGGCGCAACGTGTGATGGCTCTACACCAAAATCAAGGCAAATCGGGCTCAATTCGCTTATCGAACAGAATGAGCAATACCAATAACTGGGATATTACAAACAGCGCAAAGAATAATGGCGCGTGCTTCCAGCTTTTTCTTCCTTAAGCTGCACCACATATACGACTATCAGAATTTCAAAAGCATCCAGACCGGACAGGCATTATGTCCTGTATTTCCCATAGGGCTGCAAACGTAATTAAAACCCATCCTTTTGTATAGGCCCTGAGCCGCCAGCATATTTGGCATGGTCTCGAGATAACACTGGCTATAGCCCAATTCTTGTGCCGCCTCGATACAGGTTTGTATCAAAGCCTTCCCTATACCTTGACCACGCAGCTTTGCGACAAGGTACATCTTTTGAAGCTCACATACCGAAGTATCTTCACCGGGTAGGCTACCAATACCCCCGCCGGCAACAATTTCGCCGCCCTGCTCAACCACAAAATAAGCACCGCGGTCATTTTGATAGTGTTGGTACAAATGATCGAGTGACGGATCTGCATAAGCGGAACCGACTTTCGGCACATCCATTTCTATCAATACAGAGCGAATCAACGCGGCGATATGCGGATTATCAGTGTCCTGAATTGGACGAATTGTGAATAACGACATTTAATTAGCTATGGATAAGAATTGCAGTTTAAGTGAATTCAATTTGTGCTGGTCTTACGTCCCGACGCGCAATTGAAAAGGAAATGCAGCACTTCCTTCTCAATTCGCTATCAAACATAAATCAATTATGCATAATCAATTCACAGGCACATAATTAATCGGCATCCATGCATAGCCTTTACCTTCAGTGCGAATATAACCGAGACCAGGAAACGATAGATGCGTTGCACCGACCATATACCCTTGCTTTGCTGCTTCAGCATAGGCTTTTTGGCGTTGCGCCATCGCAGCTTTACTATCACTGTCAAAACCGATAGTAACTGTAGGGTTTTCGAATTGGACTGCCGCGACGTGCATCAAGTCGCCCCACAACATTAATTTTTGACCTTTGCTTTCGACCTGATACACGCTATGGCCTGGTGTATGTCCGCGTGCCGCCACCGCTTTCACACCAGGAACTAGTTCTGTGTCGCCATCAAATGGTTTAAATTTGCCAGCCTTGACATAAGGATTGAGCGAAGCCATCGCGCCTTGAAAACTACCTTTTGCATCGGCGGGGGCTTTATCCAAATTTGCCTGGCTCAACCAGAAATCAGCGTCATGTTTGTCCGCACGAACTACCGCATTTGGGAACAACATTTGATCCCCCTTCATCAAGCCACCTACATGGTCACCATGCATGTGCGTGATATAAACTTCATCAACTTGTTCAGGTGTATAGCCTGCAGCTTTTAAGCTATTCGCAAGACGGCCAAGCGTGGGACCGAATAAACCAGCAGCACCCGTATCGATCAACACTAACTTAGTTCCGGTGTTGATGAGGTAGCCGTTAACTGAGGTCTGTACCGGCGTACTCAAATGGTATTTTTTAAGAGATTTGATCGTTTTTTCTGGGGTGGTATTGGTTAACAGCTTATCAATGGGGAGTGCAACCGTACCATCTGACAAGGCAGTAACTTCAAAATCACCTAACATCACACGATAATAGCCTGGGGCAGCAGCCTTAACCATAGGTGCATCTGCATGGGCTGGCGCAACACTTAATGTAGCAATGGCGGCAGATAATAATGTGAGTGCCAAAGTACCGGCACCTAAGCTGAAACGGGATTTCATCACTTTAGATCTCCTAATTTAAATCTTGCATACGCAAAATAGCGTGGCGTCATTATGACTAAATTTGAATGATCTTGCTGTGACTGACAGTTTTAAACATAACAAAATTAAAACTGCTTAAAATATAAGCATATTGCCATTTCATTTTGTGTCAATTTGTCGGATCATGTAACTCATAAATCAAGCGACATCGCTAGGTGCTGCACATGTAGATATCAATCCCGCAAGGAGCAAGTATTATGGCTATCACACCACTGAGTAGCAGCAATTTTCAAACGATTAAAGACTTGAGTACTACTTACGCCAACAATTCAGGGGCGACTAAGGCTAACTCCGCTGATGAGCTCGACAATACTAACAGTACTAGCAATAACAACAGCGAGTTGAACGCAGCCTTACGCCAAGTGTTAAGCCAGATCAATTCCTCTAAAGACATCAGCGCTTTTTTCTCTTCAGAAAAGGGGCAGCAAGCTGGGGCAGATTTCACGTCTAGTTTGCTTTCCAATCTCCCCGGCTTAGATGCGACGAATGGCAATGGAAACAAAGTGTCAGGAATCGAGCTAGATCAATCCAGTAGCTCATTCAAGCTACAAAACAGCATACAAAAACTGATTACCCAGCTCGACAATAATAAAGGTGAAGATTCTGGCTTAGGTAATTTACAAGAATCGTTTAATGCGCTTGTGAAGAAAAGTGGGGGAGATCCCAGTGCAGAAAATCTACAATCGTTTTTGAAACTAGTTGCCGTCAATATTCAAGGTAGTACTTCCATTGGTAGTTTGTTCAGTACGTCAGCTTGATGAGCTTTTAGCTACCCATCAAGCTATTGAACAAGCTGCCCTGTCTCGGCCTTAGCGCGGCGATTAAAGTATAGAAATCAATTCCCAAAAAGACTCTTCAACAAATCGGTCGCTTTCGGCTTCTTTTCTTCTTTCTGTGATTTAGACTGGCCGCCCATATCACCCATGCCGCCGAGTATCGAGCCATATACTGACTTCACCCTTACTTTGGTTTGCCAATCAGGCTCCCAGGCAATTTTCGGATCTTCAGGACGTGGAGGATAGGCAAAATACGCATCTGAACCGTAGGCAATCATACGCAACATACCCGCACCATTCTCACCAAATATGCCTTTAGGTACTGCACATTGCGTCGCACTGGCAGGCAAAATCACCTGCTCCTTAATCCACTTATCAATGTCTTGATTCGACTGGTAGTCCATCAAACCAAATCCAAAATCGGGCAATTCACTCGAAGTCCAGACTATCATTTCGCCGCTATCGCCACCAGTAGATTGGCCGCCCATTACCGACAAAAAATAGCCACGTGCGTGTGCGATGCTCTTCCACTGCAAGGCAACCGCGCCCTCTTTTTTGGTTTGTTGCAATTCGATAGCAGGCATCAGATCTTGCGGTGCACCTAAATTCACTTTAAAACTTTCTGGGATACCATTTCCGACAAATTGATGCTGGCCGACTAATGAAGCAGTATCGGGTACTTTGCGGTCGTCAATTTTATTCGGCCAGGCGGGATTACCGGGTTGCCAGCGTGCGCCTTTTGTTGTCTTACCACGCATTACAAAGAACTTCGCGTAGTCGTCCATCGACGCTGTAGCGACATCGAGCGTTCGTGGCTGTCCCGGGCGTATGGTTTCGCCACAGCCCCAATATACCGAAATTTTCCCTTTAGGCTTTTCGTAAGTCGGCTCTAGAGGCGTTTCATCTACAATCACGGGTGTCGTTTTCTCTGGGACTGGTGCATTCAATTGTAAGCTTTCACCCAGATTCATCACACTCGGAATCATTTGTTTTGCATCACCTAAACTCGGATTTTTTGTGGTGTAGACCGATACATCGACATATTTACCACTGGAAAATCCCATAGTGTGAGTGTTACCAAATGCGTTGCCGCGATCACTAACGCCACCGACTGCACCTTTGGCCATGCCCGTTAAAGCGCCAAAAAAACCACCGCCTGACTGCGCGCCATGAGCAGCACCCGCCATCAAATTACCGCCCGGCATGTCACTGGCGTTGGTAGCTGCATCGATAAAAGCCAATGCGATTGGCGGCTTCACCACCTGCACGATATCTTTTACTGGTGCGGCAGCCTTTGCCGCTGGTGCTGCTTTAGTCTTGGTTTGTGCCTGCGCGCTCAAAGGAAAGTTGAGTAAGCCAGTTGCACTGAGTACTATGCATGAAGCTACACTAAGTTTGGAAGTAGATGGCTGCAAAAATCTAATTTTATTCATCTTGGGTTCCTCAAATACAGGCGAGTCAACAATCGGAGAATCGAGTAAAAAGTAGTAAACCAAGTCAATCATAGCTCAAAAAATAGGCATTTTAGTTAAGTGACTTCCAATTAAATCCAATTCCTATCTAGGTAGATCTCATTTCATTGACTTAAGACAAAGCAGTGCTTCTAAGCGCACAGGCATCTTGCGTTTAAAAACTCTCGATCTCGTAGAACCTACCGGTAACTATATGCCATCCAAAGCGGCAATCACCGACCATGTCGTGCAAGTCATCACGATTTGATTCATCGACTACGACTACTTACTGTCTTCATTCCCCCACATTACAGTAACTGCAAAATACTTACGAAACATAAAACAACAATACAAGGTTGGCGCATTTCACGCTGTGCATATCTCGACCTCGCTTGAATCACGTTCTGAAAAAGATGTTTGGGAACGCCTGGTTTGGGTGAAACGTCTTGTTGAAAGACCTAGCTGTGTGAAACTGTGATAAATTTCCTTTGGTACGAAAAATAAATCAAGGCAATTTCCCATGCGCCGGTTCCTTTTTAGCAGCCTACTTCTATTGCTATTCGCAAGCGCTTGTCAAGCTTCGGAGCCTATCCGAGCATGCGGTGGCGACAGTAATTGGCCACCGATGTCGTATATCTCTAAAGAGACAAAATCCATACAGGGCCTTTCCGTAGAGGTATTGAAAGCAATTTTCCTAACCCCTGCTCCTGAGTTTAAATTACGTCCTTGGGCTCGTTGCATGGCTGAAGTCGAATCCATGCAGGGAAGCGACTTAATTATGTCCAGTTTTAAAACACCAGACCGCGAGCAAAAATTTTATTTTTCACGGTCTTACTTTAACTTAACCCCTGCATACTTTTTCTCTCGTCAACGCTTCGCTCAAGCACCGATAACCACACTCAAAGATCTCAGCCAGTATAAAGTCTGCAGCCTGCATGGAGCTGCTACATCCTATGTTGGAAATGCTGCGTCAAAAATCGAAAGCGGCGCAACCAACTATATAAGCTTAATTCGAAAAATAGATCGCGGACATTGTGAGATTGTTGTTGATATGAAAGAAGTCTTCCTTGGCTTGTCGAAAATTGGCGTGGCACCTTTCGATGCGCAACACTATCAGATAGTAACGCTCCCTGAAACACAACAGCTCCCATTACATTTCGCCATTAGCAAACAAAATCCTCAAGCAAAGCAAATTTTAGAGACGCTTAACAAAGGCATCACTGCGCTTGAGAAAAACGGTAAATTAAAACAATTAGTCAATCTCAATTTTATGTAACAGTTGGTCATTTTTTACAGGCATTCCCATCGACCTCACCCCGAGCGGTTGGTCTGGTCAGTTTAAGCTGACAATGAATACTCGAATGCTAATCGAAACTTGATATGTATCTAGTTTTTCTACATCCAGATCATTCAGTCGCTAGCACACCATCACTCCAGGACTAGACTTTCAACCTACATCTTGTTCTTCATCAAAATTCGACGGCGCATTTAAGATTATGCTGATCGTCATTCTATTTGCACCATCCTTGTCTTAAGAGACTGTCATGAAACGTCTAGCCCTCGCCCCTCACCGCTTGTATTTTTTTCTTGGTGCCATTGCTGTTTTGATCTTATTCTCATGGTGGTGGCTGCAAGTGCAAAGCGGTCGCAACCTGGCAGTACCTCTGCATGCCTTATTGATGCCTTTAGGTGTGTTCCCTTTGTTTATTTTGGGCTTCACTTTTACCGCTGGGCCAAAATGGTTGGCAGCGGATGAACCTCCGCATAACTTCCTGCTGCATGGTGGCACCTACTTTGGTGGTTTGATCTTGGTCTTGGTCGCCTCGACTTTGGAATTACCACCATTACGTATGTCGGGATTTGCTCTGATGTTGGGAGCATGGTGCGCGGTGACGTTCCGGTGGGCGCGCTTGGTCATACATAGCAAGGTCAAAGATAAGCGACATCCTCAAGCTTTGTTACTGGCCATGACGGGTGGTGTATTGGCGATATTCTCTGCGTTTTTATGGAGCGCGGGCCTCAACCTTGCTTGGATTGCAGCACGTCAACTCGCCTTTTTCGCCTTTCTCTTGCCAGTATTTTTGACGGTGTGCCATCGTATGCTGCCGTTCTTTAGCAGTAACGTGATCAAGCCATATGCGATGTGGCGGCCTTACTGGTTGTTGGGGTCTTGGATCGCAGCGTGCTGGGGACTTGCGATTGCGGGCATTGTTGGTGCGCATGTTGTAGAAGCCTTGATAGCAACACTACTCAGCTTTAGTTTTGCCAATACGTCATGGCGCTGGGGTTTGTTCCGTAGCTTGCAGAATCGCTTATTGGCGATGTTGCATTTATCATTTGCCTGGCTTGCCATCGTTTTCGCGCTACAGGCTGCGAGTGCTTTTGGCGCAGAAATAGGCTCTGCAATGGTGCATGCTTTAGCCTTAGGCTTTATGGGAACGATGTTGGTTGGCTTCGTCAGTCGGGTCAGTTTTGGTCATAGCGGACGCCCTCTACAAGTCAGCAATTTACTGTGGACCATTTACCTCGCCTTGCATGCTGCGGCGTTGTTGCGTGTCGCTGCCAGTATGACTGCCATTCCACAAATGATGAGCTTGTCGGCTAGCGTTTGGCTGCTGCTGTTATTGACGTGGGTGGGATTGATATTGCCGATTTATCTAAACGCACGTGCTGACGGACAAGCGGGCTAGATGCTGCACCTAAGTGCTCGGCAAAGTCATTATTATAGTGACTTAATTTAAACCCAGAATTTCCATTAGGATTTGAAACGATGGTGGATGCACTTTTCGAGGCAGTTTTTACGTGAATGAGGCGAAAATAGCTAGCTATTTCCAACGAAGAACGAAAAAAATGACCGAAAATGCGCCGCCAGCGCTCAAATAGCGTCGAAGACGCGCCTAATGTAAAATCTGGGTTTAATATATCTAATGCCATTCAAGACCGGAATCGTGTTATGTTTATGCCCATTCTCAATCTGGCATATACATAACAATGCAAGCATTATCTCCTATGGAAATCAGCGCCGTACGCGCTGAGTTTCCTGCGTTACAAATCCCCGATCAATGCGTTTTCTTCGATAACGCCGGCGGTTCTCAAGTCCTAAAACGTGTTGCAGACCGAATTTACGATTATCTGTTGACCTCTAGCGTGCAACTCGGCGCGACTTACCCAACGTCGACCTTCGCGAGTACCCGAGTCATCGCGGCGAGACTAGCAATCGCTGAACTCATTAATGCAGCAGATGCTCACGAAGTCGTGATGGGCGGATCGACCACTGGTCTGATGTTTCAACTTATACAGGCTATCCTTCCAGGGATACAAGCTGGCGATGAAATCATTGTGACCAATACAGATCACGAAGCCAATATCGGTGCCTGGAAGCGCCTGCAGCAGGCTGGCGCGATCATCAAAGTCTGGCAGGTGAATACCGAATCAATGCAGCTAGATTTGGAAGACTTAGAAAATTTACTGAGCGATAATACCAAGTGGTTGGCGATGACCTTTGCCTCGAATGTACTCGGCACCATCAACCCGGTTACTGAAGTCGCGCGTCGTGTGCATGCCGTAGGCGGCCGGGTCTGCGTCGATGCGGTGGCCTATGCGCCGCATCGTTTGGTCGATGTGCAAGCCAGCGGCGCTGATATCTTAGTGTTCAGCTTTTACAAAGTATTTGGACCTCACTATGCCGTGCTGTGGGGACACTACGAACTCTTGCATAGCCTCGCAAATCTAAATCACTTCTTTATTGCAGAAGATAATCTTCCTTACAAACTGCAACCGGGCAATGTGAATTTCGAATTATCGTACGGCTGTCAAGGGATTGCAGAATACCTGGTCGCTATGGGTACGCAGTTTGGCGGCAAAGGTAGTCGTCGTGAATTAATGCAATTTGCTTTCGATAAATTTGAAGCACATGAAAATTTTCTGGCACAAAGATTATTGAATTTTTTAAATTCGAAATCCAAGGTGCGCATCATAGGAATGCGGCAGGTCTTTGAAGGTAACGCTAGCCGCGTGCCAACGATTAGTTTTGTGGTGAAAAATACGCAATCAGAAACTATCGTAAAACGCATCGACCAATTCAACATAGGTATACGTTTTGGTGATTTTTATGCCCGTCATTTAATCAAAGCTTTAGATCTAGAAAAACATGGTGGCGTTGTGCGCGTCTCGATTGCGCATTACAACACAGTAGAGGAAATTGATGCGCTGATCGGCCATCTTTCCGACATACTCCAATAAAAATACCAACTACACACTATGCCCTTTTCACTCGACAAATTACTGGTTATTGGTATCTCATCTCGCGCCTTATTCGATCTTGAGGCAGAAGAAGCCATTTTTCAAAATCAAGGACTGGACGCTTATCGCCAACATCAACTTGATCATGAAAATGAAATACTAAAACCCGGCGCTGGCTTTGCGTTAGTTAAAGCGCTCTTAAAACTCAATAATCTGACACCCGGCAATCGCTTAGTCGAGGTCGTTATCATGTCGCGTAATTCGTCCGAGACTTCTTTGCGCATATTTAATTCCATCGAACATTACGGTTTGGATATCAGTCGAGCCGTCTTGGCTGGCGGTGCGTCTCTATCGTCCTATTTGCAAGCATTCAATGTCAGCCTATTTTTATCTCTGCATGAAGATGATGTGCAAGCCGCGATCAATGCCGGTGTGGCATCTGCCTTGCTGTATCAATTGGCAGAAAACGTCGCGGACCTGGAGCAAATCAGAATTGCGTTTGACGGCGACGCGGTCATCTTTTCGGACGAAGCTGAAAAAATCTATCAATCGCAAGGTATAGAAGCCTTTGAACAACACGAACGCGACAATGCCAAGAAGCCTCTCCCAGAAGGCCCATTTGCCCGCCTACTAGTCGCCTTATCTTACATCCAAAATAACTTCAAAGCACCTGATGGTCGCGCCTTTCCACTGCGCACTGCGCTAGTAACAGCACGCTCCTCTCCAGCACACGAACGCGTGATCCGTACCTTGCGCGCCTGGAATATCGCGATTGATGAAACTTTTTTCATGGGTGGTGTGAATAAATCAGCAGTGCTAGCGGCCTTTAAGCCTCATATGTTTTTTGATGATCAGCACGGACACTGTATGCATGCCTCTAGCGTGGTGCCGACTGGTCGAGTACCCTATAAACAATAACGCACTGTCAAAATAAAAACCGCTGTTCTACCTTATCGAAACCAGAAAATTATATATGACATCCCACATCCATACTCTGCTCACCGATCTCGGCGTTAATCTCGCTGACTATCATGGACAAGAATTACACAGTGTTTCACCCATTAATGGTGAAACACTCATGAGCTTACGCGCTGATAATGCCGATCAAGTAGAACAAAAAATTGACAGAGCTCACGCAGCTTTTCTGGAATGGCGTAAAGTGCCAGCACCACGCCGTGGTGAATTAATCCGTTTGTTCGGAGAAGAATTACGTACGCACAAAGCCGCTTTAGGTCAGATCGTAACTTTAGAAGCAGGCAAGATTTTGCAAGAAGGTTTAGGTGAAGTACAAGAAATGATCGATATCTGCGACTTCGCCGTTGGCTTATCACGCCAGTTGTACGGCTTGACTATTGCCTCTGAACGTCCGGGACATCGCATGATGGAAGTCTGGCATCCACTCGGCGTGGTGGGTGTGATCTCTGCCTTCAATTTCCCGGTCGCTGTGTGGGCTTGGAATGCAGCACTTGCCTTCGTCTGCGGCAATAGCGTGACCTGGAAGCCATCTGAGAAAACACCATTAACCGCAGTCGCTACCCACGCTTTATTCATGAAAGCCGTCGCACGCTTTAATGCAACTGGCAATGATGCTCCAGAAGGATTAGCCGAACTGATCATTGGCGCCCGCGATACCGGAGCACAAATGGTAGAGGACAAACGTGTCGTCTTAGTATCGGCCACTGGCAGTACTCGCATGGGTCGTCAGGTAGCAGAAGTGTGCGCCAAACGTTTAACCCGTACCATCTTAGAACTAGGCGGCAATAACGCCATGATCGTGGCACCAAGTGCTGATCTGGAAATGGCGGTACGCGCGATTACTTTCTCTGCCGTCGGAACCGCAGGCCAGCGTTGCACGACTTTGCGTCGCTTATTTGTCCACGACAGCATTTACGACACCATCGTGCCGCGTTTAAAAAAGGTTTATGCAGGTCTGCCAATTGGCAATCCTTTAGAGAAATCGACACTAATTGGCCCGCTAGTAGATCAAGCCGCTTACGAAGCCATGCAAACTGCGCTGATAGCAGCAAAAGCAGATCAAGGAGTAGTATTTGGTGGTGAGCGTGTGATGGTCGCTGGCTCTGACGCGGGTTACTACGTACGCCCGTCCATCGTCGAAATGCCGACCCAAACGGCGCACATGCATCACGAAGTATTTGCGCCAATTATGTACGTCGTGCGTTATACAGATTTACAACAAGCAATTGACTGGAATAACGAGGTACCGCAAGGTTTGTCCTCCAGCATCTTCACTACCGACATGCGCGAAGCAGAATTGTTTATGTCTGACGTCGGTAGCGATTGCGGCATCGCCAATGTCAACATCGGCCCATCCGGAGCAGAAATCGGCGGTGCATTTGGCGGTGAAAAAGACACAGGCGGTGGCCGTGAATCTGGATCAGATGCATGGAAAGCGTATATGCGACGTTCTACCAACACGGTCAATTACAGTCATTCTCTACCGTTGGCGCAGGGGATTAGTTTTGATATTTAGTACTAAGTCGATTTAAGATATTGAACCGTAGAGGCACTGTAAGCTGTCATTCCTGCGCAGGCAGGAATCCAGTGTCGTTCCTTGATCAAACTAAGTCGCTGGACTCCTGCCTACGCAGGAGTGACCGTTAACTATTTGTACGGTAATTAAATATTTCGTAAGCGCCTCGACGTTCTAAAAATTTCAGCCCATCAACAACAATGCAAACCATAACCCCAGAACAAGCATTAGCCTTAGTCGAGCAGCATTGGCACCTTAGCGGCACAGCCAAAGAACTCCCCTCTTACGCTGACCGCAATTTCAAAATCCACACGCCACAAGGCAATTACGTCTTCAAAATCGCGAATCCCAATTGGTCGCATGCCGATCTCGATATCGAAAACGCGGCCTTACTGCATCTCGCTAAGACTTGCCCAGATCTGACTTTACCTCAAGTGATGTTAACGCGATCTGGTCAGCATATCCTGCCATTAATCACAGGTGGCGGGCAAGAATGCCATATGCGTCTACTCAGCTTTGTAGAAGGTGAAATCTACGCGAATGTGGCTGTACGCGAGGATCTCGACCAACATTATCTACAAACCAGCTTAGGCATTGCGATCGGCAAGTTGGATCGAGGATTGGAAAATTTCCAGCATGCTAGCATGGACAGATACGTGGATTGGAGCATTAGCAATTTACCCGAATTACAGGATGAAATTGCGTATGTAACAGAAGACGATTTACGCGAATTAGTAAGGCACCATACGCATTATTTTGCCAAGCAAGAAGCGACTTGGAAGAAAACTTTACCGATGTCGGTCATCCACAATGACGCCAACGATTTTAATGTCATCGTCGCCGCGACCGCCGCAGATCCCAAGCCGCATGTGAATGCCATCATTGATTTTGGCGACATGTGTCGTCACCTACGTATCGTCGACCTGGCTATCACCGTTGTATATGCTTTGCAGCATGTCGAAAAAGATCAAGCGGTAATAGATTGCATACGGGCGATACTGCAAGGCTATCAATCGCAAAATCCTCTAAGCAAGCAAGAAATCCAAGCCTTGTATCACGTAATCATGGCAAGACTGTGCCAGAGTATTTTAATGGCTACCCGTGCTTACCGCCGCAATCCCGACAACGACTATATTTTGGTCTCGCAAAAAGGTGTGCGTCGCCTGATTCGTCAGCTTAACGCGATGGATTACCCATACTTGCAGCATTTATTTTTGAGCGTACTTTAATTTCACCAATAAACCCATCATGCCAACTACTGTCGCCCCCATCCCAAATCGCATCCCAGAAGATATCGTCACGCTGCGCCGTCAGCACTTAAATCCCACGTTAAGTATGTCCTACCAACAACCGCTGAAAATGGTACGCGGCGCTGGTGCCTATCTATACGATCAAGATGGCAATGCTTATCTTGATATGGTGAACAATGTCTGCCATGTCGGTCATTGTCACCCAGCCGTAGTCGCCGCCGGTCAAGCACAAATGGCTCAACTCAACACGAATACACGCTACTTGCACGACAATATCGTTGAATACGCCACGCGACTTAGCGCGACTTTCCCATCCGAGTTGTCGGTGGTCTTTCTCACCAATTCTGGCACCGAAGCGAATGATCTCGCACTACGCATCGCCAAAACCTATACCCAAGCAAATGACATCATCGTGGTCGATCATGCCTATCACGGTAATTCACCGACCATGATAGAACTAAGTCCGTATAAGTTTGATGGCAAGGGTGGGCGCGGTCGTCCTGCGCATATCCAGGTTGCCGAGATTCCCGATGATTATCGTGGACGTTTTCGCAAAGATGATCCTGAAGCTGGCGCACATTATGCAGACGCCCTGCAACGCGCGATTGCAGCGATTCATGCCCGCGGTGAGAAGCCCGCCGCTTTTTATTGCGAATCCGTTTTGGGTTGTGGCGGTCAGGTAGTCCTCCCCAAAGGCTATTTACCAGCAGCCTACGCCCATGCACGCGCTGCTGGCGCAGTTTGTATTGCGGATGAAGTGCAAGTCGGCTTTGGCCGCGCAGGTGATTATTTCTGGGCGTTTGAAGCACAAGGGGTTGTTCCGGATATAGTGACCATGGGCAAACCGATTGGTAATGGACATCCTATGGGTGCAGTCGTCACAAGACCAGAAATTGCCCAAGCCTTTATCACAGGCATGGAATACTTCAATACCTTTGCCGGCAATCCCGTTTCCTGTGCGATTGGTCTGGCAGTGTTAGACGTAATTCAACAAGAAGGCTTACAAGCACATGCCAAACATGTTGGCGATTTTCTTTTGCAAGGATTAAACGACTTAAAACAAAAACATACTCTAATAGGCGATGTGCGTGGTACAGGTTTATTCATCGGGGTGGAATTGGTCAAAGATCGTATCAGCTTAGAACCAGCTACGGCAGAAGCAAATGCGGTGATTGAATTTTTAAAAGCACATCGTATTTTATTATCGACCGACGGCCCTTACGATAATGTCTTAAAACTGAAGCCGCCTATGGTATTTAGTATAGAAAATGCGCAGGAATTTTTGATGCGACTGGATCAGGCATTCAAGCAGATATAGAAATAGTCGCTAGAGCGAGGCGACAGATAGATATCGAGTCAGACCCACAAGTAAAATGCATGTCGCACTTAAAAACAAAAAAGGACTCTGCTATGCTTCAGGGTCCTTTTTTTAATTCACTTGGACTTAACGTAGGTTCAACCAAGCTCGCTCTTCGACACGCACTGTTTGGGTTCTTCCACCATTAATGCTGTAAGTCACCCAAAGAGATTTAGCCACGTCAGGTGCTGGATCGCCGCCTAAGATATTGTTTTCAACGCGAAGTTCTAAACGTCCATTGTTAATCAATGATCGCAGTTGACGACTCACATCAGTCTTGCGCGATTCAATTCCATAATAAGCGCTAATAATAATTAATTGTCTGGATTCCGCGTACCTGTCTTGGTTATCGTTACGATTATCGTAGTTGCGGTCATCGCCATCTCCCCAACCACCTTGGTGATCGCCTCGATTTCCCCAATTTCCGCGCCCCCAGCTTTTGAACATGGCGCCATCCACCAGACTGCCTTCGCTATATTCAAAAGTTCGTATTTCACCCCGTGCTCCGCGTGCATAAATACGCAAAGTCTTAACGCGATTTGGATGAGGATCTATACCGAAGCTGCGATTTCCCATACGGAAATTTCTATCGCTACGTGCTAATTCCTTCAGTCTATCGGTTACATCGACATTGCGTTCCGCTGTACCATAAAGCGCACGTAGAATTTGAAATTCGCCATCATCACGATCATCTCGATCTGCTCTATCATTGCCGTGTGAGTCACGATTATCCCATCCTCCCCGATAGTCACCATCACGTCCCCAATTGCCGCCCCCCCAACCGGTGAAGAGCGCACCATCGACCAAACTATCTTCACGGTACTCAAAAGTACGTGTTTCACCACGTTCACTTCGCGCATAAATTCTCAACGTTTTTACACGATTTGGATGTGGGTCTACACCAAAACTATCGTTTCCCATACGAAAATTCACATCACGACGTGCCAAGTCTTTGAGGGTCTGAGTCACATCGACATTGCGCTCAGCCGTCCCATAACGGGCATGGAGAATTTGGTATTGCCCCTCGTCACGCTGAGCTGATGCGAGATTCATCAAACTGCACAACATTGCAAATAAAATGAGACTCTTGAGGTAGATTTTCTGCAGGGTCATGGCGGACTCAAAAAAAGTATAAAGTAAGGTAATAACGCTTTGGGGCAAAGCTTGGTGGACTATCGTTCGCGAAGAATAATTCAATAATAAAAACGATCCATTAAAATCACAGTCCAGGTTGCCAGCGCTAAGAAAAAAGTCAACAAAACGGCAGCGCTGCCAAAATCCTTAGCATTTTTGGATAGTGCGTGGCGTTCTAGTGAAACACGATCAACCACGGCTTCGATAGCTGAATTCAACAACTCAACAATTAGCATTAACACTAGCACGGCAATCATCATCAGTTTTTCAAAGGCAGATACCGGTAAACTCAAGGCGATCACAGCGCCAATCACTACCAGCACTAATTCTTGACGAAACGCATGCTCCTGACGCCATGCTGCCTGTAAACCATCCAGTGAATAGAAAAAAGCTGAGAAAATACGCTTAAGTCCGCTCTTACTTTTAAATTCACTCACCTCTGCCTTAAGTTCACTTTTGGCTTGGGGGTCGAGGTCTTCTGGTGAGTTCATGGGGGAGGAAATCCTTTGCGGCAAGGTAAAAAAATAAAATCAAAGCTCGCAAATTCTAACAGGTGTATATGACTATTTGAATAAATTGCCATACGAGGTCAAATTATCCCTAACTAGTCACGCTCATAAAATCATGTCGAAGTAAATGTTCAACCACTCAAAAATAGCGCGTAATTTCCTTTCAGTCAAAAGTAGACTAAGCTAAGCATGAAAATAACATGTAATCTCGACTCAAATTAATCCATCGCTCATGGGCTGCGGACAAAAAAGGAAATCAAACAATGGAAAATCGCTTACGACGATTAGAGGCAGTACAGTCCATGGTGTTAGAGATCGCTAAGATATCTTATAACACCAATGATTTACGAGAATTTTTGCATGCCATTCACATGGCATTGAGCCGCATTATGTATGCGAAAAATTTCTATATTGCGCTTTATGATCCTGCCGATGATTCGATCCAGTTTGCCTACTTTTTAGATGAAATTGATCCGCCCCCTGATTCAGAAAAACGTTTCAAACTTGAAGCACCGGGGTCATCCTTCACCAAATGGGTAATTCTAAATCGTAAGCCCTTGGTGGCAACTGCAGCAGAAATGGCAGCCATCCGTGCGGAAGAAAAAATTGGTGTGACAGGTGCACCATCAGAGCATTGGATGGGCTACCCTTTAATCGATCACAATAAGCGCATCCTAGGTGCAATGGTCATACAAAGCTATGATAAACAATATCTCTACAGCGAAGAAGACCAGGCGCTTTTTGAATTGATTGCAAGCCATATTTCCAACGCCTTAGAAGGCTTTCAAAGTGTCGATCGATTGGAACGTGCAGTGCAAGAGCGTACCACTTTGTTAGCTCACGAGATTGCAGAGCGCCGCCGCTCAGAAAAGATTCAGAGTGCCTTGTATGCCATTGCGGAGTTATCGTTTTCCGGTGAAGAAGGCGATCATCTCTATAAAAAGTTACATTCAATTGTTGAGAACCTGATGATCGCCAAAAATTTTGTGGTGGCGATCTACCATCCGGACAATGAAGAGATCAGTATCCAATACTTTGTCGACGAGAAAGACCCTGTACCTAGCCACACCCGTTTTCCATTAGGAGTAGGCATGACGTCTTTTGTCATCCGTACTGGGAAAGCCCAATTGATTGACAAGCTACGATTACAACAACTGATTGGAGATGGTGAGATTCGTCAGGTGCTCGGTGGCAGCGATATTGAAAGTTGGATAGGCGTGCCCATCTTAATTAAAAACAAAATTTATGGAGTCATCATTGTTCAGAGCTATGATGTGCACAATATTTATGGTCATGCAGACCTCGATTTATTAAGCTTTGTTGCTAGCCATATTGCCGTGACGATCGCGCGTATGAACGCTGACCGAGAATTGCGTCTGGCCAAAGTCAATTTAGAGCACCAAAACAATGCTCTGAATGACGCTCTCTTAGCTTTACAAGAAGCGCAAACCGAATTAGTAAGACAAGAAAAACTCGCCTCACTAGGCAGTTTAGTCGCGGGGGTCGCACACGAGATCAATACGCCACTTGGCATCTGTGTTACCGCTTCCAGCCATCTGATTGAAGAAGTTAGACTCACACGCAAAGATATCGAAAATGGACAATTTACGGAATCGCAACGTGATCAGTTTTTAGAAACTATAGACCAGAGCTTACGTATTCTGAGTACGAATACTAAACGAGCCGCTGCGCTAGTGCGCAGTTTTAAACAAGTCGCAGTTGACCAAACTTCAAATGACAAACGCAAATTTCAACTGGCGACTTACCTGAATGAAATATTAGTATCGCTACAACCGAAACTAAAAGGACGAAACATTGACATCAACATAGATTGCCCTGAAAGTTTGATTATCGATAGCTACCCTGGTGCTTTCTCCCAAATCTTAACCAATTTCGTCATGAATTCTCTGACTCATGGTTTTGAAAATCTGAATCAAGGGAAGATACGAATGCGTATAGAAGTTCAGGACAATGATCTCAAATTTGATTACGAAGATAACGGACATGGGCTAAACAAAGAAGCTTTGAGTAAGCTATTTGATCCTTTTTACACCACCAAACGCGGCCAAGGAGGGAGCGGACTTGGTACACACATCGTATACAACCTGGTCACCAGTTTATTGGGAGGAAGCATTAAAGCGCAATCAACACCAGGAGAAGGATTGGCTTATCAATTACGTTTTCCATTACACGCAAGGTCAGCCACAAAATTGGATTAAGTGATAATGATTGAAGCAAAACTCAATTCCTAGTTTAGTCCGGATAGCGATGATTAATATCTACCGCTTTATCAACATTCTGTATCAAGAGCTCGACAAATTGAGGATCGAGATGACTACCACTCACGCTTTTTAAATGAGCGATCACCTGTTCTACTGGCCAAGCTAATTTATAGACACGCGCATGCATCAAAGCGTCAAATACATCGGCCACAGCAACGATGCGTGCATAGATATGAATCTCGGTACCCACTAGGCCTTGCGGATATCCAGAGCCATCAAATTTTTCATGATGTTGATGCGCAATGATGGATGCAGCGCGCAAGATAGGTCGATGTGATCCATCCAAAATCGACATACCGACTTCTGGATGCATCTTCATAATATCCCACTCGCCTTCATTTAATTTGCCAGGCTTAAGTAAAACCGCATCAGGCGTAGCGATTTTCCCTATGTCGTGCATCGGCGCTGCTTGCTTTAATATCGCGGCTTCATCTGAATCCATACCAGAGGCAATCGCAATCAAATAGCACACCTCCGCCATCCGCCGCACATGATTCCCTGCTTCTGAAGAACGCGATTCTACGACATCACCGAGCCGCATAATCAGTTCGCCTTGGGTATCGCTGATTTCTTGATTGAGTAAGATATTGTCGAATGCAATCGCAACGCCGGAAGAGAAAACCTCTAACAATTTAGCATCAATTTCGCTGACACTTTCTACACCTTTCAACACCAACAGCGAGGCTTTGCCACTCTCGTTAGGGAAATAACCGACATAAGTATCGCCGGACAAACGTGAAATACGATTTATCGTCACTTGCTGTAAGTGCTCAAGTAATTCTTGATTAAACAATTGGTGATCGTCGTCAAAATTGCCGATTTTGGCCAGCACTTCATAGGAATTTTCGCCTGAAACACCGCTAGCTCCACGAAGTCGCAACAGCATACTTTTTTCTAAGCGCAACAAGGCCACAACTTGCTGTAACAGCCCATTCGCAAAATCATGCATATTTCGCTGTTGATAAATATGCGCCGAGGCTTCAATAACGCGCTCTAAACCTTCGCGGTAGGTCACTTGAAAACGTCGCGCTTCTTCTACCGTATAGATGTCGCGATACGCTCGTAAGGCTGCAAAGGTAGTCGTGAATAATTTGGTACGATCGAGTTCCGTTTTTTCTTTGTAATCATTGATATCATAATCAACGATAACGCTTTCTTCCGGTGCCTGGCCTGGTTGGCCAGTTCGCAAAACAATACGAGTAAATTGATTTTTTAAATCTTGGCGCATCCAACGTGCGACTTCTAATCCGCTATTTTCGGCCTCCATCACAACATCAAGAAACACCAGCGCGATGTCAGGTTCACGGCTCAGGATTTCTTTCGCTTCTGGCCCACTATATGCATCAAAAAATTGTAGCCGACGACCGTCTAATTCGAAGCGGTGTAACGTCAGCTTAGTCACATCATGGATATCAGGCTCATCATCGACCAATAGAATTTTCCATGGTGCGAGTTTTGACGATGCTGGCAAAGTATTCGACATAGACCGCATTTCCCTAAAAAATGAAACAGAAAATATGACACCAATGCGAAGCTGAGTAGAAGTCAGTATGCAGCAAGACTATGCTAAAAATATCTGAATTCTCTTGCTTCATAGTACACCGAAGCAACACCAACACGCCAACAAATTACATCAAGCGAGACGAGTTTTCAAAAGTTCATAATCTAAATAGACACAGATTAAGGCTACTTAATAATAGATTCGCTCTATTCAACACGAATACTACTTATACATATCCAAAAACTTGCTACAAAGCTAAAAATAGAATCATTAGTTCAACACAGTCATTTCACATCATGGTATAAAGAGATTTATTGCAATGCACCATTCACATTATGAAAAACGACGCGTCTAATTCTGCTGAAAAAACATCGATACAAGTCATCGAGCGCATGGTCTCTTTGTTAGATGCGCTGTCTCGCTATCACGATCCTGTAAGCCTCAAAGAGTTAGCTAGTGTAACTGGCTTACATCCCTCGACTGCACACCGGATCTTGAATGATTTATGTATTACCCGCTTTGTGGATCGTGCCGACACTGGCACCTATCGACTTGGCATGCGTTTGCTCGAATTGGGCAATATCGTTAAAAGCCGTCTTGATGTACGTGAAGCGGCATTGGAATTTATGCGTAATCTACATCGCATCACGAATCAAACCATTAACTTATCGGTACGTCAGGGTGACGAGATTGTGTACATTGACCGCGCATTTTCAGAGCGCTCTGGCATGCAAGTCGTACGTGCGATTGGCGGCCGTGCGCCCTTGCATTTAACGTCTACAGGCAAAATCTTCTTATCTATTGATGAACCCAAAGCCTTACGCGCATATATCACGCGCACTGGTCTAGCAGGACACAATAAGAATTCAATTACTGATGTCGCCAAACTGGAACGTGAGTTAGCAGGGGTACGCAGCAATGGCTATGCACGCGACAATGAAGAATTAGAACTAGGTGTACGTTGTATGGCGGCAGGCATACACGATGACAGCGGCAAAATGATAGCGGGGTTGTCGATTTCTGCGCCAGCGGATCGTTTACAGGAAGCCTGGTTGGGCGATTTGATTAGTACCGCTGAACAGATTTCAGCGGCACTTGGCTATGTACCTAAAACGGCGAAATAAAAAAACATCGTTTAGAACCTTAATAATAGCCAGATCTAAGCCAACTTACTGTGCTGATTGCGTTAATTTGGCACCAAAGCGTTCCACCCGCGGCAAATAATAATTGTCGTAATCGAGTGAAAACATCAAACGATTAACGCGTCCTGTAATCAATTCTCGTTTAACCAAACCATAAAAACGAGAGTCATTACTATTGTCACGGTTATCGCCTAACATCATGTAATGCCCTACAGGCACAGTCACCGGATCAAAAGACCGCAATGCCGGACGCTCAGGCATAACCAAAATATTATGTTGCAAACTACCGAGTTTTTCGCTGTACATCAACTGCTGATTTGGGTATTCGCGCTTTGGCGTGAGATGTGCTGGATCAGGCTCAGCGACTTCCGCATAATCCGCTAATTGCCCGTTAATAATCAATTTTTGATCGCGCATTTCTACTACATCACCTGGCAGGCCAATCACGCGCTTAATCAAACGCACGCCATCTGCAGGCGAACTGAAAGTCACAATATCGCCACGCTGAGGATCACCAACTTGTTTCAATATCACGTCGGTAAATGGAAGTTTAATGTCATAAGCAACTCGATTTGCGATCACTCTATCGCCCTCTAACAAATGCGGATACATAGAACTTGAAGGCACCACGTACCAATCCGCTAAGGCACTACGCATCAAAATCATGCCAGCGACAAAGAGTAAAAAAGTCTTATTATCAGCAATTAATTTGCGTAAATTAAAGTTCATGACAGATCTCCAGAATAAACAGCACTACGGTAAGACACACAAAAGCCCCGAAAGTTCGGGGCTTTTGTTTATTTCGCCTCACTAGCTTCAAACTAGCTTAAAAACCACTTCGAACTAGTGTCGATGTCGCTCAGCTTACTTAGCGTGCATCAATGCAACGGTGGTATCCAACATACGGTTGGAGAAACCCCACTCGTTATCGTACCAGCTAGATACTTTCACCAAACGACCATTGACTTTCGTCAATGTTTCATCGTATGTGGAAGATGCTGGATTGTGGTTGAAATCAACTGACACCAAGGGTGCAGTGTTGTAATCCAAAATACCTTTCAAAGCACCTTCAGATGCTTCTTTCAATACTTTGTTGATTTCATCAACAGTCGTATCGCGCTTCGCGATGAAAGTCAGATCAACCACAGAAACATTGATGGTTGGCACGCGCATTGCGTAACCATCTAATTTACCGTTCAACTCTGGCAATACCAAGCCAACTGCAGCAGCCGCGCCAGTTTTCGTCGGGATCATGCTCATCGTTGCAGAACGTGCGCGACGCAAGTCTTCATGCATCACGTCGGTCAACACTTGATCATTCGTGTACGCATGGATCGTTGTCATCAAACCACTTTCGATACCGATCGCGTCATTCAATGGCTTTGCCAAAGGTGCTAAGCAATTCGTTGTGCAAGAAGCGTTAGAAATAACGGTATCCGTTGCTTTCAATACGCCGTGGTTCACGCCATAAACAATCGTTGCATCAACGTCTTTACCGCCTGGTGCTGAGATGATGACTTTCTTTGCGCCACCAGTGATGTGTGCAGATGCTTTTTCTTTCGTCGTGAAGAAACCTGTGCATTCCAACACCACATCGACGTTCAATTCACCCCAAGGGATATTCGCTGGATTGCGTTCCGCAAATACTTTGATCTTGTCGCCATTGACGATCATCGTATCGCCTTCGACCGTGACTGTGCCTGGGAACTTACCGTGGGCTGTATCGTAACGTGTCAAATGCGCGTTAGATTCTGCGTTACCCAAATCGTTAATTGCAACGATTTGAATTTCATTTTTAAACTTACCACCTTCGTAATGTGCACGAAGGATGTTACGACCGATACGGCCATAGCCGTTAATTGCGACGCGAATCGTCATGGTTCAATCTCCAAAAAGACAAACAGCAACAAAAAATAAAACACAAAAAAATCTTAAATCTACACTTTGAACAAAGTTTGTAGAAACCTCTTAGTCGGGATGCTGCGCGCTAGGCCGAGTTTCCAGCCCTCCGGAGCAATATGTCAATATTGCGAGGAACGCGGTTTCAGCGCCTACAACGCGATGCGCCCGAATATGGGGTTTATATAAACCGCTATTGCATAGCGCGCGGGAACGGCATTGCATCCGCCGATGCCATCATTACATTCAAATCACTCCAACCGTAACCGACTTCAGTCAGATCTAATCCATCCCAGCTAAAATCTTGCTCGATGAGGATCTCTCCACCGAGTTCTTCGTAAAAATTGCGCGCCTGTGCATTGCCATCAATGACCCAGATCACACAACTGGTGCAGCCCATCGCTTGTAGCGAACGAGCCGCTTTGTGTAACATACGTTTGCCTATGCCACAGCGTTGCCATTGTGGGCGAATATAAATGGCATTAATTTCGCCATCCTTATCCAATTTAGATTCAGGCAATTTCATCGCCGAAACAAAACCAACAATTTCATTTTCACTGACTGCGACATACACGCACAAGCTGTCTTCTTTCACAGGTAATGCCTGCAATATCGTACGCCAATGCAGTACGTTTTGGTTCATGTCCATCTCAGCCAAATAGCTATCAGGGATCATGCCGCGATAAGTCGTGCGCCAGCCTTCGATGCGTATTGCTGCTATCGCTTCCGCATCGGCGACTGTGGCACGACGTAATTGGATTTCCTTGATTTTATTCATATTGAGTCTGGATCACTTGAGCGTGGTCAAAATAAACTGACTTAAGCCAAAACCGATTTAACTTTCGCCACCACGTTCTCTACCGTGAAGCCAAAGTATTTAAACAAAACACCTGCTGGAGCAGATTCACCGAAAGTATCGATACCGACCACAGCGCCTTCTAAGCCTACATATTTATGCCAGAATGCCGTAACGCCAGCTTCGATCGCCACACGTGGCAAACCTTTACCCAATACGCTCAACTGATAAGCTTTATCTTGACGATCAAATACATCGGTTGAAGGCATAGACACCACGCGCGCCCAAATACCTTGCGCGGCCAATTCCGCAGCAGATTTCACAGCAAGTTCAATTTCAGAACCGGTCGCAATCAACACCACTTTCGCATCCGCTGCGTCTTGCAAAATATAGCCACCGCGAGCGATATCTGCTACTTGTTGCGCAGTACGTTCTTGGAACGGCAAGTTTTGACGGGAGAAAATCAAAGTCGAAGGGCCATCCGCACGTTTGATTGATTCAGCCCAAGCCACTGTCGATTCTGTGGTGTCGCATGGACGCCAGTTATCCAAGTGCGGGATCAAACGCATGCTGGAGATGTGCTCAACTGATTGATGCGTAGGGCCATCTTCACCCAAGCCGATTGAGTCATGTGTGAAAACGAACAGTGTGCGGATTTTCATCAACGCTGCCATACGAATCGCATTGCGGCTGTAGTCGGAGAAAGTCAGGAAAGTCGCGCCAAATGGCAAGTAACCACCATGCAAGGCGATACCATTCATGATCGCGCTCATACCGAATTCGCGTACACCATAATTGATGTGATTGCCGGCTTGATTTGCGCGTACAGCTACGCATTCTTTCCAGTTAGTCAGATTCGAACCTGTCAAATCGGCAGAACCCCCGAGGAATTCTGGCAAGCTTGGAGCAAAAGCTTGAATCGCATTTTGACTCGCTTTACGCGTTGCGATCGTTTCTTTTTTCTCGACTACTGTTGCTAAAGCAGCTTTAACGACTTCGTCGAAATTAGCTGGCAACAAATTATTCATACGACGCGTCAATTCTGCCGCTTTCGTTGGTTGAGCCGCGCTATAAGCAGCAAATGCTGCATTCCATTCCGCCTCTGCTTTCGCGCCATCAGCTTTAGCATCCCATGCGCTGTACACATCCGCTGGCACTTCAAACGGTGGATAATTCCAATCGATATTGGCACGAACCGCAGCAACTTCTTTGTCACCCAATGCAGCACCATGCACATTGTGCGTACCTTCCATATTCGGTGAGCCTTTACCGATCACAGTGCGGCAGCAAATCAGTGTTGGTTTATCAGAGGCTTTTGCCGCGATGATCGCTTGATTAACCGCATCGACGTTGTGCCCATCGACAGCACGAATCACATTCCAACCATATGCTTCAAAGCGTGCTGGCGTATCGTCAGTGAACCAGCCTTCAACATGGCCGTCAATCGAGATACCATTATCGTCCCAGAATGCGGTCAGTTTATTCAACTTCCACGTTCCAGCTAAAGAACAAGCCTCGTGTGAAATACCTTCCATCAAGCAACCGTCGCCCATGAAAACATAAGTACGGTGATCAACAATATTCGCGCCATCGACATTAAATTCTGCAGCAAGTAATTTTTCAGCCAATGCCATACCAACAGCATTAGTAATACCCTGACCCAGTGGGCCTGTCGTCGTTTCTACACCTGGAGTGATGTGAACTTCAGGATGGCCAGCTGTCTTGGAGTGCAATTGACGGAAATTGCTGATTTCAGACATAGGCAAATCGTAGCCTGTCAGATGCAACAAGGAGTAGTGCAACATAGAACCATGGCCGTTCGACAAAACGAAACGATCACGATTGACCCATTTTGGATTGGTCGGATTATGGCGGTAGTGACCTGCCCACAAGGCCACCGCGATTTCTGCCATGCCCATAGGAGCTCCTGGATGACCAGAATTGGCTTTTTGAACAGCGTCCATAGACAATGCGCGAATCGCATTGGCCATCTTGGAGGTATTTTCAGGCTGGAAAGTGGATGTCATAGCGGCAGAGGAGGTAAGTTTATAAAATCGAGCACTAGAACGAAACAGGGCCTACCCTAGGTGCCAAGCAAATATATTGCTTCAACATTATCGTTTCATTCCATAAAGTGCGTTATTTTACCAGAGCAGCGCCTCACAGAATACAATTGCGACTTTCACATCATTTTTAGACGGATTTATGGAAGGTTTGCACCTTACTGCGGATTGCTTTAATTGCTTATGCGATCCCACGCTGTTATTTGAAAAAAACCGCTTAAGCGAATTGGTTCGTCAACATACGAACCAAGCAGGTCTGACGATAGTGGGTGAAATGTTTCATTCCTTTACTTATCCAGACGGCAGTGCAGCAGGCGTAACTGGCACCCTACTCTTGGCTGAATCACACGTCGCGATTCACACTTGGCCGGAACGTCAAGCGGTCACTTTAGATGTCTATGTCTGCAATTTTGAAAAAAACAATAGCGCAAAAGCACGTGACATCGTCGACCGATTGATTGCTGTTTTTCAGCCGCAGCAAGTTTCGCGTCAAGAATTACAACGCGGTTTGCAGCCATCCAACGACGTCGCGCCAGCAATAGAGCATTTAAGTCCTTACACAGCAATGCAAACACAAATTAGCGAAATGCTTGCCGAGGTTCAAAGCCCATATCAGCTAATACAAATCGCAGACACACCCGAATTCGGAAAAATCATGCGCATTGATGGTGCCATGATGACGTCGGAAAAAGATGAGTTTTATTATCATGAAGCTTTAGTGCATCCTGCCGCGATCACGCATGGTCATCCAAGAAGTGCACTGATTATCGGCGGTGGAGATGGTGGTTCGACAGAAGAACTATTAAAATATCGCAGCATACAAAACATCACACTATGCGAAATTGATGAACAAGTCATTACCCTATCGCGTCAGCATTTAACGACTATTCATCAAAACGCATTCGACTCACCTAAGGTCAATATCATTCACACCGATGGCTTTGCATTTATCCAAGAGAATCAAGAAAAAGATCGTGAATTTTACGATTTAATTTTATTGGATCTCACCGATCCAATTGCGCCAAATGGAAGCAATTTAGCAGAGTCATGCATGAGCGAAGAATTCTTCCGCGCCTGCTATACAAGATTAAATACGGGTGGTTCTATCGTCCTACATTTAGGTAGTCAATTTTACCATCAAGCGCGCTATCAAACTACATTGGCACGTTTAACAAAAACATTTGATGTAGTTAATCCCTATGCTGTTTTCATTCCTCTATATGGCGCTTTATGGAGTATGGCGATTGCGACAAAATCGGACCAGGCAAGGAACATTTGGGGCCCTGCAAATTTAACAGCTAGCTTAATTAATGAGCGGCTACTTGAACAAAAAATAACCGACTTGCGATACTACAGCGCAGGGGTGCATGCAAGCATGTTTGCGCCATCTATCAACATGCGCTAAAAATCCTTGCCACTGTGCACTGCCTTCACTCACAGAAACAACAGGTCTTCAGCAACGGTAAAACAAAAGCACGAAGACCATTACAAGCAAGCATCGCAGTATTACAATGGCAACTCACATTCTTAATAGAATCTTTGAAAATAACAAGGAGTGCCGATGAGCACACAATACAAACGCCGCGTTTCTCAAAGCTTGCCATTGATGTTGGTCGCCTCTGCTGCGGTTGCCAGTTTAACCGGGTGCAGCAATGATGGTCCCAACGCCAATCTCGCCAGCGTACGTGACGAATACAAAAGTTTAGAGGACTGCAAAGAAGACTGGGGCAGCACCGATCCTTGCCAACCACAGCCAGCGCCCCCAAATAGCAATGCCATAGCCAATACTGGCAATACGTCGGGCGGCCATATATACACAGGTCGCTACTGGGGACCAAGCTACTACGAAGGACAACGCCACATTGCGCAACGTAGTTTTTTGGGAAACCAATTTAACGGCAGTAGCTCACAGTTAAGCGATAAAGCTGTAAGTCGCAACGTGACTCGCAGTGTTAGCCGTGGTGGCTTTGGGTCGAGTTCTCGTGGCTTTTCTGCCGGGGGCTAAACGCGATGATCCGTGAATCATTAACACCACGTTCAAACTGGCAAAAACAATTTGAAGATTTAGGTTTCAGCTATCATTCGATTGATGGATTGTACTGGGACGAACGCTATGCATATCGATTTACGGCACAACAGATTGATGTATTAGAACAGACAACGATCGATCTACATCAAATGAGCTTGCAAGCAGTGGAGCATGTAATTCGTCAAGGACAAATCGAACGATTTGCAGTGCCTCAGGCATTTTGGTCGCAAGTTGAAGAGAGCTGGCGCGACAAAGAATTCTCTTTGTTTGGCCGCTTTGATTTGAGTTGGAATGGCATCGGCGCACCCAAGATGTTGGAGTATAACGCCGACACGCCGACAGGTTTAGTAGAGTCCTCGGTGGCACAATGGTATTGGCTGCAAGACGTATTTCCTGACACCGATCAATTCAATTCTTTGCACGAAAAGCTAATCGAGCAATGGAAAAAATTTGATAGCAAAGGTGTCTTGCACTTTGCTTGTGCCGATAGTGAAGAAGACATCGGCAACCTTTCCTATTTACGTGACACGGCGATTCAAGCTGGTTTTGCGACCAAACAAATTCTGATTAATGATTTGGGATGGGATGAAACCAATGCGGAATTAGTCGATGACAATGATGTCAAAGTCGACAATCTATTTAAGCTCTATCCATGGGAATGGCTATGCCGTGAACAGTTTTCATCGCACTTACTGAGCCGCCCTGCACGTATCATAGAGCCCGCATGGAAAATGATTTTATCGAACAAAGCGATCTTGCCAGTCTTGTGGGAATTATTTCCAGATCACCCCAACCTGCTGCCAGCATATACAGAAGCTTGGCGCATCAGCGGCAACTTCGTCAAAAAACCTTTACTGTCGCGTGAAGGTGAAAACATTTCGATTTATGCCGACGGCAATGTGATACATACTGACGGCGAATACGGTCACGAAGGTTTTATTTACCAAGCCTATGCGCCACAACCGAAATTCGATGATGGCATCACACCAGCATATACCTCGATCGGTTCTTGGGTAGTCGGAGATGAAGCTGCGGGTATAGGCATACGTGAAGACGAAACATTGATCACGAAAAATACCAGTCGTTTTGTGCCCCATTATTTTGTGGACTAAATTCAAATCAGTACTAACAACAGAAATTTATCGTTTTTTGAAAGATTACTATGAGCGCACAATTTTTAGCCTATGGATTCCCCGCTTTCATCAGCCACTTCGGTTCAGCACTCGCATTTTTGTTTCTTTTTATCGCGATCTATATTCGCATCACGCCTTACAAAGAAATTGCTTTAATTCGTGAAGGTAATACCGCCGCAGCGGCTAGTTTATCTGGTGCGGTTTTAGGTTATTGCATTGCCCTCGCCTCCTCCGTTGCACATAGTGTTGATTTGGCCGACATGTTGATTTGGGGAGCGATTGCGCTGGTGATTCAATTATTAGCATTCTTTGTGGCGCGCCTGATTTTGCCTGACTTGATCAAGGATGTTCCTGAAAACAAACTTGCTTCTGGTGTTTTTCTGGGCTCACTCAGTTTAGGTATGGGTATACTTAATGCAGCCTGTCAGTCATATTGATCGCCAGATAAACGCACAGCAAAGAATTATTCTTCAAATCAGCAATGGCACTTCATAGCGCCATCTTTATAAAGTTGTAAGCAAAGCCTCTTATGCCTCGTTTTTTTTGCCCTCTCCCGCTCGCCATCGGCGCGCATCTCGATCTACCGGATAACACGGCACATCATGTATTTGTACTGCGCCTTAATGTTGGTGATCAAATTGAATTATTTAATGGTGAGGGTGGTAGCTACTTAGCCAGTTTAACGAGTATCAGCAAAAAAAATGTGTCTGCCGAGGTGAAAGTTTTCCTACCTGAAGAAGTTGAATTACCCTTCGGTCTGAGCTTAGCGCAGGCGCTACCGGAAGGCAGCAAGATGGATTGGATTATAGAAAAAGCGATAGAGCTGGGCGTGAGCACGATACAACCATTGGCCGCACAGCGCAGTGTTGTGAAATTAACGGCAGAACGTGCAGAGAAAAAAATGAGCCATTGGCAAGCAGTCATTCAAGCGGCCACCGAACAATGTGGCCGCAAGAGAATTGCACATCTGGCAGATCTAATGGACGTGCAAAAATGGCTAGCTCAACAGGATATGCACCGGCGCGTACTGCTGTCACCACGCGCCGAGACATCCCTGGCAGATTGGGCGCGCCACCATCCAGCACAAGCACTCACCATAATGATAGGGCCAGAAGGTGGCTTTTCAGAAACAGAAGAGAAATTGGCGCTACAACACGGTGCGTTGGTGCTAAGCATGGGGCCACGGGTTCTGAGAACCGAAACCGCCGGACTTACTGCAATCAGCGTATTAAGCGCTGCTTGGGGCGGTATGTAGTTAGGGGTTGCTAACACTCGATGTGAATCTCAGTAACTGTTACAACTTGGAACATTTCATGAATTGATTTTCTCAGAATACTCCGCCATTCATCGCTATAATGTTCGTTTTAGCAGCATAATAAATTAGATACTAAGCTATGAAAACTTTCAAAAAAAATCCCCTCCTTTCAAGTCTTTTGTCCCACCTACTACTCAGCGCTAGTCTGCTCTTGAGTGCCTGTGGTGGCAATCAATCAAATAGCGCGATTCAACCTACGGTGGCATTTAGTTTGCCGCCAGCTAGCGCGCCAGCTGATAATATCGTAACCGTGTCTGGTTCTCGCAATAGCGTTGCGATCAAACGCACCAGCAATAGTTTCTCTTTGGTTGATAAAGGCATAGTTGGCGGCACCACAGCATTAGCGTCAAGTAAAACCAGTGTGAAGTTTAGTGACTTCACCGTTAATCTATACATCGGCGACAAATCAAAAACGATATCGGCAGCCGATTTGCAAAGCTTGACTGAACTGTATATTGCTTTCTTTAATCGTGTCCCAGATGCTGACGGTATGGCATTTTGGATCGACAAAATCAAAGCAGGCATGAGCATTTCTGAACTCGCCAATAACTTCTATGCAGCTGCAATTGTGTATTCGGACTTAACTGGCTATAGCGACTCCATGTCGAACGCGGATTTTGTCCGAAGAATTTATTTAAATGTACTTGGTCGAAGTGAAGTCGACGCAGAAGGACTTGCGTATTGGACAGCTGCGTTGAATGATAAAAGCAAAACACGTGGTAATTTAGTGAGTGCGATCGTAGATGTTGCCCACAAATTCAAAGGGAACACCCAATACGGCTGGGTTGCAGATTTATTGGATAATAAGATTGCAGTTGGCAGCTATTTTGCAATTCAGCAAGGTTTAAACTACAACACTAGTGCCGACTCTATCAAGAAAGGCATGGATATTGCGAAGCTGGTCTCGGCCACTGATATCAAAGCGGCGCGAGACTACATTGGTGTAACTGACACAATTGATTTAACTGTTGCTGCGCCAATACCTCAGGTCAGCATCAAGACTTCCATGGGCGAAATTATTGTGGAACTTAACCCAACAAAAGCGCCTATCACTGCCGCTAATTTTTTACGTTATACCGACGTGGGATTCTACTCAAACAAGATTTTCCATCGCGTCATAAGTAATTTTATGATTCAAGGCGGAGGCTTCAACCAAGATATGGTGGAAGCCTCAACTTACTCACCCATTAAATTGGAAGTAAATAACGGTCTGAGCAATCTACGTGGCACGATTGCAATGGCTCGCACTAGTGTCTACGATTCAGCGACTTCTCAATTTTTTATCAACGTGGTTGACAATGTTTTCCTTGATACTAACGGTGGTGGCTATGCAGTTTTTGGTAAAGTCGTCTCTGGCATGGATGTAGTCGACAAGATAAAGGCGGTGCCAACCACAACCCGCAGTGGATATTCTGACGTACCAACCACGCCGGTCATAATCAATTCAGTAAGCCGCTCCAACTAATCTAGTAAAGCCAAGGAATGGGCGCCATGCGCCCATTTTCTTCACACTCTGCATGCTTGTTCAAATTTGCTCTGATTTAAGCTTAAATAGAGAGAGTTCGATTCAAGCCAAAGTTCTTTGCATATTCACTTTCTTTGCTACACTTCCGATTTCGACCGATTTCGCGAAATGTGCATTTATTCTTTCTCTCTAAGCTTCTAAAGCTCAGCAAAAATATGTACACAATCGTGTGATCGATCGACACATCCAACTATTCAAGGCCAGTATCATGAACGCCCCGTCGACAATCATTCGCTGGACAGAAAATAACATTGAACATAGTTCAAACTGGCATTCCGAAAATGGCACAGCTGCACCAAAACGGGTGCAAATTGCCGATGACACAATGAATGCAGAAACCGCCTACCGCCTCGCTTGCGAAGGAACGGCGCTGCTGTGGCGCGGTGACTTTCAAAATGCGAAAAATTTATTGCAAGCGATAGCGCGTCGCATCGACAAAAAACCTCAAAAGAAAGAAAAACCAGCGAAAGCGGAAACAACACCTGCTCAAGCTTTTCATCTCCATAGACAGGCGCAATCACAAAGAGCACGCGTATTGGCTATGCTATTGATCTCTTTTGATGAAAATTTCCATATTCCTTTGAGACGAGCGCCAGATGTCCTGCACGCTTGTTCCGAAGTATATGGTCAGGGCAAAGCGCCTTTTGTCACCTCATTGCGCGAGTTGTTAGGTGTCATTGGCGCACATGAATGGCGTAAAAATGGCGTAGAAATTCCAGCCATTGGTGGCAAAATTTACCCCTATTACGGCGTTTTTTCACCGATCCGTGGAGAGTACCTTGAGTTACTTGCAAAAGCCCCATTACCTTCAACCACGCTTGCTTTCGATATTGGTACTGGTACGGGCGTCATTTCCGCCTTATTGGCTCGACGTGGCGTACAAAAAATCTTGGCAAGTGATCAAGATTCACGCGCGTTGGCCTGCGCAGAAGACAATTTGCGGCGCCTCGGCATTACAGATCAGGTAGAGCTAGTCAAAACCGACTTGTTTCCATGTGGGCGCGCGCCGTTAATTGTGTGTAATCCACCATGGATTCCTGCTCGACCAAACTCTGCGATTGAATATGCTGTGTATGACCCGGACAGCCGTATGTTGCGAGGCTTTTTGAGTGGCGTTGGAGCGCATCTGGAGCCAGGTGGCGAAGCTTGGTTAATCATGTCTGATTTGGCAGAACATTTGGGCTTACGTAGCTCACAAGAATTCTGGAGCTGGATAGATGCTGCCAATTTGGAAGTCGTGGGCAAAATGGATATCCGTCCTCAGCATGCAAAATCAAAGGATACTAGTGACCCCTTATACCAAGCGCGTGCCGCAGAAATTACTTCACTTTGGAGGTTGCGTATCAAATAAGTTAGGGCGCTCACAGCGCAGGACAAAACGCGCATCAATTCTGATTCTGTATTATTCATCTAATTTCGGATATTGAAAACGATGAATATTCCAGAATCAATAAACAGCACGCGCAAACTTAATTTAATCTAAAAATTTACTATGCAAGCACTCATCATTATCGACATGCAAAATGCATGGATAGAAGAACATCCACGCTACGAGCTTGATGCAATTATTGACCGCATTAATCGTCTGATTGCCCATTTCAGACAACAATCCAAGCCAATTATATTTATCCAACATGAACAAGACAGTGTTCAGTCGAATACTTATGGTTGGCAGATCGATGACAAGCTTCATCGTCATGTATCTGATCACTACATCAACAAAACCGCTTGCGACTCATTTGAAAGCACTAGATTACTTGAGCTTTTACACAAAGAGGCTTGCACAACGCTTAGCATTTGTGGGTTGGCAACGGAGTTTTGTGTGGATACTACCTTGCATTCCGCCTTATCACATGGATTTGATGTAATCGCTTTGAGTGACGCACACACGACAGCAGATCGCACACACTTGAACGCAAAATCAATTATTGAGCACCATAATTGGGTATGGGCCAATCTCGCTTTACCAACACAACGAAAACTACAAGTAATTTCGACAATAGATTATTTGAAATCATAGATTCCAAAGCCCATATGGATTTTCAGCACTTATCAATTTTTTGAATGATTAGGCCCTAACTAGATATTAATTTTCTAGACGGAACGATACTTGAATCATATCAGGGCATCATTGCCGGACTAAAAGAAAAAAGCCGTCAATCGACGGCTCTTTATTTCATAGAGAAAATTAAATCAAATGGGACCAAGCACTCGATCTAATTTCCTCTACTTTTAACAAAGTACTTAGCGAATTAATCGTTGCTTATATACTTCGCGATTACTTCGTTATTACTGAACAACTGCTTTTACACTTGCACTACCAACCGCAGTATAAGCATTGACTAACAAGTAGTAAGTACCAGCTGCAGGTGCACTGAAAGTGATAGTTTCAGTATTGGTTGCGCCATCAGATTTCTTCGTATAGCTAGTAGTTGTTGGCGCTGTCGTCATACGAGCATACAAATCGCCGTCACCAGTACCGCCAGACATTGTGAACGTCAAACTCGTCTTACCAGCTGGAACCGTGATGTTAAACACCTTAGATCCACTTGCGGCCAAAGTCACTGATTGTGCGACACCACTGACCAATACATTACCCGTTGGCGGTGTTGTACCTGTATCATAACTAGCAACAATTGACGCACCGTTCACCGTCGCATACGCATTCGCCAACAGATAATATGTACCTGCGGTTGGTGCAGCGATTGTAATCGTTTCAGCATTGCTAGATCCATCAGATTTTGCCAAATACGCTGTGGTAGTTGGTGCCGAACCTAATTTAGTATACAAATCGCCATCACCAGTTCCGCCGGACATTTTAAATGTCAAGTTCGTAGCACCAGTTGGTACTGCGAATGTGTAACTAGCACCTTGACCTGCCGCTGCAGAGAAGGATACAGATACATCTTTCGTCAAGACACCGCCACCTGGAGGCGGCGTTGTACCACCACAACCACCAGTCACACCAACAGATGCGAAAGCTGCAGTGACATCCGCCACCGCATAGTTGCGGTTAATCGCAGCTTTCTCTACGCCACATGCACCTTGGTTAAACGTGCTGTTTGCAGTCCAGTACAAACGATTAGCATCAGCCATCACTTCAAAAGCTTTGCGTACTGTCCAGCCTGATTTTGTTGCTAACAGATAGAAAGCTTTGTTAAACACGCCACTAGTGTGATGCACGTCCATGCTACTGGTATATTTGCTCGCATGACCGATAGAGATTCCATCTAATTCTGGGTTGTACATGTAACGCATTGCACCAGAACCTTTTTTGATGTCGTCACCGACCATGAATGTGCCAGTACCACGCATATACCACGCAGCCGCCTCACCCGCCATATCAGAGAAGGCTTCATTCATACCACCGGACATACCTGAGTAAACCAAACCAGAGTTCTGCTCTGTAAAACCATGACTGACTTCATGCGATGTAACACCCAAAGAGACCAAAGGATGGAAGGTAGAACCGCCATCACCGTAACTCATGGCAGTACCATCCCAGAATGCATTTTCGTAGTTAGTGCCATAATGAATGCGCATTTGCAATTTGCTTGCAATTGGGCGTAGGCCTAACCAATCTTGGTACATATTGAACACAACGTTACCGAAGAAATGGCCATCATTCAAAGGAGAATATGCACCATTAATTTCTTTAAATGTATTTGTTGGGCAAGTAAATTTGAATAAAGTACCAGAACCAGTAGTCGCACCATTCATGTTGTATGTATCGACATTTGGACTAGTCATTTGGCAGGTGCTCGATACGTTCAATGGACCATAGGTGGAACCACTACCCGCTGCACCGTATGTATAGCGACCAATACGTTGATTACCGCCAGGGCCACCAGCGTCTAAATGCGTTAGTCCTTCCCATTGTTCCAACACCGCGCCAGTGTTTGCATCAATCAATGCATGCGGACGACTTGGAGCACCGTTCGCAGCAATTGTCACATACGAAGTCAAGTAAACCAGCTTAGCGACATTGTTCGCGCCTAATTTGACAAACAATTTTGATTGCTCATTGCTTGTATTAGCAGGACGCTTTGCATTCTTCAACAAACCCAAAGCTTGAGTTTCTGAGTACAATGGTTTTGCGCTTGGAATATCATTAGTCAAATTGTTCAACATCGCGCCATGGAATGAGCGAGCCTCAGTGGCAACGATAGATTGACTGCTATCTTTATGCTCGACGATTGCTTCACCCCAAACTGGAACACCTTGGTGTAACTGCTCGTAGCGCGTAACGACTTTACTGCCATAATTTTGACTACGAACTGCGCGCAAATCAGATGCGCCCAAGCCTAAAAATTCATACGCTTGAGAAGATCCACCTGCAAAAGATTTGTTTTGCGGTCCTTGAAATTTACCCAAATCGATGCGATCCGCTGCGGAGGCATTGAAAGTGGCTGCGATCATCGCTGCTAACAATGTTGGGCGAATCACTTGTAACTTGATACTCTTTTTCATTTTTTTCTACCTTTTTTGTCGAAAAACTCCCTAAGTACATAATTGACCAAAGCTTTTGACTTCAGTCCCCATTTTATGATTGCCGGTTTTGCTCCATTTTCTTGGTAATGAAGTGGCAATACGCTCTTATTTCTGAGACTGTCGAATACGCCTAGAATTTTTGACAAATCTCAAGTGGCGTGTGCTAGTAGAACAGAGGAAGATGATCTTGGAAACATTCAATTTTAGTCATGAAAATAGCTTTTTTTACAACTCAAAGTAAGCTATCAAAACTAAATTTTGTATTGGTCGCGCCGATTGTTCAAAATTAAACAAAAAAAGAAGGAAAAGCACCGAATAATCTTCACTATGAAACTTTTTATCACAAGTGTTTAAATAATAACATACAAAACTTTTTTACAACACTGAAGTGGTATTGCCAAAAAAAGTTTCCCATCATTATTATCTCTCTATAATTTCGATATCTTTTACTACAACCGCCAAGTGGTATTGTAAATATATTTAATATTCATTCATCCGAATTGCCTCAACTTAAGTTAACTCAAGCCCATCGATGATTTTTGAAAGCGTAATGCTCAGCATCATTATTTAATTCCCCAAAAAAAAACCGCTGGCCGAGGCCAGCGGTTTGCATTAAGGAAGAGCTAAATAACTTAGCGCTGCGCTACCGCATCTACCACACAAAGTGCTGTCATATTAACAATGCGACGAACCGTTGCTGATGAAGTCAGAATATGTACCGGCTTCGCACAACCTAAAAGAATAGGGCCAATCGCAATATTGTTACCTGCGGCTGTTTTCAATAAATTATATGCAATATTGGCAGCATCGATATTTGGCATTACCAATAAATTCGCGTCACCTTTTAATGTGGATGTAGGCATCATTTTCTGGCGATAATCAGAATCCAAAGCAGTATCACCGTGCATTTCGCCATCGATTTCTAAATCTGGTGCGTCACGCTGGACGATCGCTAAAGCCGAACGCATTTTCTTGGCAGAATCGCTATTACTGGAGCCAAAATTGGAATGTGACAGCAATGCCGCTTTCGGTTGCAGTCCGAATCGACGCATTTCTTCTGCTGCCAAAATCGTGATTTCTGCGATTTGTTCAGCAGTTGGATTTTCATTGATATGCGTGTCCACCAGCACTAATTGACGATCAGGTAAAACCAGACCATTCATCGCCGCATACACGTTTACCCCAGCACGTTTTCCTAACACTTGATTAATGTAGAACAAATGCAAGCTACCAATACCAAAGGTGCCACAAATCATTCCATCAGCATCACCTTTATGTACCATCATCGCGCCAATTAAGGTATGACGACGACGCATCTCCAACTTAGCATATTGCTCAGTGATCCCCTGGCGGCAAGTCATTTGATGGTAGGTTTGCCAGTAATCTCTATAACGAGCATCCATCTCTGGATTAATCGCTTCAAAATCAACACCCGCACGTAAGCGCAATCCAAATTTTTCTATGCGTTTTTCTAAGATATGAGGACGTCCAACCAAGATCGGTTTTGCCAGCTTTTCATCCACCACGACTTGAACTGCGCGCAATACGCGCTCTTCCTCGCCTTCAGCGAAAACGATACGTTTGCGTGAATCGGGAGCTTTCTTGGCAATCTGGAACAGTGGTTTCATGAACGTACCGCTGTGGTACACGAATTGTTGCAACTTATCGCTATACGCCTGCATATCCTGAATTGGACGACCGGCCACGCCACAATCCTCAGCAGCTTTGGCAACAGCTGGGGCAATCTTGATCATCAAACGCGGATCGAACGGTTTAGGGATCAAGTATTCAGGGCCAAACGACAAGTTCGAAATACCGTAAGCAGAAGCAACCACATCCGATTGCTCTGCCTGCGCCAGATCGGCAATCGCATGAACTACAGCGATTTCCATTTCACGCGTAATGGTGGTTGCACCACAATCTAAAGCGCCGCGGAAAATGTAAGGAAAACACAGTACATTATTCACTTGATTTGGAAAATCAGAACGCCCGGTCGCCATCACAGCATCATCCCGAACGGCTTTGACTTCCTCAGGCAAAATTTCTGGCGTAGGATTAGCCAAGGCCAGAATCAGAGGCCGTGCCGCCATGGCTTTCACCATATCTTGTTTCAAAACACCACCTGCAGACAAGCCTAAGAAAATATCTGCATCAACAATCACTTCTTTCAGGCTACGTGCCGTGGTTTCTTGCGCAAAACGTTCCTTGTCCGGATCCATCAACTCCGCACGACCTTTATAGACCACGCCTGCCAAATCGGTCACGAAGATATTCTCGATCGGAAAACCCAGATCAACAATCAAATCAAGGCAGGCCAGCGCTGCCGCACCTGCGCCTGACACCACCAGTTTACAATCCTTGATACCTTTACCTACGACTTTTAAACCATTCAAAATCGCAGCGCCCACGATAATTGCGGTGCCGTGCTGGTCGTCGTGAAAGACAGGAATTTTCATCTTGTCGCGTAATTTTCGCTCAATATAAAAACACTCAGGCGCTTTAATGTCTTCCAAATTGATCCCGCCAAAAGTCGGCTCCAAGGAAGCGATAATATCGACCAGTTTATCCGGATCGGACTCATTGATTTCTATGTCAAAAACATCAATCCCCGCAAACTTCTTAAACAAAACGCCCTTACCCTCCATGACAGGCTTAGAAGCGAGCGGACCAATATTGCCCAACCCGAGTACCGCGGTACCGTTAGTAATCACACCCACCAAATTGCCGCGCGCAGTATATTTAAATGCCGCCGCAGGATCCGCCACAATTTCTTCACATGGCGATGCCACACCAGGCGAATAAGCCAAGGCCAGATCACGCTGATTGGTTAATTGTTTAGTTGGCGTTACGCTAATTTTGCCTGGGGTAGGAAATTCATGATATTCCAAAGCAGCTTGACGCAATTGTTTACGAAGTAACTCTTTTTGTTCTGGCGAATCCATGCGGGTCAATTCCTTCTTTATACAAACTGATATAAACAAACAGGGGGGGCTAATGATTCTAGCAGACAGGCAACATTTGCTTCATACGTATTTATACGAGTTCCATTACTTTTTTGCATAAACCCAGCAGGAAAACGATTTTAGAACGATAAAAACTTAGTTTTTCAGCATGAAATGAGGATTTTTGTGATTATTTACATACTTGTGCCTCACCCATTTGATAAAAATAAATAACAGAACATATTGCCCCAGTATTTTCCTTGCTTTTTCGTCCACGATGATGAGGTAAAAAATGCTACACAAGCTGATATATAAGCCAAAAAACAGCACTCCAGCCAAACTTCAATTGCTTAGTTGCATGTTTTCCAGTATTTTTCCAAGACGAAAAAAATTATGGCATTAAAAGAATGCATTGCCAGTGTCGCTCACAAAAGTGACTGACACTTTTGTGTACTAGAAAGCGATAAAAAAAGATGGTGAAGCTGTTTCAACGCGAGAAAAATTTTGAAGCCTATATCGCCAATAGCGTAGAGGAAACTCAGATTGCCAATATGCTGCACAACACCAACTGGCGCTTGGGTGAAGAAAAGTCCTGGCATCTGGATCAAGCAAATGGCCAACTACTTTTAACCTTTGATGACGGCTCCTTCGCATTGGCACCTGCGCAAATCGTCGGTACTTATCACCATCAAGATAGTAGTTTTTTGTGGGCATGGGATCACCCTTCTGTAATCCCAGCGCTACAACGCAACGCCACTACCGTCAAACAATTTGGCAAGGAACAAGGTGCAAGGGAACTTACCAAAAACAAACTAAAATGCACAGAACATCGCGCTTGGGAATTGACCGCGCTGACGATGCGACTGAATCAAGCTAAAGGTGCCTACAGAGTTCAGATTAAACCGGGTGTGAGTATGTTTTTGACCTTCGGCGAAGTACAGATTGCACACGAAGCCAAATCCTGATGACATTTTTAACCGAGTTTGAAACGCTTTAGTTACAATGTCGGATGCTTTCTGAATTCGATCTCATCAAACAATATTTCGTACAAGATTACGCACCAGATCCGCGCTTTGCTTTGGGTATCGGCGACGACTGCGCGCTACTAAACCCTAGTCTTGGCATGCAACTCGCTATTTCCAGTGACATGCTGGTATCTGGTAGACATTTTTTCCCTGATGCAGATCCCTATTACCTCGGCCATAAGTGTCTGGCAGTCAATCTATCTGACCTGGCAGCGATGGGGGCCAAACCACTTGCATTCACACTGGCACTGTCATTGCCTGAAGCGAATCCGACTTGGCTCGCTGCGTTCTCAAAAGGTCTATTAACGTTGGCAGATGCTCATCAATGCCGACTGATTGGCGGTGATACGACCAAGGGTCCTCTCAATATTTGCATCACCATATTTGGTGAATTGCCTCCTGCATCCGCCTTGCGTCGAGATGCGGCTAAGGCGGGAGATGATATTTGGATTTCAGGTAATTTGGGCGACGCACGCCTGGCACTTGCTGCGTATTGGAAAGAAGTTAATTTGAGTGAAGAATTTCATCAACAAGCCGCGACGCGAATGCATCAACCGACAGCCCGTATCGCTTTGGGTATAGCCTTGCGTGGGGTTGCACATGCGGCACTGGACATCTCCGATGGACTAATCGGCGATCTCGGGCATATATTAAGTGCGTCCAAAGTTGGTGCGAGTTTGTACGCAGATATGCTTCCCTCGGGCCCTATTTTGGAACTTCAAGATGTGCAATTGCGTCGAGAGTTTACTTTAGCGGGCGGCGACGACTATGAATTATGTTTCACCGCACCTGTCGTGCAACGGGAAGAAGTTTTGGCGGCGGGTCGCTCGAGTAACACGGCGGTAACGCGTGTAGGTCAAATTGAAGTCGAGTCTGGCATACGAGTGCTAGATCAAAACGGCGAAGCGCTCGATCTACGACTAAAATCTTTTGACCATTTCAGTTCGCCCTAAGGATTTGACGCAACATGGACAGCAATCCACATCCAATATTGAAACCGGGTCCCAGCTTTATGCTGGCGCATCCTGCCCATTTTTTGTCTCAAGGATTTGGCAGCGGCCTTTCACCTATCATGCCTGGGACAGCAGGAACCTTATTTGCATGGCTGAGTTTTGCCGTATTGAGCTTACGCTGGCCCACTCTTTTCACTCCCCTGGTTTGGGGCGCCATTATTGTAATAGGCTATTTCATTGGTGTATGGGCTTGCGAAGTGACCGGGAAAAATTTAGGCGTTGCCGATCACGGTAGTATGGTGTGGGATGAAATCATCGCATTTTGGTTGGTTCTCCTGTTCATCACACCTGCACCACTCATGACACAATTTTGGGCATTCATTGCATTTCGTTTTTTTGACATGGTCAAACCGCCGCCAATTGGCTATTTCGATCGCCAATTTAAGGGGGGGTTTGGGGTTATGTTTGACGATATCGTGGCAGCTTTCTTTGCCTTGTTAGTGTTCGCTTTTTCGCGCATTTGGTGAACAAGCAATAGGTTCGGGTAGACAAAAATCCTTTAGATAAATCACCTAAACAAAGATGCTAAGTGCTAAAGTATTCATGCAGAGAATAGCTGCGAAAAGGCGTTCTAAATTCAAGGAGACAAAATCATGACTGACATGATAGCACTAGCGGAAAAAGTGGGTGAAGCACTTAGATCTAAAAAGCTATTACTTTCTGTCGCGGAGTCTTGCACAGGTGGTGGTGTGGCTTACGCCTTAACAGAAATTGCAGGTTCTTCCGAATGGTTTGATTGCGGTTTCGTGAGTTACTCCAATTCTGCAAAAACCGAAATGTTAGATATTTCCGCCTCGCTCATTGCGCAGCATGGTGCTGTCAGCGAAGAGATCGCGGCGGCGATGGCAGAAGGTGCGCTGGCAAATTCTGAGGCACACGTTTCTTTATCCACTACCGGCATCGCTGGCCCTGGCGGTGCGGTACCGGGAAAACCCGTTGGTACGGTATGTTTCGGCTGGCGCGTTGGTGGCGTGACGCATACTGAGCGTAAAGTGTTTGCGGGTGACCGACATGCAGTGCGGGAGCAAACCGTGGCGCATGCACTCAATAAATTACTACGCTATGTCGATGAGATTTAAATTCGTGAAAAACTAAGCTAAAAAGGCGCGAAGAAATTATTCTCCGCGCCTTTTTAATTTTTCATTCTTAATGAATTTACGCCTACCAAATTTGACGAAGGTATTTGATACATTAAGATGGTAGACGGAACAGATTAATAGCATCCCGCGTTTCCAAAGCCACACGTCGTGCCGCCTTAGCATAAATTTCATCAGCTACTGGCCTGGCATACAAAATCGCCCGTGAAGAATTAATCATCATACCCGTGCCGTTTGCAGTGCGACCAGCGCGTACCGTAGATTCTACATCACCACCCTGTGCTCCCACGCCTGGAATCAGCAAAGGCATATCACCGATCAAAGCACGCACTTGAGCAATTTCATTTGGAAAGGTCGCACCGACGACAAGCGAACACTGTCCATTGGTATTCCATTTATCTGCGACCAACTGCGCGACGTGTTGATACAAAGGCTTACCGCCTACATCCAAAAATTGTAAATCAGAGCCGCCTGCATTTGAGGTACGGCACAATACAATTGCGCCACGATCTTTCCATTCCAAATAAGGCGCAACCGAATCAAAACCCATGTAAGGATTGACTGTCACAGCATCGGCGTCATAACGCTCGAACGCCTCACGTGCATATTGCTCAGCTGTTGCGCCAATATCACCGCGTTTAGCATCTAACACGATAGGAATACCCGGATAAGTCGTTTTGATATAACGGCAAATCGCTTCCAACTGATCTTCGGCGCGCAAGGCAGCGAAGTAAGCAATCTGAGGTTTAAAGCTGCATGCCAAATCAGCAGTAGAATCAACTATCGTCTTGCAAAAAGTAAAAATTGCATCTGACTGACCCGCTAGCTCGGCGGGAAGTTTATTCACATCAGGATCTAGACCTACACATAATAAAGAATTATTGGTAGTCCAGGCATTGGATAGTTTTTGTAAAAATGTCACGGTGTATCTCTATTGTCTGAAATGGCATCGCAAGCGCGATTCCAATATAAAAGTGAGAGAACCTCAAGCAGTTCAGCCAAGCTAAACTTTAATACCATCATTCCGGCATAGGCCAGAATCCAGTGGAGTAACAGTTGAAAGACACTGGATCCCTGCCTACGCAGGAATGGCAGCTTCGAACTCTCGCCTTAGCTGAATTACTTTAAGGATCAAACCTACCATTTTCATAGGTTTCTAAACCGCCATTATAAACTATCGCATTTTCAGACCTGAAAATGTCAAGCCAAGCAAACAATTAAAAGGCAGCAATCCCCGTTTGAGCGCGACCTAAAATCAAAGCATGAATATCATGCGTACCTTCATAGGTATTCACAACTTCCAAGTTCACCAAGTGACGCGCAATACCAAATTCGTCCGAAATTCCGTTACCACCCAACATATCTCGCGCTGTTCTGGCGATATCTAAAGATTTGCCGCAAGAATTACGTTTCATGATGGACGTGATCTCGACTGCAGCAGTGCCTTCATCTTTCATACGGCCAAGGCGCAAACAGCCTTGCAAGGCCAAAGTAATTTCGGTCTGCATATCTGCAAGTTTTTTCTGCACTAATTGATTTGCCGCTAACGGTCGACCGAACTGGATGCGATCCATCGTATATTGACGCGCGGTATGCCAGCAAAATTCAGCGGCGCCCAAAGCACCCCAGGCGATACCGAAGCGAGCAGAATTCAAACAGGTGAACGGTCCTTTTAAACCCTCCACATGCGGCATCAAATTTTCTTCTGGTACAAACACAGCGTCCATCACGATTTCACCGGTAACCGAAGCACGCAAACCCACTTTGCCGTGAATCGCCGGCGCCGATAAACCTTCCCAGCCTTTTTCCAAGATAAAGCCCCGAATCCTACCATCATCGGTCTTCGCCCATACCACGAACACGTCAGCGATCGGGCTATTGGTAATCCACATCTTCGCGCCAGTCAGCAGGTAGCCACCATCAACCGTTTTAGCGCGTGTCACCATACTGCCGGGATCAGAGCCATGATCGGGCTCCGTCAAACCAAAACAACCGATCCATTCACCAGTAGCCAACTTAGGCAAATACTTACGCTTTTGCGCCTCGCTACCGAATTCGTTAATCGGCACCATCACCAGCGAAGACTGCACACTCATCATAGAGCGATAGCCAGAATCAATACGCTCTACTTCACGCGCTACTAAGCCATAACAAACATAATTCAAACCCGCACCACCGTATTCGGCAGGAATCATAGAGCCGAGCAAGCCCAATTCACCCATCTCACGAAAAATCGCTGGATCGGTGCGTTCATTACGGAAGGCGTCCAAAATTCGCGGTGCCAACTTTTCTTCGCAATACACGCGGGCCGCTTCTTGAACCATGCGCTCGTCGTCGCTCAGTTGCGAACTCAATAACAGCGGGTCTTCCCATTGAAATGATGCTCTTGCCATATCAGTCTCTCAAGTTTTTGTGGTTGGTCTTATCGTGATTGGGATCAAAATATCCAGGGGCATCAACGATTATTATCTTAGACCAACATGCTAACCGATTTAGGAGCAAGTGGAAATTTGAACTGTGCCAATTTATCAACGAAAAGTGGCGTAAATGTGGGAAATTGAAAGATTTGGTCCCTCCGACAAGAATCGAACTTGTATCCCACGCTTAGGAGGCATGTGCACTATCCATTGTGCTACGGAGAGACTCTTGAAACCCATGCAAAGCTTTTTCACAGACTTCGCGATTCCTTGGTTAAATACTAAAAACCAGCAAGAAACGAAGCCCGCCATCTTACCTGACAGACCAACAACAATCAAATGCAATCCGCCTGAAACGATGAAACCGAATGCAACTAGCGTACAATAGCGCCTTTCTTGGTTTTTAACGACCTTCATCTACACGCATCGGCTCTCTTTAGCTCGGCAGAAGTTTTTTATGGCAGTCATCTCTCTCAGTAACGCGCAACTCGCATTTGGTCACGTTGCCCTCCTCGATCACGCAGAATTTTCCATCGAAACTTCAGAACGCGTGGGTTTAATCGGTCGTAATGGCACCGGCAAATCTTCATTACTCAAAATCATCGCGGGTAAATTTAAACTCGATGATGGTCTCTTGGTAATGCAGCAAAACATTAAGATTGCCTATGTTGAACAAGAGCCGCAATTTGATCCTGATCAGTCCGTGTTTGATGCAGTCGCATCTGGCCTAGGCGACTTACCGAAACTATTGCAAGAGTACGAAGCGATTACTGGTCAATTTGGCGGTGACAATGACGACGCATTGATGGAACGCATGCATGATATTCAGGTACAGCTCGACGCGGCAGACGCCTGGAGTTTAGGTAACACCGTTGAGACGACTTTAGAGAAATTGAATTTATCCAAAGATGCGATCATGAGCACGCTATCTGGTGGTATGAAAAAACGCGTGGCTTTAGCATGTGCTTTAGTCAGTGCGCCCGATGTTTTACTGCTCGATGAACCAACCAACCATTTGGATTTCTCTTCGATTAAATGGCTAGAAGGTCTATTAAAAGATTTCAAAGGCAGCGTACTCTTCATTACCCATGATCGTAGCTTCCTCGACAATGTAACAACGCGCATCATCGAATTAGATCGCGGCAAGATCACGTCTTTCCCGGGCAATTTCACGACCTATCAAGTACGCAAAGAAGAACAATTAGTTATCGAAGAAGTTGAAGCCGCGAAGTTCGATAAATTTTTAGCGCAAGAAGAAGTTTGGATACGCAAAGGCGTGAAAGCCCGTCGTGTGCGCGATGAAGGCCGTGTTAAACGTCTTGAGCAATTGCGTCTGCAACGTGCAGCGCGTCGTGATCAACAAGGTCAAGTACGTCTCGATGTCACCACAGGCGAGCGTTCAGGCAAGATCGTGGCGGAATTGGAAAACGTCTGTAAGAGCTTTGGCCCGAAAAATATTGTCGATAACTTCTCCAGCATTATTATGCGCGGCGACAAGATTGGTTTGATTGGCCAGAACGGTGCAGGTAAAACGACCCTATTGAAAATGATTTTGGGTGAAGATCAACCGGATAGCGGCACTGTAAAACAAGGTAGCAAATTGCAGATCGCTTATTTTGATCAAATGCGCACGCAATTGAATGAGGAAGTCAGCCTAGCAGAAACGATTTCTCCTGGTAGCGATTTTGTCGAAATCAACGGTCAGCGTAAGCACGTCATGTCTTATCTCGGCGATTTCTTGTTCGCACCTGAACGTGCACGCTCTCCGGTTAAAACTTTGTCCGGTGGCGAACGCAATCGTCTCTTGTTAGCGCGTTTGTTTGCCAAGCCAGCTAACGTCTTGGTGCTCGACGAACCGACCAATGATCTCGACATCGATACATTAGAATTATTGGAAGAGTTACTGGAAGATTACGATGGCACGGTATTCTTGGTCAGCCATGACAGAACCTTCCTCGACAATGTGGTAACACAAGTCATCGCGTCTGAAGGCGATGGCGTCTGGAAAGAATACATTGGTGGCTACACCGATTGGGAAACCTACAAGAATTCCCCTGCTGGCAAGGCGGTAACTGCGCCAGCAAAACAAAAAACCGATAACAAGTCGCCAGTCAGTAGCATGACCGCACCTGCGGCAAAAGTTGAAGCTAAGCCGAAAAAGCTCAGTTACAAAGAGCAAAAAGAATTGGATGAATTGCCGACTTTAATCAGTAATTTGGAAACCGAACAAAAGACGATTTCTGCAAAACTTGCTGATGGTGATTTCTATAGAGACGCCACACCGGACGCCATCAAAAAACTCAATGAACGTTTTGCGGAGATCGATGAATTGCTGATGGCCGCATTAGAAAAGTGGGAAGCGATCGGCGGCTAAAACTGTCTAGAATGAAGTAAAAAGTCCAAGTAAAAAAGAGAAGCTCAGGCTTCTCTTTTTTTAATTGGACGATAATTAACGCTATCAATAACGAACTAGCGCGAGACTTTTCTAAAATCACGCAAGCGAAATCCCATCACAAATAGAGAGCTGAAATACACCAGCATACAGGTGATGATCACGCCCCCCATGAAGGCTGCTCTTATCCATCGATTGCTTTGCAATGCAATCCAATCGAGTTGCGAAGCTGATCCAAAGCCAACTAACCCCATCAGCAATAAAGCAACACTCAATTTAACAAAGAACTTTAACCATCCAATTGAGGGTGTATAAAGCTCGCGTTTTCGTAATCCGTGATAGAGCATCGCTGCATTCACACAAGCACCTAATCCCACCGACAAAGCCAAACCAGCTTGGTGTATGAATGGCACAAATAAGACATTCATGACCTGCGTGATGACTAAAACAATCAGGGCGATTTTGACCGGAGTGCGGATATCTTGTTGTGCATAAAAGCCTGGCGCCAAGATTTTTACCAAAATTAAACCAGTCAAACCGACCCCATAAGCGGCTACGGCTTTCGCAGTTTCACTCACTGCATGCGCGTCAAATTTACCATTGTGAAACAAGGTCGCGGTCAAAGCATCCGATAAAGTTAACAAGCCAACCGCAGCGGGCAATGCCAATAAACAGGTTAAGCGCAACCCCCAATCCAGCAAAGATGAATACTCTGTTTTATCGGCATTCGCTTTAGCAGCTGACAAGCTCGGCAACAATACTGTTCCCAGCGCGACGCCCAACATTGCTGAAGGAAATTCCATCAAGCGATCCGCAAAATTCAATTGGGAAGCGCTACCATCGGGCAAAAATGAAGCCCAAGTTGAATTGATCATGATACTAATTTGTGTCGCAGACACCGCCAATACCGCCGGTCCCATCTGTTTTAAAACTCGACGTACTTTTGGATCGCGCAATGCGAATGCGGGATCCCAGGAAATTCGCGGCAGCATACCGATTTGTATCAAGGAGGGAATTTGTATCGCTAACTGCAACAAACCGCCAACGAAAACGGCAAACGCTAAGGCATAAATCTGCTTTTCTTTTCCAAACCAAGCCAAAGAAAAATAAGCGGCAACGATGAAGCAAAGATTAAGTAAAACTGGCGTAAAAGCCGGAATTTTAAATCTGCGCCAAGTATTCAAAATACCACTAGACAGCGCGACTAAGGACATGAAGCCAATATACGGAAACATGATACGAGTAAGATTTACTGTCAGATCAAACTTCGGCGTTCCCCAAAAACCAGAAGAAAACATCAGCACCAATACAGGGGCACCAAGCACGCCGATCACACAAGTAAAGAGCAACACCCACAACAACACAGTCGCGACATGATCGACCAACTCTTTCACTTCATCATCGGAACTCTTATTGCGATACTCGGCAAGAATGGGCACAAAGGCTTGCGAAAAAGCCCCCTCTGCAAACAAGCGACGAAAAAAATTCGGAATTTTAAATGCCTGCACATAGGCATCCATCATCGCACCAGCGCCAAAATAGGCGCCAAACAATACATCGCGAATCAAGCCCGTAATACGCGACAACATGGTCATACTGCTAATTGCAGCGAGTGTTTTTAATAAGTTCATGGGGCAAGATTATAGCCTCAGGACTTGCAAAAACCACCGCAAAAATCCGAATAAAAAACAATCAGCAAGTGCAAGCTTCTTTGCAACTAACCTTAGCTACCCCAGAATAAAGGTTTTACAAACGGCGTTTAGACTGCTATACTTTCGAGCTTCCCAAATGGCTTGTAGAAATGTAAGGTATTTGACGAATTCGGAGAGATGGATGAGTGGTTTAAGTCACACGCCTGGAAAGCGTGCGTAGGTTCATAGCCTACCGGGGGTTCGAATCCCCCTTTCTCCGCCAGAATATTAAAAGCCACGTAAGCAATTACGTGGCTTTTCTATTTTTTAATTCGTTCAAATATAGATTGCTGTCCCTCAACAAGCTTTCAGTCTCGTCCAGTTTCCCCCAAATTGCCCAACCACCTCGCAAATTTGAAAATATATTTTCTATTGAGTCGAAAGTAGTCACTATCCATAGCCACTCAATTACTCAGACAAAACCAGACTGTCTGATATACACAACGCCAGATACAAAACGATACACAAAGGTGGCATAGGAAAAAGAACCAGATTCTGTGCCAAGAACACGCAAAGCTAGGCAAATTGTTTTCTGACTTGGGCTGCAAATAATAAAAATAAATTTTCATACTCCGTGTTTCATTGACAAGCCTTTATTTTGCCTGCATGCTTGCCTTGCAATGCAATTTTGCGCAATTAAACTCCCTCTAGCTCAACAAAAATATAAGATGAAAAAGACACTTCTTAGCTCACTTACCTTAGTTTGTGCCATGGCAGCACCATCCGCTTTTGCCGATGTTCAGTACCAAATCAAAATCACCAACCCTGCACAACACTTAGCGGAGGTTCAAATCGACTTCCCTGCCGTTTCCGGTAAGACCTTGGATGTGCAAATGCCGATTTGGCGTACTGGTCGTTACGAAGTATTAAATCTGGGAAAAAATGTCCGTCAATTTGTGGCGACGAATGGCAAAGGCAAGGCCTTAAGTTTCGCCAAAACCGACAAAGGCACCTGGCAAGTCAAGACGCAACCCGGCGATACGGTCAAGATTTCTTACGAAGTGTATGCCAACGCTTTGGGCGAGCGGACTCAGCATATCGATGACACACACGCCTACTTAGATGCCAGCGGCATTTTGATGTATGCAGCACCGTTCCGCAGTCAAGCAGTCAAAGTCAGTTTGGAAACACCGAAAAACTGGATCTCACGTTCCGGCATGGACACGGGCAGTTGTGATCATTGCTTCGTGGCGAAGAACTACGACATATTAATTGATTCACCAATTGAGACGGGTGAACATGAATTCCATAGTTTCGATGTGGATGGCAATACCATCGAATTGGCGATATGGGGTCGTGGTAACTATGACGGCAAAAAAATGGCGAGTGACTTGAAAAAAGTAGTCGAAGAAGGTCGCAAAATGTTTGGAGCATTTCCATTTAAGCGTTATTTATTTATTGTGCACGCGACCGATGGTGTTGGCGGCGCGACCGAGCATATCAATTCCACGGTAATCCAAAAAACACGTTGGGGCTTTGCGCCACGCAAAGAATACTTGGGCTTTATCCGCACCGCAGCGCATGAATTTGTCCACACATGGAATGTAAAGGCCTATCGTCCTAAAGAGATGGTACCTTACGAATATCAAAAAGAAAATTACACACGCTTGCTGTGGATGGCGGAAGGCAACACCTCGTATTTTGAAGAAATTTTGACTTTGCGTGCAGGCATACAAACACGTGATGAATTCATGGAAGAGTTTGCCAAAGCTCTGCTGGCCTACGAACACCAACCGGGCCGCTTCCAACAAAGCGCGGCGGAGTCCAGCTTTGACGCTTGGATTGACGCAGGTGGAGAACGTGCGCGCAATGCTTCTGTCAATATTTATAGCAAGGGTATGCTGTTAGCGACGGCTATGGACATCGCCATCCGCGAACAAACTAAAGGTGCCAAAGGCTTTGAGCATGTGCACCAATATCTATATCAACATCATACCGTTGATAAAGGTGGCTACTCAGAAGCAGATGTTCGCACAGCTTTAAAAACGGTGACTGGCAACGATTGGTCAGCCTGGTGGGCTAAATATGTCGACGGCCTAGGCGAGATTCCATTTAGCGAATTGTTCTCTCAGGTTGGCATGCGTTATGTCGTCGAAGGTGGTAAGGATGATGAACAAAAAGAAGAATGGTTCACAGGCTGGCGTACAAGAGATACGGGTGACCATCCAGTTGTAATCGAGGTTGAACGTGATAGTCCAGCTTGGAAAGCGGGCGTGGTAGCGGGTGATATTTTGGTGGCAGGTAATGGTTTGCGTCTAACATCAAAAGATATCAACGATAAACTTTGGTTGCAGCAACAAACACCCATTAAACTAAGCGTGTTCCGCCGCGATGAATTACGTGAAATTGCATTGATTCCAACTCGACAAATTAAAGGCAAAGCGAAATTAAAAGCCTTAGATAATGTCACGGATCAGCAGAAAGAATTGAACGCGCGTTGGTTAGGTGTGGCGTGGCCTGCAGCTAAATCTGCTGTATCTGCGGGTGCTGACAAATAAAATTTATCTCTGCTCATTGCTTATACCAAATTAAGCAGTAGCACAATCAGCTGGCTGCGTAAGAGTCAATGTTGCAAATGAGAACGCCGGTAACTTTTTCGAAGCTACCGGCGTTTTCTATGAATACCTCAGCGGACTTATTTCAACCGTGACGCCGACTTAATTGAAGTTACTTCGGTTCCACTTTCGCTTCCATTAGTAAACGCACCATAGGATCAACACTGATTAAGTTGGGCACCCCGACAACTGGAAACATGAATTCCTGACTTTTTTGGTTCACACGTACTGTTTGCAATTGCATTTTGCCATCATTAGTTTGTATTGCTAGATCTAATGGAAATGCAAATTGAGCTACTCCTTGGACTTGATCCACCGTTAATGTGATTACTCTCTTACTCGAATCGAAATGCCATTGCAATGCTAACTTTGGATACCCCGCTTGGTATAACCATTGCTGAAAGAATGCTGACAAATCCTTACCAGAAACTTGCTCCATAGACGTCTGAAAATCTGCACTTAAGACATTCTTACCCGCAAATTTTGTATAGTAATGACGTATCCCGCTCCAAAATATTTCATCGCCCAATTCCTGTCTCAACATATGCAAAACCCAACCTGCTTTTTCATAGGTATTGGGACTTAACACTTGCTTAGGGTCTCGAATTTCGGTGTCGACAATAGGACGATTCACACGCTGATGGAAACGGACAATCTTTTCGCGATCTGCCAGCATTTGTTTCACAAAGCGCTCGCGACCATAAGTATGCTCGATATACAAATTCGTAAAGTAAGTCGCGAAGCCCTCACTCAGCCAAACATGATGCCAGTCATTCTCTGTCGTCGAATTACCAAACCATTGGTGCGCGATTTCGTGCGCGACCAAAGCTTCTTGTTCGCCTTTGCCTGTTACTGAATTTTCAAAATAGAAAATTGTATTGGCGTTCTCAAGACCACCAAAGCGAGTTTTGGACTGTACGTTTGCCAATTTTTTGTAAGGGTACGGGCCAACATTTTTTTGAAAGTAATCTAAGGCTTTCACCGCCACTGCATAATCATTAAATCCGTCTAAACGATTTTGTGGGAACACCCAACTCGTTATAGAGACATCATTCAATCTGGCACTCTCTTGCATCGCGAAACGCGCGACACCTATGACCATCACCTTCACCGCGATGGGCACATCCTCGCGCCAGTGCGTCAGTTTTCTATCGCCGTCAAGACTACTCTCCTCTACCTTCAAACCATTTGCCACGACAGCATATTGTGCAGGCGCAGTAATTAGAAATTCGACCGCTGCTTTGTCACTTGGATGATCGATAGTCGGTAACCATTGATGTCCCTGATCTGGCCAATTGTCCGCAAAAAACACTCGGTCACCATATTTATTCTTACTGATATGCAAACCAGACTTAGGAATGCCTTGATAGGTGATCTCCAAACTTACCAAATCATTACTTGCGCTCATCTGTGGTAAGTGAATGGAGAGGCGATCATTGATATGTTCGAATTGCAGCGATTGCTCACCTGACTTTACCTGTAAAACTTTCATGCCATGCATACCATCAGTCTGGCCAGCTAAATCAAGCGCGAACTCTTGAATGGGGCTAAGCGTACGTAATGTCACAATTGCCTTCGCTTTAATCAGTTCAGACTGATCACTGAGTTCAATATAAAACTTATAGCGCTCTATATCTAAGGCACGGTTTTTAGGATAAAAATCACGGCCAAATGCGGGGGCGAGCAAAGTCGCAATTACTAATCCACACAAAAAATGTTTCATAAATCTTTTTATTTGGAAGTTAAAAAATGGATCTGGAAGAATAGGCAAGTTAATCATCTATGTCATTCTAACGGTATTACTTATAGCATGGCAAAAAATGGTATTCGGAAGAGGCATGCCTTACCTAGTTGTGAATAAAAGTAAAATGTGTTCACAATTCACTTTTTTAGCATCTTCCTACTTGTTTCCTTTCAAACTATCACATATGATTAAAACGAAAACTGTAATATTTATCCAAGTTAAGGGAGCTACTGATGGAACGTCACCATAGCAGTAAACAGCCCGATTGGAACTTGCACTCGACATTACCAAAGCTGACCTCGAATGCAATGCCGTGCGGCAACTTACACACCTACCGAGCCATTATTAATTTGGAGGTTGAGAGTGTATTCACCTCAGACGATGAAAATGAAGATAGCATCGTATTTCTGTCTGAAGAGGATGAAGAAGGAAGTGCTAATAAAGCTATTCTTCCGTGGAAGATATTAATTGCGGACGATGATTCAAACGTACACGACACCACTGTACTGGCATTAAGCGGTGTTGAAATTCACGGCAAGCCTTTGGAGTTTCTGCATGCATTTTCTGCCAAAGAAGCAAGGCAAGTGGCAGAAAACAATCCTGATACCTCCTTGATACTCCTAGATGTTGTCATGGAGACAGTTGATGCAGGTTTAAAGCTAGTCAATGTCTTACGTGACGACTTATCACGCAAAAATCTTCGCATTGTGTTACGTACAGGTCAACCAGGTTATGCGAAAGAAAATTTGATGGGTAATTATGCGATTGATGGCTACGCGACCAAATCCAAATTAACGCGATCGATTTTAATCAGTATGCTAAACGAAGTTTTAGATGCCAATTTAGATAAAGACAAACTGCCAAATTGAGTCTCTCCGTGCATTGCGCGTTTAGGCGTATTAGTTTGGATTAAATACAAAAGCCAGGAAATTTCCTGGCTTTTTTCTATTCTGCATCAGCTTGATTCCCAGGAGCAGCCCGATCAAAAGCGTCCAGTGCCAGACAACGCTCATTAATTTCAAGAATCTTAGGCATAGCGCTTAAATCACATTTAAAGCGCTGCGCATTGTAGACTTGTGGAATCAGACAGCAGTCCGCCATTCCGGGCCTATCACCAAAACAAAAATTGCCACTACGGCCGCCCTGCGCCAAACGCTGCTCTATCGCTGACAACCCCAATTCACACCAATGCCGGTACCATGCATTTTTTTGCTCATCTGTTGCCGCAAAATTTGCGCTTAGGTATTTCAAAACTCGTAAGTTATTGACGGGATGGATATCGCAAGCGATCGACAAGGAAAGTGCCCTTACATAGGCACGATCGGCGGAGTCCATGGGCAACAAGGCAAATTGTGGATACTTCTCTTCCAAATACTCAAGAATTGCCAAAGATTGGCTGATTACATGCTCATCACCATTTTCCGAATCGACTAAAGCGGGGACGAGTGCTTCCGGATTAATCGTTCTGTATTGTTCTGAAAATTGCTCACCGCCATCCTTGACCAAATGCACTGGCAGTTGCTCGCATTCTATCCCTTTCAGATTTAAAGCAATTCGTACTCGATACGATGCGGAACTTCTAAAATAACTATACAACTGCATTGATACACCTTTCTATTTCGCCAAATGTCGCTAAATACAACTATGCTGCCGCCAATTGCAGCGTCTGTAGATTCAAAAAAACTGTATTACTAAAATCCAATTTTATTTGACGTACAAATAATAATTGAAGACTTTTATTGCACTTTCAAATTTACCTTATGAAACAATGTTTCGACACGTTGCTGCATCTTAGTATCTACGTTCAACGGCAAACTCAGTAGATGGTTTAACAGCTCCAGCACTTGCGTTTTATCTTGTCCATTCTTCAGAGATGACTGCAATACTTGAACTTGTTTCTGCAAACGTTCACGCCTCAATTCAACTGGGCTATCGACGCCCAACAATATCTCTAAATGTAATAAGGTATCTTCAATCTCTGAACGTTTAATATTAGCTCTTTCTTGGTAAGCGCCAACATCAGCCACGCCATCTGATGGTTCTAATAAACCGCACACCAAGTCAAATTTTTTCTGCAAATTTTTACTAATGGGCGAATTAGGTAGTGCATCTGTATTCCAATCATGCTTTAAGGTTTGTAGTGCAACTGAGTCAATCGCAGAACTCGACAGTAAAGCCTCAACTTGCAAGCAAGTATGCAGTTTAGCCAGGATCTGTTGCGACTTTTCTCGCTCAATTCGTTCTTGCAATTGAATCATTTGCTGCTGCATGCCATCCAATAGCGCTTGAAACTTTGTTTCTATCTGTTGTTCATCTGCACGCGGCACTTGACCGAGTTGGCGCCATGCACTTCTCGCATCGGCGATCAGTCCCGACATTTTTTGGACTTCATTTAACTCACCCAGACTCACTTGCTGCAACTCCAAACAGATTTTTTCTTTTGCTTGCAGATTTTCTTGTCGCAGCTTGTCAGCACTCTCCACGTTTGCCCTTTTCTTCTCAAACACGGCATCACAAGCCGCACGAAAACGCTCCCACAACGCTTGATCATCTTTGCGCGGCAAGGGAACACTAGCAGCTTGTATTTGCCAGCGTTGCTGCAATTGACGTAATTGGTCAACGGCGTTTTTTTGCGCGCTATCTAACTGACTCGCTGACAAAATCAAGGCTTCGCGTAAAGCGACCTCTTCCTGTTGACGTGCAGCCAAAGGTTGGCGCAATTGATTCAGCAAAGTATCAAACTCTTTGTCCAAACGGTTCTTATCTTTACGGTCCACATGCCCCAAACCACGCCAATTTTGTTGCATCTGTTGGATGGTACTTACGATGCTCTTCCAGTCATTTTTTTCCGGTTGGTCGTTTGAAGAATCTAATACAGGTGTAAGCAATGCCTGAACCTGTGCTTGCCAATCAACAAGTTTTGTCTCTGCTTGTAGCAGATTGGCCCGACGTTGTTCGTTTTGTTCGCTAAAAAACTGCGTCGCAGGCGCGTAGGCAGCGTTGCACGCAGCGTCAAATCGTGTCCATAGTTCTTTACTGGCAGCACCGCTGCTCGCTTCAGTTTGTTTCCATTGTTCACGCAATGCCGAGACAGTTCCGACAATTTCTTTCGGGCTAAGCTTTAATCCCGCCAAACCTTCTGCCGTATTCACTAACTCATCACGGGACGCGTTACCACTCCATTTTGCCCATGACAATAAATGTAATAATTCTTTGCGTGCCAGATTGACCCGCTCTTTCAGCTCCACACTCAGCACTATATTTGCATAGCTTTGCTTGGTATCCAAATCTCGCAACTCGCGATCAAACTGACGCGCATTCTGCACACTACCCTGCTCCAAAGCCGCTTCCATTTGTTGCAGACTCGATTCGATCTGTTCAAGTGACAGTGATAAATGCGGCTTACTTATTTTTTTGTTCCCTGGTTTATTTACTGGTTTTCCTTGCCCGATTGAGCCAAAGGGAACATTGACGCATAGTTCACTTGGCGTATTATTTTCCGGTGACGAAACCGTCTCATTAATTGGCTCGGACTTTGCATTTGCCCTGCGCCAATTATCCTGTATTGCGTTTAACTTTAGCTGGCATTCGATTAGCAAATGTTTAGGTAAAGAAGCGGCATTTTCATCGGAAGAACAAGCATCAAATTTTGCCTGCCAATCTAAAAACTTCCTGCCCAAATCGCTAGCGGCATGATCCTCAACATGCTCAAATTCCTGCATCAAAGTCAATATGCGTTGCTGCAATTGAATCTGTTGACTCAAGCGATTTGTCAGAGCCTGACGTTTCTCCTGGAATTGGGCTTTGACTGCTTCAGAAAATGACTTGACCTGCGCATATCGCTTATCAAGGTCAACTAATTGATTGCTTAAAATAACGGTCTGCTGCAATAAACTGTCCGCTGCCGCAACGCAGGCTTGCGCCGCCATGTCGTTTTGTGAATTTTCGGAAATCTCGTCAAGACGCGTCTGGAGTAATTTTGCAACCCGCTTATCTAGCTTACGCATCGCAGGTAAAACTTTCACCATACCCGACTGGCTTACAATTTTTTGCGCGACCTGAAAACGTCCATCCGCAAAATCACACTGCCCCAACAATTCAATTAATATGGTTTCATCATTCGCCGCTGCATCAACTTTTTGCAAAAATAATTGGCGCTCTTGCTCTCTACTTTTATGTTTATCCTCAGCTTGCTGATGCGTATTTAGAGTTGCTGCGACTTGTTGATCATTTTTCTTAGCATCAGAACGACCATGTATCAATTTGGAGATGAAATCAAACATAAGGGATGTTATTAAATTAAAGGAAATAAGCGAAAGTAAGCATCATAACAAGACTTAGACTGAAATCATAAAAATCCATGCTTTGTTGGAGGATTAAACACAGGCGTGATTAATATTGCTCGGCAGTTGGGCTAAAGAATAAATTGAAAGGCCGGATTCTGATCTATCACTGCTGCTCCGATTGAAATATTTTGTTTCAATTTTATGTATTTGCCTGTCTGCTGCTTTTGCTGAGGCAGCGTTATTGAGGTACTGGTCAAACTCAGGAGCATAAAATGAAAAACCACTTATTCAAGAAGTTACTTATTGCCATGGCATTGGTAGAAGTTAGCGCCGTTACGCTTAATGCCAATGCGCACGATCGCTATTCACCTGTGCAAGTATATTCGCGACCAGCGCCAGTACAGTTTTACGATTTCGTTTATTACCCAAGTCACCAGGTCTATTTTTCACCACGTGCCCGCACTTGGTATTGGTCAGAAGGCGCCCTCTGGCGTTCAGGTGGTCGCTTACCATTTGGCATCGACCTCAAACTTGGCGGCATACCCATCCAACTTCGTTCTGCCTTACCATACTACGACCATGTTTACGTCGAACAACGTTACGGGCGGCCATGGAGAACGACGCACTATGATCACCACGACTATCTAGAACGAAGAGACTTTGATGACAGATACGGCCGCCATCACAGATACAACCGACGCGACGACCTAGAGAATCGGCATGATGGGCACAGTAGATGGTAGCAAAACTCTGTCTCTGGATGGATTCGTGACCACTATCGCTTAATTGCCAACAAGGCCAGCTGCAATATTGATAGAAAAGCCCAGTATCGCAGCGTTGAACATAAAACTTAGCACTGATTGTGCAAGTACTGTTTTTCGCATGGTACGTGACATCACCATTACATCCGAGGTTTGCAGTGCGACTGCGATCGTAAAGGAAAAATATAGAAAATCCCAATAGTCAGGATGCGCCTCTTGATTTGGGAATTGCAGTGCCCGTTGCTCCTTTGGAGATCGGTAAAAAAGCAAAGCATAATGAAAGGTAAAAATCGTAGCAAGTAATAGCCAAGCACCTATCACGGTGGCGCTGGTAAGCAAGTATTTCAACAGTCTCATTTCACCGTTAAGTTCACGTAAATTAGACAATTCAAACACGATAGCAATTAAGCTTGCTGTTGCTGAACAAGCCAAAATGAACAAAACCGCGAAAGCGCTATTATCCTCACGCTGAGCCACCTTCACGACACTCTCATGACTAGACCCACGCAACAGCCAAACAACTAAAAGTAAATAGATCCAAACAGTCACATTCCACGCCATGAGCACTTTACTAACTAGACTCCAATCAACAGGAAGCAAAAAAAATCCAAATATTCCCAAGACTAAAGCAAATACAAATCGTGGTCGATGAATGACGAAATCTCGGAATAGGTGGTTCATTGAATACTTTATATTTACTAGAAGTTGGTTTTAAACGACGAAATTAACTGTACAGCAAAACAAAACCGCCATTTGGCTTGCAGCATGCTAACGCGATAGACGACATTCAGCGCAAACACTTCACCAAATTACAACACTCCCTTATATTTCCTAAAAAAATCATTACACTGACGTAACAGGAGACCTCTTTTATGAGTAAGAAACACCATTTTATTCCAGTGTCAAAAGTTCGTGCAGGAATGATTTTGTCCGAGAATTTGTTAGATAAACTTGGTCATGTATTGTTGCCATCAGGAACCGAACTGACTGAGAATACCATTAAAGCGATGGCTCACCACGAGATACACCAACTCGCAGTTTTATCTGACTCAGCTGATGCTGAGAACGACAATAGTGATATTGAGTTTCAGCAAAAGAAAATTGCCAGACTTGATGCTATCTTCAGACATGCGCCGGTTGGTGAACCGACCGATATGTTGAGGATCTACGTTGAGAAGTATCGCAGGAGTAAATCTTAATGAGCCAATACATCAAAGATCATAATAACCATGAGATTTCCTTAGAAGAAGTCATCAACAAAATTAACGACTTGCCTACTCTACCGCAGGTCGCTCAAGAAATGCTCAGTGACCTTAACAGTGACGATATTAGTTTAGACACTATTGTAGAAAAGGTCGCCTTAGATCAATCACTCGCGGCAAAAGTACTAAAAGTTGCCAATACGTCTTATTATGGTGCGAATTCCAAAGTCGTTACCATCCAACAAGCCATCTCGATGCTAGGCACGAAAAACCTCAAGAATCTTATCCGCACCAGTATCTTTACCCACAATCTACCGGTGGCAAACTGCAGAGGCTTCGATAGTTTTGGTTTCTGGCGCCACAATATTGCTACTGCAATATGCGCGGAACTTATTTCACGCAGTTTGCATCTAAAACATGATTTCGCATTCACAGCAGGCTTGCTACATGATATTGGCCGTTTAGTTTTAGTGTCACGCTTTCCTAAAAAATACGAGGAAGTCATTAGGTGTGCAACAGAAAAAGACTGTAGTTTACTTGATGCAGAGCGCACTATACTTGGCGTCGATCACGTATCAGTAGGATTAATCCTTGCTCTACAATGGAATTTTTCTGACGCCATACAAGATGCAATTCGTGGACATCACGAACCGGACCATAAGGAGCTCAATTCAATTGCCTCAATCGTGCATGTCGCAAACGCAATAGTTCACGCTCTCGATCTATGCGACAACCCGCACGAAATGGTGCCCGCCGTATCCCAATTCGCTTGGGACAATTTAGGTCTATCCGAAGAGGCTTATATAGCGATATTTGAAGAGACAGAAATGCGCTTTGAAGCATTAAATCAAATTATTCAATAAGACCTCGCAAACGAGTATCATCTTATTTTATTCATCATGATTAAGTAGAACGGGAAAAAAATCTTGATAACCAAGTTTCGCATTATTCAGAGGTCACCTTGGAACATATAGGTCATTTTAAAGATTCAGGTTTTAAGGTAAATGACATTCAACTTTTTCACGGTTTAGCATCCCAAGAGATGAGTGCAATACAACGAGCACTTGATCTTTGTCCTGTGGTGTCAGCGCGTGCTGGCGAAATCATCATCGACAGCAACAGCCCGGGTGCATGTCTATATGTCGTGCTGGTAGGCACATTGGCTCAAGCTAGCAGTGTCACGAAGCGCCAATTAGAAAGTGCCAGCACACAATATTTTGCTGGTGAATGTGTTGGTGAGATTTCAGTATTGAATGAAGAGACTTCGGTCGCGACAATCGCCGCCGTTAGCGATAGCCAACTACTCTTAATCGATGCTGCCTGCATGTGGAAATTGATTGATGAATCAAATGGTGTTGCGCGTAATCTGTTGCGTTTGCTCTCTTTCCGAATTCGTGCCACCAACGCACAGCTACGCAATCGGCAAAAAGTGGGCGAATTCTATCGCCAACTTTCTATGGTGGACGGCTTAACTGGTTTGCATAACCGCTCTTGGTTAAACGCACAACTCCCGGGATTGATCGAACATGCGCATGCAACGCAGACCGAGCTCAGCGTCATCATGATCGACTTAGATCACTTTAAAAAATTCAATGACCAATTCGGTCATGTAGCCGGTGATGAAGCATTACAGGCAGCGGCAAAAGTAATTAACAATGGTCTGCGCCCGAGTGACTTCGCTGCACGCTATGGTGGTGAAGAAATGCTTATTATCCTGCCGAGTACAAGTGAAGAATCTGCCTTAGTGGTCGCTGAACGGCTTTGTGAACGCATCCGACAAACAAGGGTTTTCCAAGACAGCCAACGGCAATTGCCACATATAACCGCATCACTTGGGCTCGCCAGTTTGCGATCAGGGCAAGATGGTGTAGCAGTCATCGCATGCGCAGACGCGGCGCTCTATAGAGCGAAAGAGCGCGGTAGAGATCAAGTCGCCTTATAAAAACCATTGACCATAAAAAAGAGTGCTTGCAATTGCAGCACTCTTCTTTATTTAGATTCGCAGATACAAATCTGTAACATCAGCAATTAAAAGCGATGGCGGATACCAAATTGTAAAGCACGACCTGGTTGACCTGCGACTTCAGTAAACCCACCTGAAGCACTCGCCGCACCAGGTGCATATTGACCATCATTCTGATTCTTAATGTATGCATAAACAGCATACAAATCAGTACGCTTCGACAAATTGTAATCGTAACCTAGTGCATACTGTGTCGCGTCACTATTCGACAATGTCTTATCATCTTGATGACTATAGGATGCCATTACACGACCATTGCCGATTTTGTAGTGCATACCTAGGCTATAACTTTCAGCTTTTAACTTGAAGTTCTTAGTGACGTTAGATCTAAAAATACTTGTCCAAGCAGCGATAACTGGTGCTGGCACGCCGCCCGCTTTTAAACCTGGTGAAATTTCCTGATCCCACGCATCGTAAAACACTGGCAACAAAATCGAATTCTCATTTTTCATGGATTGATAACCAGCGAAAAATTTGAAGTCTTCAAAACTGTATGAACCACCCGCTGTTGCAGTTACTAAACCAGTAGAACCATCGGTATTTGTACCACGGTTATAAGCAATACCTACGTCGAAACCATTGGCTTTGTATTTCACGTTAGCCGCGAGGAAATCTTTGTCTAAACCGATGTAGCCGGAATTTTTAAAACCGTACATCAAAGCGCCGCCAAAACCGCTTGGCAACTCAATACGATATTGCACGGATTTATTTGAACGGATCGCCATACCTGTGGTCAACAAGCCACCAGTACCGCCTGTAATACCACCCCAACTACCTGCCATACCACTTTCAAACGCATCTGCCGCATTAAAGACTTCATATGCAGGGGTATACATACGACCTGCCAATATCGCACCTACGGGTGTGATCAAGCCCACCATCGCGGTACGGTCAAACAAACCACCATCTGGACCGCCGCCTCGCGCTAACACCAGTGAAGAAGTTGCATTGACATTGTATTTAGGTTGTAAGGCAGCGCGAACGCCAGCCAATGTTTGTGCTGCAGCGCCCTTCAAAACCGGATTACCGAAATCTGGAAAGTCCATACCTTTGGTCAATGCAAAGCCTTGATAATCACTCAAGTTACCGGCTTTGTTGCTGCCGGTATCAACCTCTACGCGAGCCTCAAGATTAAAAATTGCTTTGTAGCCGCCGCCCATATCTTCGGTTCCTTTGAAACCGATACGAGAGCCGTCAGCAATACCACTGACCATTTTTGTTTGTGTGCTCTTGCCACTATTACTCACTTGAATACCAGCATCCAAGATACCGTATAAAGTGACATTGGTCTGCGCAAACAGAGGAGCTGCAAAGCATGTACCCAGAGCAGCGATTATAAGTTTCATTTTCATTTTTAATTGTCTCCAAAATAGTTCTTAAATACTTGTAAAACGAACGCACGTACTAATTTCATTTGTCAAAATATGACATTGATCGTCCCACTTGTATAGGAGCATCATTCAGAATTGAATGACTGTCGCAAAATAGACACTAACAAAAAATATAAGACCAGCGCTTAAATTAGACATCGTTAATTGACTTTCGTCCGCTATGGAAATATCAATAAAAGATAGGTCTTTTTCATTGATTATTTTCAAGGCCGACCAGGTAAAAATGATGTTTTTTTTCGAATAAATCTTCTAATTTTGAATGTCGTTTAATTGCACCTCGCAACCCCATGCCTGAACTTAATGACATATAGTAAGCATTCAAATAGCACTATCGTTCGTTTCGCCTACACTTATAAAATTGACCAGGAGACAAAATGCGTTACATTAACTATTCACTGACTATCATCGCGGCTGCGATTCTTGCAGGCTGCGGCGGCAGCGGCAGCAACGCCACTGATCCAGCGCCAAAAATCAAGTTTACTTCTCAAGTCTCATTCGGCGATAGCTTGAGTGATGTGGGCACCTATAAAGTAGGCACCGTTGCGGCACTCGGCGGAGGCAAGTACACGATCAACAGCGCAACTACAAAGAACTGGACAGAAACTGTTGCGGCCGACCTCGGACTGCCAGCACCATGCGCCGCGCAAACTGGCTTAGAAGGTTTGGCATCGCAAGGTTTCAACGTACCTGTAAAAAATAATTCTGGTTGCACAAGCTATGCCCAAGGTGGTGCACGCGTTACGAATCCTGTTGGTCCTGGCAATAAAGCATTAGGCGGCGCCAATGCTATTTTGGGACAAATGACTGTACCTGTTGCAAAACAAATTCAAAATCATTTGGACGCAGTGGGTGGCAAATTTAGTGGCACTGAAATTGTCTTCGTCAGTGGCGGTCCGAATGACGCTTTTATTCAGGCAAGCACTTTATCTGCTGCTGCAACGGCAGCGGCAACAGCCGCAGTAACTGCGGCTGTACCAGGTCAAATCCAAAAAGACATCGCTAGTGGCGCATGTACACCAACTGACGCTCAAGCAAGCAATTGTATTGCTGGTGCAGTAGCAACCTTAACACCGACCGTTGGCGCTGCGGCTGGTGCTGCTTATGCAAAAGCAAATGCACAAACCTATGTGGACGCCATGGGAACAGCAGGCACTGAATTAGCTGGTTACGTGAATAATCTGATATTGGCAAAAGGTGCTAAATACGTGGTGGTGGTCAACATGCCAGACTTGAGCAGAACACCCGATGCTCTAAAACAAAGTGTTGATACGCAAACATTATTAAACGGTATGAGCATCACATTTAACGCACGCCTCTTGGCAGGTTTAGCCGGTAACGATAATGTCTTGATCGTCGATCTTTTTACACGCTTCCGTGACCACACTTCAAATCCTGGCACTTATGGAATCGGTAACGCGACAACACCAGCGTGTGACTTATCTGCAGCGAAAAATCCTTTGGGCTCGTCTTTGGTCTGTAACGCAAATAATTTGATCGCTGGCGATACTAGCAAATACTATTTTGCTGACAATGTTCACCCATCACCTTTAGGCTATTCTTTGTTCGCCAGTTTTGTCGGCGAAGAATTGGCGAAGCGCAAGTGGAAGTAAGATGCATTGAATTTAGCTGAACTGAACTAAATTCAATACTACCAGGAAGAAATAAGACTTCTGCATAGAATAAAAAAACGGGATTGCTCCCGTTTTTTTATTTCTAAATCTGACCTCAAAAAATTGACTATTTCTTCTGCGACAAGTTGTTCAAAAATCTGTCGCAACTTAATTTATCTGGGCCTAAAACAATGGTAAGAAGTATCAGTCCACCCCAATAAAAATGGTCATTTAAACCTGCAGGACACTCTAGGGTCCAAAGAATAGGATACGAAACTACTGCCATCAAGTTCACCGCAAATAAACCAACACCAGCGAGGCGTGAAAACAAACCCGTCAAAAGTAAGATCGGAAGTATAAGCTCACCAGCGGTTCCCATATACGCAGCCAATTCTGGCGAGACCAGAGGAACCTGATACTCCTCACGAAACAAATCTAAAGTTGACGGCCAATCCTGTAATTTTATCCAACCTGACTTCAAAAACTGCCAAGAAATGAAGCCACGTAAAGCAAGGTTAGCAAGAGCGCGCGCACCATCTAGTAACTTACCATCGAAGTTCGTCAATGTTTGATGCAAGTATAAGAATTTATTCATTGGAATGTGAAAGCTGAATGATTGAAGTAATTAGTCGGTGCGACCCAACTATTCCTTACATTCAAAACCGATAAAAACACCCAAAGCAAACCATTTCTGTAATTGAGAAGCGATATCGAACTGAGAATCGACTGACATTGCCTGTTCCAATGCATCACCTAATATCTCGCCTTGCTGCAATGCTTGCAAAGCACGAAAACTCGCCGCATCCAATAACGTGAGCTCAACCCGCCACTTAGGGCGGCTCGCTAAAGCATAACAAGAAGTATCTAAAGGAACATCTATCGCCCGTATTGGTTGCTCCTGATGCGCAAGATACACTTGAGCAGCAGCATATGATGACTGAAACAAACTGGCTGCAGGATGAAACAATAATCGGCTGGATTGGACGGAGTCTCCGACGCATGACAAAAACTGCGGCAAGCTGATTAATTCAATGTTTTCAGCATAATAAGCACAATGCAACTGCCACTCCAAAGCCGCGACTGTAGGGAAATAAGGATAGTCCTTAACAGCAGCTTCTATCGAAAGATAACTTGAAAATTGTGATCCAAATTGATTCAAATCACCGGATTGAGAGGGAAATTGCCTGCCGTATTGCAAAGCGAGGTAAGTAAAGAACTCATCCCCAACAAGTTGCTGCAGCACTGGGAAAGTGTTTAACAGCGTCTTCGTCCAAATACTCTGTACATTCCCCCGATAGATAGCCAACCGTCGTTCAATCAGTTCAGCTTCAGTGGAAAATAAATCAGGTACGGAATCTAAATCTGCACTCATCACCAGTCGAGAAAAATGCTCCTGAGTTTGTCGCATTTTATCGTCCATGCACAGTCCTCGTTTGCTGACGAATTTCTTGTGCTGTATTGGCCTCGTTTAGCAAAACGTCCAATTCTGGCACATCCGTATCCCATTCGATGAGCGTAGGCACCTCAGGACTCACATCACGACAAAATTCACTGTAGAGCTCCCAAACAGCTGGAGCTACACAGCTGCCATGATCATCGATCACAGCATTCTCAGTCCAAGTATGTCCAGCTAAGTGAATCTCACCAACTATCTGATTTGGCAAGCTTGCAAATTGCTGTATTGCCGCACGCGCATCTTCGCCATGATTGCATTGATTGACATACAGATTATTAATATCCAGCAAAATGCCACAACCTGTACGTTGGCTCAGTGCGATAAGAAATTCAGCCTCGCTCATTGCGTCATCGCGAAAACGCAGATAGGTAGACACGTTTTCGATCAAGACCTGGCGCTGCAAATAATTTTGTAAAAAATTAACTCTATCGCAAACCAATTGTAAAGCGCAGTCTGACAAAGTTAGTGGTAATAAATCGTTCAGATGTTGCTGAGCAATTGCGCCCCAACATAAGTGTTCTGAGACCAAAGTGGGATGAATTCTGTCCACCAGGCGCTTTAACTTTTGCAGATGAACTTGATTGATCTGATCAGGCGCTGCAGAGCCTAAGCCAAGACCCACACCATGCAAGCTGATGGGATAATTTTGTGCGACGTGTTCGAGTACGTGCAAATCGAAACCACCATCACCAAAATAATTTTCGGAGTGAACTTCTAGCCAGTCTATCTTTATTTGATGTTCTAAAAATTGACGATAATGTGGCGTCCGCAAACCTATTCCATTACCATGTAAAATCGGCACTTCGGAAGTAGATTTGCGGCTTTCACTGGAAGAAAAATGATTCTTCAAGTTCAAATAAATCTAAGTCGCAAATCTTAAGATTTAGGCGCTTCTAATTTACCGCCCATTTTTTCACAGCTACCTGCTGGTACTTTTTTCCACTCATTAGGATCGTTATCTTTCTTTCCTTGACCAGCGCAAGAGTGACTGCCATTTTTTGTCGCACAATCATTTGCACCGGCTTTAGCAATACCATAGCACTTCTCTGTTTTCGGCGTGTCAGCTGCCATCAAAGTAGAAGACCCCATCAAACCAGCCAGTGCCACTGCAATCATTGCTTTACTATTCAAGTTGCTCATATTTATTCTCCAAAGTGAAATAAAAAAGTAGCGTTAAAGTGCTACCAACTGCAAACTACAATGAGTAGTCGAAGTAAACAAAGAATCCTTACAAAACTGCCTCAAAAAATTTTCAATTTTGATTCTGCCTCGATTCTAGCTACTAGTAAAGCTTTTAAAATGGTGTATCCTGCCACTTTTATCGAACTTATTAGATTGGGCAGCCATGCAAGAAATCAGCTTTACCGTCGACGGAGACTTTGTGGAATTAAATCAGTTACTAAAGTTGGTCGGTGTTTGTGACAGTGGAGGCGCGGGTAAAGTGATCGTCGCCAGTGGTGCGGTTCGTGTCGACGGCAAACAAGAATTGCGTAAAACAGCAAAAATTCGCCCAGGTCAACAAGTTCAGCTTGGCGAGATTTACATCAAAGTAGAAGCTTAATATTAAGACACTCTCAAGCAATAGCAATAGTAAAACGGATTACCATGTTAAGCGCTAATTAAACTAAAGCTGCTTTTTCTTCGCTCAATTTGCCTGCAGAAATTTCGTTGCTGATTAAAAATTGCGCAAGCATATTGTCCATCGTCGCTACATGATGTTCAAACCATAAAGGCAATTCTTCTGCCAAGCTTGCGCCAAGATCGTGTTCACCCGCTGCATAGCGACGCCTCACCTCTTGCATGACTTGCAAAACAGCGTCATGTTCGCCTTGATGACAGCCTGCAGGAGGAAAATTGGTTTCACGCATCCACCTATCTTCTTGTGTAAAATGTTCGACTGAATGATTGATCAATGCATCCAGGCGACTTAAATAAGTAGCTGGCTCATTCAAAGATAAAGCAGCACACAAGGCAACGAATTCTTGATGCGTTTCATCCATCACTTCGTGTTTCAAACTTAATCGATCCGACCAGGTCCATTCTGGTTTTGTCATACAAACCCTCAACAATATAAGAATTAATTATCAATAGCAAAAAATTTACGGCTAAGTTTTCGGATCACGTCCAGATGATGCGAAACATCCAAAGCACCAGAGCGAACAGGCAAAATAAGCCGCAATAGTTTGCAATTATCGCCGATTGCATAGAAACCAGCTTGTATACTTTGGCTCAGTTAACACTAAAAATGTATCCGCCTAAAAACCTTTCCCAAAAACAAAAACAGCGCTCAATTTTCATTGAACGCTGTCTAAGGTGTATAAAAGCAAGCTGAATCGACTACATTAATTAGGCCGTTGTATTAATATTACGCCCCAAATTAGGCGGTAAATTTGGCACAGTATTAGCACTAGAATTAGGAATGGCTTCAATCAGCGCAGTCGCGCTATCTTTACTAATATCTATTGCCTTCTTCAGCACCGCAATGCTCACTTCTTGACTGACACCTACATCGGCTATCGTAGTTGCAGTTCTCGCAATTCCGGAAACATCCATGACAATTCTCCTTATCTATACACCCTTTAACGGCCAGAACTTAAGGATACTTTAGAGTTTCTTTCAAATTCTTTTGAATTTTAAGTCTAGATACCAGCATCACTGCGTGAATGCAGTCTTAATTTATAATATGTTACGAAATTGTCCTTGACCAAGATTATCTAATAGCCAATCTAAAATTTCTTGGGTTTGATTCAAATCTAGCCATAAAATATTCTCAGGGCAATCATTTGGGCGTGACACATCGGAAGCGACCGCCACAACATACTGATCATTTGGGTAAATCGCGGGCTTACCCAGTGCTGGACGGAATACTTCCATTTTTGCTATCGGCGCCCACTTGTAACCCTCGATTAAGGTCAAATCTGCTGGTGCCAGGCGTGCCAACAACTCAGCTAACTGCGGTTCGTGAACCTCACGTAATTCATGAACAATAGCATAACGAAAAGGTGAAATTAATAAGACTTCTTGTGCACCGGCCCGCCGTAATCGAGCACTATCCTTATGTTCAGGCTCCAAAATCACATCGTGATGACTATGTTTAACTAAATTGACCCGTTTACCATGCGCGGTTAATCCTGCAAGGAGATTTTCTAGTAAGCTGGTCTTGCCACTGCCCGACCAACCAACTACCCCTAATAATGCGGTTTCCATATTCTTAAACCTGCCAATAAAGAAAGGGAGTATAGCGAATACTCCCTTTTTGACCGAGTAAAAATTAAAGCCGCATCGAATGTGTTGGATCCTGCGTTCGATTTACTTGTCCAAAATCAAACTGCATAAATTCATACACGCGCTATTCATCACCCACTATTACGCAAGCCCGCTGCAATACCATTAATAGATAAATGAATTCCGCGGCGTACACGTTCGTCTTCATCACCCTGACGATAACGCTTCAATAATTCAACTTGCACGTGATTCAAAGGTGACAGATATGGGAAACGATTCACAATAGAGCGCTTGAGCAATGGATTGTCAGACAGCAAATCATCACGTCCCGAAATCTGCTTCAAAACAGCAATAGTTAACGCATGTTCAGCTTCCAAACGCGGGAAAATGCGATCGCGCAATTCCTCGTCTTTGACCAATTGCGCGTAACGACTCGCAATCCCAATGTCGCTCTTGGCTAAGACCATTTCCATATTTGACAACACAGTCGAGAAAAAGGACCAATCTTTAAACATCGCTTGCAAAGTATGCAAGCCATTACTTGGATTCGCCTCCAGGTATTGCTTGACGGCACTACCAAAACCAAACCAGCCCGGCAACATCAGGCGGCATTGTGACCAGCTAAATACCCAAGGAATTGCGCGCAAATCTTCAATCGCCGTCGACTTCTTACGCGATGCTGGGCGACTACCAATGTTCAAGCCAGCGATTTCAGAAATCACGGTCGACTCCCAGAAGTACTGTTCAAATCCTTCGGTCTCGTACACCATGTTTCTATAGGCTTTAAAAGCGTTTTCGGATAAGGCTTCCATGGTTTTGAGGAACTCTGGACGCGGCGCCAGCTCGGTGTGTGAAAGCAAACTTGCTTCCATCGTTGCGGCCGCCAACACCTCCAAATTACGACGTCCCACTTCGGGATTCGCGTATTTTGCGGTGATGACTTCACCTTGCTCTGTCAAACGGATCTGACCTTGAACTGCTCCTGCTGGTTGCGCCAAAATAGCTTGATAGCTAGGGCCACCGCCACGCCCCACTGAACCACCACGACCATGGAACAAGCGCAGACGCACTTGGTGTTTAGCAAAAACTTCGACCAAATCAATTTCAGCTTTATACAATTCCCAACCAGAAGTTAAGAAGCCGCCATCTTTATTACTGTCAGAATAACCGAGCATGACTTCCTGAGCGTTATTGCGACTTGCCAACAAATTTGCATAAGCAGGAATGCCAAACAATCTATCCATCGCTGGCGCACTATTTTGCAGGTCGCCAATGGTCTCAAACAGAGGAATGACATTCACATCCAAACGATTCTCGGCCGGATGTAACAAGCCAGATTCTTTCAACAACAAAGCCAATTCCAACATATCGGAAACGCCATCCGTTTTCGAAATGATGCAATTGGGGACAGCGCCTTTTCCATAACGTTGTTGCGCTGTGCAGGCTGCGCGGTAAATCGCTAATTCGGATTGTGTTTCTTCAGAATACGTCAAATAGGGTGACGCCAATGGACGAGAAGAACTGATTTCTGCAATTAACACTTCGATACGCTGATCTTCATTCAAATCTAGATACTTCAATGAAGGATTCGCGGCTTGCAACAACTCAGCGACGACGCGTTCATGCACGTCGGAATTTTGACGCAAATCGATAGGAGCGAGATAGAAACCAAACACGCGAACCGCACGACGTAAGTGACGCAAACGGCCACGCGTAATGCCGATTGAGCCATTATCGGACAAAGATTGATGAATAGTGTCGAGATCCGCCACCAACTCCTCAGCACTTGTATATGCATCAGCAATACCACATGGAGCGATCACCGGATCCAGTCCAAGCAAGTTCTTAAACGTACTCGCTAAACGTGCATACACGCCACTCACAGCCAATCGATATGGTTCATCCGCACGATGAGGCGAATGATCAGGAGAACGCTCAGAAAGCGCAACCAACTCTGGTGAAACCTTGACCAACAGAGTCGCCATCGACAATTGTGAACCCAAAGTATGCAACTCTTCCAAATAAAATTTGAAAGCGCGCGTGGATTGCATCGTTAAGGTTTTTTCTAGAACGCTGGCAGTCACAAATGGATTGCCATCGCGATCACCGCCAATCCAACTACCTAAACGCATGAAGCTAGGCAATTCTGTTTTTTCGAAACGTTGATCTTTACTCGCCAGTAAATCTTCTAGGCCTGCATACAGGTGCGGTAATTCACGCAAGAACGTGTAGTCATAAAAACTCAAACCATTTTCGACTTCGTCCAACACCGACAATTTCGACATACGTAGCATGCGCGTTTGCCACAGAGTCAAGACCGCACGTTCTAAGGCATCTTCATTAGCGCGTGATTCTTCTGGAGTCAATTGCATACGATCGCGTTCATCGAGTAAGCGCGTGATCACCATCTGACAATTCAAAATACTCTTACGTTGCACTTCCGTTGGATGGGCAGTCAGTACCGGACTTACTTCAGCAGTCTGAAAAAACGTTTTCAGATCTTCTGCACCATTTTCGCTAGCAAAGAGTGTTTCTATAGTGTGCGCTAGGCTGCCACGACGTGGCGCCGAACCTGCAATCAAGTGCGCACGCGTGCGGCGAATGTGATGCTGATCTTCCGCCAAGTTCACTAAGTGCGAAAAATAACTAAATGCGCGAATCAAATGCGTAGTCTGATCATTCGTTAAGGTATCGAGCGTATTTTCCAACTCTGCACGTGCAGCAACATCGGCATCGCGACGGAAACGAATCGAGTTTTGACGTACCGTTTCAATGAGAGAAAAGACTTCTTCACCGTGTTGGTTACGAACCGTGTCACCCAAAATGCGGCCGAGGCGGCGGATGTCTTCACGGAGGCTCTGGTCTTTATCGTCAGCGATATCGTTCATGATCAGCTTTAAATGGTTTTAAGTAAAATTGGAAATAAATAGTTTATGCGAAATGGAGCGACTTAAAAGTCAAGACATCTTAACAAAGCTGGTAGCACTATGGCTGGTATATCAGCTTCATTCAATATAAATCAAATAGGTAAAGCGTAGTTCAAGGAACAGGATTTCTTGAATTCGCTTCTACTCCCTTCTCCCGCGAACGGGAGAAGGGTTGGGGAGTCAAAGCATGCATTGACGATGATTCAGGTTCGAATGAATTATCCGTAAAACTAAAGAAAAAATCACGATTTGCTATATTGCTTCAAAAGATCGCAATTGCTAAACCACCCTCCCCCTAGCCCTCTCCCGCTTGCAGGAGAGGGGACTATTCATCTCAACGATGGCGCTTGGTCAAAGCCTTTAACAAACCCTTAGTCGAACTATCGTATTCTTCTTTCACTGCAGCGGGATCAAGGCTGATCAATTGCTGCGCCAATGATTTTCCTAACTCAACACCCCATTGATCAAACGCATTGATATCCCAGATCACCGATTGCACAAACACTTTATGTTCGTATAGGGCAATCAAGGCGCCGAGCGAGCGTGGCGTTAAAGAATCGAGTAATAGAGTTGACGTTGGACGGTTGCCTTCAAAGACTCGCGGTGCCAACATTTTTTCTGACAGATCACCGAGCTCTGCACGAACTTCTTCAATATTTTTACCCCAAGCCATCGCTTTCGATTGCGCAAAGCAATTCGCGAGCAAAGCTTGATTGTGACCAGGCAACCCCGCATCATCATCAGCAACCACGATAAAGTCGGTTGGAATAATCGTCGCGCCTTGATGCAGCAATTGAAAGTATGCATGTTGACCATTGGTACCCGCTTCACCAAATAAAATCGGTGAAGTCGTGTAATCAACGCGTTGACCTTCGCGTGTCACCGACTTACCATTACTTTCCATTTCGAGCTGCTGCAAGTAGGCTGGCAAGCGCGTCATGCGCTGGTGATAAGGCGCAATCGACAATGCTTGCAAGCCGAGGAAATTAATATTCCAGACACCAATCAATGCCATCAAGACCGGTAAATTTTGTTCCAGCGGTGCTTGCGCAAAATGTAGATCCATCTCGTGCGCGCCCGCCAACATTTCTTCAAAGCGATCAGCGCCAACGTACAAAGCAATCGACAAACCAATTGCACTCCACATGGAATAACGACCACCCGCCCAGTTCCAAAATGGGAACACGTTTTCCTCTGCAATACCAAATGCGCTTGCGGCTTTGACGTTAGTACTTAGTGCGACAAAATGTTGGCGAATCTGATCTTCTGGACAACCATGATTCAACATCCATTCACGTGCCGTACGTGCATTCGTCAAAGTTTCCATCGTCGTGAAAGTCTTAGACGCGACCACAATCAATGTCGTTTCGGGATCGGCGTTTTCCAAAGAATCAGCGACATGACGACCATCGACGTTCGAGACAAAATGCAGAGACAGATTTTTTTGGGACCACGGTGCCAAAGCGATACATGCCATCTGCGGACCAAGATCAGATCCACCAATACCAATATTGATAATCGTGCGTATCGGCTTGCCGGTATAACCTAACCAACGCCCTTCGCGCACCGCATCACTAAAGCTGCGCATTTGCGCTAACACACTGTGAACATCCGCTGCGATGTTCTCGCCGTTCAACATGAACTTCTCGCCCTTAGGCAAACGCAATACGGTATGTAAGACCGCACGATTTTCTGTGTTGTTAATCGCTTCACCGCGTAACATCGCATCACGGCGGGATTCCACTTCTTGCTGACGCGCCAGTGCTAATAAATTGAGTTTCGCCGTGGTATCCATGCGCTGTTTGGAATAGTCCAACAACATGCCGCAAGCAGAAGCAGAAAAATGTGTAAAGCGCTGCGGATCAGCACGAAACAACTCTTTCAAACTCGGCATATTATTTGCGCGTTGCTGTAACAAACACCACAATGGGGTACGAGAAACTGAGATAGCCATGATCAAACAACCTGAGAAAAATGAATTGAGAACCAAACTACTGAAATTTACTTACCTGCCGCTGCTGCCTGCGCTGCCAATTGTCCAATTGCTGCCCAGTCATTGCTGCTGATCAAATTCGCGGGACACATCCATGAGCCACCCACACACAAAACATTGGATTGCTGCAATAAGGTTGGCGTCGATTCCACCGTGACGCCGCCAGTCAAACAAAATTTCACGTCGGGGAATGGGCCGCCGAGTGCTTTTGCCATCTTCACGCTACCAACGATATCGGAAGGGAACAACTTGACGACCTTAAAGCCATGTTCCAATGCCAGCATCAAATCGCTTGCACCACCGACGCCAGGAAAATAAGGCAAACCCGATTCGGCAGCCGCTTTTGCCAATACAGGCGTGATCCCAGGACTGATACCAAATGCAGCACCGGTATTACGTACCGCATCGAGTTGCGCTGGCGTCAAAATCGTGCCCGCACCGACCGTCACTGTTGGGCAAGCTTTCACGACTTCACGCAAGACCGTCAATGCATTCGGTGTGCGCAGTGTAATTTCGACGGCTGGCAAACCATTTTCAGCGAGCGTTGTCACGCAACGAATTGCTTGATCCACGTCATCTGTCACCAAAATAGGTAGCACACGTACTTGTGCTAGTTGGGAAATAATCGCGGCGGTCGTCATAGTCATCTTGGGCTCACTTCTAAACGGTAAATTATCAAATTTAAAATTACGATGGATTTTCTTAAAATCAAACGAACAAAGTCGAAGCGCCCTGCTCTGGCGATGTCACAACACGACGTTGCGCGACGAACAAATCTCTTCCATAACCATAACTACTATCGATACTGACAGTTGGGTTAGTCCGCGCTGCCCAAATTGCATCATCGACCAAAGCACGCAATTCGCCCGTGTGCACATTCAATTCAATCATGTCGCCATCGCGTACTTTACCAAGTGGTCCACCTTGCGCAACTTCTGGACTCACATGCAAGGCAGCCGGAACTTTGCCTGACGCGCCTGACATACGACCATCAGTCACCAAGGCGACTTTGTAGCCAGCCGACATTAAGCTACCAAGCACTGGGGTGAAATGATGTAACTCTGGCATACCGTTCGCTTGTGGACCTTGGAAGATCACGACCGCTACGAAATCTTGATTCAATTGCCCTGCTTTGTAGGCACCCACTAAGGCGTCTTGCGATTCAAATACTTTGGCTGGAGCACGCACGATCCAGGCATCTTCTGGCACTGCAGATGCTTTAACAATCGCACGACCTAAATTGCCTTGCAACAAACGCAAACCACCGGTTGCAGCAAATGGCTCATCCACATTACGAACGACAGTTGGATCACTGGATTTTTCTGGATTAGCAATGAAAGCAACCTTTCCGTCTTGCAATTCTGGACGCGTTGTGTGCGACGCCAAACCTTGATTGCCAAAAACGGTCATGACATCGGCGTGCATCAAACCTTGCGATAACAGCTCACGGATCACAAAGGTAGGGCCACCGGCGTCTTCGAAGGCATTCACATCAGCGGTACCATTTGGATAAATCCGCGTCAACAATGGAATCACGGAAGACAATTCATCAAAATCTTCCCAGTCAATAAGAATGCCAGCTGCGCGCGCTACCGCAACCCAATGAATCGTATGATTGGTAGAGCCACCAGTCGCCAACAAAGCAATGACGGCATTGACGATAGTCTTTTCATTCACAACATGACCGATAGGACGATAGTCACCACCAGCTTCGGTCAATTTCAATACTTGTTCCACCGCCGCATCCGTCAATGCATGGCGCAAAGGTTCAGATGGATGAACGAAAGCGGCACCTGGCAAATGCAAGCCCATGGCTTCCAACAACATTTGGTTACTATTGGCCGTGCCATAGAAAGTACAAGTACCCGCACTATGATAGGCAGCGCTTTCTGCAGCGAGCAATTCTTCTTTGGTTGCCTTACCTTGAGCATAGCGTTCACGAACAGCAGCTTTGTCTTTATTCGACAAACCAGAACCCATAGGGCCGGCCGGAATAAAAATCGTCGGCAAATGCCCAAAGGCCAAAGCACCAATCAATAAACCTGGAACGATTTTGTCGCAAATACCAAGACACAAGGTCGCATCGAAGGCATCGTGGGACAAGGCAACCGCGGTTGCTTGCGCTATCACATCACGCGAGAACAAGGACAATTCCATGCCCGGGCGACCTTGAGTAACACCGTCACACATAGCAGGAACGCCGCCAGCGACTTGCGCGGTTGCATTGAATCGCAAGGCCGCTTCTTTAATTTGATCGGGATAAACCGCGTAAGGCTGATGTGCAGACAGCATATCGTTGTAGGCCGTCACGATACCGATGTTTGGTTTCTGAGCCTGATTCAACCAGATTTTGGTCTTACTATCTGCCGCCGCATTGGCGTGTGCTTGATTGGCACACGACAAACTTGCGCGACGCGGACCGCGGCTACGCAATTGGTCTAAGCGCGCCAAATACTCCGCACGCAGAGTCTTACTGCGCTCAATAATACGTTGAGTGACTGCATCAACCACCGCGTTGATTGCAACTTGATTTGTTTTTTGTCCAGAAGTCGTCATAGTTTTGTGGGGGTATCTAATTCGAATAATTGAAAGATAGCACAAAAACAGAAAAAAACTGTAACAAACTTTCAGAAATACGAAATTTTTCTTATTAAAACCTAAAAACCATCAAAAATATCGTAATGAAACTACATTTTTGACGAAATATGGTTTAAGCTATGGCATAATTTATGACGTTAATAAGCATCAAAAATTTATACTTCTCAACACAAAGGCACTGAGAAAAGTAGGAGAAACGCAATATGAATTTATTCTCTAACTTCTCTCGTTTTTCTTCCAAGTCTCTGTGTCGGGAAGTTTTTAAAATTTCTTCACCCATTAAAATTATTCGGAGTCCACATGACTACTTTTGTATTGTTTGGCGGTACTGGCGATCTGGCAAAACGCAAGATCATTCCTGCACTGTACAGCGCGTTCGTCAATGGACGTCTTGATCCCGAGTTCAGTTTTATTGGCGCAGCACGTGAGGCACTGAGCGACGATGATTTTCGTACCCGCGTTGCAGCGAGCATAGAAACTTATGCAGCGAAAGCGAATGGCACACCAGAACAGTTAGCTGGATTCTTAGCGCTGACTGGTTACTCCAAGATTGATGCGAAAGTGCCGACTGATTTTGACGCCTTAAAGGCGCGTGTAAATATAGATACGACTAAAGCAAAATTATTCTATCTGGCAATCGGCCCAGATATTTTCATTCCTGTAGTTGAGCAATTATCCAAGCACGGTTTGGTGGAAGGCAACGCCCGCGTTGTAGTCGAAAAACCTCTAGGTCGCGACGCAAAATCTGCCAAGGATATCAATTCCGCTCTGCGCACCTATCTGAACGAAAATCAAATCTATCGTATCGATCATTACCTCGGTAAAGAAATGGTACAGAACTTATTCGCACTACGTTTTGCCAACTCCTTCCTCGAACCATTGTGGAATCGTAAGTGGATACAAGACGTACAAATTTCGATTTCCGAACAAGTCGGCGTAGAAACACGCGGTGATTTCTATGACAAAACCGGTGCTTTGCGTGACATGGTGCAAAACCATTTATTACAATTGGTTTCTATCGTGGCGATGGAACCGCCAGTCAACGCCAATCCAGATGCGATCCGTGATGAGAAAGTGAAAGTCTTACGCGCCTTGCGCAAATTTACGGCTGATGACGTTGCGAAGAAAACTGTACGTGGTCAGTATCGCGCTGGTGCAGTCGATGGCAAGCCCGTGATTGGCTATCAACATGAGCCAGGTGTACCAACTTCCAGCCGTGCCGAAACCTTTGTCGCGATTCGCGCTGAGATTGATAATTGGCGTTGGGCGGGTGTCCCCTTCTACCTGCGCACTGGCAAACGTATGGCGAGTCGTTGCGCGGAAATTACCATTAATTTCAAGCCAATTCCGTATTCGATTTTCGGCAAAGGCCAAGGCCCTTTGCGCTCCAATCGTCTAGTCATCACTTTGCAACCGGAAGAAAGCGTGCAGTTGTTCATGAAGGCCAAAGAACCCGGTGAAGGCATACGATTATCCGATGTCGCTTTGAATTTGGATTTTGCTGAAGCGTCCAATTTACGTCGTGTGGAATCCTATGAACGCCTATTGCTTGACGCTTTACATGGCGATCTGACTTTGTTTGTGCGCGATGATGAATTGGGTGCAGCATGGGAATGGATCGACCCGATTATGTCCGCCTGGGAGAACGATGCGGAAGGATTGAAATCCTATATCGCGGGCAGCTGGGGTCCGGCCGCAGCTAGCTATTTGTTGGCGCAAAACGGCGCAGCGTGGGGCGAAGAGTATGTGGAAGGCTGAGCAGAACATGGAAGCAATGATGGAGACTAAAGGACAAAAAGTGAGCAACGCGATAGGTTTTTCAGACATACAATTTAATTGTTTCGAAAATTTCAGCGAATTAACAACGTCACTGGTCAACGAATGGGTCGGGCTAATCGATACAGCAGTGACGGCTAAGTGCCCTGCCGCATTTGCATTGGCCGGAGGCTCAACCCCAGCACCGGTGTACCGCGAACTGGATCAAGCCTTGGCAAAGCGCGCGCCATCCGACGTGCGCCTAGCGGCTACCGATGAGCGCTGGGTCAATGATAATGATCCACAAAGCAATGAGGGGCTATTCAAAAAATGTCTACCTCTTAGCTACGGCAAGCAATGGAACTTAGTGTCGTTGAAAAATGCTGCTAACACGCCAGAAGTCGCCATGGAAGCAATCAACGAACGATTGCATCAACAAATTCCGGGGCGTTTTAGCGCGGTGTTGCTGGGAATGGGGGCAGATGGTCATATAGCCTCGTTGTTTCCTGGTGCACCGACACAAGCCGATGGTTTAGATTGTTTGGCAGCAGTGCATCCGCAAACACATCAAACTCGGATTTCTTTATCTTTGCCACGTTTACTGCAGACAGAAAAAATTTGGCTAGTGATTACAGGTGATGAAAAACGTCAAGTGCTGGAAAACGCCTTAACAAGCAACTTGCCAATTACCAACTTATTAAAGCAGGCACAGTGTAAGATTGAAGTTTTTTGGTGCCCGTAACTTCGCTAAAAATAGGCTGAAATTGCGCTCATAAAGCGTAGAGTTCAGAAAGTATTCACTTATGTTTACCCCATAAGAAAACATAAGCGGCAAAAACAGAAACGCTAGAGGCAATCACAATATGGTCAACGTTCTTTCGACAAAAAACACTTCGACCAACAATCCGCCTGAAAAGGGATTGTTAGCACGCATACGCGTCGCTAGCACCGCATTAAGCCGGGCAGAACGACAAGTGGCAGATTTCCTTTTGCAAAAACCGCACGACGCTTTAGAGATGTCGATCCGCGTATTGGCTCAAGTTTGCAATGTGAGTGAACCGACCGTCGCTCGTTTTGCGCAATCTTTGGGTTTTGATGGTTTCAAATCATTCAAGCTCGCATTCGCAAAAAGTCTGGCAACCGGCATTCCCTATTTACATCTCGACGTAAATCAAGCTGATCAGGTGAAAGATGTATTACCGAAAGTATTTGACCGCACCATAGCCACCTTGATGGAAGCACGCAATACCGCCAATAGCGCGAGCTTCGAAGCAGCGGTCAATTTATTATCTCGCGCTCGTCGTATTGAGTGTTACGGTCTTGGCTATTCGGGTGCTTTAGCGATTGATGCGCAATTAAAATTCTTCCGTTTCGGCATTCCAACCACGGTATTTTGCGATGCCCATTTGCAGGCACAATCGGCGAGCTTACTCAATAGCGATTGTCTGGTGGTGGCTTTTTCACGCACTGGTCGTACCCGCGATTTAATCCGCAGTGTGCAACTAGCAAAAGATACCGGTGCCAAAGTTTTAGTCCTGTGCGCAAGTGGCGGACCTTTGGCAGAACTGGCGGATGTTCATATCAGTGTGGACGTCGAGGAAGATCCTGATATTTATACACCGATGACCTCACGCTTAGCGCATTTGACCTACATCGATGCATTGGCAGTTGCAGTAACCTTATTGCGCGGGCCGGCAGCAATCGATATGTTGGAGCGAGCTAAAGCGAGTATTTCAGAAAAGCGCTTGGTATCCAAACTTGATGAAGCGCTTTAATACATTAATATGAAGCAAAAGATTACAACAATCTGCAAAATTTGATTAAAAACCACGCACTAAAGTCTCAATTTCTGGCAAGCTGCCTTTGTACTGATTCTATCTTTAAAAAGGGAGTAGCTTTAAATGACCCAATTGAGCTTGCAGCAAGTTACCGAGAATCTAAAAGATCTTCCCACGCTGCCTGCCATCGTGATGGAATTGCTTAACAGCCTCGAACAAGAAGATACCGATATCAATTTGTTGGCACAGAAAGTCACCCAGGATCTGGCACTCACTGCAAAAACTTTGCGCTATGCGAATTCTCCGTTTTACTCGACTTTAGTCAAAGTCACCACGATACAGCAGGCGATTTCCTTACTCGGTTTAGAAACTGTAAAGCAGATGGTCTTGTCTGCGGCCTTATCGGGCTGTTTTCCAGAAAATAACTGCCAAGGATTTGATCACAAGGCTTTTTGGCGCCATTCAAATGCCGTTGCCTTTGTTTCAAAACTCATCGCACGTCGCATGAATTTTAATGAGGATGTCGCCTTTACTTCTGGCCTTTTACACGACATAGGCTTACTAGCTTTGGTCAGTTTGTATCCACGTGAATTCGAACAAGTCATTACCTACCGCAAAGAGACCTTAGCGACTCAATTTGAAGCAGAACGAAAAATATTGGGGATTGATCATGCGGCGGTGGGAGAGGCATTGGCCGTTGAATGGAATTTTTCAGACGTGATGAAAAATGCGATTGGCGGACACCATAATCCTGATCGACCAGGAATTGGTTTCTTAGCTTCGGTGATTCATGTGGCTGATGGTGTAAGCCATATGTTGAGCCGCAATTCGGAATCAGAAGAGCTAGCTATCTCGGTATCTGTGGTGTCATGGAATGGACTAAACCTTGACCAAGCCTCACTCGACACCTTAATTGAAGAAGCGACTATACGATTCAAGAAACTTGATCAAGTTGAATTATAAAAAAATTCAAACGCTTACACCCAAGTTCCCACGATGTTCATTTTAGTCTGTGCGCTGATCTTGCAACAATAATTCAGTCACCATCACCGCCTGCACCTTATCCGTCTTTAACAACAAGTTGAACTTTCGTTTTAATTCATTTTGCAATTCAAGCTTGCCCTCCATAGAGCGCAATGACGCAGCCTCGGTGGTACTTAATTCTTTACGAAAATGTGAATTTAATAGAGATTGATTTTCTTTAAGCCAAGCCTCATCGCCATCAGCTACCTGCACTGTGACCGAAAGTCGTGCCACTACACCCGAATCGTTCACGATAGTCTGTTTCAATTCTATATAGGTAGCCGCAACACCAACGTCTGCGCCAATACGTGTTCGATAAATAAAAAAAGCTAATGCGGCAAATAACAATAAAACTAGTACAGCCGCATAGACAGTAAATTTGTCTTGCGACTCACTTTTTTTACTGGATTTGCTACTCGTTTCGGATTTTTTGACGATCAACTTCCATCCTCCTCAGGATTGGGCGATAAGCATTTACTTCTTTACATTAATATTATTTGAATCAAACTGCTGCGGATTTTTCCCACTGAAATTTGCATAGAACTGCTTAATCAGAATCATATCTTCATCAATGTTGCCGCAAGGATAGAATAGTTTTCCAACGCCGCCAATCTTTTCTTTAAAATCGACGTATGCCAAGCCCAGAGGAACACCGGCACCAACCGCAATATAATAAAAACCGGTTTTCCAGCGCGTGACCTTATCGCGTGTCCCTTCTGGCGGCACAATCACCAGCAGTTTGTCACTTCGCGCAAATGCATCAATGGTGCCCTGCACCAGATTACCTGATTGAGAACGATCCACTGGAATACCTCCAAGCCATCGCATGATAGCACCCAATACAGGTGGAAACAGACTCGCCTTACCCATCCAGTAAACATCCAAGCGCAATACAAAACAAAGCATTAAAGCAATCGGAAAATCCCAATTGCTCGTATGTGGCGCCGCGATCAAGACACATTTCTGCACGTCGGCGGCGGCACTGTCGACTCGCCAGCCAAGCAAACGCAAAATCACTGCTGAAATCCAGCGCATGAGCGTATTAATGACAGGTGTTTTGAAAATGGTGAAATGCATAAGTAATCTCTATACAAGTAAAACCAAACTGCCAGGCTGAATTCTTTACAGACACAGCATCATGCTTGGTTAAACCTGCTTTTTAAAGGTGAGGAATTTTTACAATCTTATTTTTTGTATTACCTTAGCTCGGATTGAATTCGTCAATCGGCTTTAAGTCTCGCAATCCATTTTCAGTGGGTAGCATGGGATTTACTTCTTAATGACCCACTGTAACAACGCTTCCCATTGAGCTAAGTCCTTTTCTACTTTTGACGGTGCTACATCCCAAAGCGTTGCTCCATGTGCAGCCAATTGAACATAGTTTTGCGTATCGCGCAAATAGCCCAAAACAGGTAGGCCGAGTTGTGCCACATAATGCGTTAGCTGGTCAGCGGCTTTTGTGCGCGCATTGACTCGCATACCTAGCACGCCAACTTCAAACCTATCGTCACGCTTAGCTAATTTTTTCAGAAAATCTTCTGTCGCCAAAATATCAAACATCGACGCTTGCAAGGGAACCACGACTTTATCGGCGATTTTCAAAATCGCATCCAGTCTATTGCCCTTAATTCCTGCTGGGGTATCAATCACCACGTGCGTAGTGCCCTTAGGCGGTTTTGCAATATGACCATCGGAGATTTCCCAGCCAGTAATCGCTGGCAAGCTGGCAGGCCTTAAGGCCAACCAAGCACGTGACGAGTGCTGGACATCAGCATCGCCAAGCATCACCTGATGCCCTTGTGCGGCAAAGTAGCCAGCGAGATTGGTAGAAAACGTACTTTTACCCACTCCACCTTTAGGATTCATTACGGCGATCACAAGCATATGTATTCCTTATCAACAGAAACTGGAGGGGCTAAAGAAACTACTTTAAGTAAATCTCTATGACTTGCTACATCACTGCTCAGAATCCGAAACTAAAAGTGCCAAATGTTCCGGCTCAAGATAACACCACTCGCCCTCTTGTAAACCTAAACTGGATAAATTCAGTTGACCAATGGCAGTACGGGTCAATGCAGCACAATGATTCCCTGCAGCCGCCAACATCCTTTTTACTTGATGATATTTTCCTTGTTCCAAGACAATTTGCAACTGAAATTCACCTAGCTGCACACAACTTTGAGCGGCTAGAGGTTCGGGTTCGTCATGTAATTGCACGCCAGACAATAATTTTTCAACAAGTTCCGCAGTCACGGGTTCGGCGGTCGTTGCGACGTACAGTTTAGGAATATGGCGTTTGGGAGATGACTGTGCATGAATGAATGGCCCATCATCCGACATCAACAACATTCCAGTCGTATCATGATCTAAGCGCCCAACCGGTTGCACATCACGCCAGCTCAATTGCTCCGGCAGTAAAGTCAGCACACCGGGGTGATGCGAAGGCTTACGTGAACATTCAAAATTGGCAGGCTTATTTAAACATAAATACACATGCTCGCGGTAGGTCCACTCTTCGTCAAAAATCGTAAACACCAGACCTTGAGTTTCAATTAATTCTTTGTAGTTATCACGAACTTCCCCATTGATGGTAATTTCACCATCTTCAATCAGTTCACGACAGTACTTACGGGTGCCGAAACCCTGCGATTGCAGAATACGGTCAAAAGACAATTTACTCATGGGAAAATGCTCAAAAAATGCAAGCCTGCATTTTACCCGTTAAGGATGACTAGAAGCAAAAAAAGCCTGCGACAGCAGGCTTTGACAGTGCGATTTCATTTGAGCAATAAGTCAAACCCCAAATGGCGCATCCACGGCATAACTCTGTCCTGTGAACCACTTGGGACCTTGTTCAGTCATATAAAAGTGATCTTCTAAGCGGATGCCAAATTCACCATCCAGGCAAATCATGGGTTCGTTGCTAAAGCACATACCCGCTGCCAATGGGGTTTTGTTCCCTTTCACCAGATAGGTCCATTCGTGAATATCGAGACCTATCCCATGACCCGTTCGGTGTGGCAAACCTGGTGTCTTGTAACCTGGACCTAGACCTGCTGCGTCTAACACACGACGTGCAACAGCATCAACGTGTTCGCAAGGCACACCAATTTTTGCCGCATCGAAAGCGGCAGCTTGCGCAGCTTTTTCTAAATCCCACATACTGCGCTGACGCGCAGTCGGTTCGCCAAATACATAACTACGCGTAATATCGGAATGGTAGCGCTCTATCATGCAACCGGTATCGATCAGCACCATATCGCCCTCTTTCAAGTATTGCACGCCATCCGGGCCATGTGGAATCGATGTTGGCAAACCAAAACTGACAATACAAAAGGTCGAACTGCTCCCACCAAAAGCACGATGTGCTTGATTTATGAAATCGGCAACTTCAACTGATGAAATACCTTCACGTAGAATTTTTGCGGTGCGTCTTTGTACTTCTAAGGTAATGGTTTTAGCCGCCTGCATCAGAGCAATTTCGTTCGCAGATTTATGCATACGGCATTCAGCCGTGATCACCATCCCATTCACGATAGTATGCGAAGTCAGCGCTTGGCGCAGACCATCCGCGATAAAAAACGGTGCAGCTTCATCCAGAGCGACCGTGCCACTCAAACCCTCATCTTGCAAAACTTGTGCGACTAAAGTATATGGACTTTCGTCTTCTTCCCACAGGCGAATCTCCGCTTGATCACCGAGGGTTTCGCGCAATTTGGAATCTTCAAATGCGGGACTAATAAAAGTCAATTTGCCATTCCGTGTCAATACTGCGCCTACCAAACGCTCACTTTGATACCAGGACAACCCGGTAAAATAGTACAAGCTGGTACTCGCACTCATAATCAATGCAGCAATACCACGCTCTTGCATTAAGGCTGAAGCCTTATCACGCCTTTGTTGACGCTCATCATTCGTAATGGGACGAACATGAGACAGGTCTTTAACGATGCTGGCTAATTCAGTTGCGGCGTTTGAACCACCGATGGAGCTCGTCATATTATTTCCTTCGTATCAGTAATCAGTATCAATTTAAAGAATAGGATGCAGCAATAGCAAAGACTGTAGCAAACATAACTCATCTGGTCTTGATAAGCGCGAGTATAACCATGACGAAATCTGCACAATAAAAAAGGCTAGTCTTTTTTCGACTAGCCTTTTTTATTGTGCAATGGAGCCAAATGCTTACGCATCTATGGGTCTATTGTTGCAGATTACATGCGCGCTTTAATCAAATTGCCGATCTTCTCTACGCCTTCGTTAATTTTCTCAGGCGACACTGTGACAAAACTCAGACGGAAAGTATTGGTTTCAGCCTCATTCGCATAAAACGGACCGCCAGGCACGAAGGCAACATTATTCGCAATCGCTTCTTCTAACAACTCTTTGCTATGAATATGCTTAGGTAAAGTCACCCAAATAAACATGCCCCCAATAGGACGAGTCCAGCTGACGCCTTCTGGGAAATGCTTAGTCATGGCGGCTAACATCACATCACATTGTGCTGAGTAAAAGCGACGAATGCTAGGGATATGCTCGTCCAAGAAACCATCTTTAATCACTTCGTACACCGCCATCTGCGTCAAAGTCGAGGTATGCAAATCAGTCGCTTGTTTCGCCTGTTCCAGTTTACGAATCAAAGGCACCGGTGCCACCATGTAACCCAAACGTATACCCGGTGTCAAAATCTTAGAAAATGAACCTAGGTAAATGACACCATTGGGATTCATATTTAAGAGCTTAGGTAAAGGTTCACCGCTATAGCAAAGATCGCCATAAGGATTATCTTCTATCAATGGAATGCCCATGCGTGCACAGGTTTCCACCAATTCTTTACGACGCTCTAAAGACAAAGTACGCCCGGTAGGGTTTTGAAAATTAGGCAAAGCGTAAAACAACTTGGCGCCTTCACCTTTGGCTGCGACCGATGCGGGCACCACGCCATTCTCATCCATATCAACAGAAACAAACTCCGGGCGATACACCGAGAAAGCCTGCAGCGCTCCGAGGTAACTTGGTGTCTCTACCAAAATTTTACTACCTTCATCGACCAAAACTTTCGCCAACAAATCCAAGCCTTGCTGAGAACCCGACACCATCATGATCTGATCCGCGGTAATGGTGCAATCGGAAGTCGATAAAGACTTTGCGATAAATTCGCGTAAAGGTGCATAACCATCAGTTGTGCCGTATTGCAAGGCAGTCTTGCCATTTTCAGCCAAAACTTTGTCGAAGGCCGCACGCATACGCTCTACAGGAAAGGTTTCTGGAGAAGGCAAGCCACCTGCAAACGAAATCACTTCTGGACGCATCGTTACTTTAAGAATTTCACGAATTGCCGAGCTTTGTAACTGCTCAGCGCGTTCAGAAAATTTCCACTCTATCGGTTTTAAATTTTGCAGGCTCATACTGGATTCACTTCAAAAAAAGTTTTAAAACAATTTATTTTGCTGAACTGCACAAATGCAATTTTCAGACAAAATTCAGCCAATAAAAATTGACACTTAGGCGATCTCAACGATCATTTCTATTTCTACACAAGCGCCCAAAGGAATTTGAGCCACGCCGAAAGCAGAGCGTGCGTGTTTGCCTTGTTCACCGAAAATCTCACCGATCAATTCAGAAGCACCATTCGTGACTAAATGTTGCTCAGTAAACTCTGACGTTGAATTTACCAGACTCATCAATTTCACAATACGTTTAACGCGGGTCAAATCTCCACCGCAGGCGTCTTGCAAGGTCGCCAACAAATCAATTGCAATCAAACGCGCCGCTTCTTTGCCTTCGGCTGTTTCCATCGTTTTACCCAATTGTCCAACCCAGACCTTGCCATCTTTTTTGGCAATATGGCCGGACAAAAATACCGTATTGCCAGTCTGTGCGTGCATTACATACGCGGCAGCTGGTGCAGCGACGGCTGGCAATTCAATATTCAAAGCTTTTAATTTTTCGTAAACTGACATAAATATTCCTCAACAAAGTGATTCCGCAGACGTGTGCGGCAATTCAAAAATGCCTCTACAGCAACCACCAACATTGTAAGGCGCAAGCTCGGGCAAGACCACAGCGGAACCTAAAAACAATCAAAAACCAATCAAATATTTTTTATTTTGGCGCTTTTTTGTAAGCAGATAAAATAAAACCAAGTAATAGCGACAAATCTGATGTAATCCTTTTTTATGCTACTGCACTACTGAACCATTCAGAGACGACAACTTATTATGCTATCCTAACCGTAAACACCAATACAGTACCAATACAATTTACGAAATAGATTTCACACTGTCATGGCACTTTTACCATTACACAAGACTTCGTCAAAGAATTGTTCGGATTGTGATATTAAATTCACAAAATTAAAAAATCGTAAGGTCGCTCAAAATGCGTTCAAGCTCCAATTTAACAATCGGTTCCATGGTATCCCGCGACTCGGGTGGCTCTCTGGTGGAACAAATCGTACGCTCGGTGGCTTGCCGTATAGACGACAAATTGCTGCGTACCGGCTCACGCATGCCGTCTATACGCCAGTTCGCCGACGAGCAAAAAGTGTCGCGCTTTACGGTAGTCGAAGCCTATGATCGTTTAGTCGCCAATGGCTACTTAGAGTCCCGTAGAGGCTCTGGTTTTTTTGTACGTGAACGCGCTTCATTGCTTAACAGCGGTGTGACAGATAATAGCAATACACGCAACATTCCAACCTCGCAACAACCCGATGTGGTGTGGTTAGTTCGCAATATGCTACGCCAATTACCGCAACAGAAGATGCCCGGCTCAGGCTTATTACCGCATGAATGGTTAGACGGAGAATTAGTTGCCAACGGCCTGCGTGCGGTAAGTCGTCTAAATCAGAGTTTGCTACTCCATTACGGTACTCAACAAGGATTTTTGCCATTTCGCCAGCAACTGCAATTGAAATTGGCTGAATTGGAAATAGCCGCTTCCCCCGAGCAAATCGTCACCACCAATGGTGTCACGCAAGCACTTGATTTAGTTGCACGTGAGTTTACTCAACCTGGCGACACCATTTTTGTCGATGATCCGGCCTGGTTCTTAATGTTTGGCACCTTCGCTACCTTGGGTACCAAAGTTATCGGTATCCCGCGCTTGCACGATGGCCCTGACGTTGCCAAACTTGCTGAATTGGCTGCGTTACATAAACCCAAGCTGTACATCATTCATTCGGTATTGCACAACCCGACCTCCACTTCACTGTCGGCTGCGAAAGCTTTTCAAGTTCTGAAAACCGCCGAACTACATGATTTCATGATTGTAGAAGATGATATTTATTGCGATATGCATCCAGGTTCTACGGTGCAGCCAGCGACCCGCCTGTCTGCTTTGGATCAGCTCAATCGTGTCATCTACTTAGGTGGCTTTTCCAAAACTCTGGCAGCCAATTTACGTGTGGGATTTATCGCAACATCGCATGAAACCGCGATCCGCCTGTCCGACCGCAAGATGCTTTCTAGCCTGACCACGAATGAAATCAGTGAGCGTGTGGTTCATAAAATTTTATCAGAAGGCCATTATCGCAAGCACGTCGATCGTATACGCGGCAAACTAGACACGGCGCGCAATGAAGTTACGGCTCGTGTCGAAAAATTAGGAATGAAAGTAGAATACCGCACCCCCGCTGGCATGTTCTTGTGGGTGGACACGTGCAATGACACCATCGCCCTAACTGAAAAAGCCTTTGAAAAAGGATTTTTACTCGCACCCGGCAGTCTGTTTTCACCGCATCAATTGCCCTCGACGAAAATGCGTTTGAATGTTGCTGCGATGTCGGACGCTAGTGTTTGGGATTTTTTGGGAAAGGAACTAAACTAAACCCTCATGAACTATGACGGTTTGCTGGTGAAAGCAACTAGAAATCTATCCATCGCAGCGAACAGAATTTCCACGCTATAGCCAGCTAAAAATGCCAATGCAAACGGCGATAAAGATTTGAATATGCCGCCATCGCTATTTTCAGGGATCACAAACCAAGCAAACACCATACCGCCCAGCGTACCGAGGTAAAGGCGAATACGAAAGCCAACATTCGACGCCTCTGAATAAGTACGGGCGGTAATCTCAACTGCCAAGGTACGCAAAACATAAACACAGGTGCCTAAAAGTCCGTACAGCAGAGGCAAAAGATAGCGTTGCAATGCATCCAATAAGAGATTAGACGACTGCAACAAAATAGAATTGAGGTAGATTTTCTTCTCAGCGGGATTGTCGACTTCTATCTGTGGGTTGGGCAAAAACATGGCCCAAATACGACTCCACACATACAGCGATTCATAACTAGAATCTTTTTGAAACCCATAGCTCTCGACTTGCGCTTTGAGACTAAGATTAATGGTGTCTTGCGCCGCATTCCCACTGCTTAAAACGCCCTCCCCTGAATTCGCGTTCACGGCATTCGTTGCGTTCAGTGCCTGCAACTTCGCAGCTGTCCACTTGGCTGAAGAGTCGGCATATTTCTCTGAGATTTTTTGGACATCGGTCGTAATTTTGCTACCAAACAGCCAATAGATTTGTATGGTCAACAAAGCACATAAAGTACCTATTGCTAATATGGTGTACCAACGTACCGCGCTGCGTGCCAAGGAAATTTTTTTGAGTGTCATCCCGAATACGACACGTGTTTCTATTTCGTCAGGATCGAGTATCGATTGCAAACTATTCACCGAGACGGGCGCCACGGCTCTTGCTAGCGTATTGAACGCGAGCCAAAATGCGGTTTCGGCTTCATCGCTCATTTGCTTTAACGTATACAAACTACCGCTAGAAACAATCACTTTAATAACAGATTCATCTAGCGCCGTTCCATTTTGTGATGCGAATGCCAGTAATATCTGCGATTCACGAATCGCTGTACCGAGACTAGCATTATTCTGCCTATCAACATTCGTTTTCTCTACCGTATTTTTCGACTGTAGATCATCACCTGAGGGTGATGCGACAACGGCTGCCACTGTTTGGATTTCATCGCTCATCTTTTTATCTCTATCACAAATTTACAAGGTCTTAACTTATTGTCTGGCGTTGGGCAAATAACGGGAGCACCTGAGCTGTACACCAAATCAACCCGCCACCAACCTGGTGTCAACTGCTGCTTTCCGCTCCACACTCGCCAACGAAACGCACCCGTTGCATCGACTTCAAAAGCTAATTTTTGTAGTGACTCTTTTCTACCAACAGCTAAATCGACCGCCAAATCCAGCGTATCGGGACTTTCAGCTTCAATAGCATCGCTTTGATATTTGTACCACTCGTGTCGTATCGGCATACTGCCTTTAGTGCTATTTTGCAGTCGAGCCAATAAGGCAGCAGAGCCCTGTAATTGCATCCACAAAAATGCTTTTCTGCTTCGAACCGGTTGAACTAATTTATCTTGAAATTGTCTCGTTTGGCGATCCACGGCATTGGTCCAGACAAAACTTTCGACTCGGACATCTGCAACATCAATCGTTTGCTCATTCGGTAAATCTATTGCTCTTGAAGGCGGCGCAAAAAAATAATGGCCGCAAACGAGCATGATCAACGCGCATAGTTGGTTTGAGTCTATTTTTCGAATGGGCATATAGCCTCAATAGGAGCAAAGGAAGAATAAAAATCTTGCTTAATTCTTTACTTGAATTATTACAACCAACCCAAGTATCAAACAAAAATATTTTATAAACAAGAAAATTTTAGAGACCTGTTGCGCCACGGGACGTGTGCAATAAAATGCCAGTACCCAAAAGAGCACCGGCAGATTCAAAGCTAAGAGATGGGAATCAAGTAAAAACATCAGAATCAACTAAATCTGATTGACTACTTGCGATTTAGGCAAATATTTCTTGTTCAGGGCTGGATGGCGTCAAAGTTTGTCTAGCAACATGCTGTGCCTTATGCAAAGCATCTTCGGCACGACGTAACATACTTTCTATCGTGTCACCTTCCAACATCGTGGCAACACCGACGCTGGCGCTAACTTTTAATTCTTTACCCGAGGCAGCGACTGGCATGGCGACAATCGTCGCCTGGGCGCGTGCTGCAATCTTCTCGGCAATTTCTTCATTCGCTTCAGGCAGGAGCACGCTAAACTCTTCAGAGCCATAGCGAGCCAGACAATCGTAACTGCGAGTAGCACGACGCATGCGCTTGCTCACTTCCACCAAAACCATGTCACTAGCACTTGCTCCATATTCGCTATTGATTTGTTTTAAATGATCAAGGTCTAACATCAGTAAAGAAAGTGGTTTTCCCAAGCGCAGATGTCTTTGCAACTCACTATCAGTGACACGCAAAAACTCACGACGATTGGCAATACCCGTTAAAGGATCCGTATTTTCTTTGCGCTGCAATTCCAATTCCGCACTCAAGATTTTCTTACGATAAACCTGCCGTTGCGCTGCTAATACTTGCCCTGAATAGGCACTGAGTAACAGTGAGGTCAACACCGTCAATTGAAATGCCGTAGAGGGAAAAGTCTTGGTCAAAGATAAAGTGACGCAAGCAAAGAAATAGGCTATCAGCAGTTGCCGTAGTCGCACATTGCGCAAAGGTAACGCAATTGATACCATCAAACAGATCCAGGCATCAATAAAAAAATGACCGAGATAGTAGACTGGTGCGATGACATTGCCAGACAATTGCACCAACATCACCGCAACAGTCCAACGGTACAAGTGCTTTTCTAATAATGGGCGTCTGAACTTATTGTCAGCGCGTCTTTCTTGAGCCGACTTCACTGGTCGCAACAAATACCAACTGACGACCCACATTACACCACGCAAGCACACCATAATCCAAAAATTCTGCGTCCAGCCAAGGAGCGAAAAATCGATATACAACAAGGGCCAAGTCGCCCACATAAAAAAAAGTAACACGCTACGTGCTTGCATTTGATCCTGTGACTGACAGTGTGCGCGAAATTCGTCAGGCGTTACTTCGGGATATAGCGCTATCATAGGTGTCTCCTACCTGTTTATTACATGTCATTGCATCTTTTCGCTATATTGGATTTTGTCGCAAAAAAATTGCCTGAGGGCATAAATTCAGTGTAGCGCTTTGAACAAACAAAGCAAATTGTTTGCGATGATTTGATAAGAAACGCCTAGAATCCGTACCTGATTTACATCATGCGTATGGCATTCTATTTTTCAAGTCAACATTTTGTAGAAAACTCAAATTCATTGCTGTCCTCTAAACCTTTAAGTTAACTTTCATGCAGAATTCAATAAGGAATTCGGCGATAATACTGGTCTAGCTAAGGCTTCCGCAATTTTGGCAGGATTTGAACCCGATGAGTGCGCTATTGCAAATAGCAAAGAAGCCTCAATTTCATATCAATTCCTGATTTTTTTACTTCAACTATTACTAAATCGACATGCAACTCTACGACAACTGGGAACGTTCCCTGCGCCCTTTCACTCCGATTCACCAGGACTGGGTTGGTTTGTACTGTTGCGGCCCTACCGTGTATGACTTTGCGCATATCGGCAATTTACGCACCTATTTATTCGAAGACGTCTTACGTCGCGCCTTAGAGCTCAACGGTTACAACGTACGTCACGTGGTTAATATTACGGACGTCGGCCATTTGGTGTCGGACGGTGATGACGGCGAAGACAAGATGGAAAAAGGCTCGCGCCGCACTGGCCAAACGGCTTGGGAAATCGCAGAGAAATACACGGTCGCGTTCAAAGAAGATGTGCAACGCTTAAATATTTTAGAACCAAAAATCTGGTGTAAAGCGACCGACCATATTGTCGAACAAATTGATTTCATCAGCGTCATCGAAGAAAAAGGCTACACCTATCGCACCTCCGATGGCATCTATTTCGACACCTCGAAACAAGACGACTACGGCTATCTCGCTCGCCTCAACCGCGAAGGCTTAGAAGCCGGCAAACGTGTAGAAATCGGCGAAAAGAAAAACCCAACCGACTTCGCACTGTGGAAATTCAGCCCTGAAGGCAGCACGCGTCAAATGGAATGGGACAGCCCATGGGGTCGTGGTTTCCCTGGCTGGCATATTGAATGCTCGGCCATGTCGGCAAAATATTTGGAACCTTGGTTTGATATTCACTGCGGCGGCGAAGACCATATCGCAATTCACCATAGCAATGAGATCGCACAAAATCAAGCTTGCCACGGTACACGTTTAGCTAACTTCTGGATGCATGGCTACTTCTTACAAATCGACGCCGGCAAGATGTCCAAATCCAGCGGCGACTTTTTACGCTTGCAAACACTGATCGACGACAACATCGACCCACTCGCCTATCGCTGGTTATGTTTGTCTGCCCACTATCGCAGCCAACTCAACTTCAGCTGGGAATCCTTAAAAGCCTCACAAACTGGCTTGAATCGCCTACGCGAAACCTACTTTAATTTGCCTGCAGGCGGCAGCATCAATCAAGACTACGCAGACCGTTTCAAAGCCGAGGTCGACCAAGATTTGAATCTACCAAAGGCGATTGCGGTCATGTGGGAAATGTTGAAATCCAACGTAAGTGACGCCGACAAAAAAGCCACGCTCGATTACTTCGATCAAATGTTAGGTTTGAATTTGAAAGCCTGGGAACCGAAGAAAACCGAAATCCCTGCGCACATTGTAGAACTGGTCGAACAACGCAAGATCGCGCGTCAAAACAAAATGTGGGCCGAGTCGGATCGTTTGCGTGATGCGATTAAGGCTGCGGGGTTTGAGGTTGAGGATACGCCTGCTGGGATGGTGGTGAAGGCGGTTGGCTAAAAAAGTAATAGCGAGATTGAGGAGCGCAAAGAAATTCGAATTCTTTGCGCTTTTTTTTCGAGGAATAAAAATGGCGTTTCTAAGAATTTCGACGCACCACAATTAACAGAAAATACCCCAGCACCGGTCCAGCACCAAAGCCCATTAAGGGCATAGGCGTCAAACCCAAATATGCGCATATCATAATCACGATGTAGTAAAACGCGATCGGTATCAATTCTGGCGAACCGCGCTTGATGCCGACAAAAAATAGACCAATGGGAATCAGCACTATGCTCGATACGGCTGTTAGCACCGGCAAGACTCCCGCACTGCTCGCCAACTGAATCACGCCTTCGACATAAGGCACGGGCTGCAGCTGATCTGGTTGTTGCCAACACCAATAACACAACAGTCCCATCAAAATACTGATCGCTACTTTCAGCACGAAGCTACCCTTACGATGCCACACGATGAACAACACAGCTAGTGCGAAGGCAATCAGTTGTGAGACATCTGGTTGCAGAGCAAGTAGTGCTGCTAACGCTACCATCAGGCCTGCATTGGCATACGCCGAAAAATGCAGGCGCCAATGAAGTCTGGCGAACAAATACAAAGCGACAGGCAAAACAGCGGCTGAAAAGTACAAGCGTAGACCTCCGAACTTAAGCCATCGACTTGGATCTCCTGCTTCAGAAAATCCGAAACAAGCAGCTAAACCGATCATCATTAAAGCGAGCACCGAGACAGAATTGCGGATTTGCCGAGGCACCGATGAACTACTTTCACCATCTTGATTACGACGCGCTTTGCCCATCCATAACACGCAGGCTATACCTACCAAGGCCACAACAATCTGCTGTACTTGCAATGACAGTCCGACACTCGCCAGGCGCATCAAGAACAGGCTAGCAATCAAGCTTGGTAAAGCGATCAAAATCCAAACTAAGCTTGTGCGCATCAACATTCTCCTCAGAACTTTACTTTTTCGAAATTAATCTCTACTTATCAAGCTCATATTTGGATGCACGGGAGCGTAAATATTGCATAGCGGGCGTACTCACCCAGCGCTCCAGCAGCAAACCGAGCACCAAACAGCCTACGACCACTGGTACATACACCACAAACGTCCACCGCATATTCTCACCAAAATAGGCACGATAGGCAGTACAAACCGATAAGACGATGAACATATGGCTCAGGTAGACTTCATAACTCAAATAACCCATCTTCGCCAACCATTGCCAGCCCCAACGCGGACGCGGCGCGAGACGCTGAGCGGCAAACACCAAGAGGCAAGCGGACAGGCACAAGATCAACATGCTGTAACCATGAATCACCTTCCACACTTCACTGCCAAAGAAATAAATCGCGATCAGTCCTATGCCACCTAAGACAGCAATCGAACGTGCAAACTGTTCGCTGGTTTTCCAGACCTGCGCCAAAAGTGCCGTCAACACACCGAAAGCAATGGCCGACATGCCTGGCAAATAGGCTTTTTCTTTCCAGATTTCGTTGCCAACGATGGCTTCACGCGTCAAAGGCAAGGAGAATGCCAAGACCAATAAAGCTACTACCAACCAGCGTCGAGGTAAGAAAATACACATCAGCGGAAACGCGAGATAGAAAACCTCTTCGATTGACAAAGACCACAAGACATCCCAAGCCGCCGGCAACCAAGTTGTTTGCCCTTCGTACCAATTCAAATGCAAACCTAAAGCAGACAACAAAGCGCGCCCCAAAGTCTGGCCTTTCTCGTGCACCACATAGCCATCCACACCGAATAAGTGCATGAGACTCAGAACGATGAGTAAAAGTGCGAGAAGAGGAAAGATACGACTAAAGCGCTGCAGATAAAACTGCCGCCAATTGATCGCACTCAGCTCACCATAGCTTTGCAAACAACGCTGCGTAATGAGGAAACCCGACAACACAAAAAACAGAAACACCGATTCATAGCCATTAAAGCTGATGCCATTAATAACGCGCTTACCCAGGAACTCACCAACTAAGCTCGGTTTCAAAGGCAAGCGAAAACTCATGGCAAGATGATGAATGACGACGAATAAAATGGAAAACCCGCGCAGCAGGTCGATACCAAAGTTACGATGGCTTGAATATGCGTGAATTAGACTCAGTTGGCTAGAGCTTTGATCGTAAGTAGAATGCATGAAGAAAATTTAACATAGGAGAATGCGCATCCTACACAAGTCACGCTGATAAACCAAGCACCACTTATTTACTTCCGACGAGCCCCAAAGACCTATCGTAAAGCGGTTTGCTTTTGTCTACTATATGGACCGTGAATAACTTCAAAGATGTATCGCCAATGACTTTGAATCCACCATGTTGCACCATGCGTGGATTCATGAGGCTAGCACCGGTAGGCAGCGTTTGTGGCTCTTTCCCTTGCATCTGAATTTGTGCACCCTGCAAGACATGCAGTGCTTCTATGCCATGATGCAAATGCAGATCGATACCCTCACCTGGTTTGTATTCGGCAACTGAAGAAATCACTTCCATCCCAGTGGGAGTGCCATTTGGTCCTTGCAATTCAACTCTTTGTTTTTCTTGGCGCTGCGGTGAATCGCTCAGAGCTTGCGCAAGTAAAGTACCTGCACTACCAAGTGCGATTAATCCAAGCGCAACAAGAGTTTGTCGAAGTTTGGTACGAATCATCGCTTTCTCCTACTGAACTAAAACGAACAAAACTTAAAAGCTAGACCCAGCTTCTTTCAGGAACTCGATTTCTTCAGCTGTTGATTCGCGTCCCAAGATGGCATTGCGATGCGGATAGCGACCGAAACGATCGATGATGCGCTTATGCTTTAACTCGAATTCGTAATTACCTTGAGGGGCATGTTCATGAAACAGCTTCTCAGCATAAGCGTGAATGGCACGAGATTCACTATGCATGAAAGGCATGTACAAGAAATTTCTTTCGATAGGCGTTAAGCCATGGTCCGCTTGCACTCTAATCGCCTCCTGCGCCAACACCAAGGCCATCGCATCTTGCGCAAATGCTTGCGGCGTGTTGCGATACACATTACGCGAAAACTGATCCAAGACGATGATCTCTGCCAAACGACCATGGTCATCACCACGCCATTCGTCGAGCTCACCCGCGGCGGCCTGTAGCATCACGCTGTGAAAACGCTTTTGTATCAATTGATCAAACTCAGGATCAACACTCCACCATTGCTTGCTGTCGATTTCTTCGAACCAGAAGCGGATAATTTCTTGGAACATGGGATGCTTTCATCGGGAATCAGTCCACCTATTTTACCCGTGAATGCAAAGTCAAGGAAAGTTCAGTGTTGATCAACGGTGGAAATCAAACGCTCTGGTGCCAATACACCAAACTCTTGCAATTGTGCCGAGCCAAGTAATTGTTTCGACGTTTGTTCAGGATCAATGCGATAAACTCGCACGCGACCAAGCTCACTAGGATGGGCGACAGCTTCCTTCGCCAAGGAAATCCGTTGGCCTTGCAAAAAGCGCTTAGACAACTCTGATGTTAACAGCACCTCAGGAAAACTCGACAACAATGCATCGACAGGCGCTAACAAGGCATGGCGTTGCTCTTCGCTCATTTCTATTAATTGATCGAGCGTTACGGTATTTTCTAAAATGAGATGACCAACATGAGTGCGGCGCAAAGCATTTAAATGAGCACCGCAACCTAAGGCATTACCAATGTCTTCACCTAAGACACGAATATAGGTGCCTTTGCTGCAGCATACGTTTAAGGTTAAGAATGGCGCTTCGTATTTAACGAACTCAAGCAAATGAATCGTCACCGGACGCGCTTCACGTTCTAGTGTGATCCCCTCGCGTGCATATTCGTAAAGCGGTTTACCGTCACGTTTAAGTGCCGAATACATAGGTGGCACCTGCAGAATATCACCTTTGAATTGTTCTAAAACAGCGTGAATTTGCGCTTCGTTCACATTCACTTCGCGGGTTTGGATAACCTCACCTTCGGTGTCACCTGTATTAGTGCTCACACCCAAATGCACGACGGTTTGGTAGGTTTTATCTGCCTCTAATAAATCTGCGGAAAACTTGGTCGCCTCACCAAAACACAATGGCAACAGGCCCGTAGCAAACGGATCTAAAGTACCGGTATGTCCAGCTTTAATTGCATTGAGTAATCGCTTAGATTTGATTAGCGCATCATTGCTCGACCACCCCACGGGCTTATCTAATAACAGCACGCCATTGATGGGTAGGCGTGTTTTTTTCTTGACGGGTTGGTTCATATGCAGACTAGAATTGGAATTTCAAAAAGTTTCTACTCAGGATTCATAAGGAATTTAGGGCGGGTGAAACCCCGCGCCGCCAGCCTATCGAGCACCTGATCAGCGCGGGGTTTCACCCGCCCTACGAAAACTGCAGTCTCTACGCCTTTGCGGTTCCAGCTTCTTAAGAACCGAATCAGTCTTCGTTGTCGCTCTTATCCTCTGGAACGTGAGTCGCGTTAGCCTCATCGATCAACTTCGACATAGCGATACCGCGCATAGTGGAAGTATCATGGACGAAATGTAATTGCGGCAAAGTGTGAATGCGCAATTTCAAACCTAGCTGATTACGTAAGAATCCAGCTGCCTTGTTTAAGCCTTCTAGGGTATTCTTGATGGCGGCAGGATCGTCTGCCAAGGTCGTGAAATACACTTTTGCATGCGCATAATCAGGCGTCAATTGCACTTCAGTGAGCGTGATCATGCCGACACGTGGATCTTTGAGTTCTGCCCAGATGATTTCGGATAAATCACGTTGGATTTGATCAGCAACGCGCAAACCGCGAGCTGGGATGGATTTACTATTTTTGGCCATAAGGATTACCGGTTACTGCTTCTAATATTCTATTCATCATCGAGAGAGTCTGTTGGGCTTTCTCAATATTAGTCGTCATGTTTCTATAGGCAACGAGGGTTGCCTATGAATTTCAATAAATGCTGCAAACTAGAATTTCCCCTTCCCCTTCAAGGGGAGCGAATTCCCAGTCTCTTTTCAACACTACAAAACTAAAGAGGAAGCTTTCGCTTCCTCTTTGGTCTTACTTCTTAATTGCTTACAGAGTACGAGCAATTTCCTGAATTTCAAAGATTTCCAAGAAATCTCCGACCTGGATATCGTTGTAAGCTTTGAGTGAGAGACCACATTCCATACCTGCACGAACTTCTTTGGCGTCGTCTTTGTAACGCTTCAAGGAATCCAATTCGCCTGTCCATGTCACCACATTGTTGCGTAGCAAACGCACGGACGACGTACGCTTAACCACACCTTCGGTGACCAAGCAACCTGCAATGGAACCGACTTTGCTGACGGAGAAGACTTGACGAATTTCGACCATACCAATGATCGTTTCGCGTTTCTCTGGTGCCAACATACCGGACAAGGCAGACTTGATTTCGTCAACTGCATCGTAAATGATGTTGTAGTAACGGATGTCCACGCCATTCGATTCAGCCAACTTACGAGCGGAGGCATCAGCACGGGTGTTAAATCCGATGATGACCGCTTTGGAAGCCACAGCCAAGTTGACGTCGGATTCTGAAATGCCACCGACTGCCGCATGCACCACTTGTACGCGCACTTCGTTGTTCGACAACTTGACCAAGGATTGAACCAAAGCTTCTTGCGAACCCTGTACGTCGGTTTTGACGATGATAGGCAAGTTTTTGAGTTCGCCTTCGCCCATGTTTTCAAACATGTTTTCGAGCTTCGCGGCTTGCTGTTTCGCCAATTTAACATCACGGTATTTACCTTGACGGAACAAAGCGATTTCACGTGCTTTACGCTCATCAACCATGACCATGACTTCTTCGCCAGCTGCTGGAACTTCGGTTAAACCTTGAATCTCAACAGGAATCGATGGACCTGCTGTGTGAATATTTTTACCATTTTCATCCAACATCGCACGAACACGACCATAAGATGAACCAGCCAAGACTACGTCGCCACGTTTCAAGGTACCCGACTGAACCAAGATCGTTGCAACAGTACCGCGACCTTTATCCAAACGAGATTCAACGACCAAACCTTTAGCAGGTGCATCAACTGGTGCACGCAATTCTAAAACTTCAGCTTGTAACAAAACTTGTTCTAATAAATCATCGATACCCTGGCCTGTTTTAGCGGACACCGAAACGAATGGTGACTCACCACCATAGGCTTCTGGGACAACGCTTTCCGCAATCAATTCTTGTGTCACGCGATCTGCATTGCCACCTGGTTTATCGATCTTATTAATCGCGACAACCAAAGGCACGCCCGCAGCTTTTGCATGGGCAATCGCTTCTTTCGTTTGTGGCATCACGCCATCGTCTGCTGCAACGACCAGAATAACGATATCGGTTGCTTTTGCACCACGGGCACGCATCGCCGTAAACGCTTCATGACCTGGTGTATCCAAGAATGTAATCATGCCGCGTGGCGTTTCCACATGGTAAGCGCCAATATGCTGCGTAATACCACCTGCTTCGCCAGAAGCCACTTTCGCGCGGCGAATATAATCAAGCAAAGATGTTTTACCGTGATCAACGTGACCCATCACGGTAACGACTGGCGCACGTGGTGATGATTCATATTCTGCATGTTCAGCCACATCCGTCAGCATCGCTTCTGGATCATCAATCTTAGCAGCGAAGGCCTTATGGCCCATTTCTTCAACCAGAATCATCGCTGTTTCTTGATCAAGAACTTGGTTGATCGTACACATCTGACCTAATTTCATCAAATGCTTAATCACTTCAGAAGCTTTGACGGACATTTTATGTGCGAGTTCCGCAACCGTTAAGGTCTCTGGCACGTAGACGTCTTTGATAACAGCTTCAACTGGTACTTGGAAGTTAGTTTCTCTATCATCATGATGATTATTACGGCGACCTTTAGGACCACTCTTCCAACCATCACGACCAACTGGTGCTGCGCCACGTGTTTTCAAACCACCACCACCGCGTTTTTTCGCGTCTTCTTGCCATGTGGAAGACACATTGGCGGATTTGATGGCTTTTTTATCGGTCGGTGCGGCTACTGCTGGCTTCACATCTTTCTTGTCACCAGGCTTATTCTCACCAGGCTTTTTATCGGCGGGCTTATGTAAAGTACCTTCTGCAACTTTAGATGGTGCAGCAACAGGAGCTGGCACCTCGACCACTTTCGGCTTACGCGCTGCCAGCATCATTTCTTTAATCTGTGCAACTTCGTCAGCAACTTTTTTACGAGCATTTTCAGCATTTGCAGCGCGTGCAGCAGCTTCTTTCACCGCTTCTTTGGCTACAGCTGCAGCAGCAGTCGCTTTTTTCTTTGCGTCTTCAGCGGCTAGACGTTTTGCCTCTTCGTCAACTGCAGGTGTATCAGAAGAAACTTCCGAAACCATTGGTGTTTTGCTTGCTTTCGCACGCTTTTCCTCGGCTTGCTTCGCTTTTTCTGCGTCAGCTTTCGCTTTGGCAGCCGCTTCCGCTTCACGAGCTGCTTTCGCTTCGGCTTCTTTTTCTGCCTCGAGTTTCGCCAGTTGTTCTTGCTTCTCTAACAATTCAGCTTCACGACGCGCGGCCAATTCTGCTTCCGCTTGCGCCTCAGCTTCACGACGAGCCATTTCTGCAGGGTCAATAGCTAGCGCAGGTATAGCATTCTCGTCAGGAGAGCTTTCGTCCCGCTTCACAAAAGTACGCTTTTTACGCACTTCAACTTGCACAGTACGTGTTTTGCCAGTGGCATCAGCTTGTTTAATCTCGGTCGTTTCCTTGCGAGTCAAAGTGATTTTTTTCTTATCGGCATCAGGAGCCACGCCGTGCGAACGGCGTAAATGTTCCAACAGCTTGTCCTTATCTTCTTTGGACAAGATATCGGACGCAGACGCTTTTGCAACGCCTGCGGCATTCAATTGCGTGAGCAGTAAATCCGCTGACATTTTCAGCTCGGTGGCAAATTGAGCTACATTATTACTCGCCATTCAGTCCTCTTTCTTTGTTTGCGCTGTGATTTAACGCTATAAATTTAGTTAAATCCACGCTTCAATTATGTTGTTTACTCGTGATTATTTTGCTTCAACGAGTTTCCATGCTTTTTCCAATAAGGCTTTAGCATGTTCATCATATTTAGCGTCGATGAGTTTCATCTCATCATCAGTCACATCTTCAAATGCATTATCGATTAATTGACGTGCACGGTCTGTAGACAGAGCCAAAATCGCGCCAAATTCATCGTAAGCTAAGCCACCGAAAGCAGCGAGGGACTTAATACCTGCCAAGCCCAATTTACCTGCTGTTGCACGGCTCATACCTTCCAGATTAATCAATGCGTCTTCCACACCCTCTACACCTTCTTCAGAAGCAATCGCTTCCGTCACAAGTGCATCACGTGCGCGATTGCGCAATTCATTCACTGTATCTTCATCTAAGGCGTCGATTTCCAGCATTTCGCTAATTGGTACATAAGCGATTTCTTCTAAGCTAGAGAAGCCTTCGTCAACCAAGATGTCTGCGACTTCTTGATCTACGTCGAGTTTTTCCATGAACAGAGCACGGATGCCAGCAGATTCTTGCTCTGCTTTATCCGCAGATTGCTCTGCCGTCATGATATTAATTTGCCAGCCAGTCAATTCTGCTGCCAGGCGTACGTTTTGACCGCTACGGCCAATCGCAATCGCCAGGTTTTCATCATCAACAACGACGTCCATTGCGTGTTTTTCTTCATCCACCATGATGGAAGAAACGTTCGCTGGCGCCAAAGCACCAATCACGAATTGTGCTGGATCTTCAGACCACAATACGATATCAACACGTTCACCACCGAGCTCACCAGTGACTGCTTGTACACGTGAACCACGCATACCAACGCAAGTACCGATAGGATCAATACGTTTGTCATCAGTGTGCACCGCGATCTTAGCGCGAACACCCGGATCACGAGCCGCAGATTTGATAACTAAAGAACCTTGTTCGATTTCTGGCACTTCTAATTCAAACAATTTCATGATGAATTCTGGCGCAGTGCGCGACAAGATCACTTGTGGGCCGCGAGCATTGCGGTCAATACGCAAGATGTAAGCACGGACGCGATCACCAACACGCAAGTTTTCTTTCGGAATCATTTGATCGCGCGGCAAACGTGCCTCAATACGACCAGATTCAACCACCGCTTCACCGCGTTCCATGCGTTTAATAGTGCCCATAACTAAGGAATCACCACGCTCTAAGAACTCAGCCAAAATTTGTTCACGTTCTGCATCACGGATACGTTGCAATACGATTTGTTTGGTATCTTGTGCAAAGCGACGACCCAGCTCAACCGATTCCACTGGCTCTTCAATGTATTCATCGACTTCGATGTCTGCGTATTGCTCGACTGCTTCAAAATGTAAAATTTCTTGATCTGGCAATTGCAAACCTGCCTCGTCAGCCACTACGTGCCAACGGCGGAAAGTACGGTATTCGCCAGTATCACGGTCGATTTCTACACGAATATCGACTTCACCTTCATAACGCTTTTTGGTAGCCGTTGCCAAAGCATGTTCCAATGCGCCAAAAACGATATCTTCATCAACGTTTTTTTCACGCGCCAGCACATCAACCAATAATAAAACTTCGCGACTCATGCTTTGCGACTCCTAAAATTCACTTGCGGCACTAAGCGTGCCTTATCTAAATCAGCGAGCGTAAACTCAAGCATCGCCGCGCCATCTTTCGTTTCAAATTCGAGCTTCAGAGTTTCCCCTTCTGGCTCATGCAATACACCTTCGAAGCTCTTACGATTCGCCATGCCCGGCATAGGCAATCGCAATTTTATGTTGGCTTTTTCGCCGACAAAACGGACGAAATCAGCAATCTTCTTCAATGGTCGATCCAAGCCCGGGGAAGAAATCTCTAAGCGTTCATAAGCGACTTCTTCTACCGTCAATACGTGCGACAATTGATGACTGACCTTCGCACAATCTTCAACAGTAACATGACCCTTTTCCTCAACATCTTCCGGTAAAAGATCAATATACACACGAAACAAACCACGCTCTGCCCGCTCAAAGTCGACCAGATCATAGCCTGTCCCATTGACAGTCTTTTCAATTAATTCCAACAATTGCAAGACAATTCTCCGATAAATACAGATATCGCTTCCAAACGATTCTAAAACTGATTAAACGCTGAAAAACGATTCGCCAAAAAAAAATGGGCACTAGCCCATCTTCTTAGCGCCTTAAATAGACTTAATGTTGACCAAAAAATAATTCAAGGAAAAATCTGCTAACTACAAGATTATAAACGATTAATTACTCAATCGCAATGAGAAGTCGGTGAAAAACACGGCCTGAGCAACATCTTTCACCCACTTCCAGGCATTTAATTTTTAAGTACCACGACGACGACGTGCCGCAATCGCCTGGCCAATCGCAGGACCACTGCCACGCTCGGTCGGGCCGCGGCGATTTTGGTCGCGACTCGGATAGCCCAGGGCTGTTTGCAAAGGATCTGGCTGACGACTACGCGGTTTTCCACCATTTGCATTCGGCTTAGCAGCCTTAGAACCACCTGGCGTGCCAGCGTAACCACCCGTACCAGAGCCACGTGCCGGACGACCATTCTGAGGATTAGCAAAACCACCACGCACCGTAGGCTCAAAGCTTCTCTGCACTGGCGCATCAAATGGATTCACATTACGCGGCACTTTGCCACCTTGCACGCGATTTCCATTTGGCTTACCCACAGGTTTTTCAGATCTTTCGCCAGCAGTTTTTTCCAAACCACTCACTTTGAGCAAGCTACGCACCGCATCTTCACCCAACTCATCCCAACGTCCACGTTTCAAGCCGGAAGGCAAAGTCATCACGCCATAGCGTGTACGAATCAAACGCGACACGGTCAAACCCACCGCCTCAAACATACGACGCACTTCACGATTACGACCTTCGCCGATGATGACGCGATACCACTTATTCACACCCTCACCACCACCATCCGAAATTTTGGAGAATTGCGCCATACCGTCTTCCAGCTCCACGCCAGCCAATAGCTTTTGACGCATACCCTCTTCCAAATCACCCAAAGTACGCACAGCGTATTCACGCTCAATGCCGTAACGTGGATGCATCAGACGGTTCGCCAAATCACCAGATGTTGTGAATAACAACAAACCTTCAGTGTTGTAATCGAGACGACCGACAGCCAGCCATTTACCGACCTTCATTTGCGGCAAACTATCAAACACGGATGCACGGCCTTCAGGATCACTCGTACTGACGATTTCACCAGCGGGCTTATGATAAATCAGCACGCGCGGCGGTTTTTTACTGACTTTACGCTGAATTAATTTTCCGTTAATACGCACTTGGTCTTGCGGCAAAATACGCTGACCAATATGCGCCGGCTCACCGTTCACGGAAACGCGTCCAGCAATAATCAACTCTTCCATATCACGACGCGAACCCAGACCCGCTTCGGCCAAGACTTTATGCAATTTTGGCGCATCATCATCAGCCGTTAAATCGCGACGAGTTTTTTTATTTTTATCGTTACGTGAATGTTGAGCATCATCTGCTGCGTCATACGCATCAGAAGTCACAAATGAAAACACATCATCCGCGTCAGGTACGGCGCCGCGACTATTTTGCTGACCCGGACGACGTTGATTATTTTGGTTGCGCTGCTCGCCATTGCGATTTTGCGCACCTTGCCCAGGCTTTGTTTGCTGTCGATTACGCGACTGACCGTCGCGCACTTGACCATCACGAGGCTTTGCATTACGGGAATTATTTCTATCACCTTGAGGACGACGTGGGCGCTCATTACCCTCTTCCGCGCCCACTCGATTGGGCGACTCTAATTGAGGCGTACCTTGTTGCTCCACACTCACTTCAAGCGATTCAACTTGACGCGGTACGCGAGGCTGACGTGGCGGACGCTCTTGACGCGGCGCTCTGGCAACAGGCGCTGACTGCTCTGCGAAAGCTGGCGTTTGAGCTAGTATCTCTGCACTAACGACTTCCGCCTTTAATCTTGGCTTACGCGGAGCACGTGGCGCTTTAGCAGCTGGCGCCCCCTCACTCGCGGCACTGACAACACCGACTGTTGCATCATCGGCCTTTGCAACTTTCGGACGTGCAACGCGTTTTGCGCGGGGACGCGGAGCGTCGGTTTCAGCACCAGTTTTTTGCTGGCTGGAAGTATCGTCTGGATTATTTGTGTTCATTATCTGATTCTGGTTTGAAAGGTGTTAGAGCTTCAGCATCTGCTTCCACTACTTCATCTATATTCGTGTCAGCCATCATTGCAACATCATCCAAGATCACATCACTGGCTGCTTCATTTTTGTGAGCATCTGCTGCACGGTCTTCCGATGCAACATCACTCAATTCTTCTTGCGCATTCATTTGCGCATTCATTTGCGCATTAATTTGCGCACTTACATCAATTTCGTTTGCAACTATTTCCGTCGCATCATCTTCAATCACAATCTCAGAAACAAGTTCTTCAGAGGCATCAAGCTCATGCTCAAGCTTTACAAGAGACTCTTCATCACCCGTATGAACATTCATCGCGGAAGCATCGGCAATTTCAACTAAAGCCTCCATCTCAGCGAACATATTCAATTCTGGGGAATCATCCTTAGAGGGAGGCGCATCTTCTGCCTCCTCCTGACCAATCTGCTGCAAAGGCGGCAATTGATCTAGTGATGCCAACCCCAAGTCACTTAAGAATTGCTTGGTTGTCGCAAACAAAGCTGGTCGCCCAGGCACTTCACGATGGCCGATGGTTTCTATCCAGCCACGATCCTCAAGCGTCTTTACCATCTGAGATGCCACTGCAACACCGCGTATCTCCTCGATATCGCCACGGGTCACAGGCTGACGATAAGCAATGATCGCCAAAGTTTCCAAGGTTGCACGTGAATACTTGGGCGGCTTTTCTGGATTCAATCGATCGATGAAAGCGCGCATCTCAGGGCGACTTTGAAAGCGCCACCCAGTCGATAAGGAAACCAACATAATTCCCTTGTCGGACCAATCTTGACGCACTTCTTCCAGCATTAATTTAATCGTATCAGCACCGACCAGATCTTCTTGATCGCTACTATCAACAAACAATTTTTTCATTGTATTAATGGTCAGCGGCTCATGTGCGCATAACAATGCGGTTTCGAGTACACGCTTGGCATCTGCAGTATTCATGCAAACTCTTTAGCTAACAGGTTGTGTTGATCTTAAGAAGTATTCAGTGAAGCACTCGGGATAATCATTATCCCAACCAGTCTAGTCTTGTAGGACATTGCGCAGCACGATTCATCGATGTGCGCCTGGTGGATCAGTCTGCAGCCAACCCGTACATAGATCGCCAACTAGCGAATCGTCAATAAAAGTCAGTCAAAACAGTCGATCAATTTAGTAGATGCCCGATTGTAGTCTAGAAACACGTTCCAAACACAAACCAATCAAAAAAATTCGTCAGCCTAACGAAAAAGCCACGATGAAACGTGGCTTTATTCTTAAAACTGGTTGCGGGGGCAGGATTTGAACCTACGACCTTCGGGTTATGAGCCCGACGAGCTGCCAGACTGCTCCACCCCGCGTCTGATATGTAGAACTATACAGGACTTTGCTGCTTTGCGCAATTTCTTTCTATGCTCAAGCATAATTCGTGAGCATATTTCTATTGCGGCTTCATGACACCAAGTAGTTTTTCAGCTCTACACTCAGAGAACCGTGCAGGCGGTGATACACTTTCACAGATTCGATTTATGTGTCTGTCCCGAAAGAGTTACTCCATGAAATTTTGCTCTGCTTGCGCTGCGCCTGTGACCTTGAAAATTCCCGCTGACGATACGCGTGAACGCTTTGTCTGCACAAAATGCGGCACAGTTCATTATCAAAATCCGAACATGGTCGTAGGCACGTTACCTGTTTGGGATATCGCAGGAGAAGCCAAGGTACTGCTTTGCAAACGTGCGATTGAGCCGCGCTATGGCTATTGGACTTTGCCTGCAGGTTTTATGGAAAATCAAGAAACCTGTCGGCAGGCAGCCCAACGAGAGACTATAGAAGAGGCTGGCGCAAATATAGAACTACATGAGTTATTCTCGGTACTCAGCGTACCCCATGTGGATCAGGTGCATCTGTTCTATAGAGCGACTCTGGTTGACACGAATTATCTGGCCGGCGTCGAGAGCCTTGAAGTCACTTTATTTGCCGAACATGAAATACCTTGGGATGAAATCGCGTTCGCTACAGTGAGCCAAACTTTGAAGTTCTTTTTCGAAGATCTGAAAAAAGTACAGCATGAGGGGCAATTTAGTTTGCACGAACATGACTTTTACAAATCACATCACCCTGAATAAGCATATCCGTATCCCGCACCTATGATTCCCTGGTTAGAAATTGACAGCCCCTTCCCTGATGTAGCGCAAGCCTTGACGGAAGAACAAGGCGCCGCAGGCTTATTGGCGGCTGGCGCAGACTTATCCCCAGAGCGTTTATTGAATGCCTACCAAAATGGCATCTTTCCCTGGTTTTCTGAAGGCCAGCCTATATTGTGGTGGTCGACTGATCCGCGTATGGTATTAAAGACTAGCGATTTCAAACTATCAGAGAGCTTGAAGAAACGTCTGAACAAGTCGCTCAAAGACCCGCGCTGGACTTTTCGTTTTGATACAGCCTTCGAACAGGTCATGCGCCACTGCGCAGAACCACGCAAGAATCAGGATGGCACTTGGATTTCAGCTGAGATCATCGCTGGTTACACTGCCTTGCATAGAATGGGTTTTGCACATAGCTCAGAGATCTGGCTTGATGGGGAGTTAGTGGGTGGTGCCTATGGTATTTGCATAGGTAAGATGTTTTATGGTGAGTCTATGTTTGCTAAGGTGACGGATGCCTCTAAAATGGCATTAAGTCAGTTAGTCGTTTTCTTACGCAAGCATGATGTGAAAATGATAGACTGCCAGCAAGAGACCTCGCATCTAGCAACATTCGGCGCCAAGCCCATCAGCCGAAGTGAGTTTATGCAGCATGTAATTCTAGCGATTACGCAAGAGACGATTCAAGATTGGCAGCCTTTAGATTTACTCAGCTTCAAGGACTACTTACAAACCGAGCATCCTCTAGCTAGCAGAAAGATGAACAGCGATGCAATCCCGAACTAATCCGCCAGTCCCCTCTCCTTCGACATTAGGGGAACAAGTCGGGGATAGCAATAATGCAGGCGACTACATTACGCTGCATTACTATGCAACCGCGCCCTACGCTTGCAGCTATCTGGAGGACCGGCAAGCACGCTCCCAAGTAGCGACGCCAGCGCAACTGATTGACAATGAAGTGTATTCGGAATTAGTCAGTCGCGGCTTTCGGCGTAGCGGTGTCTTTATCTATCGCCCGTATTGCGATCATTGTTCGGCTTGCACACCAGTACGCACCGTTGTCGGTGAATTCAAAACCAATCGTAGCCAGCGTCGCGCCTTACAACAGCATGCCGATCTGCAACCTGAGATATTGCCACTGGAATTTGTTGAAGAGCATTTTGAACTCTATCAACGCTATCAACGCCGTCGTCATGCGGGTGGCGGCATGGATCAAGATGGCCGCGATCAATACGCACAATTTCTCTTACAGAGCCGAGTCAATACACGCTTAATCGCATTTCGCGATGCACAAAATATTTTACGCATGATCAGCATCATCGATATTTTGAATGACGGCCTCTCGTCCGTTTATACTTTCTACGACCCCGATGTACCGCATAGCGCTTACGGCACCTTCAATGTCCTATGGCAAATCGCGCAAACTAAAATCCTCGGTCTGCCCTATCTGTATCTCGGTTACTGGATAGAAGCGAGCCGTAAAATGTCGTATAAAACCAATTTCAAACCGTTACAAGCCTTGCTCGATGACAGCTGGCAATCACTCTAAATTCAATTCATCTAAAACTCATCAAAATTATGTCCGATCAATTGCTCTACTCTTTAGCCCGTCCTTTTTTATTCTTCATGGATCCAGAAAGCGCGCATGATTTAACACTGCCGGGTTTAAAGCGTGCTCATAATATGGGCCTAACTCGCCTGCTCCCCAAACCAGCGGCGGATCCGCGTAGTGTAATGGGAATTACATTTCCCAATCCAGTGGGTTTAGCTGCAGGTCTAGATAAAGATGGTCGCTACATCGATGGCCTCACATCTTTAGGTTTTGGATCGATAGAAATCGGCACCGTCACACCTCGCGCTCAGGCGGGCAATCCCAAGCCGCGCATGTTCCGCTTACCACAAGCCAATGCGATTATTAATCGTATGGGATTTAATAACGGTGGCGTCGATGCTTTTGTCGCGAATGTACAAGCTTCACGTTTTTATCAAGAGAAGCAAGGCGTACTCGGTTTAAACATCGGCAAAAACGCTGATACCCCAATAGAAAAAGCCGCTGACGATTATTTGCTTTGTCTAAACAAAGTATATCCTTACGCTAGCTATGTGACCGTTAACATCTCCTCACCGAATACCAAAAACCTGCGTCAATTGCAAGGCGCATCTGAACTAGACGATCTTCTATCCAAACTCAAAGATGCACAGCAACGCCTAGCCGATCAACACAAGCGCTATGTGCCGATCACTTTAAAAATCGCTCCGGATATCGACAGCGAGCAAATCAAAAATATCGCCGAATCTTTACTGCGCCATAAGATAGACGGCGTGATTGCAACCAATACGACGATCACCCGCGATGCAGTCAAAGGTCTGCAACATGGCGAAGAAACCGGTGGATTATCGGGCGAACCGGTGTTTGAACTATCCAACAAGGTTATCCGTGCCTTGAAATCAGAACTTGGTGATGCATTACCCATTATCGGTGTCGGTGGTATTTTTTCAGGTAACGATGCGGTCGCCAAAATGGATGCAGGTGCATCCTTGGTGCAAGTATATTCTGGCTTGATTTACCGCGGTCCAGCCTTGGTGCGTGAAGCCGCATTGGCGATGCGGAACAACAGATAAATTCACACCAAAGAATTCGGATTCAAAATGAAACTTAAAAAACTAGGCAGCAGCGATTTAATGGTGTCAGAAGTATGTCTCGGCACCATGACTTTCGGTGAACAAAACACCGAGGCCGAAGCGCATCAGCAACTTAATTTCGCAGTCGCAAATGGCGTCAACTTCATCGACACAGCTGAGATGTATCCCGTCATGCCACGTGCCGAAACAGTCAATCGTACCGAGCAATACATAGGTAGTTGGATTAAACAATCCGGCCAACGCGACAACCTCATCTTAGCTACCAAAGTTGCAGGTCCTTCACGCGGCATGCCATGGATACGCAATGGCGAGAACGATCTCGATGCCAAGAATATCCGCATCGCAGTCGAAGCGAGTTTGCAGCGCTTGCATACCGATTACATCGATCTATATCAATTACACTGGCCCAGCCGCAACGCGCCTATCTTCGGTCAAAAAGAATTTGACCCTACATTGGAACGTGAATGCATCGCTATTGAAGCAACGCTAGATGTACTCGATGGTTTAGTCAAAGAAGGCAAGATTCGTCACATCGGCGTCTCCAACGAAACACCTTGGGGTGCCAGCGAATTCATCAAGCACGCAGAGCGCAAACAACAAGCCCGTATCATTTCCATCCAAAACCCCTACCACTTGATGAACCGCAGCTTTGAACAAGGCTTAACTGAAACCTGTTATCGCGAACAAGTCGGTTTATTGGCCTACAGCCCACTCGCCTTTGGACGCCTAACAGGAAAGTATGTCGATGACATTCAAGCTAAAGGACGCTTAACGCGATTTCCGCCGACTTGGAGTCCTCGCTATATGCGCTCTGAAGTGATCGCCACCAGTGCGCGTTACACTGAGTTGGCTCGCGCACATGGGCTGACACCAACGCAACTCGCATTAGCCTGGTGTTATTCACGTTGGTTTGTAGCGAGTACGATTATTGGTGCGACCGATTTAACCCAATTGGAAGAAAATATTCGAGCAACGGACATTCGTTTGAGTGATGAGCTGATCGCTGCGGTCAATCAAATTCATGCTGAGGGAGCGAATCCGGCACAGTGATAAATTCGTAGATTGGTCGTGACCGACGCGAAGCCCAACATTTGGCGCGAGCACCGAAAAATGCTGGGTTATGCAGACCTGTCTACCACATCCCTCAGCCTTACTCGAACTTGCCACTGATGAAATTCTTGTACGCCGCTTTCGCTTCAGGGAATAGCATTGCGTCCATATGCCCGGAATCGACGCTCACAAAACGTTTATTGCTTTGCTTTAGGCTGTCAAACAAGACGCGTGCGGTTGCTTCAGGTGTTGTCGAATCGCGTTTTCCAGCGATTACCAGAATTGGGAACTTGGTGCCTTGCAGGCTGCGGACATTGTCAACTTCTGCGACCTCACCAACGACACGGTAGGAAACGAAAGGCCTTGCAAACCAAGGTGTCAAGTTTTGTGCATAAGTCTTGGGATCGGTTCCCGTGCCTTCTAATACGAGCCCATCGAGCTGACGTTGACCGGCCAAATGGGCGGCAACGAAACTACCGAAGGAATGTCCGTGCACAATCAAACGACCTTTCACAAGACTGCGCACATGATCGTAAAGTGCTGCCGTATCCGCTTCAATCTCTTTCAAACCATGGCTTTTCGTAGTGGCATCGCTACGACCAAAACTACGATAGTCAAAGGTTATGACATCGAGGTTCAAATCAGCAAACGACTTCAAGAAAAAAGCACCATCGGCATCGACCCGTATTCCACTACCAAGAAAATACAGCACCGTGGCCTCAGCACCCGGCTTACTAAAATGGACGCCACGACTTACCGAACCATCGGCTTGCACAAATTGCACATCCCGTAATTGGTATTCAGGTGCACTTGCCTTCAATAGCACCAACTTATTTGCATCTCTCGGAACAAATTGTTTAGAGCTAACATCTATGGTCATGCATCCACTCGACATGAATACGGTCAATGCGATCAGTGATACTATTTTTTTCATCTCTATCCTTAACTAGCAACAAGAAACTCTACTTCACAATCCGTACTGGAATCGGCACATTACACAATTCAATATGATTCGCGGCGAATTTATACCAATCACCTCCACGGTTTCTTTGTGCTTCAACCAGGGCTGTGAAATTGGCCGTATCAGTACGGAAAACTTCTAATTTACTACGTTCTGCTTCCGGCACATCAGCAGCGAGGCGAACAGACTTGATGGGTGTGCGTTCCTCAGGTTTTTCATAAAATCCTAGTGCGCCGGTTCCCCGTGGCAGACTAGAGAGCAATTCTATTCCGTGCATCACGCGGCCGACTACGGTGATATTGCGATCCAGATTACGTGGGGCGTGACCGGTGACTGCATACAGAGAGCTGCCATTGCCGCTATCAGTTTCGTTTCCGCGCGCGACACCAATTGCGCCGTAGCAATGCGTGAGCCAAGTCGTTTGTGTTTTCGGATCACGAGCTGCAGCAAAGCTGTTCACGTGACCAACTTGTGGCGCATAACCATCTACATCGGGCAAGCGCGTGAACGGTGCGTCTTTCTTGTACTTAACAGTGAACTCGCCTTCCACTTTCTTTGCAGCTTTTTTGAATTCACGCTTTTCTCCTGGATCGCCCCACTGCGCCACATAATTATCATGTGAACGTATCATGGCCAGGCCATCAAAATAGCCTTCTTTCACCAGTGTTTTGATATTCACGACATTTTTCGGTGCGAACTCAGGTGCCAGTTCGATCACGACACGACCTTTTTCCAAATCCAGGTAGAGCGTATTGTTTGGGTCTAATGATCGCCAGTCGCTAGCCTGTGAGGCTTTCAGGATGTCCTGCATGGTGGGCTTTGCAGCTGGTTTCGCTTGGGTTTGTGCTGCCACACCAGTGTTTAAAGCATATAGTGAACTTAATCCAGCGACGCAAACAAGCAGCTTGATCTGTTTATTCATAATCAATGTCTCTTTCTTTTTTTATTGTTTAAGGAATGAGCTGAAGTACTCAATAGACTTTTCTATACAAAATTCATTTAAAACAATACTCTATAGAATGTGCCGCGCGCAACATGAACGAAAAGTAGTCCGAAATACCTGCGCGCACAGCGCGCACTCATGCGCTGGAGTTTTTTTAAATGTGCGGAATTCACTATTCTATATGCACGACCTTGCTTGCTACCTACTACTTAGGCAAGGCTGCCTTTTCTTTTTGCGCTTTGCTGACGAGGAAATCTAAAACTGGGAGCAATGCTTCATTTTGTTCTTGCTCGGTGACTCGCCCCATGCCACGTGCCGCCATACTCGGCGATGTTTGCAAGCGTCCATCGACAATTACAGTAGGCCAAGAGTCAATTTCATAGTCCGCCATCACGCGCGGTGACCGTCCTTGTTTAGTGATGACGGTGAAGGATTTATAGGCGTTATAAAAAGCACTTTTATCGATGGTCGTAGTGTCAATAAAGGCTCTGATTTGTTCGTCGGTCATCAGGCGATTTCGTTTGATGTGATAAGCCTCAAATACTTTGGTATGCAATTCTTCAACCTTTCCCAAAGCGTCTAAGGCAAAGAATAATTTTTGCTGAGTTTCGACGCCAGGATTTAATACATGTATGCGCTTAAATTCAATTTTATCGCCCTGTTTTTTGGCCCACTCCGTCATGATGGGCTCTAAGGCATAACAGTGTGGGCAATAGTAAGCAAAAAATTCTATGATCTGGATCTTAGAGCCCGCCGCAACTGATTGTGCTTGGCGCAGCAATCTATATTCAACACCCATCTCAGGTGCGCCAACGCCAGCAAAGACTGAATTCGTTAATGCACCTAATCCAGTGCCGACTAGCATTTTGGTAAATCGTCTTTTGCTAATTTGCATGTTTTTATCCGTCAAAATAATCTTAAAGGAAAATCCGAAAGAGAACAGTATAAACGGAAAACCATGGTCTTCACCCGATCTAAATGCAATCCAAGTTCAGCAAAAACGTACGCGTCAATCAGCTATGGCGCTTAATCCCAAACCAAGCACCGTAGGGTGGCAAGATCAGCATACTACCGTCTTTCCGCCCTGCCAAACCATGACCAGAAAGTGCAATCGCGTCCTGCACTTGCGGCCATTCCACAGTGATCGCCTCGGCGCTCAAATTGAAAGCGACATACATACTTGGCGCATCGGGCAGATCACGGCTTAACCCTATTACAGGTTCTGGTAAATCGTAAAAACGAATTGCGCCACGCAATAATTGCGGGATACTTTTACGCCAACGCAAGATACGACGAGCAAAATGCAAGCTCGAATCAGGATTCTTTTCCTGTTCGTTAACCGCTAAAGAAAAGTGATCTGCCGACACTGGCAACCAGGGTTTCACGCTGGAAAACCCTGCGTATGCGGCATCGCTATCCCAAGGTAGTGGCGTGCGGCATCCATCACGCCCTTTCGATTCGGGCCAAAAAGTAATTGCAACCGGATCTTGCAAATCTTCATAAGCCAATTGGGCTTCGGTTAATGCCAGTTCATCGCCTTGATACAAACATGGCGTACCTTTCAATGTCAACTGCAAAGTTAAAATCATTTTGGCAAATTCGGGGCTGGCATGTTGCCCGCCCCAGCGTGTCATCACCCGTGCCACATCGTGATTCCCGACCGACCAAGATGCCCCCCCCTCTTTCACTCTAGCCTCAAAGGCCTCGACTTGACGCCGTATGTGCCCAGCCGAAAACTCAGCTGTTAACAGATTAAAGCTATATGCCATGTGCAGGCGTCGCCCCCCTTCAGTGTATTGCGCCATCACTTCTAAGGCATCATCAGCGCCAACTTCACCAATCGAGATGGCCTGATATTCATCGAGTAAGAATCGTACTTGTTCCAAAAATTCTAGATTCTCGGGACGCGAATTATCATAAACATGGGCTTGCATGCCGTAGGGATTTGAGGCTGCGACATTTACCGTATTCTGTTTTGCGGCAACAGGATTATTACGTAATTCTTCATCATGAAAATGGTAGATACAAGCATCCATGCGAAAGCCATCGACGCCACGTTCCAGCCAAAATCGCATGTTCGAAAGATGAGCGCTTTGCACATCTGGGTGATGAAAATTCATATCCGGCTGACTAGTGAGAAAATTATGTAAATAGTACTGGCAACGACGGGTATCCCATTGCCAGGCTGAACCTCCAAAAATCGACAACCAATTATTCGGTGGCGTTCCATCAGGACTAGGGTCTGACCAAACATACCAATCAGCTTTGGGATTGTTGCGACTACTGCGGCTTTCGATAAACCAAGGATGAGTTTCAGCGGTATGCGATAAGACTTGGTCTATCATGATCTTCAAACCGAGTTCGTGCGCACGAGCGACTAGGGCATCAAAATCAGCAAGCGTGCCAAACAAAGGATCGACGTCACAATAATCGGCCACATCATAGCCAAAGTCTTTCATCGGCGAGGTGAAGAAAGGCGAAATCCAAACGATATCGACGCCAAGACTGGCGATGTAATCAAGTTTTTCAGTGATGCCCGGTAGGTCACCGATACCATCGCCATTACTGTCTTTGAAACTACGCGGATAGACTTGATAAATGACAGCTTCACGCCACCAGTCAGGATTATGCAAAACGTTTTTTTTCATCACTTTTTTCACCACTAATTTTGTCGCTAATTACTTCTCTATTTTTCATTCGCGGCTATCGTACGCCGGAGACAAACAGATAGACTCGCTTTACTCAACTTCGTTCACTGTCGATGGAAAGCAATAAGGAAAGAATCGAGGGAGAAAGCTGAAGACGAGAGAATAACTGTTACGGGAGAAGATAATGAGCTGAACAGAATAGGCCGGAAATGAAGGATAAAAGCAGAAAAAAAAGCCCCTCACTTACTCTCATAAGGAGGGAGCCGAAACTCATCACCGAGCTGATTACCCCTCCGATGTGAGCAAGAAATTCGATACTAAACACCTCAACCATCACCCCTACTCATCGCCTTTTGTGGGCTACCTATTTCCCTCTACTTGCGAGAGAAAACACAGCATTCGATTTAATCAAACCTATGTTTTCGCTTTTACATTATCACTCAATGTCACAGAAATCAATTCCCAAATTAGTTAATTCACAAATTGTTTCACTTTAAGTCCGGGACCATTCTAAATTCAACGCTCTACCGTCAAAATCTGTCTAGCAGATATGTGCTTCTCTATGCCAGCAACTTGCATAGACAACTCCACATCCGATTCATTTTCTACGATGATGGCGTCGGCCTTCACCGCCACTTTCAATAAAGCGCCACGGAAAGTAATACGGAAAGAATAGCCTTGCCATTGCTTAGGTAAACTCGGATTCAACTGCAATACGCCTTGCTTTACGCGTACGCCACCGAAGCCTTCGACCACCGACATCCAGGTACCCGCCATTGAGGTAATGTGCAAGCCATCATCCGTATCATGGTTGTAATCATCGAGATCAAGACGTGCGGTACGCAAATAGAACTTGTATGCCAAATCCTCATACCCCAAGGACGACGCCAAAATCGAATGGATACACGGCGACAACGAAGATTCATGCACAGTCAAAGGCTCATAGAAGTCAAAATTCTTCTTGAGTGTCTCTTTATCGTAGTTCGCTTCAAAGGTATAAATCCCCTGCAAAACGTCGGCTTGCTTGATATAGCAAGAGCGCAAAATTCTATCCCATGACCAGTTTTTATGAATAGGATATTCCCCCTTAGGAATCGCTGACATCGGCAGCAATTCTTTATCCATAAAGCCGTCATGCTGAATAAATACACCGGTTGGCGCATCCAGTGGCAAGACGATTTTTGCTGCGACATCGGCCCAGATCGTTTCTTCGTCTTCGTGCCCACCCAATTGGGTTTTGGTGACGATTTCGGCGTAACGCGCAGGATCGCTGGCTTTGACCTGCGCTAAGGATTCGCGGGTGTAATTTAGAGTCCATTGCGCCAACAAGTTGGTATACCAATTGTTGTTGACGTTATTCTCGTACTCATTTGGCCCGGTCACACCTAACATGATGTAACCATTGCGACGATCTGACCATTGCACGCGTTGACGCCAAAAACGTGAAATCGCGATCAAGACTTCCAAGCCGTATTCGGCCAAGTAGCCAACATCCCCCGTGTGATTGATGTAGTTGTATATCGCAAAACTCATCGCGCCATTGCGGTGGATTTCTTCGAAGGTAATTTCCCATTCGTTATGGCATTCTTCACCATTAATCGTCACCATAGGATACAAAGCCGCGCCATGCTTAAAGCCCAGTTTGGCTGCATTCTCGATAGCGCGACCGAGATGCTTGTAACGATACACGAGCAATTGACGTGCGACTTTTGGATCAGCAGTTTTCAGATAAAACGGTAGGCAATACGCTTCGGTATCCCAATAAGTCACGCCACCATATTTTTCGCCTGTGAAACCTTTAGGACCGATATTCAAGCGCTCATCTTCACCTGTATAGGTTTGATTCATTTGCAGAATATTGAAACGGATCGCCTGCTGCGCAGCGACATCGCCATCAATCGTGATATCGCATTCAGCCCATTTTTTCGCCCATGCTGCACGCTGCTCGCTCAGCATTTTTTCAAAGCCTTTAGCCTGCGCCCCGGTTGCACTCGCTTGCGCCGTCGCCTGTATCGTCGCCTTCTCAGCGTAGAGCGAAGAAACCACCGAAACGTATTTGATCAAGCTAACAGATTGTCCCTGCGCGATTTCAACATGCACGACATTCGCGACAAATTTTTCTTTCGAGACGGGTTCCGCTTGCAAAGCCTGCGACGTACCATCGATTTCCAATGACAAAGCAAAGGCTGTCGCCACATGGAACGCCGTTTTCTTAGTCTCACCAGTAATCGAGGCAACACCCACTTCTGCGCTGCGTGAAATCTCAGCCCAAAATTGTTCATCGTAATTGGAGTCTTGATTCACCACATTCAAATCAAGCAATGGTGTGAATGTGAGCTTACCGCTGAAGTTCAAAGCCTTCACAGAATAATGAATCACCGCATTGTCGGTATCGACGATGCTAGTGAAGCGTGTGGACTGCACTTCAATTTGCTTGCCCGATGCCAGCGTCGCCACAAAGCTGCGTTGCAAGATGCCTTCTTGCATGTTCAACACACGCTTAAAATTCTCTACCTTGGCCGTTGCCAAATCGAGTTCTTCGCCATCGACGTTGACGTTAATACCGATCCAATTGGTCGCATTGAGCACCTTGGCGAAATATTCTGGATAACCATTTTTCCACCAGCCGACGCGCGTTTTATCTGGGTAATAAACGCCAGCCACGTAGCTGCCGCGCAGGCTGCTGCCACTGTATTTTTCTTCAAAATTGGCACGCTGGCCCATCTTGCCGTTACCTATCGAAAAGACACTTTCGGAAATACGATTCAAAGCAGGATCAAAGCCTTCTTCGATAATATTCCATGGGTCTTTTTTTATGTAATCTCTCATTGCTATTTCATCCGTCTTGGTTTTATTTTGTTCGTTATCTTCTTCAACTACGCGAATCTGGCAAGCACATCTGCGATGCTCAAACCCGCAAAATTCGGCAACACAAAATGCGCCTGATCTAGTACAGCCGCACTACCGATACCCACCACTTTCATGCCCGCATTACGCGCCGCCTGCACACCCGCCACCGCATCTTCAAACACGATACACTCGCTCGCAGGTACTGCTAATTCTTCAGCCGCCTTTAAAAAAACTTCAGGATCGGGTTTGGCTTTGCTAACTTTATTGCCATCGACAATCGCATCGAACTGATCGAGCAACTGTATGCGCTCCAAGATCAAGACCGCATTTTTACTCGCCGATCCCAGCGCCACTTTGATCCCCAGCGCGCGCACTGAACTCAAAAACTCCGCCGCACCTGGCAAGATTTCTTCCGGCCCGATTTGCTGTATGTATTCCAAATACCAGCCATTCTTACGAACCAAGGCCGCATCAAATTCCGCGTCATCAAGTTGCTTGCCACCCAAGCGCAAAATCAATTTCAAAGACTCAACCCGACTGACACCTTTAAGCTGCTCATTGTCATGCTCAGTAAAATCAAAGCCCAAACTATTCGCCAAGCGCTTCCAAGCCAGATAGTGATACTTCGCGGTATCCACAATCACACCATCGAGGTCAAAAATGCAGGCTGGTTTCATAGACTTACTCATATTCTGGAAAATTAAAAAGCGCTGATTGAATAATTTTTGTAATTTTTGCTGGATTAATTCAAAGCGCTTTGGATTGATTTCCAGTTTAATTCAAAGCGCTTTGAAAAGTAAAGAAAAAAACGCGTGGTTTTGTTGTTTTGTGGGATTGGGAGGGATGATGTTTGCCCGTGGGCATAGACAATATCAATATATCACTGGAAGCATAAATACAATTTTTGATAAGCTCTGCCAACTATTTGAAACATCGTTGTTATTTTCGCATTTACATGTTAACTTCGGTTCCTTCCAAATTAATTTAGGTGTCTTCACGTATGAAAAGCGACGAACTGAGTATGGATTGTGAGAAGCACGGAAAAGGATTTGCCGCTACTGTATGTTGTCATTTGGTTAAAAACAATGGGGCGCCACTTGGTTTTGTCGAGAACTGCTCTGAACCTCGCGATCTTCAAGCTTGGTGCTACGCATGTGAACATATGTTCTTGCTCGAAGAAGATATGACAGATCGGTTTAGAAAATTTTGCGATTTCTCCATTGTTTGTGAACAGTGCTATGCGAGCATTAAGGATCATCATGAATCCAAAAATTAGTAGATCAATCGAGGACATTTTTGGGATTCAAGTGTGCGGGGATGCGCTGTTCTATGCGCACCCAGACGGTTTACGATTTGAACTATCGGAAGGTGGAGAACCGTTAGAACAAGTGCTGACAGCATTACGGAAAGCTTCACTGATTTGTGAAGATTTGTTTGATGCAGTTGATTCATTAACCGTTTGTTTACGGAGATTCGCTGGGAATGATAAGTTCGCACTGCGCAAAGTTTTACGTGAACTAAAAAATGCGGGTATTGCAATTCCAGAAGAGCGTGAAATTTGGTTTGACCCCGTTCCATTCGAAGACAGGTTTGATGAGGACATTGAAGAATGGTGGATAAGCCTTGCGTTTCAATTACCGACAACGAAACTACAGAGTTTATTTTGGTGCGCTTTTACAGTAGATTTCCCATCTTTGCATCCCAATCCCCGTTGTGACATATACATTTTCAATTTTAAAGATCGTGTATTAGTGCATCCTTATGATGATAGAGGTATGGATATAATTGGACCAAATAAGGAATTTTTAAGAAAACTATACGTAAAGCATAATAGCCTCCTACTTGATTACGATAGAGCGAGGATGTCAAAATCCTTTGAATAGATTAACAAAACAAATGACATAGAATAGCTAAAGAAAATTTCTGGTTTACTTCTTTACACAAAGGCGGACCTTTCAGCTCAACGCTAAACCTGAAGTCACACAGCCCATCCCAACAATGAAAACAACAAAAACATTGATCCTCCTTCTCTGCGCCGCCCTGACAAGCTGCGCAAGCGTCTCCCCAAAACAAGAACAGATAGACAACCCCACTCCCCTGTCTAGAGAAATTTTCAATACGGTATCCGCCGACCAATTTGAGAGCGTCATTTTCAAATCATCACGCGGTGCGCAATTGCCCTATCGCTTGCTGCGGCCATCAAAACTAATTCCAGGAAAAATTTATCCGCTAGTAGTGCAACTGCATGGATCAGGAGAAATAGGGACTGACAATGTAAGCCAGTTAGATCGACTGGCGAAAAGTTGGGCTATGCCGGATGTTCGCGATCGATATCAGGCTTTTATTTTGATTCCGCAGTTTGCTATCAGAAGCGCGAACTACGGTCCGGCTTCACCGGATCAACATGCTGTGCCTTCGACTATGTTGAACGACACCGTCGAGCTAATCAATCAATTTAGCGCAGCAAATCCCGTGGATAAATCACGAATCTATGCCTCGGGATTTTCTATGGGTGGCTCAGCAACTTGGCTGCTGCCAAGCATCGCACCGGGCATGCTTGCTGGCATTGTCCCCATGGGTGGCATCGCACCGCCCAACTCGCAAGCGAGTAATTTTACGAATCTACCTATCATCGTGATTCATGGTGACGCAGACATGGAAAACCCAATTACCGCTGATCGACGCTTCGTCCAAGCGATTACTGACCATGGTGGGCAGCAAGTCACATTGAGAGAGTACAAAGGGCTGAAGCATCAGCCACCGTCTGATGTCTATCCGGGATATTGGTGGCGTGATTGGTTATTTAGTCAGCAGCATAAATAAGCGCCACCAATGTTTTTCAGTATAAAGTATGAAGTCTGCAGCCCATAAGCTATTGTGTTGAGTAATTGATTCAAGCAATCTCAACCGAGTAGTCGCCGCAAAACATTTCTATAGATAACATTCGATTTAAACCTAAGTCTAGCGCGACACACCCTCTTCGGCTATTTTTGAAAGTTAACACACCATGAACATTTGGATCGCAGCTCTGGCCGCAGTTTTAATTCAGCCTATCGTAATGCTCTTACGGCTAGCACCAGACTATTTGGCATCGCCACAGCCACTTAACGGTATCGGATTAATGATAGTTGCGATATTGGCCGTCGCTTCCGCTGCGGTGCTAATTTTAGGCATACCGACGTTCCTCGCACTGCGTAAGCTTGGTAAAGACAGTTGGCTTTCTATGGCAAGCGCTGGCTTGATTCTTGGTGCTTTACCGAATGTCTTTTTTTGGCCAAGACAGATGGAGGGCTACTCTGCTGGTCACAACTGGCACGGCACGTATGTTGACACTTACATCGATGGCATTCCGACTAACTATGCCTGGCTAAGCTATGCTGAGGGAGTCTTTTTCATGGCGATGCATGGCCTCGCCGGCGCACTCATTTTCTATGTAATTTTGCGCGGACTTAACCGATCTCAAAGCGCATCAAAGCCCAAGGTTCTGACCGCTCACATAAGCTGAAAAGCACCGAAAATGAATGAATCGCTAAGAAAAGAAATTTTAGCCATGCCTTAAATTGCATATAGTTTGACTGACGCATCTAGCAACGCGTTGCGATGCGGATTGGAATGCGTTATGGAATCACTACGGTTTTCAAATACTGTTTGCATCTATTGCAGGACGATTCGAACTCAAAAAATTGATTAGCAAACCATAATGTTGTGTTTTCGTTTCTAGTGGACTGGCACAATTACATGTATTTTATCCACATGCCACCGCTGAGCTCATTGCCTGCCTGAACTAGAAGAATGTACATCTTAGGTACTATAATTCGCTTCCAATACCGTGAACGAGACAAACCAATATGATAGATGCACTGATCGCAGGACGCCTGTATGGCATCGCAGAACAAAGAACTGGTCATGCTGGCTCCAGCTATGTGACTTGTAAAGTCAAGGCTATGACTGACGATGGCGACGTTATCATTTGTAATGTGATTGCCTTTAATGACGCCGTGCGAGAGGCCTTACTGAATCTGGAAGATGGCGCAAGTCTAAGCCTGTCGGGGGCCTTAACGCCTAAGGTCTGGACTGACAAACAAGGGAATGCGCGCCCTGCTTTGGATTTGGTTGCGCATAGCATACTGACTTTATCGCAGACTGAGACTAAATAAAAAGACGGCGACTTGAGTACTGAGTCGCCGTTTCGTGTTTTAGGTTTGTATCAGGTTGAATGTAGACTTCGTTCGAACTTAGTCATTACTGACCAAACGACCATCCGTCACTCGCACATGATCACCTGAACGCCAGTCAGGTTTATTGCTTGGTTTGAAGGTACGGACTTCGCCATTTTCCATTTTTACAGTCACTTGGTAGACGACATGCGTGTTGCGGCTTTTTTCAATTTCATTTCCTGCATAACCACCACCTACCGCACCTGCAACAGTAGCAATTTTTCTGCCATTCCCGCCACCTATTTGGTTACCAATCAAGCCACCTAAAACGGCACCCGTTACGGCACCGACGCCACTTCCTTGTTCGGCTTTTTGTTCGTAACTACGCACCGACGTGACAACGCCACATTGTTGGCAGATCGTTTTTTTAGCTGTTTGAACCGTGTTTGCTTTTTCTCTGTCATCATCGAGGGCACTATTGTGTTCGGCATTTTTCGACGCAGAATTTTTTGCTAGCGCTTTACCGCTTGTTTTTGCCGAGCTACTGCTCTCAGCCAGTGAAGCACTTGTATTGAGCGAATCTGATTTAGGTTCGCCATTGGAATTAGGGAGCATCCCTGTCATCGCAGCAACGCCAACGAGACTTACCACAATGACGGAACAAGCTGCAATTGCAATCAAAGGATGCAGTGATTTTTTGGTTTGCGTATCAGTCATGTCACTATGCTCCACTCATCTAAGATAGTGTATTTAACGACGCTAGCGCAATGAGGGTTGACCACGGATGCGCAATCACCTATCCGCCATAAAAGTTCATCGATCCGGCTTATACCGAAAATATCGAAACATTCTTACACACGACCACGAGCTAATTCGCGACACTAGGTTTTTCACTATGTATAAGCACTCGAATAGGAATTTTCGCGTTTCGACGTTTCCCGCTTCGGCCCTCAGACTCCATGGGCTCTTTCAACAAAGATTGATAAAGCGCAGCGGAAGTCCGATAATGCAAGAACTAATGGCGATGTTCAACATGAAATCAAAAAAATCTCCCACACCAGATTACCTGGCGCTAGAAAACCAATTTTGTTTTGCACTGTACTCAACGTCACTTGCAATGACAAAAACCTACAAACCGCTGCTGGATCAGCTAGGTCTCACCTATCCGCAATATTTGGTGATGTTAGTTCTTTGGAAGCAGGATAATCTGCTCGTCAAAGAAATCGGTGAATTACTATTTCTTGACTCTGGCACATTGACCCCGCTCTTAAAACGTCTTGAAAGCGCATTACTCCTAAAACGGAAAAGAGACAGTGAAGATGAACGTCAAGTCAGAATCACCCTGACCGCCGAAGGACAAGCGCTACGCAAAACAGCAGAAGAAATCCCAGCACAAATCCTGTGTGCCAGCGGCTTAAGCACTAACAATCTGAGCCAACTTCGTAGTAACTTGCAGCAACTTCGTGACGAATTGAACCGGCATTTAGCGGAGTAAACCTCACGGCTGATGTAAAAATTACTGTAACCGTTTGTTATCTTAGATGATCGATAGAGCTGGCGTGTGCGGCACGCACTGTCTTCTCTGTTATTCAAGCTGGTCTTCCAGCTGGCGCGCATGGCGCGTACCACGTATCCACCAATGCCATATAAAGAAATTCTATTAAGTCGATAGAATTAATTTCAACAAAGTAGATTGTACACAATTTAATTGTGCGATATTATTATATCCAAGCTGCAAACACGAATAAAGAAGCCATTGCATTTCAACTTTATGTGAGCTTCAAGCGCAAGCAGCGGTCCGCATCAGATACATTTTCATCATTTATTATCAATTTCAAGGAGTTTATTATGCAAGTACTTTACACAGCACGCGCCACCGCAACTGGCGGTCGCGATGGTCGCGCCATCTCTGACGATCAACGATTAAGCGTGAGTCTTAGCACGCCAAAAGAGTTGGGTGGTCCAGGTGGCGAAGGTAGCAATCCAGAGCAATTATTCGCTGCAGGTTATTCTGCTTGCTTTATTGGCGCATTAAAATTTGTCGCGGCAGCAGCAAAACAAAGCCTGCCGGCAGACACCAGCATCGCGGGCGAAGTTGGGATAGGCCCCAATGGTAAAGGTGGGTTTGGCCTGCAAGTTACTTTGAATGTTTCGCTGCCAGGAATTGAACGCAGCGCTGCCGAAGCGCTCATCGCGAAGGCACACGAAGTTTGCCCTTATTCCAATGCGACACGTGGCAACATTGAAGTTCAATTGAATTTGCTCTAATTCGCAAAAATAAGACCATAAAAAAAGACACGCAATCTAGCGCACTAGATTGCGTGTCTAACCGGTAAGATCTATTCGAGAAAACCTAGCTCAATAAAGAGCTATCAGAAACTGTATTGCACGCCAACTGAGAAATTGTTCACCGTATCTTTATCATTGCCCAGTTTGACACGACGTGTCTCGATTTCACCACGCAATGCGATCTCTTTAGATACTTTGTAAGTCACACCTAAACCCAACACTGGTTGAGTCGACGTTGTGTCCTGTGAAAAATTTGCTAAGCCTGGAACTACTGAGCTTGCGTCCGCTTTAACCCTTGCCAAACCCAACTTCGCAAATCCACCAAAATCTTCAGTGAAATTATGTTTAGCAACACCAGCGATTTCAAAACCAGTGCCTTTGACTTCCGCTTTAGCGTTGATCTGCCCAACACTAGCTGCCGCGGAAATTTTACCTAAAGAGAAATAACTCGTTTCTACTGCAAAATTCTTATCGATGTTATAGCCACCAAATACTTTGTAGCCAGTAGAGGTAGTATCGCATTTAGTCGTACCTTTACATTCATCGTTCCATTTAGACTGACCCGCAGTCGCGCCCACGTACACTTGCGCTGATGCGCTAGCACCTATCATTAAACCAGCGACCGCTAAAATAGATACCAACAAATTTTTCTTCAACATAATGACCTCAATAAAATAAAATTCTTGAAATTTAAAAACGTCTAAAGAACGCGACGCAGTGGTCAAGTCCAACATGCGTCTTGTGTTCGCACTTCAGCTTTTAATGCTGGTCGGTGCAACATGGAGCGAAGACTATCGGACGAAACGATGTCTAGCAAAAAGCTTCAAGCAGGTAGTTTCAAACACACTGAGTGGTATTACTTGCCAGTACCTTAGAAGAAATTGGTAGTTCAAAACAATTCTTGACACTTTTTTCCAATTGTCTGTGCGTTAGGAAACTACGCAGAATTTCAGCTATGCTTACAACACTACTACACTATATTCCTAGTAAAATACATACAAAGAAGTTCATCTTGTCCATCATTTTTACTACGGGAAATATGAAAATTCACGGCGATTGGGAGATTACAGTCATACGCCAAATTCTCGTGCGCAGCACCGCAGGAATTTTCAATGACGAAGGCACTCTAGCGGTATTTAAGGAAACTCAAGAAAAAGCACCCACACATGCCCCATGGGCTGGGCTGACAAATGCTGAAAACTGGGAAATGTCTGGTGGGAGTAGCTTACAAATGATACGCGGTATGCGTGCGTGGGCTTTTGAAAATAATTGCGCTTGCCTTGCGGTCGTGGTTCCGAATAATTTGAAACAAAAAATTCATCAGCAACAAACCGATTCAATTGCCGATCCACGAGTCGCCTATTTTTTCGAATTAAACGAAGCTTGTAGGTGGCTTAGCGATCAGGGGTTTCCGATTACGAAAGAAGAGTACCCTCATCATACGTTCATAGAGCGTACCCGACCTAGCACTTAAGCCTAATGAATCTTAAGTAGGCATTAACCCGTTGGATAGCTTCACACTTATTGCATTAAATCTGTCAATTGAATTGCTGCTGCATAAAATTCAAATAATCTGCACAAGTGGCATCACCTTCTGCGGGTGCCCAACTTCCTTTTTCTGCATCGCTGATCGCAACATAGGGACCTGCTTTCGCTTCAAAAAATACCGAACCAGTTTGCAATGCCACCATGCTATGAAAAACACCTGCTGGTATTGTGACACCATAGTTTTCAGTACCTGGTGCGAGGCGTATTTTTTGCAAGACGGCACCGCTCGCATCAAAAATCAGCAATCCTATGCAGCCTGCCAATACCACTAAACTTTCTTCTTTTTCTGGCGCAAAGTGGCAATGTGGTTGCACATAAGTACCTGGCTCTAAAGCATTCAACAGACGGTGGCATTGAGCTTCGTTACTTGAGTGAAAATTCAAATTCTTACGTAAGCGCGGACTAACTTTCGCTTGCTCAGACAAGTCCTGTAAAGTGTGCTGGCTAATCAGTTGTATCATTATATGTATCCCTGTTTTTTGCAAGACATCATAGTTAGTCTGATTCTAGTTAACATCCGTTGATAAGTTTTATTTTAATTCAGTATATTTTTTGATGCTGCCACGGGCTTGATCAACAGGATATTTTTGCGCATTCAAGATGATTTTCTCTTGCGCCGCTGCGATCAAATCGACATTTAAACGATCCGCTAACATCACTAGATAATTTAAGACATCCGCCATTTCATGTCTAATTGCTGTTTGTGTTGTCTCATTTAACTCTGTCAGTTCGCCATTTTTCAACCATTGAAATGGCTCTAACAATTCTGCCGCTTCTACCGCCAAAGCACTGGCAAGATTCTTGGGCGTATGAAATTGTTGCCACTCGCGCTCGGCAACAAAGGCGCGCAATTGCTGGCGCAAGTGATGTAAATCTGGATACGGTTCGAGCATAAGGAATACCTAAAGGAGAAAGCAAACTGAATTTTACGTTGGTTTACAATGAGCTGACGCGACCAAACTTGCAAGAAAACAGAATTAACCAGCGCATTTCAAGGATTCCTGATGCATAGCAGCAAAAATAGTCGCCAAATCTCGCTATTTCCTAATTCTCAGCTTACAATTCGCGATGTTGCGATGCCACAAATACGGACAAATCTTTTTCGACTGATTCACGATCCTCGCATCGTATGCCAAATGTTATCAGTTTTAGACCTAGCTCAAATGCCACACTAAAATTTGTTTCATAATTGTTTGATACTTATTTCGTTCTTATTGATGATGGAGGAAACCATGATTTTTGTAGCAAATCAGTTGTTTAGCACTCGTCCACAGACTATTGAGCAGCAATTCGCAGCTTTCAGTGGACTTAGTCAATCCATCAGCGAAGAATTTGACCGTAGCGCTGAATTGCAAGCGCAGACCGTACAACTGGCCTGCGAAAGCTGGGGACAGTTCTACAGCACACTGTGGCAAGTCAAAGACCCACAAGAATTTTTTATGTTGTTCTCGGCGCAACTACATGCCAGTGCAGAACAGACTCAACATTACTGGCACGCCGCACACAGTTTGACTCGTCAAATTCAGGAAAAAATGTTTGCCTTAGAACAGACTTTATCGCCTATGATAACGGAGAGCATGATCGATATTACGCCTTTGCCGAATTCAACGGAGAAGAACATAACTCCGAGGCTAGTGACTATACTTCAAACTAAATCGGCAACTAAGCTAGCAACTAAGGCTGAAACTAAGGCTGAAACTAAGCCTACAACCGAAATAGCAAAAAAAGCAGCGACAGCAACTTTAGTTCGTGCAAGAACGGTACCCGTAAAACGCAGTGTCAAACAAGATGCAGAGGCCAATATTACAACAGACGTAGCAAGCAAAACTAAAGCTAAGACTAGTGTAAAGCCAAAAGCAAATTCTTTACAATCGGCGGCAGTGATAGCGTCAAATGAACCAGCAACACCAGCACCGATAGAAAAGCTTAAGCGCGTCAGAACGCCAACCAAGCTAACTCAAGCTGTGGAAGTAGACACAAAAACTGAAGCGGATACAATGATTCCGACAAAACCACCAAGCAAGGTCAGACAAGTGAAAAAAACAGAAACCACCGAAGCAGCGGCAACAACTGTAGAAGCCTCAAGCAAAGATGACAGCACCTCAAAAAAATCGGCGGTAGTCGGTTTGCCAACAAAACTAGCAGCTAAACCTGGCTTCCCTGGTGTCGCAGGGCAACCTGGTTACAAGGCGAAAAGCAGCAAAGCTACCGGCGCTAAAAAACGCGTTCGTCAATAAAGTCGGTAAGCTGCTTTTTAGAAAAGCAAGAAAAAGACCCGCCAAATTCAGTAAGAATTTGGCGGGTCTTTTCATTAACACTTGCTTAGCAATTTACTTAAGCCGCTATTTTTAGCGGCTACTTTAGGTTGATTTGAATACGCGAGTTCAGAACACCATCATGACCAACGTAAATCATTACGTGACAAAGGTAATTGCCGCACACGCTTACCTGTAGCCGCAAAAATCGCATTACAAACAGCAGGTGCTAAAGGCGGAAATGCAGGCTCACCCAAACCTGTGACCGGATAATCACTCTTTAAGAAATGCACATCAATCTTGGTCGGTGAATCTGGCATGCGTAACAAACCGTATTCATTGAAATTGCCCTGTACCACGCGACCACGTTGGATATCTAATTCAGGGAACATTAAAGTACTGATGCCGTCAATCACGGAACCCTGTACCTGATTTTCAGCACCGCTCAAATTAACAATTTGTGACCCAATGTCTGTTACAACTACCACACGGCCCACCTTTAACTGACCATCTTTTGATACCGTGACTTCGGCCACTTCAGCGATATATCCGCGATGGCTAAAATGGAAAGCAATACCCTGCCCCTGACCGCGCGGAAACTTTCGTTTGCCCCAACCAGACTTCTCAGCGACTTCTTTCAATACCTTACGCATACGCGCGACGTTATACGGCTGTCCACGCTCGCCAGTGCCTGGCATCATGTCCTTATCACCCAAAATTTCCAATCGAAACTCTAAAGGATCACGGTTTGCTGCATGGGCCAGCTCATCGATAAAGCTATGAAAGACCCAGGCAAACACATTGCTGCCAGGCGCGCGCCACGGCCCCATAGGAATACCGCATTCCATAGGGGTTTGTTCTAACAAACAATTCTCGACCCAACGACCAGGAAACTCCTCGCCCGACAAACTTGCGCCACTGCCCGGTTGTAGTATGCTTTTACCATCTCGCATCACACGATTAGCAAAGGTGACGAAATGATTGTGCCAGGCAGTCAGCTTGCCCTTAGCATCAACACCACCGCGCAAGAAATGAAAGCCACCAGCACGATAGTGATCATGGCGCATATCATCTTCACGGGACCAGGTCAGCTTGACTGGCGCTTTAACTTTCATCGCGATTGCGGCAGCTTCGATTACATAATCCGCACTCAAGCGACGACCAAAACCACCGCCACTGCGTGTCATATGCAAAGTAATTTTCTCTTTTGGTATTTTCAGAATATTGGTGACGATCGCCTGCCCTGCTGCCGGATTTTGCGTAGGCACCCATAATTCCAAACTACCGTCTTCTGGCTTGTACCAAGCCGTACAATTTTGGGGCTCTATACTAGCGTGAGAAATAAACGGGTAGCTGTAATGCGCCTCAACGGTCTTGGCGGCTTTCGCCAGAGCGGCATTGACATCGCCATCTTTACGCAGTCCGACGGCGCCAGTCTGTTTGGATAAGGCCTGTGCTTTCGCGGAAAAATCATCCCAACTCTCGTTGACGACCTGACCTTCATCCCACACCACTTTTAACTGTTTACGTGCACTGAAACTAGCCCAAGTCGATTCGGCGATGATCGCAACACCTGGCATTAATCCATTCAGATTATCTGTACCTTCGATGATAAACGCATCGCGTACGCCCGGCAGTGCCTTAATCGCCTCCAAATTGGCACTAATGACTTTGCCGCCGAAAGCGGGAGATTTTTCGTACACGGCATACAGCATTCCCGGCACTTTGACATCGATACCAAACAAAGGTTTACCCGTCATCAATGCCGCATTATCAACGCCACCGATGCGACTACCGATTAATTTGTATTGCGCCGGGTCTTTTAATTTGACCGTCTTTACATCCGGCACCGGCAGGCTGGCGGCTTTTGCCACCAAGCTAGCGTAGCTTAATTGACGCTTGCTGGCTTTGTGAATGACCTTACTCTTTTCAGCATAACATTCAGCGGCAGCAACATTCCAAGTCTGTGCAGCAGCTTCAACTAACATCGTGCGCGCTAATGCACCTAATTTTAAAAATTCATCGTAATTAAGTGGCGTCGACAAAGAACCGCCAGCGAATTGTCCGCCGTACGCGGGATTCAAATCACCTTGTACGATCTTCACATCTTTCCAATTTACTTCCAATTCTTCCGCGATCACCATAGGCAATGAGGTCTTAATTCCTTGACCGATTTCTGGCTGCTTAGAAATTAAAGTGACCGTACCATCACTGCTGATTTTAATTAATGCGCTTGGATTGAAAACCGCGCCTTCAGTGGGCTTAGTTACCTGTTGCTCGGCATTCGCCAGATCACTCCAGAAACTTCCCAAGACCAGTGCGCTACCGCCTGCAGTAGTGTGTTGCAAAAAATCGCGACGCGATGGTTTTTCTAATGACAAATCAGTCGTTTTCATTTTTTACCTTTCTGAGCACGGGCGATTTCAGCAGCGCGGTGTATGCCTGCACGAATGCGCATGTAAGTTGCGCAACGACACAAATTCCCCCCCATCGCAGCATCAATATCAGCATCGCTAGGATTTGGATTATCTTTTAATAAGGCCGCTGCACTCATCACCTGACCAGCCTGACAGTAGCCACATTGCGGCACATCGAGTTCTTGCCAAGCCTGTTGTAAAGGATGTGCGGCTTTAGGATCGATGCCTTCTATGGTCGTGACTTTTTGACGACCGACACTCGATACCGGCGTCATACATGAACGGGTAGGGACACCGTTAATCTGTACCATGCAGGCACCGCACTGACCGACACCGCAACCATATTTGGTGCCGACCAAATCTAATGAATCACGCAGTGCCCATAATAGAGGCGTATCAGGCACCAAATCGACGGACTTGGTCTGGCCATTCACGTTCAGGGAATATTTACTCATTTTCACACCTTTTTCTTAGTCTTCATTGTGGTCCGCTTTTACTAGAACTTTTACTAGAACTTTTACTAGAACTTTTACTAAATTTTTTTCTTCAACTGTGCTGAAATCAAGGCCTATACCAGAGCCTTATAGCATCTTGTCGACTATCGGCAACTTCCGGCAGCCAGGTCTTTTTCAAATTCACGTTTTTGCTGATTTAACTGCTGCAAGGTCTGTACATCTGCTCCTGCCCGTATCGTGTTGCTCACGATCTCTAATTGCATTTTGATGTTTTGGCAGGGCAGTTTACGCTTAGGCGCTGGTGCTTCTGGTTCCGCCGGAGTGACGCGACTCGCTTCCGCTTTTTCCGCATTATTGATACGTTTCTCCAAAGCCTTCGCAGCACTTAGAAGTTCCGCGTCTGTCATAGATTCAGGGCCACGTTGAACAGTTCGTGACTCCATACAACGTTTTTCAATCGAAGCACGAATTTGCGGTGTGTCACCACGTGTCGCATAGACTTCGTCAACTAAACGCTGCTGCGCCAAACTATCTGCCTTTGCCAATACATCTTCTTTCGCCGCACCGCCTTGCCGCATCCAAATGATTTTCTTGGCATCTTCACTACGTTTTGCACAGACACTGTCGACGGCGTTCTTGGTTTCCGCTTCGGTTGGTGTTGCTCTTTGGGCTCCTATCACCTTACCCGTCTGACCATTAGCGCAAGGTTTATCTTGATAATTACTGCCGCAACGATACATGGTTTGTGCATGTGCCAAACCTTGCCAGGATATGCATACTAACGAAAGCAAAAACGCGCTATTGAACAAAACAGAGTTTAACTTCATTGTGTTTGATCTTTACAAAATAAATAAAGCCCAATGAATCACTAAATTCATTGGGCTTTATGACTAGAATCAAAACTTAGCCATGTCTCAAGGCTTGATAAATTTCAAGGTCATGCGATCACTCTCACCGATCGCCAAGTACTTTTCTTTATCTTTGTCTTTGTTCGCCAAAACGGGAGGCAATGCCCATACACCGTTTTCGTGATCTGCTTTGTCTTTTGGATTCGCATTGACTTCCGAACTACCGACCAACTTAAAGCCTACGCTCTCAGCCAGTTGTACTACAAACGCCTCATGCACATAGCCAGAGCTGGCTTTTTCATCCTGCTTCATCGTAGTAGGTAAGCGATGCTCAACCACCCCAAAAACACCACCTGGTTTGAGTGCGTCAAATGCGCTTTGAAATACTAGTTTCGCCGCGGCAGGGTTTATACCTATCCAATTATGGACGTTACGGAAAGTCAGCACCATATCGACGGAATTTTTCGGCGCGTAATCGATTTTTTTTGCCGGATCAAACTCACCAATCGCCACTTTGTCATACATCGCTGGCGTTGCCGTCATCTTTTCTTTTAAATTCTTGCCAGCACCGGCCAATATTAATTTGCCTTGATTACGTAAATACGGTCCCAAAATCTCCGTATACCAACCACCACCTGGTGCCAACTCAACCACCGTCATCGTTGGTTTGATACCAAATACCGTTAAGGTTGCATAAGGGTGACGGGCGCCATCACGCAAGACATTGGCGGGCGTGCGTTGAGTACTGGAAATAGCCGCTTTTAAAGCATCATCAGCCACAGCTGTTTGGGTAATACCAGAGGCGATCATCAACGCCAATAAGAGTTTTTTCATACGTGCTCCAATCAAGGGAAAGGCAATACTAAAGAAGTCATGACCGATGCGCACCGAGCAATAGGATCGTGTCGCAACAAACTAGACTATCACTAAGAACCTACAAATCGAACTAAGTTCAGCTCAATTAACAATAACCTTAGAAAATCCATGGTTTTTTCATGGTGTGTTCAACGGCTTTTACCATCTTGCTAGCAACGCTCTATCGACTGTCACCAGGAGATTCAAGCAACGACCCTCAAAATCTGTGCGATCTCTTGACGAGTTTCGCTCATCAAAATTTCAGTTTCACTCTTGTCCAATCCCAAATTTTTCAATGACACTGGAAATTCATCCAAGTCTTCTAAGGACTGCTTCACAAAGCTCACATCTAAGAAATCTGCAGCGGCAACCACATCAGTCAAAGTTGGGCGGCTATGCTCAGGTAAATCACTGCGCTTCCTGTCCATCACTGCAGCACGAATATCATCTGAGACCTCCCAGCTTTCCAAGATCGCTGCACCAATATCGGTATGCCATTGGTCCACTAAATCCCATAATGCTTCTTCAGAGCTAAACAATCCTTGGTACTGGCAAGCACGGCTCAAAATATAAAATTTACCTATATCATGCAACAAACCCGCCACCATCGCTTTATCAGCACTTAGTTTAGTTCTATTTTTTGCGATCACAAAAGACAAAGCAGCGACTCGCATGCTGCGGGTCCATAATCCTTCCATTTGCTCCGACTTTACTGTATTTTCCTTCTGGTCTTTCAGCTGTTTCATCCCGACTGAGATGGCAACATTACGCACCACACCAAAGCCCATCAAGCTCACCGCCAATTTCAATTCTTCAATTTTCTTCGAGCTACGATTAAACATCGGTGTGTTGGATAACATCAATACTTGCGCCGACAAAACCGGCTCGGTACTAATGATTCTGGCCACCTGATCAATTGGCATATCAGGATCGTCCAACACTTGACGAATTTTCATCGTCGCTTTTAAGGAGGTTGGGAATACCAAGTTGCGGGAAGATAATTCTGCACTTAGCCCCTTAATAAATTCAAACTCGGATTCTCTCTGATTCATTTGGAGTAATTAAAAAAAATAATTCAATAATGATTCAATTAACGACGACATCTGCTATGGCAAAGCTTGTGATTGTTTTGATTATTCCTATAATCAGATTTTTCAATTAGCACAAATGACGCCAATTAGCCTTCTTTAAAATTTTTAATCAAGTAGCCAATAGCGTCTCATTTCAATCATTTCCTATAGTAAAACAAATGAAGCGCCCAGTGTCACTATCCAAGAAGAATCTCTATCTTCGTCCAGATATTTGAGTCAATTCCAAAATTTAGCCACATGACTAATGAAAAATTAAATAAATTGACAAGTTCTAATTGGGGTAAAAGAAACTTTCTGGTAACCTAACTCAAAAGCTTAATAGCATGTAAGGGGGGGATGGTATGTTTACCGAAGACGATTTTGTAGCAGTCAGCAAGTTTTTAAAGCTTGGCGTGAAGATTTCCTTAAAAAACCCCATGGGACAATATCCTGTATTTGCTACTAGCTTCCCCAACCCCAAGGGCGGTATGGTGAAAATTGAAACAAATAATTTGTACGACGTTGAACGTAAGTTAAGAGTCTTACTTGCCAGTGATGTTCCAGTCAAAACCAAACTCACCCCGTTTACCTATTTGGGCACCAATTTTGAAGGCGTGCTTTACTGCACCAAAGGTACCAATGACTATGTTGTACAAGAAACCAAAAACCTATTTGGATCACCTTCCAATGCGATTATTCGCTCAGCTGAACATTTTATACAATTGCTGCAATAAGCAGTATTTAACTATTCCAATTGAAAGTAGCACATGTCCGCCTCGTTGAGTAACGAAGAAATCGAGGATAAATATTTCCTATCCAGCCAGGTCGAAATCTTAAGCGTCCTGAATGAACTCGCCCACAGACGTGAGCCAATCTCGGTCTACTTCAATGCCGGACAGCATTTTATTTTGACTGTTCTTTTGTCCGCCAGACCAGACGGCTTGGTGTTCGATTTGGGCGGCGATGAAAAAGCTAATCGTTTACTAGCTAAAGCACAGCAATGTGTATTTATGGGCTTTCCCGATGGCGTGAAAATACAGTTTACTGGGCTTAATCCTGAACGCTTTATGTGGGGTGATCAGGAAGCGTTTTGGGTGCCAATTCCAGAGCGAATTGTGCGCCTGCAGCGGCGCGATACTTACCGAATCCTATTACCTATCGTAAATACACCACACGCGAAACTGTATGATAATGAAGCGAGACTTCTGGGCGAATGGCGTATACATGATCTCAGCGTCGCTGGGTTTAGCATTTATACCGTAGGTGAACCACCATTCAAAGCGGGAGTTATTCTTCCACAGGTGACAATTAATATCGCAGCCAAATCTCCCTTGTTTTGCCCGGCAGTCGTCAGACATATTACCGTGATCGAACGCACGCGGCTCGGCAAATATCAAGTTGGTTTTAATTTCGTCGATCTGCCACATATGATGGACATCGCAATTCAAAAAACGATATTGAACATCGAATACGAACGACACAAACTGCAAGGCAAGTGAGCGCATGCAACAAAGTTCTTTGTTCCCTCCCGCAGAACAGGGCGAAATCATCACCCTTCATGATGCTGATCTGCATTACTTCCCAAACTTCTATTCTGCGGTTGAAGCTGATTATTTATTTGAACTTCTACGTGTAGAGACACCATGGCGACAAGATAGCATACGCATTGCGGGAGTACAGCGACTACAACCACGACTCAGCGCTTGGTATGGTGATACTGATGCTGAATATACCTATTCTGGATTGCATTTAGTGCCTTTGACCTGGAGTTTCCCGCTAATCGATATTAAAGCAAAACTTGAGGATAGCTGTGCGACGCAGTTTAACAGCGTTCTATTAAACTATTACCGCGATCAACAAGACAGTATGGGCTGGCATAGCGATGATGAAGTAGAGCTAGGCCCCGCACCTATCATCGCATCTCTGACTCTAGGTGCCAGTCGAGAATTTGCCTTTAAACATAAAACCCGTAAGGAATTGCGCTACAAAATCAAGCTCGGCCATGGCAGTTTGCTAGTCATGCAAGGTAACACTCAAAAGTACTGGTTACACGCGATCGCGAAAGAAAAAGAGCCCGTTGGAGCACGTATCAATCTGACTTTCAGACGCATTTTTAAGGAAAGATCAGACGCCAAGTAAATCAGCGTCCACTCAAATTCCGTCCTGCCTTTCTCCTTCGATTCCATCTTATTTATCCCACTTTCGTCATTTACCGACCCCTTACCGTCGTTCGCCGAATAAGGCATGACTTCCTTGATCGACTGTTTTATCTTAACGATGTGGCGCAAACAATACGACGCCGATAGATTAAAGAATCAACTAAGCACTCAACAGTAAATAGAGATAAAGACGAAAGGAAATATCATGTCAGAGCAAACCTCAACACAAAATATAAGCGCCACAGCAAACACGTCAGGACAATCTGCAGCATCAAAGCGTAAACATAAAGATAGTATTCACATGGGCATCATGCTGGTTGCGATAGGTTTTTTCTTTTTGTTAGATCGCATGGATTATCTTGATGCACGTGATTATTTCAAATACTGGCCTGCCCTCATCGCTTTCTCAGGCGTGATCTGCGTAGTGCGCGCCGAGCGTATGTCAGAAGTCCTCGACGGTTTTTTTCAAATTGGCATAGGCGCTTGGTTATATGCGGTGACGCAGCATTTGTATGGACTGACGTTCTCGAATAGTTGGCCTTTGTTTGTCATAGCAGCAGGCCTGAACATGGTGTTCAAATATTTCGTCGACAAACCAAACAACTAAGTAAAGCTAAATAACTACCTAGCTATGTAGCCCGATTTCACACTATCTATACCCAATTTAAGAAAAGAGCAAAATCATGAGAAACGCTAATCCGCAGCAAAGACTAATACTCGGTGCCATCATCATTATCATAGGTGCCCTTGCCCTGGTCGACAATCTACGCTTATTTGACACCCGCGATATTTTGCAATTTTGGCCGACTGTCTTTATCGCAGTTGGTTTGCTGAAGTTATCACAAGCAAATTCACGCTCTGGCTATTTAATTGGCGGCGGTCTGGTGACGGCCGGTACCATCATCACCCTGAACCGTCTCGGTATCATTAATTTTCATATGCGTGACTGGTGGCCTTTGTTATTGATCGGAGCTGGCTTATTGGTGATTTTCAAAGATAAATCTTCCAAACTATTAGATCTGGTCAAGCCAAGCACTACGCCGATCACATCAGATTCACAAGTGGATATTGTTGCGATCATGAGTGGCAACCAAGGCAATGTAGCATCGAACGATTTTCGTGGTGGCTCCATCACTGCGATCATGGGAGGTGTTGAGTTGGACCTGAGAAATGCGACGATACAAACAGAAGCTGTATTAAACGTCACAGCATTTTGGGGTGGTATTGCTTTAAAAATTCCAAGTGACTGGACAGTAGTAAATAATGGGATGGCATTCTTAGGTGGCATTGAAGACTCAAGCGTCCCGTCCATGACCGCAGGAAAACGCTTAGTGATTACCGGTATGGCGGTGATGGGCGGCGTCGAAATCAAGAACTAATTTCTATTTCCATTTTTTAGAAAAACCTATATTGTTCTAGAGTGCGCGTTGTCATGATAAATCTATGACAACGCGCATACTTGTATGTGCGACAAAAACGACCAACGCGAGTGTTATGAATCCCTTCTTGTCAAATTTCCGGGCTATTTCGCTAACCTATGCCATCTGGTTAATGACAGGCTGCTTGCTTGCCGCCTTGCTCGTGTTGACGAATACAAGCTTATGGATGAATGCCCTACTTTTCTCGATACCAACTATGTTAGCGTTCGGCGTGTTAAGTACCTCGGCTTACTATATCAGTCGCTCCTTACCGATGAAAAAGCGCCGTTTCTTGCAAGTTTTTGGGATCTTCGGTGGAGCTGCATTTCTGTATGGTGCGATCTGGCTATGGCTCTGCTATTTGTGGAATAAAGCGACTCAGTTACTTGAAGAAAGCTGGGCTGGCATTCACTTTAATCAGCAAATGCCTATTCTATTATTCATCATTGGCACGCTGCTTTTTTTATTGTCGATTTTGGTTTATGACGTACTGATCGCCTTAGAGAATATCCGATTAGCGGAGCGCCGTGGAGCCGCCTCAGAAGTACTCGCACGCGATGCAGAACTTCAAGTCTTGCGTACACAAATTAACCCTCACTTTCTGTTCAATAGCCTTAACTCCATCAGCGCGTTAACGACCTTAGACGCCGCTGGCGCTCGTAGTATGACAATAGAACTGGCACAGTTTTTTAGGCAAACCTTAGCACTGTCTGAAAAACAGAAAATCACGCTGGCTGAAGAAGTCGCTCTATGCAATCATTTTTTATCAATCGAGAAAATTCGCTTTGGTAAGAAACTGCAGGTTGACATGCGGATAGATCCAGATTCAACGCTATGCTTACTGCCACCCATGCTATTGCAACCTTTGCTGGAAAATGCCATCAAGCATGGCATTCGTGATCTGGTGGATGGTGGGACGATACTCGTCACCACTAAGGTGCGGGAACCTTGGCTCTACATCGCCATTGAAAATCCTATCGATGAACAAAGCACGAACCTGGCTCAAGGTACAGGCACAGGCTTAAAAAACCTGCAGGCGCGCATGCTGAGCCTTTACGCAGAAAAATCACGTGTTGAATGGCGCACAGACAATTCGATGTTCCGTATCGAAATTACCCTGCCGCTAGAAAAAGTGAATTGATCCATCGTTATTCAATCAAAGAAAAATCATGACTACGACAACCCTACGCGCCCTCATCATCGACGACGAAGATTTAGCTCGTCGTCTGACCAAAGAATATCTACGCAGCCACACCGATATAGAAATTATAGGTGAATGCGAAAATGGTTTAGAAGCGGTCGATTCCATCAGTACGCAGCAGCCCGATCTAATTTTTCTTGATATTCAAATGCCAAAACTGAATGGTTTTGAAGTCTTAGAAGCCACTGGCCGTAAAGAAGGAGTCATTTTCACGACGGCCTATGATCAATATGCCTTACGCGCCTTTGACCAACATGCCATCGACTATTTATTAAAACCCTATTCACAACAACGTTTCGATGAGGCGCTCCAAAAGGCACGTAAGTTACTGGGTCAAAACAGTCATGCAGTACAAGAACTGCTCACACAAACCAATGCCAAGCCAGAACGCCTTATCGTCAGAGATCGGGGTCAAACCCACATTATTCCTATTGAGAAAATCGACTACATCGAAGCCCAGGATGATTATGTACAAATCCACTTTGATGGCAAATCCTTACTCAAAACACAAAGCCTTTCAGATTTAGAAAAACAACTCAGTCCCGAATATTTTGTACGTATCCATCGCTCGACCATCATCCGTCTTCAAGCGCTCAAATGCTTGGAACGTGCAAACAAAGATAGCTATCAAGCAGTGATGCATATCGGCGTTAAACTTCCGATTAGTCGTTCTGGCTATGACCGCATCAAAGGAATGCTGTAAAGTGCTGCTCTTCAAGTTTTAGACTCTGACCAGAGTCGACATCGGTTTCATCCTACACGAGCATCATGACTATCATCATCAATCAACAACTCCGCGATTACATTGACCCACTCACCACGCATGAATACCTGGCATTAGAGCGCAGCCTGCTTAAAGAAGGCTGTCGAGATGCTTTAGTGCTATGGGGAGAAACTTTAATCGATGGGCATAATCGATACAGCATTTGCCAAAAGCATGACATCCCATTTCAAACTAAGCAAAACGATCAATTTCAGAGCATAGAAGACGTAATGCTGTGGATGATAGACAATCATCTCGCGCGCCGTAGCGTCTCCAGCTTCCAACGAGGCGTACTTGCTTTGCGCAAGAAAGAGATCATCACGACCCGTCGAAAAGACAAAACTAGCAAAGAAAAAGCGGAAGAAGCAGAGCAAGCAGCACGCGAACCGGATCCAGTTTCAGTCGAAACCCGTGACGAAATCGCCAAAGTAGCAGGCTTAAGCAAACCCGCTGTGGCACAGATAGAAAAAATCCGCAAAGCAGCGACGCCCGAACTGGTAGAAGCAGTGCGAGCTGGAACGATCTCTATCAATACAGCCGCCACTATCGCTTCACTCCCTAGCGAGCAACAAGTAGCCGCTGTCGCCGGCGGAAAAAAAGAATTACAGCAAGCGGCACGCCAATTACGCCAAGTTCGCACACCGAGAATCAGCGTTGAGAACGGCAGCAATCAGACCGATTCTAGTCACAATGATTTAAGCGCTGATGAAAGTCAGCATAGTCCAGCGCCCGCCCTAACCGAATTGGAACGCCTGCGCGCAGAAAATCATGCTTTAAAAGCACAAATTGCAGAATTAACAGCACAACTCGCCGCAGCCCGCCCTGAATAAGCCGCTGGAGGCAGAATAGCGGACTCGCAGCTATTTGAGAGGCCACCAAAGTTACTCGTCAAATTCGGCAAAAATCAACAAAATAGGGCAGAAATGGGCTTGAAATTATGTATTTTGCCCATAATTAGCTTTTGTTTTCAAAATCCTGTTTCACTTATCTCCACTTATTGAATTGTTAGGAACATCATGACTATTAGCGTCAACGGCACAGAAATCACCGAAGCCAACATCAATGCCGAAATGGATCGTGCCCGCTCTGCTGGCCACCCAGAAGGCGAACAATTACGCGATAGCGCGATCCAGGAGCTTATTTTACGCAGCCTAATGCTGGCAGAAGCAGCCAAATTAGACATTAATGCAGGTAACGAAGAAGAAATCATAGGTTCGCTGCTGGAGCAAGAAGTGGCATTTACTGAAGTGGATGAAGCTACTTGCCGTACTTTCTATGATGAAAACAGTGGTAGCTTCAAACAAGGTGAAATGGCAGCTGCGAGCCACATATTATTTACACCTGGCGAAGGGTTGGCCGCAAGTTTGGTTAAAGCCAAGGCAGAAGGTATTTTGGCGGATCTACAAAATAATCCAGCTGCTTTCGCAGCAATGGCCCGTGAGCATTCTGCCTGCCCATCCGGCAAAGAAGGCGGTGCTTTGGGTCAGTTTGGCCGTGGTCAGATGGTGCCAGAATTCGAACAAGCAGTGTTCAGTATGGAACCGGGCAATATCGCGCCAGAATTGATCGAAACTCAATTCGGCTACCACATCATCCAAGTCACGGAACGCAATGGTGGCGACCTGGTTAGTTTCGATGAAGTCAAAGAACGCCTGCAAGCCTATTTGACCGATTTGGAAGGCCGTAAAGCAACACACGCCTACCTGGCACAATTGGTTAGTGCAGCAAAAATTGAAGGCTATGAATTACCGGCTTTCGCGTAATTCAAATTGTGCTTGTGTTGCAGCAAGAATAAATGCTCGCAAGCTTAAGACGTAGTTCCAAAACGCACCCTGCATAATTGAATTATGATGGTGCGTTTTTTCTTATTTGTAACCATTTTGTACTCCCAAAAAAAAGGCTCTTTATGACATCCCCTATGTATTCCACTTCTGTCCCTGTTTTTAAACAAATGCTTGGTAGTTTGCAAGTCATTTTACAGAAAGCACAGGCGCACGCGGCTGAAAAGAAAGTTGAAGATCAGGTCTTTCTGCAAGCACGTCTGACACCGGATATGTTTAATTTGATCCGTCAGGTACAAATCGCCGCAGATTTTGCCAAAGGTATCTCTGCGCGTTTAGCAGGCGTCGACGTACCTGAATATCAAGATACCGAAGCGACATTTGAAGATTTGCAAGCACGTTTAGCCAAAACCTTGGAATTTATCAATAGCCTCAATGCAGCGCAATTTGAAGGCGGCGAAAACCGTGAAATTATTCTGCGCCCGGGCACACCAAAAGAGAAAAAGCTGACAGGCAATGCCTATTTATTGGGATATGGCCTACCGCAATTTTTCTTCCACGTGACCACGACTTATGCGATTTTGCGTCATCACGGGGTGGAATTGGGCAAACGCGACTACATGGGCGTCTATTAATTCTTCACAACTAACTCGGCAAGAAAATCATGCCCACCGGAAACTTGGTGGGTTTTTTTATATTCCCCCAGCTTTCCCAATTTAGGCTTTCATCACCGCTTATCAGAAAATCAGAACCTTTCGCCAAGCTTTCCCCTGATTCTGCTTGCGTTCCCTCATATTGAAAGTATATTTCGAATAGGATGATTTCGTCGCATAGGAGGATTAAGCATGTTTTCCCATTTTCTTGACAAAGATAGCAACGCCATTCCCGAATGCGAACCACGCAAGCTGTTCGAAGCGGAAGAAGAAATCTTCTTTAAGCGAGTACAAAAGGCGCTCCCCAACTGCCTGATATTTCCCCATGTACAACTGACCGCTATTCTTGAGCCACATATCAGTAACGAGAAAAAACGTACTCTGATGCACCAAAAAATAAAAGATCGACATGTTGATTTTGGCGTATTCAGTAAAGATCTGGATTTACTCTGTGTATTGGAATTAGAGCGTAGCGAAACTGATCAAGAAGAATACCCAACTCGCAAGCTACTCAAAAGCGCAGGTATTAAATGCATACGTTGGAACCGCGAAAACTTGCCAACGCCAGAGCAAATTTTGCGCACCTTAGCACCATTTTCTGAGCTTGACGCACCAAAAATTGAGACGAGTATGCAGACCATAGGAAAACTGTTCTTAGATGACGACCCTAAGGCATCCGGCAAACTGCAAGAGCAAGCATTCACCTATATTGAACACGGCAATCCTAATGCCCTGTCGCTGGCAGCACTAAAACGCATTACACCTGAAAGTTTTATCCAAAAAGAATATCCACATATCTGGCAAAAAATCTGTTTGTTTGCTGGCGATCCTGGCTATTTGAAAAATTATCTGGAATCTTTGTTTATCCAAAACCGCCCAGTAAAGCGTCGGGGCTTACCTAAACATGTAGCCAACGAAGTCGTCGCCTTGCAGGCAGAAAACGCCCGTTTTGTCGTACCAAATGCACCAGATCCCGTGTGGGATCCAACTTTCCTACATCGCTAATTTTGCTTGAGCGCATCTTGCTTAGGCACATCAGTTACAAGTCAGGTACCAGCATGTGACCCAACTTATTTGCCTTGGTATCGAGGTAACGTTCGTTATAAGGATTACGCTGTACTATCAGTGGGATATGCTCTTCAACTTTCACTTGCATATTTTGCAATGCCGAAATCTTACGTGGATTATTTGTCATCAATTTAACACTCGTAATCCCCAAGTGTTTTAGCATAGGATTGCACAAACTATAGCTACGTAAATCAGCAGCAAAACCTAGTTTCTGATTTGCCTCCACAGTATCAGCCCCAGCATCTTGCAAGTGATAGGCCTGCACCTTAGCAAGTAGGCCTATGCCCCGACCTTCCTGACGTAAATATAGAATCACACCACGACCTTCTTGCGCGATCTTTTGCATCGCCAATTCCAATTGCGGCCCGCAATCACAACGTTTACTGAACAGCGCATCGCCCGTTAAGCATTCTGAATGTATGCGTGCTAACACTGGCTTGCCATCAGTAACATCCCCCAAAGTCAAAGCAATATGCTCTTTACCATTTGCAGGCTCAACAAACGCATGCATAGTGAAATTCGCCCAAGTCGTAGGCAAAGCACAAGACGCAACATACTCTAACGCCTGTTCTTCAGATTTCACAGGCAGATCCATACTTGACATAATTTTCTCGCTGATTGTCTTGGCCAATCGCCAAGACCACAAAATGCTAGCCCTTGTTAGGTGTTTAGGGCACTAAAGGTAAGAGTATAAACGAGTCGAGCCAACTCGACTGAAACCAGGTTTGAGCTGGCTCACAAAATCAGCTAATCCGACCAATTTCTCGATCTCAGATGCATTGATACTCTGACTCTATTTCATTTTTTTAAAATTTCTACCACTTATTAAAATAATACGCACTATAATGTTGCGTTCACTTGAAAAAAATTGCATTATTTACACCAAAAATTGCACATATCACCATTTTTTGTTGGTCTTTGTACACATTTCAGACATTTTAAGGACAGAATCTAGCGAAATTCTCAACAACTCTTCTTATAAAATTCGCATGTTTCCTTAATTATACACTCAGCACTTTTACCAAAAAAACTAAGCATTTGATGAATCCCCACGCAGCCCCCAAAATTTCTCCACTCAATCTATTGTTAGCGACAAAAACACATCGCAAGTTGATTCGAGACTTAATCCGACGCGAAATCATGATCCGCTACCAGGGGTCGATGATGGGATTATTGTGGTCATTTTTCAATCCCATTCTAATGCTGGCGGTATACACTTTTGTGTTTAGTGTGGTGTTTAAAGCCCGCTGGATTGGCGGCTCGGAGTCAAAAACGGAATTTGCGTTAGTGCTATTTGCGGGTTTGATGTTGTTTGGACTGTTTTCCGATTGCATCAATCGTGCACCTGGTCTGATAGTCAACAATGTGAACTACGTCAAAAAGGTCATTTTTCCTTTGGAAATCTTACCCTTAGTGACACTAGGCGCGGCCTTTTTTCATATGACCATTAGCCTCTCAGTCTGGTTGCTGTTCTACTTCATTTTCTTTGGTGCCCCGCCATTGACCATCTTCTTGTTACCTTTGATCTTATTGCCTCTTGTCTTCTTCAGTTTAGGTCTAACTTATCTATTAGCATCACTCGGCGTCTATTTACGTGATGTTAGCCAAATCGTCATTGTATTGACTTCGGTACTTACCTTCTTATCCCCGATTTTTTATCCAGTCAGCGCCCTGCCTGAGAATTATCAGTGGCTGGTGCAAATAAGCCCATTGACGCAGGTAATAGAACAAAGTCGTGATGCCATGATTTGGGGCAAATCCTTGGATGTAACGATCTGGTTCTCCTATTTATTCTATTCGATAGTAATCGCCTGCTTGGGATTTGCCTGGTTTCAAAAAACACGTAAAGGATTTGCTGATGTCCTCTAATGCGATCGCGATCAGCGTCAAACAATTGAATAAGCATTACCAAATTTACGAAAAACCAGGTGACCGCTTAAAACAATTCTTATTACCCAAATTGCGCAATGCATTAGGCCAAGCGAAAAAAAACTATTTCCGTGAATTCTCATCCTTACAGGGAATTGATTTCGAGGTAAAAAAAGGCGAGACGGTCGGCATCATTGGACGTAATGGTTCAGGTAAATCGACCTTACTCCAAATCATTTGCGGCACTTTATCACCAAGCAGCGGAGAAGTGCGCACGCATGGCCGAATTGCCGCCTTATTGGAATTGGGTTCAGGTTTTAACCCAGATTTTACTGGGCGCGAAAATGTGTATATGAACGCGACCATACTAGGCCTCACCAAAGAACAAATAGATGCACGCTTTGACGACATCGTTGCCTTCGCTGATATTGGCGAATTTTTAGAGCACGCAGTGCGCACCTATTCTAGCGGTATGTTAGTCAGGCTAGCGTTTGCGGTGATCGTGCATGTCGATGCAGATATCTTAGTGATTGATGAAGCCTTGGCGGTTGGTGATGCTTTCTTTACGCAGAAATGTATGCGTTTCTTACGTAATTTTATGAAAACAGGCACGGTCTTGTTTGTCAGTCATGACACGGCAGCGGTAAAGAGTCTATGTAGCCGCGTGATCTGGTTAGAAAAGGGTGAAGTTCAAGAACAAGGCTCCCCCAAGGAAGTCTGTGAGCTTTACCTCCAAGCGTTTTATGAGGCACAACAAGGCAAGAGTAGCAGCACTAGAATGAAGCGAACTGCAATCGCCGCACGCGAATCTGGAGCTAGCCGCGACCAACGCTTAGCGTTCGTCAATAACAGCAATTTGCGCAATGATCTAAAGCTATTCGCTTTCGATCCCGAATCAAAATCGTTTGGTCAAGGCGGTGCACAAATCACTGCGGTTGAATTTTACGATCAAGACGGTGTCGCTTTAACTTGGGTAGTCGGTGGCGAACAAGTGAGCTTGCGCATACAAGCCGTCGCGCATACGGAGCTGGATGCACCGATTATCGGTTTCACGGTGAAAGATAGTCGCGGACAAGCCTTGTTTGGCGATAACACGTATTTAAGCTATAGCGACTGTCCACCATTCTATGAGGCAGGCAGCCATATAGAGGCCGAATTCTGCTTCTTGATGCCGATACTGCCTGCTGGCGAATATAGCATAGGCGTAGCCATTGCCAACGGCAGTCAGCAGACTCACATTCAGCATCATTGGGTGCACGACGCCCTTAGTTTTAAATCCGAAGCAAGTAGCGTTGCCACTGGCTTGATTGGCATTCCTATGACGCATATTAAATTAGATCAAGTGCAATCCAAAGCAATGGCTTAGTGAAAAAAGAATCGAAAATACTTTATGAAATTTACTGGTGAACGTTTCGTGCCTGAAGTGCACGGCAATATCGAACTGGAACATCGCCATCGCTATTTACAGGCGAGTAGCATCGCTAAAGGTAAGGTGGTGCTCGATATCGCGAGTGGTGAAGGCTATGGATCTGCCATGCTGGCTGAACATGCGTTGCAGGTAATCGGTGTCGACATCTCCGAACTAGCGGTTGAGCACGCACAGCAGCGCTACCAAAGGGACAATCTCGAATACCGGGTCGGCAGCTGTGCCGCAATACCATTGGCCGACGCCAGCGTTGATTTGTTGGTGAGTTTTGAAACGATAGAACATCACGACCAGCATCAAGAAATGATGCAGGAAATTCGGCGTGTTTTACGCAAAGATGGGGTCTTACTCATTTCTAGCCCAGATAAATTGACCTATTCGGATGTTCCAGGTTCGCATAATGAATTTCATGTGAAAGAACTATATCAACAAGAATTCAAGCAACTACTAGAAGGCTATTTTGAAAATATTGCCTATTTTGGACAGCGTATCATTTTTGGATCAGGCATTTTCGCGGAACCTCTATCTACAACTTCCGCGGTGGTATCAAGCTCCATCAATAGCTATTGGCAACACGAAGACGCGATTCAAAGATCTCCTGGCATGGCCAAACCGCTGTATTGGATTGCACTGGCATCCAACCAGGCACTGCCACATTTAGATGCGAGTTTTTTTGAGAAGTCTATCGAGGACGCAGATGTCGTGTCAGCCTTGCGTACTCAAGTAGAACATAGAGAAAACGATATCGTCCTTCATAAGCAATGGATCGCACATCTCGAGAACGACATCGCGGTGCACCAACAAGGCGCATTAGAATTGCAAAGCAATCTGCAACAAGCTGAACTAAGCATGCAGGAGTCATCCCTACGTATTCAAGCGCAAATGGAGCGCGCCAATAACACAGCGGCGCGTCTTCAAGCGTATCAGCAATCACAAGAAAAACTCGAAATTGAACTCGCAGAAATCCAATCGCAGTATCGCCAATCACAAGAGAAACTCGAAGCTAGACGTGTAGAAGTAAATTCACTGCAACAAGAGCTAGATTTTCACCAGAAAACTGTCAGCGATTTCGAACTAGCGCTACAACAAAGCGCGAACCGTGAAACAAAGTATGGATTGGAAATTAGTGACTTACAAAACCAACTGTGTGCAATCAATGACAAGCTCGCAGGACTAACGTGTGAGCGCGATCACGCATTTGCCAGCATTGCCGAAATGCGTGCCAGCAGGTCATGGCGTTGGAGTGCACCGTTACGGGGTTTGCGTCGCGTTAGTCGTGGCGAAACCTCCTTACTCAGGACCGCAAGCCGCGTATTATTGAGTCGCGCAAAAAGAATCGTGCCTAGACCTGTCGTTCAACTGGCAAGAACGCTACAAGGGAAATTTTTGAATATCACGGCGATCATGCCGCATTCAAGTATGAACCAAGGCGCAATCGCATCCATGGTGGCAGAACGTTGCGCTGCTATGCAGCGACCTGTCTCAGTATTCGTGCCCCCCTTGCTGAAAGACGAGCAGTGTCCACGCATCGATTTAAGTATCGTTACTTACAATAGCAGTCGTTGGATAGAAAGCTTTACTGCATCGGTACTCGCAATAGATTACCCGAAAGCTTTGCTTAGCGTATTTTTTGTCGACAATAGCTCGACTGATGACACACTGCAAAAATTGCAAACCAGTACCCAAGTTTTGCGTGCGCAAGGTATCGAGGTCGCAATTCAAGTCGCTCCCAATCATGGCTTTGGTGCGGGGCACAATGTCGCCTTTAAAAAAGGCAATGCACCCTACTGCTTGATTACCAATCTGGATCTGACTTTTGAAGCGGATGCTTTGCGCCAAGTGGTGTCGAATGCAGTGGCCGACCTTGCCCACGCTGCTGCTTGGGAACTACGCCAAAAGCCCTACGAACATCCTAAATACTACGACCCCATCACTGGCAGTACGAATTGGAATTCGCATGCCTGCGTTTTACTGCGTCGCTCAGCCATACAAGCGGTTGGCGGATTTGATGAAACTCTGTTCATGTATGGCGAAGATGTAGAGCTATCTTATCGCTTGCGCCGCGCTGGTCATGTCTTACGCTATTGTCCACAGGCGGTGGTCTGGCACTTTACGTATGAAACGGTAGCACAGGTAAAACCATTGCAATACACCGGTAGCACCTTCGCCAATCTGTATTTACGCTTGAAATATGGCAATCGATGGGATGCTCTGGCGGTGCCTCTATTGGGTGTAAGGCTACTATTAGCGAGCCAACCCTATCCGGGATCAAGATTAGGCGTACTACGCAACTTGCTACGCCTGCTGACGCTAGTCCCCAAAACTTTTTGGGCACGAAAGTCAAGTGCAATTCAATTTCCGTTTCGCGAGTGGGATTATGAAATGATCAGGGATGGCGCTTTCATCGAGCTGCAAGCGATGCCCGAGGAAATGCCCTTGGTCTCTATCATCACACGTACTTATCGCGGCAGAGAGCTGTACTTACGGCAGGCAATAGTGTCAGTTGCGCGTCAAACTTACCCCAATATTGAACATATCATCGTGGAAGACGGCGGCGACAGCATGCAGGTTTTGATCGATGATATGCAGTCCGCTATACCTCGCACCATAAGATATTTCGGATTAGGCAAATGTGGTCGTTCGGCGACTGGCAATCACGGTTTACGCCAAGCCAACGGCCGTTGGTGTCTATTTTTAGATGATGACGATTTGCTCTTCGCTGATCACGTCGAAGTGCTAGTGAATACATTGCTGACCGAAACACAGTCTCGCGCAGCCTACACCTTAGCTTGGGAAGTGCCGACCGATAGTTCACAGCTAGCTCAAGGTAGCTATCGCGAAATGACCTATCAGGTGCCGACTCCTCTGCGCCAAGTGTTCGATTACGCCGTGCTGCGCCACCATAACTTCATGCCCATACAATCAGTGTTATTTGAACGTAGTTTGTATTTAGAGCGCGGTGGTTTTGAAGAAGACATGGATGCGCTGGAAGATTGGACTCTGTGGGTACGCTATGCCCACAATCATCAATTTACCTACGTTCCCAAATTAACTTCACTATTTCGCGTACCCGAAAATGCCGAACAAACTCGACAACGGAGTGAGATTTTTGCCGCTGCTTACCCATTGGCGTTGACCAGGAATAGCATTAAAACACAGGCGATCGATACCCTATTAGCTGATCAGGCGGATGCTGACAAAACCTTAGCCTGCGCTAAGTCAAACCAAAATGAACTACCCCAAGAGATACTGGCGTGAAAGCAAATAACCTCAATTTTCTACGTTTGATCGCAGCTGGCTTAGTTTTATACGGTCATAGCGCCATTTTTTTGGGACGTCCTGAGCCACTTTTTTTGTCGTGGATGCCGCTTGGCCCGTTAGGCGTAGCGATATTTTTCATCATCAGCGGCTATCTTGTTACCCAAAGTTGGCAGCAAGATCCTAACTTACGACGTTTTTTCATACGTCGATGTTTGCGGATATTTCCAGGCCTATTGGTGTGCGTGTTGTTATGTATTTTTGTACTGGGGCCTTGGTTCACCAGCCTATCGCTAAAACAGTACTTCGCACATGAGGCCACTTGGCATTATCTGCGTAATCTCGGGCTGTATATTACCTACTACTTACCTGGCGTATTTGAACATAGCCGCGTACCTAATGCGGTCAACGGATCCTTATGGAGTCTGCCGCTAGAGTTTTTCTTATACATTGTAGTGGCTCTCCTAAGTGTGATTTCGACAAAAAAATGGATCATGATCGCGACATTCTTGACGTCGGCCCTACTTTATTTATTATGGGCGCAATCCGCTACAGAAATGCTAGTGATATACGGCACAGATATGCGTCAGCTATTTATTAATGGCACTTATTTTTGGGCAGGTGCAGTATTTTATCAGCTTGATTTGAAGCGCTATTTCTCTATCACCAGTGTGGTGTTGGCGAGTGTAGGCATCTTGTGTATTCAAACCAATTTCCCACAATTTCTGTTCCTTGCTGGATGGGGTCTACTCCCCCTAATCGTATTGGCATTTGGTTTATCGACCAACGAGATCCTAACGCGCATCACTGCGACAGGTGATTACTCCTACGGCGTCTACATCTATGCATTCCCAGTACAGCAAGCAATCGCGTTTCTCTACCCAAAGTTAAATTTTGGCATTTATGTAGCACTCTGTATGGCAGTGACCTTGACGCTCGCTATCTTTTCTTGGCATTTGGTAGAAAAAGCTGCCCTCGCATTTAAACCACGCAATCCAGCCTTAGCAGGAGCAATCATATGAAGGATGTCACCGTCGTCATTGTCAATTGGAATAGTGGCTCATTATTAGCAGATTGTTTGCAGCATCTCACATTGCAAACCATCAGGCCAAAGAAAATTGTTGTCATCGATAATTTTAGTAGCGATGATTCGATTGCTAATATAGAGCAATTTGAGCGTGTGGAAATATTGCGGATGCAGAGCAATCTCGGCTTTGCGGCCGCAAATAATTATGTCCTTAAGCACTGCACTACTGAATTTATTGCGCTATTAAATCCAGATGCGTTTCCCGCACCTAACTGGTTAGAAAAACTATTTTTGGCAGCCGAGGCTTACCCCACATCGGCATCTTTCGGTTCGCGCCAAGTACGCCACGAAAACACACAACTCTTGGATGGTATCGGCGACAGTTATCATATGAGTGGCCTAGTGTGGCGTGCTGGCTACGGCGCGCAAAATCTAGAGCACTGTTTGCAGCCTTGCGAGATATTTTCACCATGTGCTGCCGCTGCTTTATACCGTACCAAAGTGCTGCAAGAGCTAGGCGGCTTTGATGAGGACTTTTTCTGCTACGTAGAGGATATCGATCTCGGTTTTCGCCTTCGTTTGGCGGGGCACAAATCCTATTACGTCCCAGAAGCCAGTGTGCGTCACGTAGGCTCTGCAAGCACCGGTGGCAGTGGTAGCGATTTTTCTGTTTATCACGGCCATCGCAACTTAATTTACGCCTTCATAAAGAATATGCCGGGCGCCTTATTCTGGTTGCTCCTCCCATTACATCTACTTTTAAATCTCGTGACGATTGCTGTCTTTATGCGACGCGGTCAATGCAAATTAATTTTGCGCGCGAAGCGTGATGCGTTGTTTGGACTGCCACAAGCATGGCGTAAACGCCAGCAAGTGCAATCCACCCGAGTTGCGACATTGGGTGAAATTTGGCACGTCTTAGATAAACAGTTTTTACCTAAGCGTCAGCCCCCGATTAACGCCGCGCCTGCACGAGTTGTACCTCGTCAAGCGCCACAATATTCTTCTAAAATGGAAGGTTAATCTTGGCAATTTCTTAGATTCCATAAAGACATGAACCGGTCTCATGCCTTTGGTTTTCTGCAGTCGATCGGACTATCCATGTTCTGATTTGATTCAACAAAGTTGGAAAAAAATTTGTAGGTAAATATGCGCAAGTCAGTTCGGAACAAAAAGAGTGGAGATTTTCTGTAGGGGAAACAATCATTCGTAACACCATAAAGAATGGCGTATTCGAAGGCAAAGTTCTATTAAAGCCTCGTGTAGAAGAAAAAGAAAACTGTCTAAAAGAGTTATACGGGTGGCGTCGTTTAGAAATGAAATTAAAAGGTGATAGTCGCCTTGAAGGCGCTTGGCTGCAATCACTCATCGACTGCCATGATTCATGCACAGTAATAGGTGAAGCTTGGCAGAACTATGCAATTGAAAAACTATGAGTGAAGTAATTAAGAGATAACTTGAGATGTTGATCTCAGAATGTACTGAACTATAAATCCAAGTTTATCTACAATTCCTAATCAGCACTGCTTAAACAAAAAAACAGTTATTTCGAATCAATCTCGGTGCGTGGCAAACTAACGATTAAGGAATCACCAGATTCTCTTTCAATACCCTAGACCTCCATTTTGCCACGATCTTACTAAGTGTTTTATCACTCACCATCTGCGCAAATCCTGCGTTGAGCTGATTGACCAATTCAGGTGGCGTCTTTTTACCGATTGCCAAATACAGCTCAGTTTGGCGTGGCATATAGATCGTCTTTTCGATACTAGTTGCCGGGATATCACAGGCTCTTAGAAAATCCTCGATACCATCAGGATCAAAAGGGATCAGGTCTACCCTGCCCATTTTCAATTTAAGGCAATTCGATTTTTTAGAAGGAGCGGTATCGACTTTTACTCCTAACTTTTCGAATAGGGGCACGGTCGCATTACTGGCAATATCACCAACAATATACTTCTTCAAATCCCCAACATTGTGAACTGCAATATCTGTTCGACTTGCTAATTTGAAGAGCCAAATCTCGCTAGTGGCGACCGGCCCTATCCAATAGTATTGAGGCTCCCTCGCAAGAGTTTTAACGACACTGAATATGAGAGTGGATGGCTGATCTCTTGCCGTCAATAGTGCACGCGTCCAGGGTAACACTTCTACTTTAAGTTGATATCCGATTCGATCTGCTAAAGTTTTTGCGATTTCAAACACCATGCCATCCATCTCTTGATCTTTTCGAAAGCTATAGGGGAAAGCTTCATCGGTAGAGACAGCACGTAAAACTGGTTTATCTGAGGCAAAACTTGGTTTGAAAGACATTGCAAAAAACAAAGCTAACAAAAACAATCCAGGTAGAAAGGGTTGGCGTATCGACCTTAGCGAAAAACGAGAATGAAAAAAGGAAGCTGGCATAAAAAATCTTTTCTATCTATGAGATCAGATACTGGTAAGAAAACCACCCTCTGAAACCATTCAAATAAGGCGGATCAACTTTTTTTCTAAGCTGATTATAGCGCGTGCTTCGCATGTAATCGGAATAAATATGTACGTCATAGCTTTGTTTCAAACATGGTACACATCAGTGATTTTCTTTACGTAATAATGCATTTACATCATGAATAAAATTGCTCTTGATGAGCTTGAAGATACGTTAATCAATGAACTCAGCCATATGAAAAGCAACATATTGAATCAATGAGCAACAAAAAACTATTTGACTTACTGTGCAACACACAGTACAGTGTACCACATGGTTACTATAGATACTTTCGGAAAATTAGAGCTCGAACTGCGGCGCGGTGTGGTGGTACTTGCCACGCTCTCGCAGTTACGCAAACCTCGCTACGGATATGAACTGCGTCAAGCCTTGGCTCAACAAGGGATGGCAATTGAGGAAGGCACTTTATATCCTCTGCTCCGCAGATTAGAAACTCAGGGCATATTGCAAAGTGAGTGGAAGATAGAAGACGGCCCGCCACGCCGTTATTACTCACTCAATACGGATGGTAAGAAATTACTCAAGAAACTCACCGAATCTTGGCAAAGTATGAATGAGGTGATGAATGGCCTTTTAAAGGAGGAATAGCATGAAAGCAAATGATGTTATTGAATCGTATATCACCGATGTCGCACTACAACTACCACGCAAGCAGCGTAACGATGTCGCATTCGAGTTACGCGCGTTACTACAAGAGGAGCTGCAAGCAAAGGCCGATGAAGCTGGAAGCCAGCCTGACTACGCGATGGCGTTGAGTTTACTCAAAAGCTTCGGGCATCCGAATGAGGTAGCCGAACGCTATCGGCCTGCACTAATGATTATCGATCCAGCGGATGGTGCAAAATTCTTAAGTCTAACTATGACTGGTTTGGTACTGATCTGGAGTTTAGGTTTACTAGCTAATTTAAATCAACCTATCAATTCTGGAACCGATTTTATTCGCGTGCTCAGTTCATGGTGGGGAAAAACAGTCATTCCCTCATTCTGGTGGCCTGGCGTTTTGGTCGTCAGTTTTGGCATTGCTTCATGGGCACGCCAGCGTCGGCCAGGTGCAATGGAATGGAAACCGCTTGCTCAAGACCGAATCACAGGAGGTCGTGTTGCGGTGGGTTTAGGATTAATTGCAATGCTCTGCGGTATCTATTTACTTATTAATCCAACGTGGATTTTAGATGTCATCTGGAGCGGCAACGCAGCACCGGCTGCCTACACGGCATTAACTTACACCGATGCTTTTTTGCAACGTCAAGCGCCTTTCTTACTTGCACTTGTATTTCTGAATATTCCATTTTACTTTGCGGTCATGATTCAGGGGTGCTGGACTACCTTATTACGACGTATTGAAACCGGATTAAGCCTTTTGACTTGTGCAGTGATGACTTGGGCGATCGTCGATGGCACTATCATGATGTCCCCTGCCAGCGATTCAACAGCAAAGTTTTTCATGGGCGTAATTGTTGCGTTTTCGCTGTTGCTTTTGGGTGTGGAATTTCTGCGGCAGGTGAAGCCTAGGCCGCATCAAAGCTTACAAGCTTAGTTGGATTTCGCCTTCTCCCACTTAGGGAGAGGGCGAATTTTTCTCTTATCGACGCAACTGCGTAATATCTCGCACAGCACCGCGATCTGCAGAAGTCGCTAACGCCGCGTAAGCTTGCAAAGCCTGCGATACATAGCGATCACGATTCACTGGCTGCCATGCTAATAGGCCTTTCGCTTCCATCGCTGCGCGACGTGCGGCTAATGTTTCATCGCTGATGTCCAGACGTATGCTGCGATTTGGAATGTCGATTAAAATTTGATCGCCCTCTTCGACCAAACCAATCGCTCCGCCTTCGGCCGCTTCAGGTGAAGCATGGCCGATCACCAGACCTGATGAACCACCAGAGAAACGACCATCGGTGAAGAGCGCACAAGCTTTACCTAAGCCCTTAGATTTGATGTACGAGGTTGGATACAACATCTCTTGCATACCAGGGCCGCCTTTCGGACCTTCGTAGCGAATAATCACGACGTCGCCTTCATGCACGGTATCGCCCAAAATCGCAGCGACCGCGTCATCTTGGCTTTCAAAAACACGCGCTTTGCCGCTGAAAGTCAAAATACTTTCATCGACGCCGGCCGTCTTCACGATGCAACCTTTTTCTGCCAAATTACCGTACAAGACCGCAAGACCGCCATCTTTGGAATAGGCGTGTTCATAATCACGTATGCAACCGTTAGCGCGATCAATATCCAAACTATCAAAACGTTTATCTTGTGAGAATGCGGTTTGTGTTGGTACACCGCCCGGCGCCGCCATAAACATTTTTCTGACTGCGGCATCATCACTGACAGCAATATCATTGTGCGCAATGGCTTCGGCAAAACTCGGTGCATGAATCGTTGGGCGTGTGGTGTCGAACAAATTCGCCCGCGCCAATTCCCCCAAGATAGCCATAATGCCGCCAGCTCTATGTACGTCTTCGATATGATATTTATCGGTCATCGGTGCGACCTTGCACAAGCATGGCACTTTACGCGAAATACGATCAATATCCGCCATTTTAAAATCGACGCCAGCTTCATGCGCTGCAGCCAGTAAATGCAACACGGTGTTGGTAGATCCGCCCATGGAGACGTCTAGCGCCATCGCGTTTTCAAAGGTCGCTTTGTTTGCAATCGAACGTGGTAAAACAGTGTAGTCGTCTTGCTCGTAATGACGCTTGGCCAAATCAACAATCAAACGGCCTGCGCGCAAAAACAATTCTTTACGATCAGCATGCGTCGCCAAAATCGTTCCATTGCCTGGCAAAGCTAAGCCTAAGGCTTCCATCAAACAGTTCATCGAGTTAGCTGTGAACATACCGGAACAAGAGCCACAGGTCGGACAGGCAGAGCGCTCTATACGACCGATCTCTTCATCACTGACACTGCTATCACCGGCTTTAATCATGGCATCGACCAGATCGATCTTCATGATCTTTTGTTCGCCTGTCTGTTTAGGATGCAAAGTTTCCATGACCTTGCCTGCTTCCATCGGGCCACCAGAGACAAATACCACAGGAATATTTAAACGCATGGCGGCCATCAACATGCCCGGCGTAATTTTGTCGCAATTGGAAATGCACACCATAGCATCAGCGCAATGCGCATTGACCATATATTCGACTGAGTCGGCGATCAATTCGCGGGAAGGCAAGGAATACAGCATGCCGCCATGTCCCATCGCGATACCGTCGTCCACCGCAATAGTATTAAATTCTTTTGCCACGCCACCTGCCGCTTCGATCTCACGCGCCACCATTTGACCTAAGTCTTTTAAATGCACATGGCCAGGCACAAACTGTGTGAAGGAATTAACCACCGCCACAATCGGTTTTTCAAAGTCGCCATCTTTCATGCCAGTAGCACGCCATAAAGCGCGGGCACCTGCCATATTACGGCCATGAGTGGTGGTTCGGGAACGATATACAGGCATGGGGTCACCTCAACAGATAGAATAAGAAAAAGCAAAATGGAAGATTGAAGCAAAGCATTTAATATGTCAAATATTTAAAATAGTCATTATTAAGTCGAAAAAAATATTAATAATCACTTTTACATCACTGCATACTCATAAAACACAAAAGCCAAGCATGAAAATGCAAGCTCAGCGATAAATCAAGGCACTCTCATCTCTATATTTAATGCGCCATAAACTCTCAATCAACACCATCATTCTGCTCACTGTCCCACCACTTTTGTGGGCAGCGAACGCCATCATCGGTAGAGCGATCTATCACGACATCCCGCCTGTGACCTTAAATTTTCTCCGTTGGTTGTGTGCTTTCTTTATCTTACTGCCGTTTGCATACCCTATATTCAAAAGAGACAGCAGTCTTTGGCGCGATGCTAAACAATATGCGCTGTTGGGCTTGTTGGGTATCGGTGTCTACAACGCCCTGCAATACGCCGCCTTGCAAAGCTCGGGTCCTATCAACGTCACCTTAGTCGCGTCAGGCATGCCCGTGTGGATGATGCTGGTCGGCTGGCTTTTCTTCGGCGCCAAAATACGCATGCCGCAAATCGCAGGCGCAGTACTCTCTATCGTTGGCGTGCTCTTTGTATTAAGCCGCGGCAAACTTGAGCATCTGCTCGCCTTACATTTGGTTGCAGGTGACCTGTTAATGATCGCCGCCACGATCGCCTGGTCGTTTTATAGCTGGCTACTCACTGATCAAAATAAGTATCAAGAACTGCGACCGCGCTGGACATTTTTTCTGCTGGCACAAATCAGCTTTGGTGTGATCTGGTCAGGACTTTTTGCCGCGGGAGAATGGGCACTCATCGACTACCACATACAGTGGAGCTGGCAATTACTGGCGGCGATTATCTTCGTTGCCATAGGCCCCGCCTTGATCGCCTTTCGTTGCTGGGGAGCCGGCATACAAAAAGCCGGGCCCAATGTGGCCGGATTTTTCGTCAATCTGACGCCATTGTTCACGACTATTTTATCTGCTGCCATTTTGGGAGAGCTACCCGATTGGTATCACGGTGTCGCCTTCTTACTCATAATCGCAGGCATCGTTATTTCGTCTAAACAAAAAGTTTAATCATTACCGCCAGCATCCATGATCAGGCTTGGTTAAAATAGGCGTGTTACTAGCATCAGCAAACAAGGAACACTATGAACATCCATTTAGAAAGCAAAGCCCAAGCCTTATTGGCACAGACATTATCTATGGGGGACCATCAACTGACCATGGATGTGTCCGTCGCAGAAGGCGGTGAAGATCTGGGGCCTAGCCCGCACGATTTGTACGATGCAGCACTAGCCTCCTGTAAAGCCTTAACCGTAATGTGGTTCGCCCGCAAAAAAAATATTGCGGTCACGCACATAGATACACGAATAGAACGCGATGACAGTGAAGAACGCCAAGGTATCTACCGATTGAGCACTCACCTAATTATCCATGGCGCCCTCAGTGATGAAGAATTTCATCAACTCAGTGTCGTCGCAGAAAAATGTCCCGTGCATAAATTAATGACCAGCGTCACCACAGAAATCACCACGAAAGTCGAGCGTGCAAAATGAGTACCAACGATCCATTTGATCCAGCCAAAGTACTCAAGGCACATGGCAAAGATCTAGGCGGAGGCTTTGTCGTTAGTCGTTTACTGCCCTCCGCTAAAAGGCAGGCGGTTGGTCCGTTTATCTTCTTCGATCACTTCGGCCCAGTCACAGTCAAGCCAGAAGACAATCACGATGTACGCCCACATCCTCACATAGGTTTGGCGACATTAACCTATTTATTCGATGGCGTGATTCTGCACAGAGATAATCTAGGTTACACCCAACGTATAGAACCGGGGGCTATCAATTTGATGATCGCCGGAAATGGCATCGTCCATTCAGAACGCAAACCAGAAGAACAAAAGAATGACACCTACGTCAACCACGGTTTACAGTTGTGGCTAGCTGTACCTGAGGATAAAGAAAAAATCTCGGCCTCGTTTAGCCACACACCCGCTTCCGCCATACCCGAAATCACCAATGGCAATGCAACCATACGCGTCTTAGTCGGAAGTGCATTCGGTGCTAGCTCGCCTGTAGCGACTTTATCGCCGACACTCTATCTCGATATTCAACTGCCACCGAATAGCCAATGGCAATTACCCATTCTGGCTGACGAGCAGGCGATTTATCCAATTGAAGGGGAAGTATTTGTCGCGGGCGAAGCACTGGGATCGCATACGATGTTAGTCATCGATCAGGAACAAATCATCAGCAGCGGCGACCAACCTTCACGTTTCGTACTAATTGGTGGTCAGGCTTTGGGTCATCGATTTATGTGGTGGAATTTTGTTGCTAGTCGTAAGGAAGTTATCGATGCTGCGGCCTTGGCTTGGGAGGCTGGTGACAGTGCTTTGGGAATGGGGCAGGTGCCTCGGGAGGTTGAACGGATTCCTTTGCCGAAGCGTTAGAATTAAATCGATGAACATTTCTCTCACCACAAACAATCAATTTGATTCACGCAACTATGAAATAGGGAAATTTTAACCAACATAATAAAACCTGAGATTGAAGGAGCCTGCCATGCCAATTATCCCAACCGTACGCTGCAGCAACATGAAAACGGCGCTGGAATTCTATACGGGTGTTCTTGACTTTGAACATTTGGATGGTGACCTTCACGCAGGTGATCCTTCATTCACCGTCATATCGAGAGGCTCTGATCGAGTGTTTCTATCCAGTCACAGTGGAGATGGGGTATATGGTCAAGCGCTTGTAGTGCTCACCGATGAAATCGATGCACTGTTCAAACACTACCTTGCCCGGGGACTTGCTACAACAGGAAATCCTGACTCTCCTGTGCACAAGGGGCCATTAGATCAGACTTGGGGGACTCGTGAATTTTACGTGAACGATCCCGACGGCAATACTTTGCGGTTCGTGCAGCAGTAGTCCTGTCCAGCGGGTGAAGCCCGCGCCGCCAGAATTTTCACGGTGCTGTGATGGTGATTTGCAGCAAGAAACAATACTTGGGACGATAAATTCTTGAAATAGATTTACAGCGAGGGTTGCACCCGCCCTACATAATGAATTTCTCCGCAATTTCTAGTTCTTTGATTACAATAATTTTTTCCTGTGTTCATCGTTCACAGGTCGGGTGTGGCCCGACAGCCAATTACCTTTTTTGCTTCGTCAAAAAAGGTAATCCAAAAAAGACGACCGTAGACTCGCCCCTGCGGGGTGCTTACGCTTCGCTTCAGCATAATTTGCGCATCACAAAAAATGGGAAAGTGTTGAAACTCGCTGCGCTCAGACACAACACTTTCTTATCCATTTTCTGTGACGCACAAATTACATCGTCTTGAACGGGGGTAGGTCAAAAGCAACGGCAACATCAAAACATTCAATATCTGCGGCCACTCGTTTTCTATTGGGGGCTGTAGGTCGTCGCTTTTGACTTTCATCCACTTCTGACACTGCCAATTGTGTAGGACAGAAAATGGACAAAGAAAGCCTTGCTGTCTGAGCGAAGCGAGTTTCAAGGCTTTCCCATTTTTGTCTTGCACAATTGGGAAGCCGAAGGCCAGTGGCAGCGTGGTCGCCTTTCTTTTGCTGTCTTTTCTTTGGCGAAGCAAAGATAGTAGCTGTCGGTCTACCACCGACCTACAGACCTAAAAAACATCACAACACTTCGTTATACGGAAAAAAGCCAACCCAATATACAAATCAAGCGTGGGCAGAAAATTCCCGCCCACCCTACGCCCTAGCGACCGTAGGTCGTTGGTTTTGACTTTGGTTTTGACTTTGGTTTTGAACTTCATCCACTTCTGACACTGCCAATTGTGCAGGACAGAAAATGGACAAAGAAAGCCTTGCTGTCTGAGCGAAGCGAGTTTCAAGGCTTTCCCATTTTTTGTCTTGCGCAATTGGGAACCCGAAGGGCAGTGGCAGCGTGGTCGCCTTCTTTTGCTTACTTTTCTTGGCGAAGCAAGAAAAGTGAGTGGCTGTCGGGCCACCCCCGACCTACAGACTGCAGATCAACGACAAAAAAATACGATCAAAAAAATAACCAGTCTTACTAGAACCCAGGCGATAACCCATCCCCATCCCGACCTTCCCCTTGAAGGGGAAGGAGCTTACAAAACGCATAATACGGTCAAGAGAATTCAGGCAAATTTGAGATTGCTCAGGAGAGACGAGCCTTGAAGGGCAGGTGTAACCCGCGCTACCAGATATTTTGATATGTGGCGATGGTGATTGAGAGTGAGAAAAATAGTTGAACGATAAATCGTTAAAATCAATTTACCGCGCGGGTTGCACCCGCCCTACCCAATCTCAAATAAAGCAAAAACCACCCTCCCCTTACAACCCCAAAGGCTGCAACAAAGCCTGTAAATCCTCAACATTAAACTTCGTGGAGAACGCCGCATCACTACCAAGCACACCTTCCGCCAACGCTGCTTTACGTTCCTGCAAACCAAGTATGCGCTCTTCTATGCTGCCCTCCACCACCAATTTATACACAAAAACTTTCTTGTCCTGTCCGATACGATGAGCGCGTGACGTGGCTTGTTCTTCGACCGCGGGATTCCACCATGGGTCCATGTGGATCACGGTATCAGCAGCCGTTAAATTCAAACCCACTCCACCAGCCTTTAAGCTAATTAGCATAATTGGCGGCGCATTGTCTTCAGCTTGATTTTGAAATCGTGCAACCACCGAACCACGTTGCGCTACTGGTGTTTTTCCTGTCAGACTCAAAAATGGCAAAGCCAATTTATCCAGCTGTACTGCAATCAAATCCAACATCTCGGTGAACTGGGAAAATACCAAAATACGTCTGCCTTCTGCCACCAAGCTGGGCAGCATATCGCTGAGCATTTCTAGCTTAGCGCGCTCCATGGTGTCGGGTGTTTTGGAACCCTTTAAAAGATAAGGATCACAGCAAACCTGACGAAGCTTTAAGAGCGCATCGAGTATCGTAATCTGGCTGCCAGAGAATCCTTTGTTCTTTAGAATTCTTCGAATTTTCTCGTCCGCCGCGACTCGTACACTTTCGTATAATTCACGCTGCTGTCCTTGCAATCGCAGCCGTTTGATCACCTCAGTCTTGGCTGGCAATTCACTTGCGACTTCATCTTTACGGCGACGCAAAATAAAAGGCCGCACACGGCGCGCTAATAATTGTGCTCTTAAGGTTTCACCATTGACTTCGATAGGTTTGCGCCACAGTCGTGTGAAGCTGCGCATATCGCCCAAAAAGCCTGGCATCAAAAAGTCAAACTGCGTCCACAATTCACCCAGATTATTTTCTAGTGGCGTACCTGTAATGCATAACCGATGCCGTGTACTGAGACGACGCACCGCGTCTGCTCCACGACTGGAAGCATTCTTCACGGTTTGCGCTTCATCCAAAATCAAAAGATGGAATTCCTGCTGTTCCAAAACGGCTAAATCGCGCCACAACAAAGGATAGGTCGTCAATACGATATCGACCTCAGCCATCTGAGCAAAATTCTCGGCACGTTGCGCACCCTGTAATGCCAACACGCGCAAACTTGGCGCCATACGCTGTGCTTCTGCCTGCCAGTTAAACACCAGCGACGTCGGCAACACAATCAATGCAGGTTTATCCAAGCGCCCTGCTTGCTTCTCGATCAAAATATGCGCCAGCGCCTGCGCGGTTTTACCCAAACCCATGTCATCCGCCAAAATACCAGCAAGATGATGCTCACGCAGGTATTGCAGCCACGCCACGCCATGCAATTGATATGGCCGCAAAGTGATACCCAAACCAACTGGCGCAACGACAGGCTTTAATTCGCCCACCATTTGCAAGCGCTGCGCCAATTCACGCAAACCCAGATCACCACGCAGTTGCCAGCCGCCATGCACACCAGCTCGCGCGGCCTGACTATCGAGCAAAGATTGGCGTAAGGCCTCCAGTCGATAGCCGTCCCAGGCCGACAAATGCAACGGTCCCGCCATTTGATCTTGTGCACGCTGCTCGTCGCTCAACAACTCCAGCATATTCATAACGATGGCCTTTAGTGGTGCGGCCAAAGCATCAACGCGTTTTCCACCTGGCGCACGCAACTGTATGACTTCAAGATCATCGATTGCTATTACCTTCTTCGCATCTGACCATCGCGCATCACGTCGCAACAAATTGGCCAACATCGGTACCAGATCCACAATCTGACCATCAATCTCCACACCCAAACTCAACAACCAAGATCCTTCACGCGCCGGCAAACCAAGAGGCACGATAATCGGCGCATAGCCACGCATGGTGGCAGCGACTTCTTTGCCTAGCACTTCTCCAGTGTCGGGATCCAAAATTAAATGCCAAGCATCCACAGGCACACTCTCATGCGCAAAGCCCGGACGCACGACAACACGCCAACCTAGCGCCTGCAAACGCGGTAATTCTTCCGCCCAAAAATCCGCAAAAAAACCTTCTTGTTGCAAACTCCATAGCGGACCAAATTGCAAAGCAGCATCTTCACTGCGCCATTGCAAACTACTTGCTGGCACAGGTTGTAAATTTAAGTCCCACACTTTATCCAAAGCATCTGCTTCTGCACCGAGATCGCGAACGAGGACAACCGGCTGGCCTTGCGCGTCTTCCATTAAATGGGTGGCATGTGGTCGGCGATTTAATAGCGTGATTGGTGCTGGCGTTGTCCAGCTCAAGCCCGTGTCTGTGGTGTAGAGCCAATCAATTTGCACCACTGTGACACAGCCACCGCGCGGGCCGAATGTGCCTGTGGGCTTCATTCCCAATAAGCCGTCACCTCGGTGTAGGGTTTGTAGGGTGATGCGGGGTTGGAAGTGGGCGTGGTGGGTTGTTGGGGGTGGCATTTTGGGTATCAATACTGTCTTGAGTTTGAAAGAAGTATACCGCGCTTTATTGGTTGGAATTTTAATTTGGATTGGGGTTTGGTTTGAGGCTTAAATTCCTCATAGTAGACGCAACGCATGCTTTATTTTCAACGAATAATTTATCGATTTATTTGACTCTAATTTACTTTTTGTGGATTGCTGATCGTTCACAGGTCGGGTGTGGCCCGACAGCCAATTACCTTTTTTGCTTCGTCAAAAAAGGTAATCCAAAAAAGACGGCCGTAGACTCGCCCTGCGGGTGCTTACGCTACGCTCCAGCATAATTTGTGAATCACAAAAAATGGGAAAGTGTTGAAACTCGCCTTCGGCTCAGACAACAACACTTTCTTATCCATTTTCTGTGGCACACAAATTACATCGTCTTAAACGGGGGCAGGTCAAGAACAACTACAACATCAAAACAAACAGTCCCAAAGGACATTCTTTTTTCTACTGGCTGTTGTAGGTATTTGCTTTTGACTTTGCTTTTGACTTTCATCCACTTCTGACACTGCCAATTTTGCAGGACAGAAAATGGATAAAGAAAGTGTCGTTGTTTGAGCGTAGCGAGTTTCGACACTTTCCCATTTTTTGTCTTGCACAATTGGGAAGCCGAAGGCCAGTGGCAGCGTGGTCGCCTTTCTTTTGCTGTCTTTTCTTTGGCGAAGCAAAGAAAAGACAGTAGCTGTCGGGCTACCCCCGACCTACAGACCTAAAAAATACAGCAACGCTTCGTTAAATGAACAAAATAGAAGCCAACCTAAGACACGACCCAAGCGTGGGCAGACAAATCCTGCCCATCCTACGCTCTCGCGGCTGTAGGTCGTTGGTTCTGACTTTGGTCTTGAACTTTATCCATTTCTGACACTGCCAACTGTGCAGGACAGAAAATGGATACAGAAAGCTTCGTTGTTTGAGCGTAGCGAGTTTCGACACTTTCCCATTTTTTGTCTTGCACAATTGGGAGGCCGAAGGCCAGTGGCAGCGTGGTCGCCTTTCTTTTGCTGTCTTTTCTTTGGCGAAGCAAAGAAAAGATAGTACCTGTCGGGCTACCCCCGACCAGAGGTCAAAGAGATTAGCTGAGAAGTTATTTACAAGATACGTCCGATGAAGACATCCATATCGATAAACGCTCAGCGTCGATATACATCAACAAACGCATTTGATGACTCTATCTAAATCTGAACGTCCCTCATCCCCAACCCTTCTCCCGCTAGCGGGAGAAGGGAGCTTAAAGCAACAAACTATCAGAAATATTATTTCAGAGAGAAATTCCACTATTTCGCAGAACAAATAAACGGATACTCACGATTATCAATAATCGGCTCTACCCCAAAGAAATCATTCAACACTGACTCGGCGGTACAATATGCCCCCTCCACCCAAGCCTGATCATTCGAATACGCTTCGCCAACGATGAAAATATTCACATCCGTCTTCTCCATCAACTGCGATGGTTTACGAATTTTCTGCTGTACATCACCGATATTAAAATGCGATGCCCACGCGTGATAGCCAGCGTTGAATGGCGGCAATGACCAATCCATATACGCTGCTTCGACTGGCGCTGGCACCATCGTGTAATCAGAATTTGGACCAAAGTGAACTTCGGCCAATTGCTTACGCAACATTTTCACCATGCGATCTGGCACTTTTTTCGGCCCCTGTAAGGTCTGTACGTTTTCATTATTCGGAATGCGTTGTTCCTGATCTGGCTCTAGCTCCATCTCTTTCCAAAATGTCGTATACACCTCGTCGTCATAGCTGGCGAGTAAACCATAAACAGGCTTAGCTTTAGGATCGGTCGCGTTATTGCCAAAATACACGACCTGACGTATCGGTGTATCAGTGACGCTAGGGCCGATGGTGCTGTTGAACGTCACTTGCAGTAAGGCGTTTTCGTGTTTGAGACTTAAGCGTTCTTCAGTGATTGCTTCGACTGCGCTGATCAAATCAGCCGAACTCGCATACGGATTACCTACCAAACTACTGAGCGCTTTTAAAGCCGCTTTCGATAAACCCAAGGCTTTTAATTGCACGACCGCTCGTTGCGTCACTTCATAGCCCGTTAATTGCGGCATGTAGGTTGGAGGATTTGGCGCATCTGCAGTCCACCATGGCGTGTCAAAAAACATCCCTACTTTGTACGAAGGCTGCATAATGGCAGCTTCTAAATACAACTGGACTTTACGGTGATTGAGAACGTCGGTCATTCCAACTTCGACATCAAAGCGTGAACCTTGCGCCACTTGTTCAATCGCATGACGTGGCATCGCTAACCAAGCTGCATCGGTGGTTCTAGTACCCGCTTTCTTCCATGGATTTTCGCGAGTGGCGTAACTGTAATGAATGGTTTTGCCTTTCGCGATGATAGATTGCAATCGCATATTGGGTTGATAGTTAAAAATCACGCCCTGCGCTTTGGCGAGCTTGATGATCTCCTCAAACAAGGCATTGAACATACCTGAATAACCGATGTTGATGGTCTTGTATTGATTACCTGGTGTGAATTCATTGTTCGCCTGAAACGCATAGGCTGAGTTCCAGTTGATCACGTTCGAGCTATAGCCATTGCCATCGGCAGCGTAATTAAATCCTTCATTCCCGAGTTGGTCGTACATCAGATTCCAGTAACCTATGTCCTTGAGTTTATCGCCTTTTTGATAGACCGAACCATCACCGGTATTAACCTTGATCACGCCGTCACGATAGAAAGTATCCCACTGACGACGCGTCATATTTTTAGTCACCGACAGTTTTTCTAAAGTCGAGAAGCCATTATCAGGTGCAGCATCTGCGCCGTAATGATCAACGTGATATGGCGCTGGATTTTGCGAAGTGATTTGGCTTAGAAAAAAGTTTTTACTGCGCAAATAGTAGAGAGGATTAGTCGATTCATTGAACGGCACAGAATATCTATCCAAGCCTAACTGTTTAATCACCGTGGTGACAACGCGGTGTCCGGGCGCAGTACCATTATTGGCGTCTTTGGCATTCATATCCCAATCCGAATAACGCATGCCGCCTAATTCCAAGTAAGCCTGAGTTTTATCGTTCTTGTAATGCCAAGTGCAGATACGAGCACCCGCTGCGCGCGTGCCGGGATGCGCTTTGGAGAAATCGTAACGTCCCCAGTCGTAGAGTTCTAGCGTATCGCCTTTGGCTAGCTTTTTACTTTTATCTTTACTGTTCTTCACTTCCCCATTCAACAAACGCCAGGCTGTGTAAAGTCCAGCTGCACCAGCACCGAAAATGGAATATGTCTTTGTCGTTTGATTTTGCTTTGCCATGAAAGTCTCCTAAAATTCACTCTTGATTGATAAGTTGAAATTACACTGGCAAAGTCTCATTCCCAAGACGCGCCATTTGTTGTGGCAAATCTTTTTCGGGAATACAAACTTCCACCAAAATAGGTTGCGACTTGATCTTCTTAATGAGTGGCAGAACGCGCTTCAATTCCTCTACCGTTTCGACTCTAAAGCCCTTCGCACCGAAGGCTTGCGCCAGTGCCATATAGTCCCATTTCGGCAAGATGTCGAAGCTATCAAACTTATGCTGCGGACCGGCTTCAAAAGCCGTGATGTCGACATACACTTGTTCGATCGCATACACGCCATTGCTCATGACAAAGATCACTGAATTCAAATTATTACGAACCAAGGTAGACAAAGATTGGCAAACCATCATAAAACCGCCGTCACCCGCGATGGTCAATGCACGCTTACCACTGCCTAATTGGGCACCCGATGCAGCACCAGTCTCAAAGCCTATGCATTGCCAAGCGGCGGAACTGATATAGCTGCCCTGCTTCATACCTATCGCATTGCTAGCGACATACATCGCGCTGCTGACGCCATACACCATGACGATGTCGTCCATCATCTTGTGATCCTGCAAGAACTTCATCGTGTGCTGGAAGAAGCGGTTGTAGGTGATGACTTCGGGTTTATTATTCCAACGTATATCCGAATTCGAAACCCAGGGTTCGGGATAGATGGGTTTCGCTGGGGCTTGTACTTTTAAAGGATAAGCTTTAGATTTCTGAAAGCGCTTCAACAAGGCTTCCATAAAATCTTGCATCATCACGCCCTCGTATTGGAAGTAACCTACCCGCATTTGCCCTATGGAGCTTTGTATCATTTGCGGATACTTGTTTTGCATCAACCACAGATAATCGTCGGTCAAAATAGTACCTAGCGAAATGATGCAGTCAGCTTGTTCTACCGTGGTGATGACGCTGGCAATGGATGCCTGATCGGCGTAAGTGCCAATGAATTGTTCACCCACTTCATCGACTACCGTTTTCCCCAAAGTCGTTGTGGTATAGAGAATGCCGCTGGTATCGATGATTTTTTGCAGAAGTTCACTCAGGCCAAATCGCAATACTTCTACTCCAGCAAAGATCAAAGGTTTTTTCGCAGCAGTAATCTGCTCCCAGGCCACCTCAACTGCATTTTCCAAAGCTAATGCTTCGCTTTGGGTACGCTGTGCTTTTAATGGCGTTGCTAATGGACGTGGGCAAGTTTCAGCCCACACCTCTTTATAACAAGCGATGTACACCGGACGTTGATGGGTCAACGCGGCGATCAACAAGGCATCAATTTTCTCTGCAGCACCGACCGAAGTGCTTAGGGTTTCAGACGCTACCGTCACATTCTTAAACACATTCTGATCAGCATCGAGGTTGCCAGTGGAATGGTGAAAAATCATGCCGTACATATTGGTTTGATTACGCATATCTGCACCTGGGCATGCACTAATCACCACGATAGGACTGCGTTCGACGTAAGCACCAGCGACTGCGTTCAAGGCACTAAAGGTACTCACACCATATTGCAAAGAGACTGCCGCAAGACCACGTGTACGCGCATAGGCATCGGCGGCGTAAGTCGCATCTAATTCATTGACGGCACCGATGGTTTTGATGCCCTCAAACTCTTCCAGAGCTTGGGTGAAATGTTTGACGTAATCACCGGGAATTTGAAACACATCGGTCACATTCAATTGCAATAGACGGGTTAGCAGATAATCGGCTACGGTAAATGGTGGGCGGCTCATCGTGGACTTCCCTTATGATTATTTGAAAATCATCAGTAACTAATCGACGCATCTTTAAGTCAATCGTGTGTAAACACTGCGAACATTTTGCGTAGTGCAATTTGCATGCCAGTCAGGAAATTAATGAGGAAAACGCATGGAGCGTAGAATGAAAAACGAACGCGAACACCGAGTTTGCTCGGCTAGATCGCTCGATTGAATAAGAAGGAAAATTTGAAAATTTAACGTGTTAAGAAATAACTTACATGCCAATGATTCGGTAGGAAGGGTCAAAAAATCGAACGCGCAGTCATATTGGTAAACAACTCCAGAGCCATCACACCAGCCAGAGAATTACCCGCAGGATCGAGTCCTGGCGACCAAACGCAGACCGCCAACTCGCCAGGCACCAGCGCTAGAATACCACCGCCAACACCACTCTTGGCAGGCAAACCCACACGAAAAGCAAAGTCGCCAGCCACGTCATAGGTACCACACGTCAGCATCAAGGCATTGAGTCGCTTGGCTGAGCTAGAGTCTAAAACTTTTGTCCCACTCCAAGGAATGGTGCCGTGATTGGCTAAGAAGCTACCTGCCTTTGCTAGTTCCAAACACGTCATGGTGATCGAGCATTGACGACAATAGCTTGCAATCACCGAGTCGACCGGATTATGGAGATTACCAAAGTCTTTCATCAAATGTGCAATCGCACTATTCCTATGCGCGTGTTTTTCTTCGGAGATCGCTACCTCTTTATCAAAGTCGACTTTTACCTCATCCGACAACATACGCATAAACTGCAAAACCGCTATGTCGGCCTGCACAAAACGCTGCGCCAAGATATCGTTAATTACCAATGCACCGGCATTGATAAAGGGATTACGCGGAACACCACGCTCGTATTCCAGTTGCGACAAGGAGTTAAATGGATTGCCAGAAGGCTCACGCCCTACTCGCTTCCAAATCGCACTACCTTCACGTTCAAAGGCCAAAGACAAAGCAAATAACTTGGTAATACTTTGCGTCGAGAATTTTTGCTGCGCATCACCTACCGTATAACTGCTTCCGTCCAAACAATACACCGCCATGCCAAAGTGTTGCGGTGACACTTTGGATAACTCTGGGATATAGGTCGCAACCTTGCCTTGAGCTAGCAAGGGTTGAATTTCTTGATGGATGTCGTCTAAGATTCGTTGGTAGTTGATGGCCATGGGATAGAAATCATAAGGCTTAAGCGACTAGTGCGAGCAGATCGCAGTCTTTTCGAAATTGATTGAATAACGATACCGGGTTTCCCATGCGTGCGATTAAACGTCGTTTCACGTGACGATTAATCGCACCTACCAATATTTCGATTAGGCTTCAGAATGTTCTGAGTGATAGCGCGTAACGAGCTCCACCTCGTTCTTAGAACCCAAGAACACCGCAACCCTTTGGTGTAATGAAGTCGGTTGAACATCTAACATACGCTGTTTGCCATCAGTCGAAGCACCACCTGCTTGTTCGACGATCATGGACATAGGATTGGCTTCGTACATCAAGCGCAATTTGCCTGCTTTATCCGGTTCGCGCTTGTCTGCTGGGTACATGAAGATGCCGCCGCGGTGCAAGATACGGTGTACATCGGCTACCATAGCGGCGATCCAACGCATATTGTAGTTTTTGTTGAGCGGGCCAGTTTTACCTGCCAACATATCGTCTACATAGCGCGTGACTGGTGGATACCAATGACGTACGTTGGACATATTGATGGCGAATTCTTGCGTATCGGCGGGGATTTGGATATTACGTTCTGTCAGTACCCATGAACCCATTTCACGATCCAAGGTAAAGCAATTCACGCCGTTGCCAGTGGTAAAAATCAACATCGTTTGCGGACCATAAATGGCATAACCAGCGGCAACTTGTTGACTGCCTTTTTGCAAGAAGTCTTTTTCAGTCGGCGTATTCAAACCTTCTGGCGCTTTCAGAACAGAGAAAATCGTCCCGATAGACACATTCACATCGATATTACTAGAACCGTCGAGTGGATCGAACAAGAGCAAGTATTCGCCTTGTGGATAACGATTGGGGATTGGATGAATGGTTTCCATTTCTTCCGATGCCATCGCCGCTAAATGGCCACCCCATTCGTTCGCTTCTAACAGAATTTCATTCGATAAAATATCGAGTTTCTTTTGCACTTCGCCTTGCACATTTTCCGTATGCGCCGTACCCAAGACTTCACCCAAGGCACCCTTACCGACAGCGTGGCTGATGGTTTTGCATGCACGAGCAACCACTTCAATTAAGAGGCGCAATTCGGCAGGGATATTACTATTGAGCCTTTGCTCTTCGACCAAAAACCGGGTCAGACTGATGCGTTTCATATTTTTCCTTCTTAAAATTGGATCTTATAAAATTCTTCTCTTACTGGTTTTTATGCAGCTAAAGCCTTCGTTACCACTTCCAACACATCCTTCGACAAATTCTTCGTTGCCGCTACTTTTTGCAAAGCCGCTTTCATTAATTCTTGATTGGCTTTTGGATATTTGGTCCACCTATCCATGCTTCGCGATAAGCGCGCGGCAACTTGAGGATTGAGCTTATTCAGTGCGATCACGCAATCGGCCCACAGTGCATAGCCGCTGCCATCAGCTGCATGGAAGCGCGCCGGGTTCGCATTGCAAAATGCAAAAATCAGACTACGTGCGCGATTGGGGTTACTCATGCTAAACGCTTTATGTAGCATCAGGGCGCGTACCTGTTCAACATCCGTTGTTGGTGCTGTCGCTTGCAGTGTGAACCATTTATCGACGACCAGCGCTTCACTTTCAAACTCTTTATAGAAGTGCGCCAACACTTGTTTGCGTGTCTTGCTATGCGCTTTATCCAATGCCGAAGAACAATGCAACATCGCGCTCAAAGCCGCGATACGGTCGGTCATGTTCTCTGCTTCTTGATACTGTGTATGCGCAAGGGCATACGTTGCCGTATCTGGCCATTCCACCAGATAAGCTAAAGCGCAATTTTTCAAAGCGCGCTTGCCCGCAGATTGAGCATCGGGGCTGTACTTACCCGGCGTCAAATTATCTTGATAGGCTTGCAGTAAATCAGCCTTTAAATGCTGCGCCAAAGTGGAGCGCACAAATTGGCGTGCTGTATGGATGCTATCTGGATCAGCCGTTGCCATGTCTTCGGCCATCATCACTTCGGAGGGCAATGTTAGTACCAATTCACGGAATGCAGGATCAAGATTTTGATCATTCAAAGTTTTGCGCAATGCGTTGATGAACAAATCATCGAGGCTCAGCGTTTCACCTCGCTGAACTGAACTGACCAACTTCAATAAACGACGCATCGCCAAACGTTGCCCAGCTTCCCATCGGCAAAATGGATCGCTATCGTGTGCCAGCAAATGCGCCAATTGTTCATCGCTATAATCAAATTCCAAAATCACTGGTGCAGAAAAATTGCGCAGTATGGATGGCGTCACTTCACTACCTATATGGGTGAACACAAAGCTTTGCTGTGCTTCTTTCAATTCTAAAATCTTGGTCGTACTGATGGTAGATTCATTCTGCAATTGAAAAGCGATATCTTTTCCTTCAGCATCAATCAGACCAACAGCCACTGGAATATGGAAAGGCAATTTCTTCGCTTGCCCTGCCGTCTTAGGGCAAGATTGGCTCAAGGTCAAAGTATAAGTTTGGGCCTCTGCGTTATAACTTGATTCTGCTCTGACACGCGGCGTACCGGCCTGACTATACCAGCGCTCAAACTGCTTTAAATCACGTCCATTGGCATCCGCCATCGCCGCACGGAAATCATCGCAGGTAACCGCTTGTCCATCATGCCGCTCGAAATACAAATCCATTCCTTTGCGGAATCCATCATGACCCAGCAGTGTGTAATACATGCGGACGACTTCTGAACCTTTTTCGTACACCGTCACCGTATAAAAATTATTGATCTCAACAAAAGAATCTGGACGCACCGGATGCGCCATCGGGCCTGCATCTTCCGAAAATTGCAATTGACGCAGCACGCGTACGTCTTCTATGCGCTTCACTGCGCGCCCCGTCTCGTTACCGACTAAATCGCCAGAAAATTCTTGGTCGCGGAAAACGGTCAAGCCTTCCTTCAAAGACAATTGAAACCAGTCGCGACAAGTCACGCGATTGCCGGTCCAATTGTGAAAATATTCGTGGCCAACCACTGATTCAATCCCTGCGTAATCGCTATCCGTCGCGACGCGAGAATTAGCCAACACATACTTGGTGTTGAAAATATTCAAGCCCTTATTTTCCATCGCACCCATGTTGAAATCGCTCGTCGCAACAATCATGAAACGGTCGAGATCGAGTTCCAAACCGAAACGTTCTTCATCCCAGCGTATGCTGTTCTTGAGAGAATCCATCGCGTGCTGGGTTTTGTCGAGATTACCCTGTTCTACCCACACTTGCAGTAACACTTTACGGCCAGATTTGAGTTTGTAATTTTCTTCCTGACAGACCAACTTACCGGCGACTAAGGCAAACAGATAAGATGGTTTTTTGAACGGATCTTCCCACTTAGCGTAATGACGACCATCACCGAGATCACCTTGTTCTATCAAATTACCGTTCGAGAGCAAGACCGGATACAGCTTCTTATCACCTCGCAACATCACGGTGTAACTCGCCATCACATCAGGACGATCTGGGAAGAAAGTAATTTTACGGAAACCCTCGGCCTCGCATTGGGTAAAAAAATTGCCGTTGGAGACGTACAGACCCGACATCGTGGTGTTTTTGTCTGCTGCGATGGCCGTTTCGATTTCAAGTGTGACTTGATCGGGCGCATTGCTGATGACCAAACGCTCTTTGGTCAAGGTGTACGATGACTTTTTCAGATTCACATCATTCATACGCAATTGCAGCAGCTTGATATCTTCGCCGAACAAGACTAAGTCTTTTTCTGCACTCTCATGGTTGCGGCGCATCGTGATGCGAGTCGCAACATGGGTACGTAACGGATGCAAATCGAAGCCCATTTCCACAGTATCGACCCAAAAGCCGGGAGCAATGTAATCTTTACGATATATGGTAACGGGAGCCGCTACAGGCATGTCTTGCGCAGGTTTTCGCATAAATTGAACTCAATTCAAAAATGAAGCCAAATAAACTGGTGTGGTCAACGGGATGAGAAATAAAGTCTGTATTTTACCAAGCACAAGCTTGGGATGGGCTTTTTAAGATGACTGTCAACAGACAAATCAACAAAAATAGTTATTCAAATAGTAGAGAATCCACAAACCGATCAATCCGACCACTGAAGGTTCAAAATTAGTAGAGTCGGCAACTTGGCGAAAGTGGTATGCACGTCTGTTTAATACATGCGCTACCTTTACAGACAAATTCGTTACAATTTTTCACAGACTTTTGCTCTAGCAAGGATCATGATAGAGTCGCAACATTCTGTAGACTTCAAACTTAAGCCACATGAACATGGCGGAACAAAAAAACTACGATGTAAAAATTCTGTCTAAGCACTAAAAGTTTTAGCCAGATCAAGTACTATCAAGTAACAGCGAAGTAAAATAAAGTGACGTTAGAATGAACCACTGTGCGCGAGCAATACCGGAGATGAACACCATGAATATTCTTAACAAACGTTTATTGTTAGTAGGCCTGATTTTTTGTACGGCGACACTCACAGGATGTGCCAGCACGTTTTACAGCAAAATCAGCACTGTCAATCAATTACCAGCGGGTTTTTCTGATAAAACCTATAGCTTGATCGAGCATCCTGAACAAGGGAAAGAGCCAGAATATCTGCATGCCAGCGAAGATGTAAAAGCTCGTTTGCGCGAATTAGGTTTTACTGAAACAGAGGCGGGAAAAGGCACACTGAAAGTTAAGCTACAACTGATATCCATACCTGGTAATGCGCACCTATCTTCACCATTTCGCTCGACCAGTTATATCGTCACGCCGTCCGGCATGGTGATACCCATTGGCGGTTTCGAACCCTATCGCTTTTATCCAGGTTTTGCCCGTTTGCCGTATCGATACTATCCACGCACTGTTTTCTATCCACGCTATTTCGGTTCTATGTACTCAGCGTTTCCGTTTGGTAGTCGCTTCGATCCAATTTATGACCCACGGTTTGAGGTCCGACAGTACTTTGATCATGGCATAGAAATCACAATCACCGAAGCTGCATCTGGCAAGTTGCTGTATTCGGTCAATGCAAAAACAACGAAAACCGATGTGGAAATCGACCCTTACATCGCGCTTCTAGTGGAAAGCGCGCTGCGCGAATTCCCGAATAAAACCGGCGACAGCACGGTAGAAATTCAGTTGGAAAAATAGAACAATAGCGTAGCAACTTAGTGCGCAAAAAAATCCCGGTGCATCAATAAGCACCGGGATTTTTATTTTTCAAAACATGTTTTACCGCCTGCACTCTACATATTCTACGAAGACAATTCACGCAAAGCGTATATCAAGGCGCGATCCACCAGCGAATTTACCAAAATCGTACTGACCGAACCAGTACGATACTTTTCTTCCAGCTCTTCTGCTGAAATAGAAAATGCTTGGTAGCCTTGGCGATTAGCAAAAATAAAACTAGTGCGTTTCGGACTAATCCACGCCAATTTATAGCGATTCACTTGTTCATTCTCGTCACTAAAATCGAGCCAGATGCCACGTTCCAAACTGGCCACCTGCTTAGTTGCCTCATCATCAGTATGCGCGACTTTTTCCTGCACAAATCGGTCAAGGCGGCGATTGCTGGCACGCTGAGCGATGTTAACCGCAATTTCTAATTGACGGCGCGGTGACAACTCTAGAGGTGCTCTCGCCATAGAAGCGTGACGCTCGGCCAGCTTGGAAAAAAACAAGACACGGTCAGGTTCATCCCAGCGTATCGCGTTCAACCATGCGTTAAGCAGCGTCAACATGGCAGGCAATTTTGCAATCAATTCTTTGCGTTCATCAGCACTGTTCTTCGGTTTCAGACTCCAGATCAAATCATCCATCGTCTTTAAAGCGTTTTCTAATGCGTGCGGCTTTTCTTCTTTCACGCTATGCGCTATCGTCAGAATCCTTATCCATTGCTCTTGCAAAAAGACTTCCAAGAAGCCTGCAACCTCACCCGTCTCTACCCGAATCGCTACATCATGCTCTGCGAACTCACGAGCCACTCGCATTTTCTCTTCGCTTAATGCTGTCTGTACCGGTTGACTGATCGCTTCTTGCGCTTTGACTTCTTCATCTTTAAGGTAGTTTTCCAAATCTGATACCACATCGGAAAACAAATCAATGCGCTCATCAAATTCGAACTGAACCCGCTCTATCACATCACCAATAACACCTAATAATGGGTCAATTTGAGAAGTTTCATTATCCAGAATAATCCCAGAGCTACCAAGAATATCCATCAAGGTACGTGCAGGGTGAGACTCGCGAAAGAAAAAATCAGAGTCCTGCAATGCCACCCTCAAAATAGGAATTTGCAGCTGAGAGATCATCGATTTAACATCATCACGCAAACTCACATCAGTAAAAATATAATCAAACACACGCGCCAGCAACTCCACGGTATTGCGTTGAATCAGGCTCAAACTATCGGCCGATGGTGCTCGTAAGACCTTGCGCAGGCGAGACTCGAATTGCGGGCCATCGGCATCATTCTGAGCAAAGTCTTTTTGCATCTCAACCAAATTAGCGAAAAATTGGTGATCAACCGTTGCTTTATCTAAAGGTGTATCCTCATCATCCAAATCTAACTGATTGAGTAAGGTATCACTACCTGAGGCCAAACCATCGAGGCCATCGGCAGACGCTAATTCGAGTTGTCCAGAAAAGACCCGTTTTAGTTTATCCTGCAAATAAGGATCCAAACTAAACAGACTTTGCGCTGGCAAATAGGCGAGTACGCCTCCCGAGCTATCGAAATTATCATCAACTCCCGGGTGTATCCCTCGCGCCATTAACTCCTGATTAATCTCATCTAAGATAGGCGTTAATTGCAAGAAGATCGCTGGTTGTAATAGGCGCAGTACAATCAAATGTGACGCTGGATTAGGATCAAGCTCCACCCAGGCTTTATGCACAGCCGAGATGAATATCTCAGGACGAAAAGGATTTTGCGAGATATCGATAGGCATACGATTCAAGATCCGACCAATCAAACTATTCAATAAGACCAGCGATTCTGCATTCAATACTTCCATCGATTGACTGGCATTGCGCAGCAAAATCTTGCCTTCCATCTCTTCGTAAGTCTGCGCTGTCGTATCTAGGAATTGGCTTTCTTTTTTGAGCCGTTTTCTGGTGTTAAATACGCTCACTTCTTTACTAAGGGCGGCGTTGATTTGTCCTGCGACCAAACGATAAAAAGCTGTGCTATTTCGTTTAACCAATTGATGCGCTTCGAAACTAATTTTTGCTTCATCGGGGCGCACTGCTTGATCCGATAGCTTAAATAATGCATCGGCCAACCGGGTTGAAAAGGCTTCTAATTGCGAGGCAACTAAATTCGTTGCTAGCGGTACCATATTTTGCAAAATCAAGAGGCGTGACGCGTTGGAAGTCTCTGCCTTCTTACCTGCAGCAGTAGCAGCCGCACCTACCAACACACCAGCGTTTTTTTGGGATTTGTCAGCCGAGACCGGCATCAGTGGGATAGTGTCCATTGTTCAATTCAACCAGTAGCACGTTATAAATAAGCAATGCATATCAATCAGGAATACTTACGCGAATAGTCCCTTTAGTCGCATCCATTACATCTGTATCTTGCGTCGTTTTATCACTTACTGATGCTCGATTTGTGGCTGCAAAAAGAATGGCAGGCCGTACTACAAACCGTGGTAAGCCTCAGTTGCAAAAGTAATCGCAACGATCAACGCAACCGCAAATAGCAACACAATTAATAGACGACCAAATTTAGGACTGCCGTCATCAGCACTCGTTTTTTCAATTTCAGATCCGACTTGTTTTTCTTCAGCCATAATATTGAACAGTGTCGACTGTCCCCAAAGTATCCGTAAGTAAGGGTAAACCTATAAAGATTCAGTATATGTTGTTTTGCTTCTTTTCGACTAGTCCAGCGCACTAATCTGGCCTGCAAATAGGCGAAAAGAGGCTTTTAGCCACCATAAGATCGAACAGACTGGGGTCTGACATTCATAGTTATCTCATTTTCTACTCAGTAGATACATACCCAAAATAACCAGGCTAGCGCCGGCGATCTGCCATTCACTGATCACTTCATTCAAAAAAACCGTACCTAAAATCAAAGTCGAGACAGGACCTATCATGCCAGCTTGAGAAGCACTAGGCGCACCGATACGTTTTACCGCAAACATCGTCAGAAACACCGGAAACACCGTGCAGACGATGGCATTTACTACAGACAAAGCCAAGACTTGCGCGGGTTGAACTAACATAGTCACCGGACGCAAAAGAAAGAACTGCGCAATACACGCCACACTAGACACGCACATGGCATAGGAAACCAAGCGTAAAGAACCTATGCGTGCCACCATTTCACCCGACTGTATCAAGTAGGTCGCATAAGCAATTGCCGAACCGAGCACCAATCCCGCACCCAAGATCACTTGTTGCCCGTTAAACGATAAGTCATGCAAGAACACTAAAACAATTCCCAGATAAGCAATCAGCAAAGACAAATACTCAATTGGACGTATTTGTCGCTTGAACCAAAGCACATGGATGAACAAGACAAATGATGGTGTCAAAAACAAAATCAAACGTTCTAATCCGGCCGAGATATATTGCAAACCTAAAAAATCTAAAAAGCTAGACAAATAATAGCCAACCAATCCCAGACCTAACAAACGCCAACGATCCGCGGCACATAAAGGGGGATGACGCCAAGCCTGCCAAATGGCAATCGCGGCAAAAACTGGCAAAGAAAATAGCATACGAAAAGCAATTAAAGTCACCGCATCGACGTGATAACGATAAATTAACTTCGCAACGATGGCTTTTGCAGAAAACAAAATGGCACCGACAATCGCTAAACTTAAACCAGTTAAATGATTGCGGCGCTGTATGGCAGCTTGATCCAAAAACAGCTCCTGAAGTCGAGGTAGATCCTCATCAAATGAGATTGATTTATACCATTCTTATACCATTTTTTAGAAGTTATAATTTGATCTGAAAAGAAAGGACTTTTTAGAAAGCTGCCCGGCCACTGATCATTTATGCTGATAGACTTTCAGTACACCTTCATCAATTTGGATGGAAACGACGATGAACAAGGACATTCAGTACCACATACATGCTGCTACCTCAGACGATTTCGCCAACATCAAAGCGCTGTATCAAAGCGTCGCTCGACAAGGAGGTGGTATCGCCCGCACCGAAGATGAAATCACGGATGACTACATTCAGCACAATCTTGAGACTGCGATCACACGTGGCATCTGTTATGTCGCGAAGCGAGAAGAACAAATCGTCGGCGAAATACATGCCTATCCACCTTTCCCCAAAATATTCGCGCATATCTTGTCAGATCTGACGATTGCGGTGCACCCTGTTTTTCAGGGCACAGGGATTGGACGAGCTATATTCAAGGCCTTGCTTGAGGAAGTTAAACTGCATCGTACTAATATCTTGCGCGTCGAATTATTTGTGCGCCAATCGAATCTCAAAGCGATCGCTTTTTATCAGAGCTTAGGTTTCGAGATTGAAGGCCATTTTCAACAACGCGTACGCCGTCCCGATGGCGATCTGGAATCGGATATTCCTATGGCGTGGATACGTTCGGAATAAATTACTAAGCTGCGCTTGCAGACTTAAAAGAACGGCGAATCGACAGGCTAGCGTTTGACAATAGAGCAAAACGTTTACGCGCCTCAGACCGCTTGTGTGACGGGATTTCTTGGTAGTCTGGCTCAAGCAACTCTCGACAAGGCAGAGAAAAATCACCATTCTCCAGCCGACTCGCTTTATGTTCGAGCCAAGTCTCTTCGTAATTAGCGCGAACTTTGCCCTTTTTCATTGGCTGCGTCACAGTCCGATTGTCATTTCCGACCAACAGCAATTGCTGGCACTCAAGTTGCTGTCCTATTTGCTGAACCAAATTGACCAGCAAAGTTTTTGGTCGTAACCCGTGCATATCCCGTGTTGATTTTCGAATTAAATCAAGCGCGTCTTCGGCACGTCCGCCTTGCAAACAACCTACGCCAATTTGGAGCTCATCCTCAGTCTGAATAAAGGTAAAAGCAATTGAATACAGGAGCACTTGGTTTGACAAAAGTTGTAGTACCAATTCCCCCTCGCGCTCCATGACTTTGGTCGAGACCAATTGAACTTGGTACAGATCGCCGCTTTTCCCCAAAATATCCAAAAGCGTAAGGGGCTCATTTAACGCACCATTAATCATTCCCAACAAACCGCGCTGCTGAATGAACTGATAGTGCGATTGAATTATTTTGCTTCGCTGTCCGCAATCAAATTGCCGACTGAGATAAGGTCGATAAATCTTCTTGATTAATTGCGGACTGGCCGTAGCGATAGCGGTAAACGAATCCCTTGAATTCCAAAATGCTAGCCAAGCCCGCGTCACTTTAGGGTGAAGTCGAGCTCTGACGAACAACTTTAAATACTCTCGAAAAAAAGAAAGCCCCTGCCGACTGTCGTCTACACCATACGACAAACTTATTTTATTTAACACACTGGGCGACATATATAACTTTTTTGCTATTTTTTTAGATAAAGAAACTCATATTGAAGCGAAATTCAATCGCAACTAGCTGAAAATCTTTGCAGATTTCCTGTAGCATACGCGCTTGGTCGTATTGTAACTTAATGTTTCTATTCGTTACATAATGTATTAGTCTTGATCCTGGTTAGACGAAAAACGCAACGCTGAAATTGAAATTGAAACAATACTTTGGAAATAATCAGCCCAGCGAAAAATCGCGACTGCTGGTAATCGCACCGAACTGGATAGGCGACGCTATCATGGCTCAGCCCTTATTGCGGCTCCTGAGAGCGCAACATCCCAATGCGCAAATTGATGTCCTGGCACCCAAATGGGTTGCGCCAGTTGTACAGGCGATGTCCGAAGTGGATATGGTGCTTGAAAGTACGATTCGTCATGGATCCATCAAAATTCGAGACTACTGGAAGCACGCACAAGAAATAAGAAGAAAAGAATACTCAGCAGTTTATGTGTTGCCCAATTCAATCAAATACGCCTTACTTCCTTGGCTGGCAGGGATCAAGAAAAGAATCGGTTATCGTGGCGAAACCCGCTACGGTCTGATTAATGTGATGCACCATGATAGCAAAATCAGTCCTAGACCTATGACCGATTTTTATGCTGCGCTCGCAAGAGCGCCGCAAGATCCGATTCCGGCGACGTTACCAAAGCCTAGATTGAGTGTATCGACCTTAAAGAACGAACAATTGTTTGGGAAATTTGGGCTAGCGACAAATTTGCCTATTATCGTATTGGCGCCAGGCGCAGAGTTCGGTTCTGCAAAGAGATGGCCAGAAACGTATTTCGCCGACCTTGCACGCAAAATACTAGGCTTTAATCGCAAGGCACAAATCGTCATATTGGGAGGTCCGAATGACAGAGCGGTTTGCCAGCAAATACATGAGCAAGTTCCTAATGCCTTGAATTTAGCGGGCAATACCACCCTAGAGCAAGCGATAGGTTTGATTTCTGGCGCGAGCGCGATCATTAGCAATGACTCAGGTCTGTTGCATATTGCCTCGGCATTAAATCGCCCCACGCTCGCCATTTATGGGCCAACAGATCCACAACACGCGCCATCGCACTCCGACAAAAAAATATCGATCTCTTTAAATTTATCGTGTGCCCCTTGCAAACAAAAAGAATGCCCGCTCGGGCACAGAGAGTGTATGACAAAAATATCGCCCGACATGGTCTGGCAATCTTTGCTGCCTATACTGCTTGACACGATCTGAGCTTCAATCGTTTGCGATAGATCGATATAACAAAAATCCCCCTTTATCGCATGTTAAAATATGCGGTTATTCTATTCTCACAGAACCTCAGCAATGACCGATATCATCAGCACCCCAGAAAGCAACGACGAGCAAGACAGCGTTGCCATCAAAAAAGTATCCACTGAACTAATCCGCAAAGAAGTAGCGCGTCGCCGCACTTTCGGCATTATTTCTCATCCGGATGCGGGTAAAACCACGCTTACCGAGAAACTTTTGATGTTCTCGGGTGCGATTCAGTTAGCAGGTACGGTCAAAGCACGTAAGAGCGGTCGCCATGCGACGTCTGACTGGATGGAAATTGAAAAGCAACGTGGCATCTCAGTGGCGTCATCGGTCATGCAGTTCGAATACCGCGATCACGTGGTGAATTTGCTCGACACACCGGGTCACCAAGACTTTTCCGAAGATACTTATCGTGTATTGACCGCCGTCGACTCTGCATTGATGGTGATTGATGCGGCCAAAGGTGTGGAAGAACAAACCATCAAGCTGTTAAATGTTTGCCGCATGCGCAATACACCGATTATCAGCTTCGTCAACAAAATGGATAGGGAAACTCGCGATCCATTGGAATTATTGGATGAGTTGGAATCGGTCTTAAAGATTGATTGCTCGCCTGTCACTTGGCCGATTGGCATGGGCAAAACTTTCCGTGGTGTGTATCACATCTTAAAAGATGAAATCATGTTGTTCACACCAGGTAGTGAGCGCGCGGATCAAGAATTTGAAGTTGTCAAAGGTATCGACAATCCGCGTCTGGCAGAATTGTTCCCGCTGGAAATCGAACAACTGAAAATGGAAGTCGAATTGGTGCATGGCGCCTCTCATCCTTTTGATTTAGAAGCGGTGTTAGCGGGTACACAAACGCCCGTATTCTTCGGCTCGGCGATTAACAACTTCGGTGTACGTGAAATTTTGAACGCCCTGCTCGACTGGGCGCCAGCACCACGTGAACGCGATGCAACGGTGCGTACCGTTGGACCAACCGAAGAGCCATTCTCGGGTTTCGTCTTCAAAATTCAAGCGAATATGGACCCGGCACATCGCGACCGTATCGCCTTCTTGCGTGTTTGCTCTGGTCGCTTTGAACGCGGTATGAAGCTCAAACATTTGCGCATTAACCGCGACATCAAAGTTTCATCAGTGGTCACGTTTATGGCGTCTTCTCGCGAACAAGTTGAGGAAGCTTACGCAGGCGACATCATCGGCTTACCGAATCACGGCAATATGCAAATTGGTGATAGTTTTTCCGAAGGTGAATTACTACAATTCACTGGTATCCCTTACTTCGCACCAGACTTCTTCCGCATCGCTCGCATTTTGAATCCACTCAAAACCAAGCAATTACAAAAAGGCTTGCAGCAGTTGGGTGAAGAAGGCGCGGTACAGGTTTTTAAACCTATCGTCAGCAGTGATTTGATCCTTGGCGCGGTTGGTGTTTTGCAGTTTGAAGTCGTTGCTAGTCGTTTGAAAAACGAATACGGTGTCGATGCAGTATTCGAAGGCACGAGCATCAGTAGTGCACGTTGGATTACTTGCGAAGATAAAAAGATGTTGGCAGATTTTGAACGTTCTAGCGCGGGTGCGAATGTGGCTTACGATGCGGCAGGCAATATGGCCTACCTCGCCAGCTCGGGCGTGAATTTACGTTTGACCCAAGAACGTTGGCCGGATGTGGTATTCCATGCGACACGGGAACATGCTGCCAAGCTGGACTAAAATTTACATTGCATTCTAAAAAACGCGAAGCTAGAGAATTTCTAGCTTCGTTTTTTATGCCCTTGGTTGATGAATTGAGCAACAACAAAGTCATACCATTAATACAAACTCTTAGTATCAGTAGCCTTAAACGTAGCTCGTATTGGTATGCGTATGACAAAGGTTGTACCGACATTCAACGTCGATTTGACCGAAATTTTGCCTTCTAAGACACCTTCAACAATATTGTGGCAAATATTTAGGCCCAGCCCTGATCCACCTTGTCCAAATTTTGTCGTAAAAAACGGATCGAAAATTTTGTCTATGATTTGCGGATCTATTCCTTTGCCCGTATCACTAAACTGCATTTTGACATAAGCTGGGTCTCTCTCGTCGATTGAGGCATACCAAGTAATCTCGCCATTGGTAAGCTCTTCAAACCCATGTATCACGGCATTATTAAATAAATTAGCAATTACTTGCATCAGTGGACCTGGATAACTGTCTAGAACAATATCTGACGGCACGTCAATCACTAATTGAATATCTACTTTCCGTAATTTTGGACGTAAAGTTACCGCCAGCTCTTCCATGATTTTTCGCAATTGAAATTCACGGCGTAATTCGCTGGTCTGATCAACCGCGACGTTTTTAAAACTGGTAATCAACTCTGATGCCCGCCCTAAATTTTTATCAAGCAAGTCGGCGGCCTCTTCAACTCTCGCAATGAAATGATTTAAATTGGAACGTCGCAATTTGCCCTCTTCACTCTCCCGTCTGAGTTCCATCGCCAAGTGATTAATGGTTGAAGACACGGTGACAGAATTACCAATTGGCGTGTTTAATTCATGCGCAACGCCAGCGACTAGCGACCCGAGACTCGCCAGTTTTTCTGAAGTGATCAGTTGTTTCTGCGCTTCTTGCAGTTGGTTGAGGCTTTCTTCAATTTGAGTTTTTGACGTTTCCAACTCGTGTGTCCGCTGTTGGACACGGACTTCCAATGATTGATTTAGCTGGGTAATTTCTGTAATTTTTGTTTGAACCGCATCGACCACTTTATTGAAATGATCTGACATCACGCTAAGCTCGTCACGTCCCGAAACTTTGATGTGTAACTGATAGTTTCCCGCAACAATTTCTTGGCTGGCCCGAATCATTTGCTGCAAGCGATGTACGATGCGCTTACCTAAAAAGACGATCGCCAAAAAAGTGAGAAACATAATCAAACCAGTACGAATTAATGACTTCTCTCTGGTGTCTTCGGTGACCTCGATAATATTCTTTGTCGACAAACCGTACTGTAGAAATCCTACCTCAGCCTTTGGCAATAGAAGCGAATTTCGAATGTGGATGGCGCCTTCCAATGCCACTTTCTCAATATCCCCAGAAACGAAAGGAGTCGGCAAATTAGAATCAAACGCTTGGGTTGTCAGAAGAATTTTTCCATTAGAATCTCCAACAACGACATAAGTTAAACCATTCTTTGAATCACCTTCAACCATCTCATCTAGAAACGCTTGTACCGTCTTCAGATCATTATTGCTTGCGTAAGTAGCCACCGTAAAGTTAAGCAATTGGGAAGTTTGTACGATGCTGGTTTTGACGTTCTCAATCAAGGCCGCTTTCAATACTTCATTGCCACCCACAATGACATTGAAAACAAGTAGCGCAGACGCAAGGAACGCGACTAAAGTAAATTGCCCAATAATCGAAGTGCTAAAGCCAATGATCTTACGGTAAAAAATCATAGTTTTAAGAATTGACGTTAGGGGTAAATGACTTTAAGCGAACTGTCCAGTATCGCACGATCAATTTAAGCAATCCCATTGACGGTGGTGGCGACCATCTTCATTATATCTTTCACCTCATATTGCAAATGACTTGGTGATGCATTGCATTTTGACACATATTGTGAAGCTGACGCACTTTTGCATGCAGATCTAAATGTATTTTTACGGCGAATAAACTACAGTGCAGGCAACCCACGTGAGCACTTAGCTAAGGCCATACCGACAGCAGGAAAATCGGTGCCAAATTAAAAAGATTAACGGAAACTGCCATCGTCGTCGCGAAACTTGCGTTGATACTCTGCAGACGATTCACGCAATCTTTAAACTCATACGTTCAAACCGTATCGTCACACCGTCAGGCAAAGTATCTGACACATCTTCCACTTTTTCAAAGCCCAAGACTTGGTAAAACGGCACTCCAGGCAGCGTTGCCATTAGCTCCAAGCTGCTAAAACCTCGCGCTATCGCCGCATGCTTACAGGCTTCGAATACGGCTCTACCGACACCGCGCCGCGCTACTGTTGGTGAAATGAAGAAGGCGCGGATTCTGGCTGGATCGTGGGCGGGATCAAGGAACTCATCTGCTCCCATCGGCCTTTGATCACCGCCATATAATGTACGACGGCGACTCCAGCCGCCGCAGCCTGCCAATTCACCATCGAGTGTGGCGGTGAAATAGCTGCCGTCATTCACAAGTGCGGTATCGACACCGAATACATACTTGATGGCAGATTCCGCTTCTTGTTCAGTATAAAACCCACGGCTCAAGACTCGCGCAGATTCGATGATCATTTGGTTGAGTTCGGGAATCTCTTCCAAGGTACTTGGTCGGACAATTAATTGTGGGTTTATTTTGGGTGTCATGAAAATTTCTTATGAGTTTTTTGATAAGTCCGCACCTCGTTTGCACACTGATCAATAGCTAATGACGATTCAACGTGGGGCACCTGAAACCCACGCTGCCGACAAGTCAGTCTGATGTACACGATGTTACCGCGGCGGGGGTTTCACCCGCCCGACATTTTGTCATCGTTAACATATCGGAAATTGCTCTGCCCATCCTTGCCGCAGCGTAGTTTAGTCACTTCATGCCCAGAATATACACAAAAAACGAACTAAAAACAAAACCGCAAAATTGCTTTTGCGGTTCATGCTTTACCATTAAAACTACCACTGAGATTTGTTTCTCTTAGTTAAACACCAGAGCACCATCTGCGACATCCACCACAATCACATCCTTAGGTCCAAATTTGCCTTGCAAAATCAGCTTAGACAAAGGATTTTCTATCTCTTGTTGAATCGCGCGTTTTAGAGGACGGGCGCCATACACAGGGTCGAAGCCAGCCTCCGCGATTTTCAACAAGGCCGCATCAGTCACTTGCAAGCCCATATCCATTTGAGTCAGACGCTTGTTCAAAGTTTCCAGTTGTATCTTAGCGATTGCACCGATGTTTTTCGCATCAAGTGCATGGAACACGACGATCTCGTCAATTCGATTAATAAACTCTGGACGGAAATGCGATTTCACTTCGCCCATTACCGCCATTTTAATCACGCTAGGGTCACTGCCTTCCATGGCTTGAATCTGATGCGAACCCAGATTCGAAGTCATAACAATCACGGTGTTTTTAAAGTCAACTGTACGCCCTTGACCATCGGTCATACGACCATCATCCAAGACTTGCAGTAGGACGTTAAACACATCGTGATGTGCCTTCTCTACTTCATCTAGCAAGATCACGCTATACGGTTTGCGACGTACGGCTTCAGTCAGATAACCACCTTCTTCGTAACCGACATAACCCGGAGGAGCACCGATCAAACGTGCGACAGAATGCTTCTCCATAAACTCGCTCATATCGATTCTAATTAAGGACTCTTCAGTATCAAACATAAAGCTCGCTAAGGCTTTACACAACTCAGTTTTACCAACACCAGTAGGTCCCAAAAATAGGAATGACCCGTAGGGACGATTTGGATCACCGAGTCCAGCACGTGAGCGACGTATGGCGTCAGACACGGCAGTGATCGCTTCGTGCTGACCAACCACTCGCTTGTGTAAGGCATCTTCCATTTGCAAGAGTTTTTCGCGTTCACCTTGCATCATGCGCGAGACAGGAATACCCGTTGCACGCGACACAATTTCTGCAATTTCTTCCGCGCCAACCTGAGTACGCAGTAATCTTGGCTTACCACCCGCTTCGGCATTTTTCGCCGCTTGTAAATCTGCGGATTTCAATTGAGCCTCAAGTTCGGGCATACGACCATACTGAAGTTCCGACATGGTTTGCCAATCGCCTTTACGTTTGGCATCTTCCATTTGCAAACGAACTTTTTCTATCTCTTCCTTGATATGAGTACTACCTTGCACGGTGGCTTTTTCTGCTTTCCACACTTCTTCCAAATCGGCATATTCACGCGAGAGTTTCTTGATCTCTTCTTCAATCAAGACGAGGCGCTTTTTAGAACCTTCGTCTTTTTCACGTTTGACCGCTTCTTTCTCAATTTTCAGCTGAATCAAGCGACGATCCAATTTATCCATAACCTCTGGTTTGGAATCAATCTCTATCTTAATTTTTGCCGCTGCTTCATCAATCAAATCAATGGCCTTATCTGGCAAGAAACGATCGGTAATGTAGCGATGAGACAGTTCCGCCGCAGCAACAATCGCTGGATCAGTGATATCGACGCCATGATGGACTTCATACTTCTCCTGCAAGCCACGCAAGATGGCAATCGTCGCTTCGACACTAGGCTCATCGACAATGATTTTCTGGAAGCGACGTTCGAGTGCAGCATCTTTCTCGATGTACTTGCGATATTCGTCCAAGGTGGTGGCGCCCACGCAATGCAATTCGCCACGCGCCAAAGCAGGTTTCAGCATATTGCCGGCGTCCATTGCACCTTCTGCTTTACCAGCACCGACCATAGTGTGCAACTCATCGATGAAGACGATGGTTTGACCTTCATCCAATGCAATTTCCTTGAGTACAGCTTTTAAGCGCTCTTCAAATTCGCCACGGAACTTTGCACCCGCCAACAAGGCTGCCATATCGAGTGAAAGGACGCGTTTTGATTTCAAGCTGTCGGGCACTTCGCCATTCACGATACGCTGCGCCAAGCCTTCGACAATCGCGGTTTTACCGACGCCGGGTTCGCCTATCAATACAGGATTATTCTTGCTGCGACGTTGCAAAATCTGGATCGCACGACGAATTTCGTCGTCACGACCAATCACTGGGTCAAGCTTACCAAGACGCGCACGTTCGGTGAGATCTAAGGTGTATTTCTTCAAGGCTTCGCGCTGGCCTTCTGCTTCGGGAGAGTCAACATTGGCACCGCCACGCACGCCTTTGATAGCAGCTTCTAATGCGCTACGCGTTAAGCCATTTTCACGCGCCAATTTACCTGCTTCTGACTTGTCATCCACCAAAGCAAGCAAGACCATCTCGCTGGCCAAAAATTGATCGCCACGCTTCTGGGATTCTTTGTCGGCTAGGTTCAATAAACCCATCAACTCGCGGCCAATTTGCACTTGACCATCGCCGCCAGTGACTTTTGCGATACGTTCTAAGGCAGCGTTTAAACTACTCAATAAACCATTGATGTTGACACCAGCACGTTGCAATAATGAGCGGGCACCGCCATCGTCTTGATTAATCAAAGCGAGTAAGACGTGCACAGGCTCTATATATTGGTTATCATTACCTACCGCCTGGCTCTGTGCGTCAGCCAATGCTTCTTGCAATTTTGTCGTTAATTTATCTAAGCGCATACAAACCTCCGGGTGCATTAATTTATTAGTGCTCCATAGATTAGGCGACAAAACCACTTTTCAAGCGCGGTCAATAGGAAAAACTTCAACCGCTTTGCGTTATATCAATCATTTATGCCTTTAGAACAACTTAATCTTACTTACCTTACCGACGAAGACCGCATCTTATTGAGAATAGGTTTTTCTACCGAAGATACGGATCAAACCAAAAAAGAGATACAGATTTTTTTCACACGTCGTCTATTGCAAAAATTATGGCCGACCATGATGGAAGCTATCGGCTCCCATATGCGCCTGAATCGTCCGGGGGCGGCTTTTGCGAGCGATGAGTTGGTCAATATGGAACATCAAAATGCGCTGGACAAGATAAAGGAAAGTGGCAATTTTGATCAAGCCTACTCAGACGAAAACCGCAAAGCATTGAATGGTGAACGACCGTTTTTGCTTGAAACGGTCAAGTTTCATTTGAAAGCGAACGCAGCATTATGGATACAATTTTTTCCAACACAAGGTGGCACCGTGGACTTGCGTCTGGAAACATCCTTGCTACACGGCTTTTGTAAATTATTGATCGACGCAGAAAAAGCGTCGGGTTGGGGTTTGGACTTGAGCTTACCAAAACCGGAAGAAATGTCGGTACCTGCACATTTACTAAACTAGTTTCATATACGCCGATTTTATACAAAAAAAGCAGAGAATAAAACTCTCTGCTTTTTTCGTTCTAATTCTTGCTAGGGCTACTTACGCCCTTTTACATCGCGCTCCATTAATTTGTAAATCCGGCGATACTCATCTAACCAGCTATCTGCCTCACGGAAGCCATGCGGCTCAATTGGATAGACTGCCAACTCAAAATTTGGATTCTTTAACTCAATCAGTTTTTGCACCATGCGCACGCTATCTTGGAAAAAAACATTGTCATCCAAAATACCAGAACAAATTAAGAGAGGTCGTTTCAAACCAGCCGCGAATTCTATCGGTGAACTACGCGCATAAGCATCTGGATCGACATCAGGGGTATTCAAAATATTCGAGGTATAGCCGTGATTGTAATGAGCCCAATCTGCTACCGGACGCAAAGCAGCACCGGCAGCGAATTTATCGGTCTTAAACAGCGCCATAAAGGTCATGAATCCGCCGTAAGAGCCGCCGTAAATACCCACACGATTTCTATCTACATTGGCATTATCAACTAACCAGTCGAGACCATCTTCATAGTCTTCTAATTCAGGCGTACCCATACGCTGATAGATTGCATTGCGCCAGTCACGGCCATAGCCAGCGGAGGCGCGATAGTCCATATCAATCACGACGTAACCTTGTTGCACCAAGAGGTTATGGAACATCATCTCGCGGAAATAAGTTGACCAACCATGATGCGCCGCTTGTAGGTAACCTGCGCCATGAACAAACATTACTGCAGGCTTACGTTCGTCGCTAGGTGTTTTATTGTCGCGATAGACGCGTGAATAAATCGGCGCAGCGCCATGTTTAGATGGTACCGCGATGATCTCAGGTTTAATCCAATCAATCTGTGCGAATTCTTTCGAGGTTGACTCTGTCAAACGAACTGCCTTGGCACCAGGTGTACTCGCCTGCACAAATAAATCAGGCTGACGTGTGGTGGTGGAATGCGTCAATAACAGCTTATCTTCTGTTGGTGCCAACTCAAAATCCATACCGCCATTCATATCCGTCAATACTTCATCTCGTTTGCCGTCGGCAGAGACGCGGTACACTTCATGGATACCAGGATGTTTCTTATTGGCTCGGTAGTAAAACCATTTTCCATCATGCGTAGGCTGCACGCTGTTGACTTCAAATCGGCCGTTCGTCAGCGCTACATCTTTTCCATCACGTTGCACATACAGCTGACTAAAGCCAGACTCTTCAGATAAATACCACAATGCTTTACCGTCAGGGCTCCAAGCAAATTCGTTAAAGCTGCCATCGTTGACCCAGGCTTGATCGGTCAGTCGATGTGCTAATACCCATTTGGATTTATCAGCAGCACTTAAATCCATTTTCAAGATCCAACGATCTTTATTATCAGCACTGAATAAACAAAAGGCCAGTTGCTGCCCAGAAGCACTCCAGCGTATTCCACGGAAGTTAATATACACCGCACGTGGCGAAACAGCTTTGGGTGCGGGCTTTCCTAAACGCTTTGCCGCATCGGTTTTGAGTACCAGTAGTGGATCTTCATTGATGCCTGATAGTTGATCCAGTTTGAGTTTGATAGCTTTGTTGGCACTGACATCAACGACAAAAATCTGCTCGCTGCTGTCGGGCTCAGTACCTACCTTACTACGAACATCTTCAATTTTCACATAGCCATCACTGCTAACATAGTGGGGCATTTTGTCGTTACGACTATCTCTACGAGGCGCAACAGTACCGACCAGTACATATTTACCATCTGGAGAAACGCTGAAACTACGGAATTCACGCCCCTTACCTAAGTAAACAGGCATAGGCGCACTGGCGGTCTGACTAGCCAATTCGCGCTGGCGGGTTTCTAGTTCTTTTTTATCTGCATCACGTTTTTTAATGATGTCGAACAGGCGTGTTTGCTGTGCCGTCAGGTAATCAGGCGTTTCAATTTTCACGAGCGGGTCATCATCATTTTTGATATTCACCAGCATGCTTTGTTCACCGCTGCGCAAATTGAACAAAATCACTTTACCTTCATTTCGCATCGCAATTTGATCATTACCCACAAACCCTAAAAGGCCGCTCATCTCTCCCGTGCGAGTGAGCTGTTGGCGCTTGCCGTCTTTTAGTAAAAATAAATTCCCATTCCGCAACCACACCGTTTGCGTACGATCTGGGCTAGTGACTTTTTGATCAGATTCAGCAACGACAACTTCCGCTGCACTCAATTTCTGCGCCGCACCGCCATTTGCGTTTACTTTATATAGATCACGGATTTCAGAACCGACTGCTTTGCGAGAAAAATAGATACTTTTGCCATCTTGGCTAAAATACGGACGTTCGGGCGCTATCCCCATCCAATCGGTATTTGCCATAATCTGCTCCATGCTGAGCTTTTCAGTCAGCTTCGCGGCGACTCTATTACTATCCTGCGCCGCAGCGACAGACATAAAACTTGTCGTGAAGACGCCAGCCACTATCAAAAGCAGCACACCATTCTTTTTCATTCTCATTGTTGTTTCCCTCATCGGGTAAGATGGTCAATAAAAAAACGCTGAATCTTTGCAGAGTTCAGCGTTTCTTGGACAAGCAGGAAGCAAAAAGATTCCTTAAAAATTAGCCTTATTCGGCCACAATCAGCCCTGATTAGTCCGAACTAGCACTACTCGGGCAATTTTTGATTCGCCAAATCACCTTCTATATGTTCACCCAATTCGCCTTCCCACTTCGCGACAACCGCAGTTGCCAGACCATTACCAATCACATTGGTCGCTGAACGCGCCATATCAAGGAAATGATCAACACCTAGTAACAAAAGTAAGCCCGCTTCTGGAATATTAAACTGTGCCAAAGTAGCAGCAATCACCACGAGGGATGCACGTGGCACACCCGCCATACCTTTGGAGGTCAGCATCAAAATCAACATCATAGTAATTTGCGTACCCAGCGACAATTCTATGCCATAGGCCTGTGCGATAAACACGGTAGCGAATGTGCAATACATCATAGAACCATCGAGATTAAATGAATAACCTAAAGGCAGTACGAAAGAGGCGATACGGTTTTTAACACCAAAGCGCTCCAAGCCTTCCAAGGTTTTTGGAAATGCCGCTTCCGATGACGCTGTCGAGAAAGCTAACAGCGTAGGCATACGCAATTCACGCAAAAGACCGACGATGCGTCCTTTCAAAAAAAGGTAGCCGATGAAAATCAATACCAACCACAAAATCAAAATAGAGAAATAAAACTCCGCCATGAAAACGCCATAAGTTCCCAGAACAGCAAGTCCGCTCTTAGCAACCACACCAGAGACCGCAGCAAACACCGCGATAGGCGCAAAATTCATCACATAACCAGTCAATTTCAACATGATATGTGCCACTCCATCGACAGCTTCAATCAATACTTTGCTGCGATCACCGACGGCCGCAGCCGCTGTACCGAAGAAAATAGAGAAAACCACGATCTGCAAAATTTCATTTTTCGCCATGCCATCAACGATCGACGAGGGCACCAAATGCGTAATGAACTCTTTCATACTCAAGTTGGTCGTCGAAATACCCGACACCGCATCAGCTGCAGGCAACATGGCATGCATAGCGTCACCAGGGCGGAAGAAGTTGACCATGACTAAGCCCAAGGTCAATGAAATCAAAGATGCAATAATGAACCAACCTAATGCCTTACCGCCAACCCGCCCTACTTCATTGACATCGCCCATTTTGGCGATACCCACGACCAAAGTAGAAAACACCAAAGGCGCAATAATCATTTTGATCAAGCGCAAAAACATCGTGGTGATCAAAGACATCGCTTCGGCAAAATCGCCGGGCTTGGCTGTATTTGCATTAACAAAATAGCCAACAATAATCCCGAGTATCAAACCGAGAATGATGTAACTAGTAAGATTGAGGCGTTTTTTCATGTTTTAGACATCCCTTTTATTAATTTCCGACTTCATCTAATAAGCTGTTCGCGGTACTTTTACCCAGTACACAAAAAGTACAAAAACAAGTCCAGAATCTTAAGCTACGCAACTGACATTAGCCAAAATAGCCAATCACGTCTTGAAACAAGCTAAGAAAAATGGTGGCTCAGTATACTGGAGGAAGATGTCATCGACCACTTTTATTCAAATAGTGCGTAAGAAAATTTTCATTTCCAATACAAAAATACCAAATAACTTGATGAAAACTGGCATCAACATCAATATCCATTCGAATCCACAAGACAAAAAAAAACCCAGATCGGCATCTGGGTTTTTGAGCTTCCTCGCAGAAAAAAACTATTCCACTTCTACCACTTCTTGCGAAGCAACTGGCGGTGGTGCATCACCCTCTGAGAATTCCAGCTTGATCTGATCTTTGTCATCCAGATCGACGCCGACGCGTCCTCCACTGACCAAACGACCAAATAAAAGCTCATCGGCCAAGGCTTTGCGAATCATGTCTTGAATCAAACGTGCCATAGGGCGCGCGCCCATCAATGGATCGAAGCCTTTCTTCGCCAAGAACTTCCGCAAATGATCACTGAAAGTCGCTTCCACTTTTTTCTCGTGCAATTGTTCTTCCAATTGCATCAAGAATTTATCCACAACGCGCAGAATAATTTCTTCATCAAGCGAACGGAAACTGATAATCGAATCTAAACGATTGCGGAACTCAGGCGTAAACATACGCTTAATATCCGCCATTTCATCACCGGCTTGTTTGCTATTACTAAAGCCGATCGACGCTTTTTGCAGACTTTCAGCACCGGCATTGGTCGTCATAATAATGATCACATTACGGAAATCCGCTTTGCGTCCATTATTATCGGTCAGCGTGCCATGATCCATGACTTGTAACAAAATATTGAACACATCGGGATGGGCTTTTTCAATCTCATCCAGTAACAAAACTGCATGCGGCTTCTTAGTAATCGCCTCAGTCAACAAACCACCCTGGTCAAAACCTACATAGCCTGGAGGAGCACCGATCAGGCGACTGACCGCGTGGCGCTCCATGTATTCCGACATATCGAAACGAATCAACTCAATGCCTAATGTGAACGCAAGTTGCTTTGCCACTTCGGTTTTACCAACACCTGTTGGGCCTGAGAATAAGAAGGAGCCAATCGGCTTATCCGTTTTACCCAAACCTGCGCGTGACATCTTAATCGCAGCCGCCAAAGCTTCAATCGCCGGATCTTGACCGAACACCACATTTTTCAAATCCCGATCAATTGTCTGCAATTTACTGCGATCGTCTTGATTCACGGTTTGTGGCGGGATACGAGCGATCTTAGAAATAATATCTTCGATATCCGCTTTGCCTATTGTTTTCTTTTGCTTGGACTTCGGCAAAATTCTTTGTGCCGCACCAGCTTCATCGATCACATCAATCGCTTTATCCGGCAAGTGCCTGTCGTTCAAGAAACGCGCGGACAACTCTGCCGCTGTCGTTAAAGCCGCCGCCGAATACTTGACGTTATGATGCTCTTCAAACTTCGATTTTAAGCCACGCAGAATTTGTACAGTCTGTTCTACCGTCGGTTCATTCACATCGACTTTTTGGAAGCGTCGTGCGAGTGCGTGATCTTTTTCGAACACACCACGGTATTCGGTATAAGTAGTTGCGCCTATGCATTTCAACTGACCATTTGACAAGGCTGGCTTCAACAAATTCGATGCATCCATCGTGCCTCCTGAGGCAGAACCGGCACCGATGATCGTGTGAATTTCATCAATAAACAAAATTGCGTCAGGTGCATCTTTTAGCTGTTTCAAAACACCTTTTAAGCGCAACTCAAAGTCACCACGGTATTTTGTACCTGCTAACAAAGAACCCATGTCCAAGGAATACACGACCGCCTGACTCAAAATATCAGGCACGTCATTTTGGGTAATGCGCCATGCCAAACCTTCGGCAATCGCGGTTTTACCAACACCTGCTTCACCGACTAATAAAGGGTTGTTTTTGCGACGGCGGCACAAAATTTGAATCACGCGCTCCACTTCGCTATCGCGGCCAATCAAAGGGTCAATCTTGCCCTCAGCCGCGGCTTTATTCAAATTCTGGGTGAATTGTTCGAGTGGATTTTCTTTGGCTTGTGCATCGCCCTGCGCATCTTCCGCGCCTTCAGGCGATTTTTGCGGTTCATTGTGATTATCTTTACGCACACCATGCGAAATGAAGTTCACGACATCAAGGCGCGTCACCCCTTGCTGATGTAAATAATACACAGCATGAGAATCTTTTTCGCCGAAAATCGCAACCAACACATTCGCGCCAGTTACTTCTTTCTTGCCATTCGATGCAGATTGCACATGCATGATGGCACGTTGGATCACACGTTGAAAACCCAACGTTGGCTGAGTATCAACCTCGCCCGCACCTGGTACTGTAGGTGTATTATCGGCGATGAAATTGGATAGGGTCTTACGCAAGTCTTCAATATTCACGGCACAGGCGCGCATCACTTCGGCTGCTGATGGATTATCCAGCAACGCGAGTAACAAATGCTCAACCGTAATAAACTCGTAACGAGCTTGCCTTGCCTCAACGAAGGCCATATGCAAACTGACTTCTAATTCTTGCGCAATCATACTTCCTCCATCACACATTGCAGCGGATGACCCGCGTGCTTAGCGTGTGTTAAAACCAGCTCAACCTTTGTCAATGCGACATCTTTCGTATAAACACCGCAAACCCCACGCCCTTCGACGTGCACCTTCAACATGATCTGCATGGCAGTTTCTCTATCTTTGCTAAAGTATTCTTGAATAACCGCCACGACAAACTCCATCGGTGTGTAGTCGTCATTCAGAAGTACCACTTGGTACATCGAAGGCGGTTTTAATTTCTGCGCCTGCTTTTCGAGTACCGTACTATTTTCATGCTTTATTCCCATACGTCTATTCTAGTACGTTGATCGAGGTCGAAGTCAAAAATCAGACAAATAAAAGTACTTCTGTTCATTGTAAGGCGCTTATGTAATTTCTGCAGGAGCTTAAGAATATTTAACCAACTGAATCCGAATAAGCAATTCATGCATTCAGCGTTTGTCAGTCGCCTACGACCTGTTTGGGTAGATGGAGATCATTTCCCACAGATCAAGAGCAAGACTTTTCACGTAAAAAAACAACAATACTACGAGGACAAGCTAATTTTCTTGACTTTACTTTTTTTTCCGCCAAGAATGATATTTATTGATATCTAACTTAAGTTTTTATTATCAATATGAAGTGGGCAGGTTAAGAAAGGTAGCTTTATAGAGTTTTCTTGCTTTTTCGGCTCGTGTGATTAGTTTATATTTGAAAGATGTATTATGGCAACAGGTACCGTAAAATGGTTCAATGATTCCAAGGGTTTTGGTTTTATCACTCCTGATGATGGCGGTGAGGATTTGTTCGCCCACTTCTCCGCGATCCAAATGAATGGCTTCAAGACTTTGAAAGAAGGTCAAAAAGTGCAATTCGAGGTAACACAGGGTCCAAAAGGCAAGCAAGCTTCTAACATCCAAAATCCTTAATCAGATTTGAAATGTTTTAAAAAAACCCGCTACAGCGGGTTTTTTTTCGACTAATTAAATGGTGAATCAGAAAGTGTCTGGCTGTTGATTTACTCAATCACTATAAGTAAGCGAATTATTGTCATGCAAATTGACTATCAGGTTCAAGGAATGATGCTCGACACCAACCTATACGCTGACACGGTTTAACTGTCTAACGCCAACCAACACCAAGTTCAGATCAGACACTACTCTGGATTGCTAAACTTGGTGTATGCATAGGAACTAAGCGCACATTCAGCGTATTAAGTCCGCATCCATCACTTCACTGCCCCAACTTCTTTGGCATAGGTGGTGCAACGCGTAATTTAATGTCACGGTAAGTTTTCAATCTATCCATCACATCTTTAATCGCAGCGTCGAGTTGCGGATCGCGACCTTGGTTGACTTCGAGTGGATCGAGATCAACATCGATGTCCGGCGCTACGCCTTCGTTTTCCACACGCCATTCATTGTCAGGTGTGAAGAAGCGGAAGAACGGCACGACCAGATTGCCACCATCGATTAAATTAGGATTGGCGGAAATGCCAATGAGTCCGCCCCAGGTTCGCTTACCAATCAATGTCCCCAATTTAAGACGTTTAAACGAGTAAGGTAGAAAATCACCACCCGAGCCAGCATCCTGATCAATCAACATCGCCTTAGGACCATAAATGGCCGCACCGGGCGTTTCGTAGATCATACCGTCACGATCCTTCCAACCAGCCAAATATTGGCGGCTGAGTACATCCGTAATGTAATTAGCGGCTTGGCCACCGCCGTTGCGGCGCTCATCGACGATCAATGCTGATTTTTCGGCTTGAGCATAGAACATGCGATTGAAATATTGATAGCCCTCGCCACCGGTGTTCGGCAGATAAACGTAAGCGACTCTGCCATCTGTTTTCTTTTGCACATAGTCGCGATTTTTTTCTATCCAATGCCATTGCCGCAAATCAGCTTCATTCGCGACCGGTTGCACAACAACTTGGTGGGTCACTTTAGTGATCAAATCACGCATGATAGTAAGCTTGACTTGTTTGCCAACCTTGTTTTCCATCAAGGCATACAGATTGTTCTTTGCATCGACGTTTTTGTCATCGATCGCGATTAAGTAGTCACCTTCCTTCACATCCAAACCTGGTATTGCCAAGGGCGCTGGCGAGAAAGGGCTCCAACGATCACCTTTAAAAATCGTCTTGATTCGTACATGCCCATTTTCAAAGCTAAAATCAGCGCCAAGCAAACCAACCGGGATTAAAGTTTCTTGATGAATATCGCCACCACTCACGCGGTTATGACCAACTTGTAATTCACCTATCATTTCTACCAGCAATTCATTCAAATCTTCTCGTCTTTGCAAATTCTTGAGTAAGGCGTGGTAACGCTTATAGATGCCATCCCAATCTATGCCATGCAAATTCGCATCATAGAAAAATTCCTTCTGCATCCACCAGGTTTCATTAAAAATCTGCTCCCACTCTGCACGTGGGTCAACGCGCATTTTGAGTCCAGCCAAGCTGATAGGCTTAGGATCAATTTTCTCTGCAGCATCAGCGATTTCTAATTTTGCGCCTGTCGATTGCAGTAGAAGTTTTTTGCCATCGGCACTAAGGCTGTATTCGGCGATGCCGGCTTTGACTAACTTGGCTTTTTTCTCCTCCATATTAAAGCGCATTAAGTTCGCATTATTGCCGCTGCGCTCTGCCGGAGGATCATTACTGACGCCCGGTTGCGGACGCTCCAAGAAGAATAAAGCACCGTCGGAAGCCACCGACAAAGCAACGTTGTTACGCTCAGCGATGGGTAAAGGGACGATACGCTGCTGTATGCCGGCGAGATCGACCTTAACTGCTTTGATGGGCTTGCTAACCTCGTCTTTTTTTGTATCTGTCGCAGAGGCAACTTCAGGTTTTTTATCCCCTTCTGACTTACTGTCTTTTTTATCTTCTTTCTTGTCGTCTTTCTTGTCGTCTTTTTTACCATCCTCATCGCCTGATTTTGGCAACAATGGCGACTTACCATCAGCCGCTAGTACCACCGCATAAATTCCATTGCGCAGTGGTCGTTCCTGACTCGACATATCAAGGCCGACATGAGTTGGCCCCGCGTTAGTTGATGCTGTAAAGTATAGGTAATCCGTGGGGGCGAACGCAGGATTATCAGCATCACTTAGACCATCGGTAATGGTAGTGCTCTTGCCGCTGTTGAAATCATATAATTTCACTTGTGAGAAATGGTTGGCACCAGCTACCGTGTATGCCAACCAGCGACTATCGCTGGAAAATGAAGTAGAAAAATTCGACCTACGTGCGCTCTCATCTATTTTGCTGATTTTTCCTTGCGCCAGATTCAAAACAAAGAGTTGCAAATGATTGTCCTGAAAAACGATCATCTGACTATTGGATGACCATTCGAGCAAAGTGAAGTAACCCGATTTACCAAGTGCGATCGTCTTGCCTGCGTCACTGCCAGTTTGATCTCGGATAATGATTTTATGTTCTATCCCCGCATCGGAAATATATGCAATATGTTTTCCATCTGGACTCCAAATCGCGTCTTTTTCGCGCACGCCCGCAGTCTCAGTCAAATTTCGTATGGAGCCATCTTTGACTGGCACGGTAAACACCTCACCCCGTGCGGTCACGACGACACGTTTTCCTGTGGGTGACAAACTGGCAGAAGTGACGTTGCTCGTCGCATCTTTCCATTGCGGACGCAATTGATTTGCCTGACCGGTTTGCGCGCTCAAATCCACTGATAAGATCTTCGTTTTACCGGTCGTGGTATCGAATTCCTTTAAGACACCGCCCGCTTCATACACGATCGTCTTGTCGTAGGCGCTCATGCTACGAATATCCCATACTGTCTCTTTACTTAACTGTTTTACAGCCTTGCTCTTGCGGTTATAGCTAAACAAATTGGCTGCGCCGTCATTTCTATCGGAGATGAAGTACACATCATCGCCTATCCAAACTGGTGATTTATCGGTGGCATTTTCATGCGGTATTTTTTCTAATTTCTTGCCATTGATATCGATAATCCAAATCGGTGGCGTGGTGCCACCGCGATGTTGACGCCAGCCACTGCTGCCTGCATAAGCTTGAGGGAATGGACGATACGCTAATAACTTGCCATCGCCGGACCAAGTGCCTTCAAACGCAATCGCATCCATCACTTTATTTTCAAAGCCACCTTCGACCGACACTTCATACAAATGCGTGCTACGACTCACCGCAATTTCGCGCCCAGACGAAAACAACACGCGCTTGCTATCCGCGCTCCATCCAACCACCACATCGGCACCCGGATGCCAGGTCAAGCGCCGCGCCTCTCCGCCGCCTGCAGGCATCACATACACATCCGTATTGCGATCATAGGAAGCAGAAAATGCCAACCATTTGCCATCGGGTGAAAACATCGGTGCAAATTCCGCAGCTGGATGTTGCGTCAGGCGTTGCGGATTCTTACCGTCACGATCTGCCAACCAAATATCACCACCGTATACAAACGCAAGATGATCACGCGATACCGCTGGTTGTCGCAGCAACTGGGTATCCGCGTAGGCTGCGGGTACAGTGAAACAAGCGCCTATTAATAAACTGATGATGGTCTTTTTAGTGAGGGAAGAAATTTGCACAGACATCTCCTTGTAAGAAAGTCAAAACGTACAGCGCACGGTGCTTCAAAACCGAAGCACGGCTGGTACAAAATGCGGCATCAAGCTTGATGGGCCAGCGTCACTGTAGCAGAGATTATTCTGGCCAAGAATACTGTCAGCTAGATTAAATTCAGCTACGCAAAAAAATGAAGTAATGCTGATACAAACACACACCCCCGTCCCGTCAGGCTATTCGAATAATATTTAAAATGCTAATTAAACAATATCAATCCTGTGAAATGGTCAAAGCCTTTTACCTCAAATTAAACTCCGTATGACATCAGACATCATGGAATGAACTTCAGAGATCAAAATCTGTCTAAGGGGAGCAAAAAAGCATTTAAACAACCTAAACACATAATAGGATTAATAATGAAAATGAATCTGCGTATATTAGGCTTGGCCGCCAGCATTGCTAGCATAGGCATGAGCGCTACCGCAATGGCACAAGAAAATCTGCCCTATCAAAAGCCTCCACAATCAATATTGGAATTGGCCGATGTGGTACGTGCACCCGCCGTCAGCATGGATTCAAAAAAACAAATGATGCTGCTGACCTACCGCAGCACTTTCAAAACACTGGCGGAATTGAATCAGTCAGAATTGCGTTTAGGTGGCCTGCGTATCAATCCCATCACAAATATCTCCAGCTCTACCAACTACATCAATAATCTTAAAGTACGTAAAGTCAATGGCGGCGAAGAACAACAAGTCAAAGGTTTGCCAAAAGATCCTTTGATCGCCAATATCAGTTGGTCTCCGAATGAAAAGAAAATTGCCTTTACACATACTACTGACAAGGGCGTGGAACTATGGGTAATCGATGTTGCTAGCGCACAAGCAAAGAAAATCAGTGGCGCGAATGTGAATGCCAATCTGGATAGCCCGTTTATCTGGTTCAAAGACAGCGATAATTTATTAGTTAAATTCCTACCAAAAAATCGTGCACATCTATTGGACGCTAGCAAAGACTTACCGACGGGCGCTATCATTTCCAACGCGGATGGCAAAGCGGCACAAAATCGTACTTTCCCCGATTTGCTAAAAAATCGCAACGATGAAATCAATTTTGAAAATATCGCCAGTTCCGAGTTATTTAAGGTGAACGTGAATGGCACAAGCAGCTTGTGGAAAAAAGCTGAGATGTTTGCTGGCGAGAGTTTCTCTCCCGATGGTAAGTTCCTCATGATCACCAGCATACAAAAGCCCTTCTCTTACGTTGTTCCTGCCAGTCGTTTTCCTATTAAAACCGTGGTCATGGATTTAACCGGCAAAGTCATTAAGACGGTCAATGAAGTCCCTTTGACTGAAATTATCCCTAAAGGTTTTAGCGCAGTACGTGAGGGTAAGCGCAGTATGAACTGGCGTGCGGACAAACCAGCCAGCTTGTCTTATGTGGTCGCATTGGACGGCGGTGATCCTGCGAAAAAAGTCGATTTCCGTGATGAAGTATTTCAGTGGGATGCACCCTTTGATCAAGCGCCAAAATCCTTGGTAAAAACCGCGCAACGTTTTGGTAGTATCGTATGGGGTAACGATAAGTTAGCTATTATTAGCGATAGCTGGTATGACACGCGAAATGAAAAAACTTATTTCTTCAATCCATCCAATCCTGCAGAAACACCACGTTTGGTATTCGACCGCAACTCTCAGGATTTGTATGCGAATCCTGGTCGCTTCGAAACCAAGCGCAATCAGTATGACCGACGCGTATTGGCTATTGAAGATAACAAAGCCTACTTAATCGGTGCGGGTCATACCAAGAAAGGACAATTCCCATTTATCGATGCGATGAATGTAGAGAGCCTAGAAAAAACTCGCGTTTACCAATCGACTTATACCGACAAGATTGAAATTATTCAATCCATTGAAGACTTCACTAAAGGCGATGTATTGGTGCAGATACAGTCAAAGACTGATTTTCCTAATTTCTACTTCCGTAATATCAAAGACTCTAAGTTGACGCCGATTACGCAGTTCAAGAATCCGTATGAAGGCTTAAAAAACGTATCGAAAGAGGTGATTAAATATCAGCGTAAAGACGGCGTGCAGTTATCAGGCACTTTATATTTGCCTGCAGGCTACGACAAAACCAACAAAGAGAAATTACCGCTCTTGATCTGGGCTTATCCTGCAGAATTTAAAGATAAAGACTCTGCGGGCCAAAGCACACACAACCCAAATGCGTTCACTGCGCCTAGCTATGGTTCTTTCATCTACTGGGCAACCCGTGGTTATGCGGTCTTGGATGATGCCGCCTTCCCTATCATCGGCGAAGGTAAGACAGAGCCGAATGATAATTTTGTACCGCAGTTAGTCGATAATGCAGAGGCGGCCATTAATGCGGTCGATGCGCTTGGTTATATCGACCGAAAAAAAGTAGCGGTTGGCGGTCATTCTTACGGCGCATTTATGACGGCGAATTTGTTAACCTACTCCAATTTGTTTGCCTGTGGTATCGCACGTAGCGGCGCTTACAACCGCACATTGACACCTTTTGGTTTCCAAAGTGAACAACGCAATTATTGGGAAACACCTGAGGTCTATACCAAAATGTCGCCGTTCATGAACGCAGACAAAATGAAGACCCCAATCTTGTTAGTACACGGTGAAGCTGACAATAACCCAGGTACCTTCACACTGCAAACCGAGCGCTACTTCCAAGCGTTAAAAGGCTTGGGCGCTCCTGCTCGCATGGTTATTCTCCCGAAAGAAAGCCATGGCTATGCCGCACGTGAAAACATTTTGCATCTGTTGTGGGAACAAGACCAATTCTTGGAAAAATGTTTGAAAAAATAACTGGCAAAATAAACTCATAAGTTGTCCTAAAAAAATCCCGGTTCATTCGTGTACTGGGATTTTTTTATGGGGAATCGCGTTCAGCTAATTCGCTACGCGTATTCCCAACTTCGCTGGCGTCATACCGACTATAGGTTCACATTGTCCAATGACCACGTGGCGCGAACCATCGCAGACAAAGACATGATGCTGCCCATTTGGTGTGCGTTGTGGGTCTCGGAAGATATAAATTTCGCCATCGCCAGTTCCCTTCTTATCGTCAAAAATTCGATTCAACAATGGCAAAGGTAACTTACTCAAACTTTTGGCACTCATCTTCTTATTCAAAGTTTCAGTTTTTCCATAATTAACTTCGCGAGTCACATGATTTCGAAAAGCATGAATCATCAAATAGGTTGGCGCAAGCTCATTATTCTTTAAAAGAGTCCGGTTTTCACCTAAAAGAAAAGCCGCAGCACAAGCTGAAGCACAGTAGCCACGCGCTTCGGTATTCAAATGATGTCGATTAATGAGACCTTCGAGCTGATCGACGATCATTCCCGCCGCAGCTCCCGCGCCTGGGGAGTCTTCAAACTGCAAAGTATTAAACTTTCCTTTGTGCTCACGCAAGGCATTTTCTATCAATGCAATGCTGACCAAGTCGAGCTCGCCGCGCAAGACCAGCCTAGTGTCATCGTTGACAAAGCGGAATGACTTGACCGCCAAAACAAGAACGACCAAAAAAATAAGAAGAAGCTCGGCTTTAATGACTAGCCAAGGAATAGGCGTTTTCTGCAATTGAAATTCTCTACATCAAAAAAATAGGTAAAAGACTGGTGCTGCTTCTTTCGAGCTCCAACAAAGCGCTGAAGCTTTTAGCAAGATTCTGGCTAATTAGACTGGCCAAACGCCGAAGTTACTATTATGCGTTTGAATCGTTGAATACTTAAGCCTTCGACGAAAGTTCATGTCTTTTTTTAAACAGCAACGCCTGAAAAATCCTAAAAATGTGTTGAAAAAATACGCAATCACAAAAAAAACGACTATTTTTCAAAAAAAAATTTAATCGCACCAATTCTGTTCACAGCCAAAAAAATCTTTCCAATTCATCTCAAATCAGACTTTTTTTGCACCGAGACGGTGAATGCTAAATCTTTTTTTACTGAACTCGCGCACCAAGAAAATGCACGATTTGCATTATGTTTTTTACGAATAATGGACATATGAAATCGCAATTTTGAACGAACTCACGGGACACGTATATTTGAGCCCAGAGACAAAGGAAAACAGAGTTAGCAATTCCCAGATAAAGGAAATGCCGCATCGCAGCTCTGCCTCAGTCAAGTTTTTTTAATTCACTTTGCAATTTAAATGGAGGTCTTATGTACGCCAACTCTCGCCTTATCGCCACTATCGTGGGCTCACTGTTATCCCTGTCATGCTTATCCGCTAGCGCAGACGAAACCAGTAACGTTCTCAAAATGAATGCCTGCGAGATGCCTGAATACGACACACAAATGCTGCGCAAAGAAGAAAAAGGTCAAGTGAAGTTACGTTTTTCTACTGATGCAACAGGTAAAGTAACAGAAGCAAAAGTAGAAGAATCTAGCGGTTTCGCAAACCTCGATAAAGCATCATTAAGTGCATTAAAGAACTGCCAGTTCGACGCAAAAAAATCGGCGAACATCGTGAGCAAGCCATCGCATTTGATCGCATTTACTTGGGCAATTAAGTAAGCCTGTCCACTCATCGATTGAGTGACTTGTCTTAAACTAAACACCGTTGATTTCACCAAAACTGTACCATTGAATTTAGACAAAAAAATGGTGCACTACTTCTTCAAGTAGCGCACCATTTGTCTTTTTTATGTTTAGCAGATCATTTTGTCTATGCATCGCTAGTTAGCTAGTACATTGATCCTGAAGAATATCACTCAGTTTGCATATAAGCTCGCAAATAAGCTCACAAATAATAGGGCAACTTGTTTCAGTTGCCCTATTTTGAGTTCACTTAGTTTTTCATCTGACTTGCACCGCTCTTTTGCAAATACTTCTGTTGGTATTTTTCAGTAAGACGGGACTGTTTCGTCGAGCTGTCTACGGCTCTGCCTTGAATGTAGATTTGCTCTACTTTAGTCGATGTTTCCAATGGATCACCATTCGATACAAAGAAGTTCGCCAACTTACCGGCTTCAAGTGAACCCAAACGATCTGCCACACCCAAGATTTGCGCCGGATAGAGTGTAATCGCTCTTAAAGCTTCGTTCGGATCTAAGCCAAACGTTGCAGCGACTGCGGCTTCGTAAGGCAGGTTACGTTCGTTCGGTACATCATCGTCAGTGCCAGAACGTGCGATACAAAATGGCACACCAGCTTGTGCCAACTTTGCTGCCACGGTGAAATAGGCATCGTAATCGGCACCGCGGCGCATAGGTAACTTATGAATACCTGTGACGATGACCGGTACCTGACGCTGTTTCAAAACATCGGCCAGCAAGGGCGCATCAACACCGCCAACAATCACTAATTTCAACTGATAGCGTTCAGCAAAATTCAAAGCAAAACGAATTTGATTGACATCTTGTGCGTGAAAAAATACGGGACGCTTGCCTGCCAAGGCGGGCAACATCGCCTCCCAACGCACATCAATCTGGGTACCATCGTTCTGTGCACGTGCATCGCGATAGGCCAATGCCGCATCGAAGGCATCTTCCAGCATTTTCAAGCGCTGCGTGCTTGCCTTACGGATTTCATCCAGACGGGTATCTAAAGGGGCTGGAAACAATTCGGGATTAAAACGTAACACAGGCAGCGTAATATGCAAACCTACTTCTGCTTGCACCGCCATCTCTTCCCAAGTCCAGCCATCTAACTGTATCAAAGCGGAAGTGCCATTGATTAAACCAGCAGGTGAATTCGGCACGCTCAAAGTCGCCAAAACGCCATTGGCACGCGCTGTCGTGATTAACTCGCTATCAGGATTCACCGCCACCAAAGCTCGCGCGTTAGGATTAATCGCACCAGCTTCTGCATAGTCCAAGGTGGCACGAACTGACTGCACTTCGGCTAAACCCATCACCGTATTTGCTGCAATCATGCCCGGATAAATGTGTTTACCACTGACATCGATCACTTGGGCATTAGTTGGCACATTGATCTGGCTACCAAGCGCAACGATACGACCTTTGTCCACTAACATACTGCCATTGACAATGTTTTGGCCACTGACCGTGTGTAAAGTCGCGCCTTTAAATACTAAAGGTATTTTTTGTGCTGCAGCAGGCACATTATCCGAAGCGATTGCGAGATCAGCGAGGCCCAGCATACTCGCGCTTGACAGAATCGTGACAACGAATAGCTTAGCGATGCTTGTAGTTAAATTTGTTTTTTTATTCATCATAGAATTCGAATTCATTGTGAAAGTTGAGGAGCGTTGTTGTGATAATGGTGACATTATTCTTCTCCCGTGCATTCGTGTTCTTCTGCACCACTCCAATAGCCAGTGCGATGCTTGCTGACCATGTGCATCCAATGCTGCAATTCTAAATAGGCACGATTCGCTTCTAACATTTCAGCCGCAGATTTTGGGGTACTGACTTTATCCGCCGCTGCGTCTTTTACCGAATCTTTTGACCTGGCATTGCTCGGCGCCACGGATGCTCGACTTGCGATCACACTGCTCGCAATACGCTGACGTTCTTCTTGTGCTTCTCTACGTAAACGCGCATCGCTAGCTAAATCAAAATAGCGTTGCCCCTCAATCCAAGTTTGTTCTGCGCGACTAAATGTCGATAAGGGACTGGTATTCCAAATCACAAAGTCGGCATCTTTACCGACTTCCAAAGAACCGGTTCTTTGATCGATATGCAATTGTTTAGCTGGATTAAGAGTGACGAATTTAAGTGCCTCAGTTTCAGACAAACCACCATATTTAACGGCTTTAGCCGCTTCGGTATTCAAGTGCCGCGCCAATTCATCGCTATCCGAATTAAAGCTGGTAACGACGCCTGCCTGATGCATCAAAGCACCGTTAAATGGCACAGAATCAATCACTTCCATCTTGTAACCCCACCAGTCAGAGAAAGTAGAACCGCCCGCACCTAAGGCAGCGATTTCGTCAGCTACTTTGTAACCTTCCATCACATGTTGGAATGTGCCGACCATCAAATTAAACTCTTTGGCAAAGCGGGCAAACATCAAAATTTCATCTTGACGGTAAGAGTGAATATGGATCATACGTTTGCGATCCAGCAGTTCAACCAAGGTATCAAGTTGCAGATCACGACGTGGTTCTAACATTGAGCCTGGGGCTTTGCGCCATGCATCGCGTTCTTCTTTGTAGGCACGAGCAGCGAGGAAAGCACTCCGCAAGATTTGCTCCACGCCCATACGTGTTTGTGGATAACGGCCCGTCGCTTCATTACCCCAATTGGATTGTTTGACATTCTCACCCAAAGCAAATTTGATCCCAGGGAAAGCACCGTCTAATTTTAATCCTTCGGCATCAGAACCCCAACGCATTTTAATCACTTGATTTTGGCCGCCTATGGTATTGGCAGAACCATGCAATATATTCGCGGTTGTCACACCACCGGCTAGCTGACGATAAATATTGATACTGCTGGCATCAATAATGTCACCAACACGTACTTCGGCGGTAATCGAACTCGTGCCTTCGTTAATACCTTGCATCATCGCGGTGTGCGAATGAGCGTCAATGATGCCAGGGCTAATATGCTTGCCCGTCGCATCGATGACTTCTGCATTTGCTGGGGCTCTTAAATTGTTACCGATCGCGCTGATTTTGCCATCTACCACCAACATATCAGATTGTTCTAATTTACCCGCCTTGGCACTAGTCCAGATTGTCGCGTTTTTAATCAAGATTGCAGAAGGTCGGGCACTGATAGAGGAAGCATAAGGACCGGCAGGATATACATTTTTCCAGCTGGCTGGCATTTTCTCAGGCTTAACAGGCGTGCTATCGGCCAGTGCCGCTTTAGTGCGATGAGCAGTCCACAACACTGCCTTAGTTTGTCCTTGTTGTATAGTTCCACTCAGGCTATCCCCACGACCATCCGCAATAATCGCAGTATCGCCATAGCGCGCCAATAACTGATTATCACGTAGGCTCAGTTCTACGTTAACGCCGTCTACTGTCAACATCGGTTTCAGTGCTGTGCCTGTGATATTCCAGATCTGTGTTTTACCACCGGTGTTCACATCCCAGCTACCGCGCAATTCGAAGCGATTATAGTTTTCGGTAACAAACGGCTTGCCATCGACGAAGGTGATTTCTATATTCGCTTTATCGTCGTTGAACATGTCACCACTGGCAATCACGATATTCGCCATATGACCTGGCGTTAATGTGCCCAAACGTTTTTGTTCACCTAATAACTTAGCGGGGGTCGTGGTCAAACCGGCCAATGCCTGCTCAACGGGTAAGCCGCGACGTATCGCTTGACGCAAGCGCGTCCAGAAATCTTTTTTGGGGTCTTTCAGACCCGCTGCTGTAATCGCAAACTCTACACCTGCCTTATCTAGCATCGCCAAGTTAGAAGGCGCTTGTTCCCAATGTTGCATCGCTTCCAAGGAAGTATCTAATGCCATATCCGGATTCTCAACTTCTGGCGCATTTGGATACAGTAACGGCACGATCACCGGCATGCCACCGGTTTTCAAATGATTAGTTCGGCGATATTCAAAACCATTGCCTTGCAAAATCACACGCAATTTGAATTCGTCCCTGAGCCTTGCCACGCGTTGATAGGCTTGCTCATTGTCGGTAGCGTAAATCACTGGCTGGCGCCCTGCTAAAACAGGTTTCAATGCTTCCAAGGATTCATTGAGTTGTGGGCGTTCTTGTTTTAACTTTGAGTCTGTCGCTCGTTGATACCATTGCGCATCGTAAAAAGTCTGACGCACCTGAGCGATCACGCCCATCAAAGAACTTGGATAGCTACTGCCGCGCCCCATTTCCAATTCATTCGCCATATGCTGCGCAACACGGGAATTCAAAACCAGTGATTTAGCGGTATCCGCACCATTCAAATTCAACAAGGCACTTTGACCACGGAAGATGCCTGAGGACGGCGCTGCTAATACTGTAGTAAAGCCGAGTTCGCGCACTGCCTTAGCGTCATCCGCACGCAATTCCAATTGATTCGCCACATCTTGTTCAGGACGAACGCGGGCATTGTCGCTCGCCAGCGCACGACCATTCACCACACGCGGAACCGCCACACGTGGAGGTGCGCCCGGCGCAGTGGGTGCCGCTGCTGGGGCTGCCAGCAAGCCTGCAGGAACACCTAGACTGCTCGCCATGTCAATAAAGCCTGGATAGATAGTGCGCCCTTCTAATTTCCAAACCTTGGCGCCGGCTGGTACTGAAACATTCGCCCCAGCGGACACAATCACACCATCACGTATCACCACTGTGCCGTTTTCAACCACCCTGCCGGGCGCCATTACCAAACGTGCCCCTGTCAATGCGTGCCAACGCGGATTACTTTCGCGCAGTCCCTCAACACGAGAGGTTGATACTTGAGCTTGGGCACATGCAGAAGCGAGACTTATTGAACTGACGATTAACATTGCAAAGGGCTTGAGACGCCGACGAACTTGCATAGAAACTCCTCGAAGTGGGGCTTAAATTGAAAATCCTATCGCCCTCGCGGCAATAGGATTCGAATTGGTTTGAAATCTGGACTTAACTTAACTGACTATTTTTTACGCACATCAATGCGCGTTATCTCTGATAAATTTGAAATCGCCTCAGAATTTGAGCGCGCCTACATTTCGACAAAAAAAACTAAAATAAATTCCCTGTGCCGCAAATAAGGCGCAAAAGTAATCGAGCCAAATTGTAAGCTGGCGGGCTTGCTATCGATGCCTTTTGGGAAGTCGCGAGATAAAAAACAACAGGCTGCTATTAAGACTCACTCGTTAGATTAAGGAGGTAACACTTCTCAGAACGAAAAAAGTAAATGCTAATTGCCGTACTGGATAGACAGGCTCTACGCACCACACACCTCATTAACATAACAAAACAATCACACTTACAAAAACTCAGAGAAAAGCTTTGCATAATTCATTTTTAAGTTGTACGATGACGTATCACTTAAGCGACATCACATGATTTTTTCTAATTCCGATCAATTTCCTGCCTTTACTATTGGAGACACTATGCATCCGCAAGACCTCAAGCAAATCCTGTCGTCTGGACTTTTATCCTTCCCTATCACCGACTTCGATGAAAACGGTGACTTCCGTGCTGATACTTATGCTGAACGTCTGGAATGGCTCGCACCGTATGGCGCGAGTGCTTTGTTTGCGGCAGGTGGCACTGGTGAATTCTTTTCGTTGACGCCTGGTGAATACACCGACGTTATCCGCACAGCGGTGGACACATGCCGTGGCAAAGTACCGATTTTAGCGGGTGTGGGTGGTCCCACACGAACTGCGATTGCCTTGGCGCAGGATGCCCAGCGTTTGGGTGCTCATGGTTTGTTGTTACTGCCACATTATTTGACTGAAGCTAGCCAAGATGGTCTGGTTGCGCACGTGGCTGAAGTTTGTAAGTCGGTTAGCATCGGCGTGGTCGTTTATAACCGCGCTAACTGCCGTTTGACACCAGAATCCCTGGAAAGATTAGCGGCGATGTGCCCAAATCTGATCGGTTTTAAAGATGGTATCGGCGACATCGAATTGATGGTGTCAATCTGGCGTCGACTGGGTGACCGCTTTAGTTATCTGGGCGGTTTGCCGACAGCAGAAATTTTTGCTGGCGCGTACAAAGCAATTGGTACGCCAGTGTATTCTTCTGCGGTATTTAATTTCGTGCCAAAATTAGCGATGGATTTTTACCACGCAACGGCGGCCGATGACTTCGCGACGACCAATCGTCTGATCGATGAATTCTTCTTACCATACTTAGAAATTCGCAATCGCAAAGCAGGCTACTCAGTGAGTATCGTGAAAGCCGGTGCTCGTTTGGTCGGCCATAGCGGTGGCCCAGTACGCGCACCATTGACGGATTTAACGGCAGAAGAAGATGAGATGTTGTTGAAATTAATTAGAGCGCAAGGTGCTCAATAAGCGCTTGAGGCCAGTGCTCTGACTTTAATGCACATAGCAAGAATGCAGTAAAAACACAGAAAACGGGCTCGCCCGTTTTCGCCACATTTTAAATAAGCGCATAGTTTTATCAGGAGTAATCAATGCAAATCACAGGAAGCATGATCATCGGTCAGCAAACAGTTTTTGGAAGTGCTGGTTCGGTCAAAGCGATTAATCCCGCCACCAATAGCGAATTCGAGCCTGCATTTGGCCTAGCTACCAATGCAGATGTTGAACGAGCATGTCAGTTAGCTAGCGCCGCCTTTGATACGTTCAGAGAAACTAGTCCGGAGCAACGTGCGACTTTTTTAGAAAAAATTGCCGACAATATTTTGGAGTTAGGAACTAGCCTGATTGAACGCGCGAATTTAGAAACAGGGCTGCCAGTAGCGCGCTTGGAAGGCGAACGTAGTCGCACGATGAACCAATTGCGCTTGTTTGCAAAAGTCGTGCGCGATGGCCGCTATTTGTCTGCGACTTTAGATTCAGCTTTGCCAGAACGTGCGCCTCCACGTCCAGATTTACGTTTGCGCAAAATTGGTTTGGGCCCAGTTGCCGTCTTTGGGGCAAGTAATTTCCCTTTAGCGTTTTCTGTTGCAGGTGGTGATACGGCGTCAGCCCTGGCAGCAGGTTGCCCTGTCGTTGTCAAAGCGCACAGTGCTCACCTAGGCACTTCAGAATTGGTAGCTACCGCGATTCAAAAAGCGGTGCGTGATGCTGGTTTGCCAGAGGGCGTGTTTTCTATGGTGATCGGTGAGGGTCGTCAAATTGGTCAAAGCTTGGTATCACATGCTGCGATTAAAGCAGTCGGCTTTACAGGTTCACGTCAAGGCGGCATGGCGCTGGTTCGCACTGCCGCACAACGTCCAGAGCCTATTCCTGTTTATGCAGAAATGAGCAGTATTAATCCGGTATTCTTGCTGCCTAATATCTTGTCAGAAAAAGCCACGGGTATTGCTCAAGCTTTCGTCGACTCTCTGACCATGGGTGCAGGTCAGTTTTGTACCAACCCAGGTATGGTCATCGCAATAGACAGCCCTGCCCTACAAAGTTTTATCCAAGCAGCATCAGCGGCCGTTGAAGGCAAACCTGCTGCGACTATGCTGACACCAGGCATACATCAGGCATATAGCAGCGGCGTCAGTCGTTTGCACGAGATTGATGGTGTTAAAACTCTAGCGCAAGGTCAGGAAAGTACTGGCAGTGCTTGCGCTGCACGCGCCAATCTCGTGCAATGCAGTGCGCAACAATTTTTATCAAACACCGCTTTGCATGATGAAGTATTTGGTCCATCTTCTTTGGTCATAGTGTGTGCTGATCAAGCGGAAGTGCTGGCTATTGCTGAACATCTGGAAGGTCAGTTGACTGCTACTGTACATGCAAATGCAGCAGACTATGCGGCAGCAGCTAAGTTATTGACGACATTAGAGCGCAAAGCCGGACGTATTTTGTTTAACGGTTTCCCAACTGGTGTGGAAGTTGCGCATGCAATGGTACATGGTGGCCCTTTCCCATCGACTTCGGATAGCCGTTCTACTTCGGTCGGCGCTTCGGCAATTGATCGTTTCTTACGTCCAATTTGTTATCAGGAAGTGCCTGCGGAGCTGTTACCTATCAGCCTGCAAACAAACAATCCTTTGGGCATCCCGCGTGTGATTGATGGTGAACTTAAACTACCAGCGTAAGTGAAAAATAGCGCTGGCGAGATCGCGTCAGCGCTATCTTTTTGCATCCCATTAGCCGAAGCAAGCACACAAAAAATAAAACCGGAGACAAGAAATGTCATCATCAAAAGCGGAAGCGCCACCGCAAACCAATGCGCAAGGAATCGGCAAATACCGATGGACAATTTGTGCCCTGTTATTCTTTGCCACCACGATCAACTATCTGGACAGACAGGTACTGAGTCTACTAGCACCTGATCTGAGTAAAGAGTTCGGCTGGACCAATAGCGATTACGCCAACATCACTGCTGCATTCCAATTCGTGTATGCGATTTCTATGTTGTTTGCGGGTCGCTTCATCGACAAAATCGGCACCAAAAAAGCTTTCGTCATTGCGATTACTGTCTGGTCTATCGGTGCCATCATGCATGCGTTTGCCATCGCATTTGGCACCGCCATCAACACAGTATTTACGACAATAGGCTTGGCGGCGGTACCAGTCTCTATCGCTGGCTTTATGATTTCTCGCGCCGTGCTGGCTTTGGGCGAAGCTGGTAACTTTCCCGCTGCAATCAAAGCGACCGCAGAATATTTTCCAAAAAAAGAGCGCTCCTTCGCCACTGGTATTTTTAACTCTGGCGCTAACATTGGCGCGGTGCTAGCGCCGATCACAGTGCCTATGATCGCAGATGCATGGGGCTGGCAAGCGACCTTCATCATCATCGGTGCGATCGGCTTTATTTGGTTAGGCGCGTGGATGGTGTTCTATGACAAACCTGAACTGCAAAAACGCTTGTCCGCCGGCGAACTAGCCTACATCAATCAAGATCAGATACGTGATGGCGTGATCGATAGTGGAAATGATGAGGGCAAAAAATTCTCCTGGTTCCAGTTGCTCGCATATCGCCAGACTTGGGCATTTGCCTTTGGTAAATTTATGACGGATGGTGTGTGGTGGTTCTTCCTGTTTTGGTTACCGAAATATCTGGCGGCGCAATACGGCATGAAGACGACCGATTTTGTTTTCCCATTGGCAGTCTTATATAGCATGACCATGGTAGGCAGTATTGGTGGCGGCTGGTTACCAAGCTACTTTATCAATCGCGGCGACGCACCCTATGATGGTCGTATGAAAGCAATGTTGATGATTGCGGTTGTGCCTTTGGTAGTTTTGTTGGCACAGCCTTTCGGTTACCTGAGCTTCTGGGTACCGGTTATCTTGATCGGTATTGGAGCCTCTGCGCATCAAGCTTGGTCTGCCAATATTTTCACGACAGTGTCAGATATGTTTCCGAAAAAAGCCGTCGCGTCTGTCGTTGGTATAGGTGGCATGGCAGGTGGCCTCGGTGGCGTTTTAATCACTAAACTTGGCGGCTGGTTATTTGACTATTACGGTAGTCAAGGTCAATTGCAAACGGGTTACACTATCATGTTTGCCATCTGCGCCCTCGCCTATTTGGTAGCATGGAGCGTGATGAAAACCTTGGTACCGAAGTATAAAGTCATCAGTGATTTATAAATCGCAATCAGGGCATCCTTGCCACAAAATTTACAGCACGAAATAAGACATGCTAAAACCTGTAGATACTGTCGATGTAAGGCGTGTCGGCAATTCATCCGTCCATATCCGTTGTGGCGTTGGCGAGAGTCCAGTCTGGCTGGCCAGCCACAACGCTTGGTTTTGGGTAGACATCATAGGCAAGACGATTTGGCGTAGCGATGCCAACGGCACTCGTGTACAAAGCTGGCATACAGCAGAGATGATAGGCTGTCTGACACCTAAACAGAGTGCTGGTCAGAGACTTGAATTTATCGCGGGTATGGAAAGCGGCATATTTAATCTGGTGCTTGAAGAGCATGGTACGGTGACCGCCACGCATCTGGCAGCCCCTGCAGAACTAAAACCGGGCATGCGATTTAACGATGGCCGTTGTGACCGTCAGGGTCGCTTTTGGAGTGGCACTATGCTAATCGACATGAGCGAGCCACGCGCTGCAGGTCATCTATACCGCTATTCTACAGAACAAGGTATCTCGACTCCCGTTGTGTCAAATTTATGGGTACAAAATGGCCTGGCATGGTCGCCCGATGGGTGCACCATGTATTTGTCCGACTCTCATCCAAATAGCCAACTAATATGGGCATTTGACTACGATACGGACAGCGGTACGCCACACAATCAACGCGTGTTTGTCGATATGAGAAACTATGATGGCCGGCCTGACGGTGCTGCAATTGATGTTGATGGATGCTATTGGATTTGTGGCAACGATGCAGGGCGAATTTTACGTTTCACACCAGAAGGCAAACTCGACCGGCAAATCGCCGTACCAATGACAAAACCAACGATGTGCTGCTTTGGTGGCACCAACATGGATACTTTAATGGTGGCATCAATCGCTGCCGGTCAGTCCCAGAACGATGTCTGGGCCGGTGCAACAATACTACTGCGTCCCGGTGTGCAAGGCCTTGCTGAGACTGCATTTGTGGCTTAATTTGTATAATCTGAAAGCGCCAGCAAGCACTAATTTTATTCCAGTTTTTTTAAATAGGATATTCCATGATCATGATGGATAAGGCGCTCTCTTGCCTGTTAGTCTCTTTACTGTTACCAGTATTCAGTGTGTCCGCGCAAACTCATAACAAGACCGCTAGTACTGTTCAGCCAAACAATCAAACCACAGTTTGGGACCCAGATCTCGGGAACGGTCGCTATCGCAATCCCATCATCCATGCCGATTATTCTGATCCTGACGTCATCCGTGTTGGCGATCATTACTACATGACGGCGTCTAGCTTTAACAGCGCGCCTGGTCTGCCCTTGTTGCAATCCACCGATATGGTCCATTGGTCGCTTGTGGGACATGCCCTTCCCAACTTGATGCCTGCAGATATGTTCAGCAGCCCGCAGCACGGCAAAGGTGTTTGGGCACCGAGCTTACGCTTTCATGACGGGAAATTTTGGATTTTTTATCCTGATCCAGATGTGGGCATCTATGTCATGACCGCAAAGAATTTTGCAGGTCCATGGACAGCGCCTCACTTACTCATCGAAGGAAAAGGCCTGATCGATCCCACTCCCTTGTGGGACGACGACGGCAAAGCTTGGTTACTGCATGCTTGGGCAAAAAGCCGTGCAGGTTTCAATAATCAATTGAGTTTAAAAAGTATGACTAGCGATGCTAGCCAAATAATAGAGGACAAAGGTGTCGTCATTGATGGCAATAAATTACCGGGCTACACGACTTTAGAGGGACCAAAATTTTATAAACGCAATGGCTGGTATTACATTTTCGCGCCAGCTGGCGGCGTGGAGCATGGCTGGCAAACGGCATTCCGTGCAAAAAACATACTCGGTCCTTATGAAGATAAAATCGTTTTAGCACAAGGCAATAGCAACACCAACGGACCACATCAAGGTGCATGGGTAATAGCGCAAGACGGCAGCGATTGGTTCTACCATTTTCAAGATAAACGCGCTTATGGCCGCATCGTGCATTTGCAACCCATGGCTTGGGAAAACGACTGGCCTGTCATGGGTGTGAAGAATAGCAAAACAGGAATAGGTGAACCCGTCGCTGAATGGCAAAAACCTTTAAGCAATACGGTTGCCGAGAAAGCGTTCAAAGCGACTCCAGCCGAGTCAGATAATTTTTCACTATCAGAACTTGGCTTGCAATGGCAATGGAATGCTAACTGGAAAGCTGATTGGTATTCACTCTCAGCGCACAAAAATCATTTACGGCTGTATCCGCAAACCCAAATTGAAACCAATACCTTGACAGATTATCCCGCGATAATTTTGCAAAAAATACCAGCACCAGAATTTAGTGTGACGGTCAAAGTAAGTTTAAATACGAACACAGACGGCGATCGTGCGGGTTTGGTATTGTATGGCTCGAACTATGCATGGATAGGCATTCAGCGACATCAAGGCAAGTATGAATTGCGCTACGCTACTTGCGCGGGTGCGGGAAAGTGTCAGGAAAAAATCTTGGAACAAAAGCTTATAAGCACGCCAGAATTACATCTGAAGCTAGGCATGAGCTCCGGCGGTGTCACACAGTTCTATTACAGCGAAAATAATAAGAGCTTCTTACCTTTTGGCTCGCCCTTTGTAGCAGCACAAGGACGCTGGGTAGGCGCTAAAATCGGTCTTTTCAGCGCCACACCTGCTATCGCAATTACTAAAAATCATTATGCTGATTTTTCAAATTTCACTATCAAAGCACTAGATTAAGTTTCCATGCTAGTTAGGCTGCGCTGCTGCCACATCAGCAAGGTCTGACTTTTTCTCTGTCACAAGACTCGCTTTATCTTCTTTATCAGCTAAGCGATCCGAAACATGAAAAGGCGCAAACCAGCAAGCCAGAAAAGATGGAATTGTCGCAACCATCACCAGTACGAAATAACTGATATAGCCCATTTGTTGTTGTAGGTGTCCGCTAACCACGCCGGTGACTAAACCGCACAAACCCATGAGTCCTGTGCCATAGGCATAATGTGTTGTCGTGTATTTACCTGGTGCGAGTTCTTGCATCAAATAAATCATAAAACCGACAGAGCCAAAACCAAAAAAGAACTTCTCGACAATCACGCCAGCACCTATCCAATAAAGATTTTCCGGCAAATAAATACTCATCAGCAGGAAGGTGACATTGGGGATATTGACAGCACAACACAACCAGAACAAAGTCGATTTCAAGCCACGTTTAGCGACCAACCAACCGCCTAGCAATGAGCCTAGCAATACCGCCGCCAGACCATAGGTTCCATAGATAATACCGAGCAATTCATTGCTTAAACCCAAGCCACCTTTACTCGCTGGATCGACCATAAAGAAGGGGCCAATTTTCTCCAAAAATCCTATACTCAAGCGGAACAGGAATGCAAACGCAATCATGCGCCAGACATCGCGCTTTTCGAAGAAACTGCGGAAGGAGTCAATAATGATTCTTCCAGTAGCGGCAAAGCTGGTCGGCGTATTGCTGGCTCGTTCGCCATCAGGCATCACGCGTGCATGCCATACTGCCATCAATAAAGTGAGCCCCGCCACGAGGAAGAAGATGACGCGCCAAGATTCCATCCACTCTTCGCCAAAACTACCGCTACTATGATGAAAAACGCCAGTGTGTAATCGCCCGCTCAGATACACCAAGCCACCAGCTGCGACGATAGGACCAATGTTCCAACTCAGACTTTGTACGCCGCAGTACAGAGATTGGCTACGTTGGTCGAGCGAGGTCACGTAGACCCCATCGCAAGCAATGTCTTGTGTCGCGCCGACAAAGGACAAGACCCAAAACAAGGGAATCAAAATTACCATGTAGTTAGGCAGAGACATAACCAAGGCAACGCCGGCAAATCCCAGACCGATTAAAACTTGCGCGCACAATACAAAGAATTTTTTGGTGCGGTACATTTCCACAAAGGGGGCAAACAAAGGTTTAATCGTGTACGCCAAAATAAACATACTCGAATACTGCGCTGCACTGCCATTATCCATGCCCAGATTTTTAAACATGATGGCACTGACATTGGTCAGCATCATGAAGCCCAGTGCCATGGTGAAATAACCGGTAGGCACCCATAGCAAAGGTGATCGCGTGCTAAGTTGGTTCTGCATAATCAAAGTCCTCTTCTTTTTGTGTTTGTTGTATAGCCTGAACACATAGAGCGTCCGGCAAAGAGTGGGGGGCTACAAGTGTCTCTTCTTGCAAGTTTTTTTTAGGACTTACTTCTTTTAAAAAGTTTCAAACTCTATAGTCGGCATGAAACGCATTTCACTAAACACTATGAAAACGTTTTCATGATACATTTTGCTTGAAAATGAAGTCAACAGAAATTTTGAGTGGAACTCGTCAACTTGGCTACATGACCTGGCTCTGCAAGATTGTATTTTTGCGCATAAGCTCAATATGCAAATAGGCTATTGCAGAGACCACAAAATAAACTTCGCACGTGGCAATCAGGTCCAGCAAGTCGACTTGATTTCATTTCCGACCTGGAGATAGTTCCACCATTTAGCTTGATGTTGCATACTTCAAATGCAAGTACGTTGAAAAGCATTTCAAACGGGTTTCTACAGGTTTTTTAACTCATTCGCTAATTATTTGGAATACTGAGAAATATAGAAATCGCATCACACGGCGCGCCCTACTGATGATCAATTGATCATCAACAAAATGACCCGTCGTTTATGTCAATTTAAACCACACAAACCCCTAAACCATAGTAAAACGACTAGCCTTAAGTATTAATTAGACAAGTAAAATCCCACAAGCAAGAAGCTTTGAGCGAGAATCACAACAATCCGTCCAACCACCATTTGAACGATATGAATACGCTCGACAAATCAGGCAGCAATATCGGCAACTTCAACGACAATGATGCACCCACCACCTTAATCGAGGTGGCTCGTACAGCCGGCGTCTCACCCAGCACTGTGTCACGCATTTTGAACGGAACCGCCAAGGTCTCGGATGAGAAGCGTCAAGCCGTCATGGATGCCATTGCGAAGACTAATTTTGCCCCAAATCAAATGGCGCAAGGTCTGAAAAAAGGCAAATCCATGACCATAGGAATCGTGGTGCAAGATATCTCCAGCCCCTTTTTCGATGAAACTTTACATGGTGTTGACGATGCATTAAAAGGTACTGGCTATGCATCGGTTATCGTCAGTGGCCACTGGGATGCCGCCGAAGAGATAGAAAGGATACGCTTACTACTGGCCAGAAAAGTCGATGGCATTATCCTTTTGTCCGGCCGTATCACGGATGAATCGGTACTACAATTTGCCCAGCATCGGCCTATAGTCTCAACGGGTCGTGACATTCATACCGATAAAGCACTGGGATTTAAACTTGACAACGAATATGGCTCCTGGCTTGCTGTTCGTCATTTGATCGAATTGGGGCATCGTCGTATCGCATTCATTACAGGACCAACGAATAATTGCGATGCTGCCGAACGTTTGACTGGCTACCAACGCGCACTGCAAGAAGCGAATATTCCCTTTGACGACAAGCTAGTGGTCGAAGGTGACTTTCATGAAAGTAGCGGCATGCGGGCTATCAACCACTTATTTGAAACTCAACAACAGTTCACTGCGGTTTGCGCTGCCAACGATCTGAGTGCCTACGGCGCGCGTCTGAGTTTGTATCGAAAAGGGATACGCGTTCCAGAAGATATTTCTCTGGTAGGTTTCGATGACCTGCCGGGATCTTCCTACACTACCCCACCACTAACGACAGTCAAGCAACCACTGTATGAAATCGGTCGGATAGCGACCAAAGCCTTACTCAATATCATTCATGGTGAAGTCGTTGAAACCAGCATCCCACCGCTAGAACTGGTAGTGCGCGAAACGACCCGCAGGTTGCGCTGAGTTTTAAAATGGTCATCAACCTAGAGAGAAAATTTATCCAAAAGTAATTTGGCATTTTTAAAATCTAAACCATTGATGTACGCCTCCAGCTGCGAGATGCTTACCGCCGGAATTTTCTGACTTAAGTTTTCTTTTACCAGTGGAAATACATCACAAGCAGCAATATCATTGCTCTGCAACTGTACTCTGAGTTTATGTATCAGCTCCTGACCTTCAAGCTTCGGCAGCACAGTTCCCTGCTCGGTTAGATCGACATTCTTTTTTCGTTCTAGCCAATGACGCGCCGCATTGATTGTTTTTTGTAATGCGTCCTCTGCTGTCAGCAACAAATGATCAATATTCTTTTTGTCACCGTCACGAATTTCCAACTCAGTCTTTAAACTTAATTCCGCAAAATTTCTCGCGCCTAAGGTGCCAACTGATCCCCTCATCGTGTGCAGTATTCTTGCAGCGTCATCAAACCTCGCTTCGTCAAATGCTGCTCTGACTTGACGTATTTGTTCACTCGCGTTTTCGACCACCGCACCAACAGAAGTCAGTATCTTCTGCATGTTCCTAGGATCTGATTTACCTAACATTTCTAAAGAGCGAGGATCAAAAATACCGGACTCATCTTTAGCTTGATCGGTGTTGCTTTGATCAGCATCACCTTGATCAAGATTCAAAGTGCCTTTGGCGGACGAGCCCGACTCCGTTTTATTATCCAAGAGACCCACTGGCAATACTTTGGAAATGGCTAAAAACATTTGCTCGACGTCAATAGGCTTTGCGATAAAATCATTCATCCCAGATTGCAAGCAACGTTCTCGTTCAGAATACATCACGCCAGCCGTCATTGCGATGACGGGGATATGTAAATGCAGTTCATTACGTATCATGCGCGTGGCACTGATACCGTCCATGATAGGCATTTGTACATCCATCAAGACTGCATGATACTTCTCTGCGTGAATTCGCAAATGTTCAACGGCAAGATAGCCATTTTCCAACACATCGACGGTCGCGCCCCCTTGCTCCAGAAAGCCTCTTGCGACGATTTGATTAAAAGGATTGTCCTCCACCAAAAGCAAGCTCGCGCCTTGGATTTGATTGCTTCGTGTAATTGCCGCTTTACTGTAACGTGGCATCACCTCAACGCCAGAACACAACATGATCGCTTCATGTACGGTATCAAATATGCTAGATCCAGTAATCGGTTTCATCAAGATTGCATCCGCATAATCTGCGGCTTGCTCTTGCAACAGTCTGTCACGACTAAATGCGCTAACCATAATGACTAATGGTGTCTTTCCCTTGGGAAGTAGCTCACGCAACCTCTTGATAGTAACTAAACCATCCATCATCGGCATTTGCCAATCAACAATGATGGCGTCAAAATGCTTTCCTTCCGAGAGCTTGGCACGCGCGATGTCCAGAGCCTGCTGTCCATTAGTAGCTGATTCGGTATCCCAATTCCATGAATGCACCGTCTTGCAGATGTAATTATTACTAGTCGAATTATCGTCGACGACCAAGAGACTTAATCGTTTTTTATTCGTCGAACTGACCAGCGTTGCCGTATCGTTGATGGCAATCATGGGGACAGAAATCTGAAATTCACTGCCCGTCCCCAAACGACTTTTTACTTCAATCGTGCCCCCCATAAGAGTGGCTATACTGTTTGAAATTGACAGTCCTAATCCTGTTCCACCAAATTTTCTCGTCGTCGAGGCATCTGCTTGTGAAAACGGCTGAAATAGTTTCTGCAGCTGCTGTTTGTCCATCCCTATCCCAGTGTCACTGACAGTGATTTTCAACAAAACTCGATTAGTCTCTAGGTCGGCACTATCTTTAACGGCATCGACAAAAACGGCGACCTCACCTTTTTCAGTAAACTTGAGTGCATTGCTCGTCAAATTGGTGAGTATTTGCTGCAATCGCAACTGATCACCAATCAAACGTTTTGGCACATCAGTCCCCATACCGATCGCCACTTCAACATCCTTCTCACCGACTGATATCGCCATCATACTGGCTAATGCGCCAAGTACTTCGTCAAGAACAAATTCGGTATTCGATAGTTCTAGACGATTCGCCTCGATCTTAGAAAAGTCTAAAATATCATTCAGAATTCCCATCAAGGACTGCCCAGAAACTTTGATCATCTCCAGATATTTACGCTGTTCGGAACTCAAGTCTGTTGATGCGAGCAGTTGGGACATGCCAAGTACAGCATTCATTGGCGTCCGAATTTCGTGACTCATATTCGCCACAAAATCGCTCTTCGCCCGACTAGTCTGCTCTGCGTCATCTTTGGCTCTAATCAACAGACGCTGTAGTTCTTTCTCGTCGGAGATATCATTCGCGATACCGAGGAATCCGACTATTTTTCTATCTAAATCAAAGACTGCTGTCACCACGAGACGCACTGGTATTTTCTTCCCAGACTTATGAACATAAGTCCATTCGCGCTTTTCAGTGGTACCCAAAGTCGCTTTCAGAACAAACACGTCAAAGCCCGTCACCGGCCGACCGAATTCGACACTTAATTCCTCACTACGTTTTATCGCTTCTTCAGGAACATGTATTAAAGCGGGAGTGACTTTATGCTCCATCTCAGCAGCGGCATAACCCAACAATTTTTCAGCGCCAGCACTAAAAAGCGTGATGGTTCCTTGCAAGTCGGTCGCAATAATGGAAAATTCCGTCGCAGAATCAATGATGGCTTGCAAGCGTTCTTGCGCAATGTGTTCCGCCCTTTGTGCTTTTTTGATGTCGCTGATATCGCTCACAAAAACATACACACCTTCAATTTTCCCATCACGGTAACTCGGTACATAAGAAGCTAGTCCCTCACGAGTAAGACCATTCGGATTCACAAGAGTCCGCTCAAATACTTGCGGTTCGCCACGCAATGCGGCTTGCATGTGCGGAAGATTTTTTTCGTACACTGTATCACCGACTATTTCACGCATATGCACGCCCAGCATGTCCTCGGGTTTCCAACCAAAATAGTCTAGGTAGGTGCTATTCGCAAACCGGTTTTTTAAATCTAAGTCCCAAAAACCTATCATCGCTGGCACATTATTCACAATCATTTGCAACTCAAGATGCTTGCGCTGCAAGGCCGCCTCGGTTTCAAGTCGTTGCTTGTCTCGGCGTCGAAATAAATTCATGCTCCCCATCAAAACCAATACGGGAATAAATGTCACCAAAATTGGCAAGTAACTCAAGAAGGACAACACATTGCTTGAATCAAATGCCTTTTGAAAGTAACCTAAATGCAACATCACAGCAATTACCAATGATTGTATGAAAACCAATCCGGAAACGACCAATGATTCTGTATAGATAGCGGCAAACACTAACGGAATAACCAAATAAATGAAGGGAAAAGGTAGATAACGTAATGCAAAAAAACTAAGCAACAACACGCAAATGGCATAAAAGAAAAACGTTCTCTTTGTCTTTAAATTTAAGCGTTCTGAGTTAGTTAAAACCGTCCTGCGTTTTAATAACAGCAAAAATGGCAACAAGGAAAGTGTGCCGATCGAAGAACTCACGAACCATGTAGGGAGAACTACAGAAAATGGGGCGAAATTCAACAACATCAAGATGTAGGCACCGATTAACGCGCCGATTCCGCTCGGCAAGAGGCAAACTGCAAGTACAAATCTCAGCACCGTATCCGGAGACTGATCGAAATCGAGTTGGATCTTCAGTCGAATTGCGAGCCAAGGGGCGACTAGCATTTCAATGACATTAGGAATCGCAAAGGCCATCGACAGCTCCCACGAATTGCCCATATATCGATTCGCGAAAAGATTGGCACCGACCAAGATAAAGGTGAGCAACCATTTTTGCTGACCCTGAAACTGCAACAAAAAAGCGATACCTAAGGCATTGGCATACCAAAATTGCGCGACATTACCCGCTTCTTTTGAAAAATGAATGGAGATTGAAGCAAGGAAAAAATATGCTAAGCCTATCGTTAAAGCTTGAGTGATGAAAAATCGATTACCCATCGTGAAATTTGCCATCCGATATTTTCCCAATAAATTATCGCTTCAATCTATTTCCTATGACACTTTACTCTTATTTTGTGCCGAAAAAATTTCATAACGATTCCGTCCAAGCCTCTTTGCCCGGTAGAGTGCCTGATCCGCTTGATCGATCAATACTTGCGGTGACGAATCAATAGCCGGAATACCATGAGCAAGCCCTGCACTAATTGTAATGTGCTGGCAAGTCTCTGAGGTGCTGTGGGGTATCTCTAAAGCACGGATTTCATGACAAATCATCTGACCGTATTGCTTCAAGGTTTGTTCATCGATTTGTGGCAAGACTACGACAAACTCCTCACCACCATAGCGGGCAACAAATTCACCAGGGCGTTTGGTAGCAGCTTCAATCGCATGAGCCACGGCTCTCAATGCGACATCTCCAGCGAGATGTCCATAGGTGTCATTATATTTTTTAAAATAGTCGATATCAATAAGCACTATCGCCATTGGCAATTGGTGACGCTGTAATCGACTATATTCTGCGTTGATGGCTTTATCAAAATATCGACGGTTATAGAGCCCCGTCAATCCATCACGTTGAGCCTGCGACTCCAATGCGGCTGAATCATGTTTTAGGCGCAAATGGGTTCGCACACGAGCTTGCACAACAGGAGGGTTAAGCGGTTTAGTAATAAAATCTACCGCTCCCGCATTTAAACAAGCGACTTCGGTTTCCATCCCTGTATTCGCAGTAACGAAAATAATTGTACTATTACTAGTCCTGTCATCATTCTTCAAACGGCGGCATACTTCAAAGCCATCCATAGGTCGCATACCGACATCAAGTAGAATCAAATCAGGATTATGCTCTCTAGCAATTTGTAGGCCATGATCACCATCGACCGCAAATAAGATTCGCCCAAAATCTTTCAATATTTGACTTAAGATGCGAATTAAATTCACATCATCATCAATAATTAAAAGAGTGCTCTTTTTGGGCGAATAAGCAGGCATAAACTAATTATCTGTATTAATTGCGAGTCAAAAAACTTCTTTATTTCCAAAACTCAACAATACATTAGCAGAAACATTACACCTAACTATTTTTCCTCAAGTACGTGAAAATCCACAAAAACGAAACAATATTTATCATTTAATCAAGTGTTCAGCGTCTTGGTATAGATAGTTTGATTGATCTTCACGTTCTTCAAGTTCAAGCCTTGAACGTTATACCAATACAAGGGCTGTTCGCGATTAACGGTGTCGCCGAAGTCGCAATCTTCAATAAACACATTCGTCACTGGCAGAATTTTGGGTAAAGGAAGACTGCCATTGTAGTCAGAAGCTACTGGTCCCAGAATCACGATGGCCTGATAGCACGAATGCTGTCCCGTTTTGGATTTAACGTTGCCGACTCTGACGTTGGAGATATGCACATTACTGACCTCGGGTGGTCGAGTGCGTACATTGTCTGCTAAAGGTGCGTAATCACAATCGAAAGTCACGACCGCACCAGCCGCCGTCGCCACGGTGCGCGAGGCTATGGGAGAACCGGGCAAAGTGGCATAAAACGATGGACTAGTCTGCACGCCATTCGGAATCGAGATATTCCGGACATAGAAATTTCGTAAAAAGCCGCCGCGATTCATATTGGTTTTTAGGCGAATGGCAGTATTGAGTGGATTGGTCGCCCAATTGATATTCTCGAACAGAAGATTTTGCGCATAGACATTTTGTATGCCGCCCGCCATTTCGCTGCCCAAGGTCACTGCGCCATGACCACTTTGCATGGTGCAATTTTGAATCACGATATTTTGTGAAGGACCATATTGAGTATCCCTGTTCTTCCCCGCTTTAATCGCAATACAATCATCACCCGAATCGAAAGTACAAGATTCGACCAATACATACTCACAAGCCTCAGGGTCGAAGCCATCACTATTGGGGCCATGGCTTTTCGCCAGCACTTTATGGATCATCAGATCACGACAATTCACGGGATGATGTTGCCAGAACGGTGTATCTTTAACTTGGTAGCCTTGCAGCAAAACTTTATCGCAGCCGATAAACTGTATCATGGGCGGACGCAGATAGTGGCCCTTCCCAAAAACACGCTTTGGCAATGGCACATTCGCTTCTGATAAAGCAGGCAAATATGCCGCATCAGCGCGCCAACGATCCGCTTCGCCTTGGATCAACGCTGCATCATCTTTTTCTATCGAGGTAATGTCTCGTAAGGCCTTTGCATTAAGCGGATTAACGGTATTCTCCGACATTTTTCCTGCCGTAAAATTGGGTGTTGTGCCCTGCCCGACTGAGTTGATCGTGCGCTGTTTACCTTTCCAGGTCCACCAACAATCACCGGCTTCATTAAACGGGACACCTCCTTGACCATTCAAAATACTAGTCCAATCCTCACCGGTTAAGGCGATATTGGTTTGACCAAAGGCATACACCATGGGCGAATAATTCAAACAATCATTACTCTGCCAACGGGAAATCACCAAACGACCCTTAGCGCCACAATCGACTGTGCCGTATTTCGCGTAATCATCAGGTTGATTGCTAAAAAAGAGTTGGGCACCCGCCTGCAAATGCACGTGTACATTCGATAGCAAGACGATAGGGCCGGCACAATACCAATCCCCTTTCGGAATCACTACACGACCGCCGCCTGCCTTATGACAAGCGGCTATCGCCGCAGCAATCGCCGGATAAACGTCAAATGAATCTGGCTTAGGACTTGGTAAAGCGGTCTGCTCTTCAAATGATACCCAGCCGGGTACCGAACGCAGCTCGCAAGTCTTCGCAGCAAATTGTGTAATCAGAAAATCTTCATCGCGAAATTTTAAAGGCTGGGCAAATCGATCAACGATAGCTTGCGCTGCTGCCCACGGATCTGCGGGTTCTAGAGAGGCGGCAGAAGCGGTTTGCAAACCTAAAGTCGTGCTGGTGATACCGCCCAAAGTCGCAAGAGAAGATAGTTGTAGAAAACGACGGCGTTGTGGGTGAGCATTGTTCATATTACTGAACAACTTGCTTGAATCTGACATGGTATTGCTTTCGTCTCAAATATTTGACCAAATAAATTCTCGCTGCGAACCAATATCATAGTGCGCAAATTTAACTCACTCTTGCGTGTTATTAAATTCAGCCAGAAAGATAGCCGCACTCCGTGTCGCCAATTGCTCAGGCGAGGTGTAGCCAAGTTGCTTGACTGGATCAATGCCAGTCTCAATCAAGTTACGCCAGTAGTCCGCAATCGCAAACTGCGCTGGACGAAATGCCAGTACGCTTTTTCTATTCCAATCCGCCCAAGGATGTTGTCTTTGAATATGAGCGCCAATTTTGGAATTCAAAATCACCGACTTACCCACAGTCTCTAAAACATTTCTGGATATCGTGCCACGCGGTGCTTGATAAGCATCAGTCTCGGCCACAGTGCAGCTATAACCTGGAATATTAATGCCTGCGTAAGGCGTGCATTTTTGTGTATGAAACCATTGACGACCCAGATAGAATTTTCCAGCCAATGCATTGACGCTGCCATCGTGGGTGAAGTTACATTCATTAAACACGAAACCATAAGGTGTCTTGACATTGGTATTCGGGGCGGTGACATAGGAGGTAGTGCGATCGCCCAAAGACTTAATTTCTGAGCGATAGAAATAAGCGGTCGTATCGCCAAAGATAAAGTCCACGTTACCTTCCACATACGAACGATGAAAAAAACTACGTGATGTATGTGCAATTGCGCGAGACTTTAGAAATAAGGTGTCTTGAAAACCGTGTACGCGGATATTTTCAAATTGCACTTTATCTGCACCATCGACCATTAATGCCACTGCCTGATGTTGCACTACCACGACAGGCGCTGTGCCAGCGGTCGTACCACAACTGGTGTTAGGACATTCGGCCTTCAAATCCACTTTGTCTTTGTTGTAGGCGTTTTCAAATGTGATGTTCTTCGCCTGAAAGCCATCAGCTTTAATCCAGGCGATGCCAGTACCACTGGTACCAACAACAGGACGGTCTTTTAGTGATTGAAACATCGCCTGAATCGCACTATCGGTTTTCGCAAACTGCGCAGCAAAACGCTCGGTATAAACGCTACCCAACAAGGCAGCATGAACGCTGGCTGAGATCTTCGTTTTAAGTGCATCGGTTTCATTCGAATATAGAGTGATAGGCAAAGCGGTCTCGGGCACATACATGAGTTCGTTGTAGACGCCTGGCTGTACCAAGATATACAAGCGAGATTTTCCCGCTTTTTCCGCCAGCAGTTTACGCCCATCTAGCAGTGCCTGATTGATCGCAGCTTGCACCGTCGTAAAACGGGATTTACCATCAGCCGCTGAATTGGCGTCAACTACATAGTCGACCGGCAATGTTGCTATACTGACCAAGTCATCCTTTAAAGGGTTCCAAGGATCGAGCACTTCTTTGCCGGCAGCGCCTGTGGTACGCAGTGCTTGCTCGATGGAATAGTATTTTGCCTGCTCCGCGTTGAGCTGCGGTCTAAAGTTAACTGGGGTAATCGCTGGGAACGCGACAAATTTAGTCTGGCAATCTACGGTCCCTTGCGTAGGCCAACGTAACTCGGTCGCTGCTTCTGCGATTTTGTTAGACTGCTGATCAATCTCGACGTTAGCAAATTGCAGTATCTGGGGCGACTGTGCCGCAACCGCAACTTGTTTGAACTGAATTGCTAAAGGGTGTGCGGCATCATAACCACGAACTATGATTTGTCCCGGCGTCAGACTACTAACTCGCTCCAATACAATATCGCGATATTGAGGAATTTTATCGCCGACCGCGTTCTTATCGTAACGAGTATCCAAATCAATCGGGCGTTTGCTATTGCGTATACAGACATCTTCATAGCGTACTTGCTCTACTACGCCACCGCGTGAGGCGTCACTCTTAATTCGCAAACCCGAAGTCGTCCCATCTAGACTCAAATCTTTGACGAGAACACGGCGCACGCCGCTATTGGTTTCACTACCGATAGACATGCCGTGACCGCTGTAAAAATGATTATGCAAGATCGATACATTTTCAGTCGGCCCGTTATTGCCGCCTTTGATTGCAATATTATCGTCGCCCGTCCGGATATAACTATGCGCGATGGTGATGTTACGAGAGGACATAGGATCAATACCATCGGTGTTTCTGGCATCTGATGGCGTATCAATTTTCACTCCCCAAGCGGTAAAGCCATCGACACGATTCAGCGTTAGGTGAAAGTTCGGCGAATTGCGTAAAGTGATCTGATAAAAAGTGATGTCTTCAGATCGAATCACTTCTATGAAGCGTGGCACATTGTGTTCATTTTTTTCTTTCTGAGCGCGACGTGCCATTTGCCACCAGCTTTCGGTTTTACCGACCACTGTTTGACCACCCTGTCCATCAATTACGCCTGTACCGTAGATGCCACTACCACGGGCATTTTCTATCGTAATGAATGGTTTGCAACTACGTCCTTTTTCAGCATTCACACCACAAGTTTGATTGCCTCCTTGAGTTCCTTTGTTGTAAAGCGCAGCATCATTACTCGCGTACAAAATCGCATCACGATCCACAAGTAAACTCACCCCGCTGGGAATACGTAAAGGACCAGATTGGAAACTATCTTTCTCATTATTCGCAGCGAGCTGCACCGCTTGCCCTTGTGGACAACTATCCAATGCAGCCTGAATACGTTGCGTATCGAGCGCTTTGCTATGCTCTGCCTGAGTTTGACTGGCAGTTAAAATGGTACAGACCGCAGGAACGCGTGGCTCACTGACTTGGCGACTGTCTTGTGCGAAAGTAGTAGCAGAGACTGCGGTCAAAACCACTAATCCTACACAAGCCAATGACGCATGATTAAGCATGGTTTTCATTGCGCGCCCTCCGCTTTAAAGACAGAGTGCAAAACTGGCACTAGCTGCTTCAATTCTCGCTCCACCATGTTTGCAAAGTATGCTGCGCCTTTGACACCGACATGCGTACGATCAAATGCCGACTTTGCCGCACCTTGCGGTTCTAATTTGGCGATGTCTGTTGAACTTGATTCCGGTTTTGATTCAAGCTTAGGTGGTGGTGTCACAGCCAGCGTGTCCGCTTCTGCCTCACCCATTGCCTGCACCGCCGCATAGCTTTCTGCGTTCAAGGGCAATAAAATCGTCTTGGTTTCGCGCGCTACTTTTTCTGTCGCGTCGGCCCAAGGTTTTAAATTATTTTCTAACACGCCCTCTTTGAAACTACGACGTGTCAATGGCGTAACCAAAATAGGAACACCGTTCAAAGTTTTTACTTCCGCGACGTAACGCGCCATATTTACAGGAAACTCAGTGACCAGATCGGTGGAGCGTCCAGGCTTTCCTGGTTGGTCGTTGTGTCCAAATTGGATCAACACATAACTGGTAATCATCGCGCTGTCCGGTTGACGCAAGAGCTCTTGCACCTTATCCCAAAAACCTTCGGCACGAAAGCTACCCGAGCTGCGGCCACCACGCGCGAGATTGATACATTCCACGTTGGACTGAAAGCGCTGACACAATGCATCGCCATAACCGCTCTTAGTCGCCATGGTCGAATCACCGACCAAGATTACACGCACTTTGCTGCTTTCGGCGTAGGCGTTTTGTGAAGTTGACAGCAGAAAACTTAGAAAAAGAGAGGTGCAAACCAAGATGCTTGCGAGAGAAAATTTATTCATTGCTGTCTATTTTTCACTACGATAGGATTGAAAATCAGCGAAATGTCATTCCGGCACAGACGCGCTGCAATTTGGAATAATTTTCCTAACAATTTTCGTTGTAAACTCCCTTCTCCCGTAGGCGGGAGAAGGGCCGGGGATGAGGGTGTTTCAGATTTAAATAAAATGTTTAGAAGCATAAATCTCGTCATCTCCTTACCGATTTATTTTTCCCAACTTCATAAATACCGAACTCCCCCACCCTAACCCTCTCCCGCTTGCGGGAGAGGGGACGATGGTGCACATTCTTCGGACTGAAATAGCATCGCCCTTAAAACGTGTAAGTAAAACGAGTATTAAATGCACGACCGAGAGGGCTAGCCGCACTGCTCAAATAACCGGTATAGCCACTGTGATTTGTCACTGGAGGATTGACATCAAACAGATTGTTCACACCAAGTACGATCGTGATGTTTTTGAAGCCCTTATAAGTCATCGTGAAGTTATACATGGTGTAAGGTTTGATATCACGATAGTATTGCGCAGCTACCAGATTCTGATCGTGGTAACCCGTATTGTAGTTCTGCGTCAATTGGGTATTCCAATCACCTTTAGACCATGACAACGCGAGGTTATGCTTCCAACGGAAAGTGATAATTGGCAAGCTGCTGGTCGTACCATTGCTGGCAAGACCAAAGCGACCAATATTGGAAACAAAATCACCACCTTTTTCCAACTGATTATCGAACTGTGTCAGGTAAGTACCATTCAATTGCAGCTTAAATGTACCCAAGTCTGCAGTCGGGAAAGTATAGTTACTTGCAACGTCGATACCTGCCGCTTTTTGTCCACCTAAATTCATTGTGGTGTTTTTGATGTAGAGCAGTTTGCCTGTTTCATCCCGGACGAATAAATTGGCATATTTAGTTGGATCTGTGAAGTAGACCTGCTCCGGCAAATTGGCCAGCATCTTATCCATATTGACGCGCCAGTAGTCGAAAGACACCGTCAAATTCTTCATAGGCTCAATGACCACACCTAAGGTGCCACCGACTGAAGTTTCTGGAATCAGTTCCGCATTGCTACCTGTTTGTCTTGGCAACTTCACATTACATACTGTCGCAGCAACCAATCCTGGCAAAGGTTTACCCGTATTGGCAATGGCTGGCGTCGCGCTTGGACATTGCAATGGATCATCCCATGCTGCCGCGGTGGTAGTCGTCGCACCCGGCAGACGATAACCATAACGATCGAACAAAGTCGGTGCACGGAAACCTGTATTTGCTGAACCACGGAACATAATCGTGGAATTCGGTTGATAACGGAAACTTGCCTTAGGATTAATCGTGTTACCGAAGTCACTAAAGTGGTCATCACGTACCGCCAAATTGACGTTCAGTTCTTTACTAACAGGAATGTCCAATTCAGCAAACAAGGCCGCAACATTGCGCGCGCCCTGACCACGTGATGGAGAAGATGCTGCATAGGTCGCGAGCAAACCGAGATCAGTTTTCACGTCCTCGGTTGTATCACGATGGAAGTCCGCGCCCAATGCCAAACCAACTTCACCCGCCGATAACTTCATAATCGGCTTATTCATTGTGAATTCAAGTCCAGTGAAAGTACTCTTAGAGACGCGCAACTTCTGGCCATTCAAAGAAATACTATCCAAGTAAGCTTTTCCTGTTGCGTCTTGCAAACCAAAAGGATTCAGAGTGCCGTTGGTAATACCCGTCAATAATTTCGGGCCATCCAAAGAGCCAGCATGCAAATAGCCGACGCGGTCACTAACACCTATCACCAAGCCTGCTTTATAGTCCCAACCGCCGATTTCACCCTCATCGGTAAAATTCAAACGTTGATTGGTTTGCACATCGCGAGTGATATACATACCGGCTTCGCCTACACTCCATGTCACCAATAGCGGTGCACCAGTCACACCTGCAACTGCGGGTACGCCACCACTTCCACCTGGGTACCATTTACTGGTAGACGGTAATAAAGCTGTAACACCATTTGCCGCCAAACTCGTGGTCGGTACTTTTGTACCAAAAATTTCTGCCTCACCGCGTGAATAATCGACAGAGAAAGTATGGTCTTCGCTGATTTTCTTAGTCGCTTTGGCAAAGAAAGTTAACTGCTCGCGACCATAAATCGCGGTGTTATAAGTGCTGTTATCAATCACGCAGGTATTTTTACCACCTTGTATCGAGTACGGCGCTAAACAGGATGATCCATAGTAAGGATTCGCCGCTGCAAAATTCTTGTTACTTGGAATCGTGAAATTGGCTGGCGTCGCGAAACCACCACTCACCAAAGAGGGAGCGCGACCTATGCTGGTCAACAAGTCAACCGAAGTTAATTCCGAGCGATCCGATGCCGCCAAACGACTACGACGCAGACCATCTAACGTCGCATACACATTCCAGCCATCTTTTTGCAAATCACCCGCACCAGCGATAAAGCTGAAACGTTTTTCATCGCCACCGCCATCGCGTTGAGGCAGCAATGCTTGCGCTGTAATTGCCACACCTTGGTAATCACGCTTAGTAATGAAGTTGACTACGCCGCCAATTGCGTCAGAGCCATAAATAGAAGACGCGCCATCATTCAAGATTTCTACGCGTGCAATCGCACTCATAGGGATCACGTCCAAATTGGCATAACCGTCGGCAATCGCTTCGTTCGCGAGGCGACGTCCATTCAATAACACCAAAGTACGGTTGACACCCAAACCGCGCAGATTGATATTCGTACCAGAACCCGCATTCGAAGGCGCTAGAGAATTTGACTGTGGCAAGGCCATCATCAAATCAGCCAACGTCGTCATACCACGCTTTTCCATTTCATCACCGGACACTGCGGTGATCGGCAATGAGGCTTCGCTCGCCAGACGCTTAATTGAAGAGCCTGTTACTTCTACGCGCAATGGTTCTTGCGCGGCGGCTTGTTGCATCAGACCCAATACAGCCAAAGTGATGGCGGACAAAGTCAGTTGCTTCATCTGAGATTTTTTACTAGTTTGCATTACTGTCTCCTGCTCATTTTTAAATTAAAGTCCTAGTACTACGGGACCTAAGATCTTGGTCGGAATACCTCGCGTACCCGATGCCGTCACGACGAGGGTCAGGCGATGCCTGTGCCGAGGTCTGAACCGGTCAATTTATTCAACTTCATACCGCCAACTTCTGTTGTTTCTGTTCTTTTAAGCTTAGTCATACGCTCAGGTTTCATCATTAAGAAACTAGCCACGAGAGAAGGTTCTTGTTACCCGCTCCAGATGCGCACGCATCGCCCTCCTCGCAGCGGCGGGATCATGAGCAACAATCGCTTCTAAGATATTGCGATGATCGGTTAAGGTTAACTGACGCAATTCCTCGGTTTGAAAATGCTCTTTTAAACGATGCCACAAACGACCACGCTGATTCCACAAATATTCCATCGTGCCCACCAAAGCACTATTGCCCGTAGCACGCGCTATCGCCAGATGAAAATCGCGGTCTGCATTCTCATTGCTAGCATAGTGTTCGTGATGCTTTTCCATTGCCAATACCGCGTTCAAGATCGCATCAATGGAAGCATCCGTCGCCACCCTTGCTGCGATTGCTGCCACTTCGGCTTCGATTAATCTGCGTGCTGATAAGACTTCAAACGGCCCAGGCCCCACTTCAGGAATATCTTCTTCAACCTTCTTCTCGCAGACATACACACCGGAACCGCCGCGCACTTCCACGACACCACTTAATTCCAATGCCAACACCGCTTCACGCAAAGAGGCGCGACTCACACTTAATTTGCTCGCCAAATCCCGCTCCGACGGCAACCGCTCACCGGCGGCGATACCTTCGTCTTGTATAAGTGTCAGTATGCGATCTGCCACCACGCGATACAGTCGCGGCTCGTGCTCACTGACCGAGTGGGCTTTTTTAGTCATTGCGGCTTAATGCTTTCTTTATTTTTCTACTGAGTTGTCGCTAATATGCTGCATTTGGTAAGGCCATTCTAATGTGGTTAGACCAATTTTGCAATGTGGACTAGCCAAATAATTTTTTTGGTGGCATACTCACCACATATAAAAGCCCAAAATAGGGATGGAATTGATGTGGCTAAACGCTCATCTCTTTCTGAAACGCCAGAAAATTCACCAAGAAATAGCTCTGATATTGATTAATGAGCTGCGGTAAAAAATGAAAAACGCCAGCTAAATTCGGCACAACGGCAAATCAGTCGATGTCGAAGACAAGTTAGAAAAAACTGGACTGACCGGTTTTTCTAACTTGAACTTTGGTTGCTGGTGAAGTGAAGGCAAATAAAAATAAAGAAACAGAACGAGAGGAAGAAAATGGCAAACGATACGACAACGACAGCAAGCGGCCTGAGCGCTTTATATATACGCATGCATGAGCATGACAACGTCGCCATCGTCGTCAATGATGGAGGCTTGCCAGCTGGCGCCCAATTCGCGGATGGTTTGACACTCTTAGAAGCAGTGCCACAAGGACACAAGGTCGCACTCATAGATATCGCCCAAGGTGGTGCAATTACGCGCTACAACGTCACCATCGGTTATGCCCAGCAAGATATTCCAGCGGGGACTTGGATACAAGAAGCCCTAGTGCAATTGCCGCCCGCCCGCAAGCTCGAAAACCTACCGATTGCCACTCGCAAAGCACCGGATTTACCTGCACTGGAAGGCTATACCTTTCAAGGTTTTCGCAATCCGGATGGCAGCGTTGGCACCCGTAATATTCTGGCGATCACAACCACAGTACAATGCGTCGCTGGTGTCGTGGAATACGCTGTCAAACGTATTAAAGAAGAGTTATTACCCAAATTCCCAAATGTCGATGATGTGGTCGGACTAGAACATACTTACGGATGCGGCGTCGCAATTGACGCGCCCGATGCCATGATCCCTATCCGCACCGTGCGCAACATCAGCCTAAATCCAAACTTCGGTGGTCAGACCATGGTCGTTAGTCTGGGCTGTGAAAAATTACAACCGACACGTTTATTTCCCAAGGCGTCTATCCCGATTCAAAGTCAACAAGAGCCTGATGTAGTCTGTCTGCAAGATGCCGGACATGTTGGCTTTCAAAGTATGATTACCTCCATTCTGCAAACCGCAGAAAAACATCTGACGCGTCTAAATCAACGTCAGCGCGAGACTTGCCCCGCGTCCGAATTGGTAGTCGGCGTGCAATGCGGCGGTAGTGACGCGTTTTCTGGTGTGACCGCCAATCCGGCAGTCGGCTTTGCAACTGATCTCTTAGTACGCGCAGGTGCTACCGTGATGTTCTCTGAAGTCACCGAAGTACGCGATGGCATAGATCAATTAACTTCACGCGCAGCGACACCCGCAATTGCCGAAGCAATGATCCGTGAAATGGATTGGTACGACAATTACTTAAAACGTGGCGGTGTAGATCGCAGCGCAAACACCACACCGGGCAATAAAAAAGGTGGCTTATCGAACATCGTTGAGAAAGCCATGGGTTCTATAGTCAAGTCCGGTAGCAGTGCCATTACAGGCGTGCTGTCACCCGGTGAAAAGCTAACGCAAAAAGGCCTGATTTACGCAGCCACACCAGCTAGCGATTTTATTTGTGGCACTTTGCAAATGGCGGCGGGGATGAATCTACATGTGTTTACGACCGGTCGTGGCACGCCCTATGGCTTAGCCGCCGTGCCTGTGATCAAGGTTGCGACTCGCAATGATCTGGCACGTCGCTGGCATGACTTGATGGACATCAACGCTGGCCGCATCGCCAGTGGCGAAGCGAGCATAGAAGAATTAGGCTGGGAGCTCTTCCATTTCTTACTCGAAGTCGCGAGCGGCAAGAAGACTTGGGCAGAATACTGGAAACTGCATAATGCGTTGGTCTTGTTCAATCCTGCTCCGATTACCTAACGGAGTTCACAGCTTCGTTGATTAAACAATTAACGTAATACAGCTTTTTTTTCAGTTATTTTTTCAGTTATTTTTTCAGCTTATTTTTTGCTAATTTTTAGAACAAAGAGAAACATCATGACAACCACTACACCACCAGGCAAAGCTTTCAATCGCATTCTATTAACTGGTGCCGCTGGCGGCTTGGGAAGGATTTTGCGTGAGCGTATCAAGCCTTGGGCGAATATCGTTCGCCTCAGCGACATCTGCGATATGAGTCCGGCCAAAGAAGGCGAAGAAGTCGTGCAATGCGATCTATCCGATAAGGCCGCTGTCCATGCTTTGATGGAAGGCGTCGATGCGGTTCTGCATTTTGGTGGCATCTCGACTGAGAATAATTTTGAAGCGATCATGCTGGCGAATATTCAAGGCACCTACAATATTTATGAAGCCGTGCACAAAGCGGGCGTAAAACGTGTCGTGTTTGCCAGCTCTAACCATACCGTCGGTTTTTACAAAACCACCGACTATATCGACGCCAATGATCCACGTCGTCCAGATGGCATGTATGGCATTAGCAAATGTTTCGGTGAAGACTTATCGCGTTATTACTACGACCGTTTTGGTATAGAAACCGTGTGCCTGCGGATAGGTTCCTCTTTCCCAGAGCCGATCAATAAACGCATGATGGTGACTTATTTTAGCTATGACGATTTAGTTGAAATGCTGCGCTGCTGTTTATTCACGCCACGCGTAGGACACACGATTGCTTTTGGTGCGTCCGACAATGCAGCGAGTTGGTGGGATAACCGCCTCGCTAGCCACCTTGGTTACAAGGCAAAAGACAGCTCCAGTCAATTCGCCCACAAATTCCCAGATAGCGCCGACTATCCTGAAAAAGACGACATCACGACGATTTATCAAGGTGGCGGATTCTTGTTGACAGGGCCGCAGTACAAGTAATTGCAAGATCAAGTTATTGCAGGGTGTGCCATGTGCACCCTGCGCAACATACCTCGAATACCCCTCCACTCTGCGCTCACGCCTTTTTAGACGACTCTCGCGGCGCAAATGCGCTACTTAATCGCAAGCCAATTTATCCGACTCGAATTCTTCGCTAAGCTTTATACTTAGCAATACAGGACTGACTCACTCAAAGCAAATAATTTCGCTTAATTAGTCAGGCATCAAAACTCACAATCAATTTGGCATGACTATGAACACATTCTGGACGTTGGATCAGCCGCGCCTTATTCGCATATTCATTGGTTTCGGACAACTTGTCGCGATCAACACGGCTATAGCCGTTTTCCTGACACTGGTGATGAAGGTGGGCCCAAGCTTCAGTATGACTTGGGTATTTTCCATGCTAATCGGCACGTCCATTAACCTGACCATAGGTTTCATGCGCTGGCTCATCTGGCGCGACAAAAAACCGCATCGCCCCAGTTTTCTGCTCATGTGCGCCGCCTCAGCACCCATAGGCTATTACCTTGGCGGCGCCGCTGGCATGCTGATCTATAAGCAGAAAATACCAGGCTTTCTTTCTATCATGAACAGCGGCAATCTCCCGGTCATTATCATGTCCGTCTTCATCAGCCTGTTTGCCGGTATCTTTTTTTGGAATCAATCTAAACTAGCTGAAATGCAGGCCGAACAAGAGAAAGAAAAAGCACGCACTGCCGCCATCGAAAAACAAGCCTTACAAGCGCAACTGCAATTACTGCAAGCACAGATAGAGCCACATATGCTGTTCAACACGCTCGCTAATTTACAAGGATTGATCGCGATTGATACAGCTCGTGCACAACACATGTTAGAGCAGTTGATACGTTATCTGCGCGCCAGTCTAGATTCTTCACGCACCCAAAAAACCACGCTCAAACACGAGTTTGAATTGATGAATTCCTATCTCGAATTACTGGCAATCCGCATGGGCAAACGTCTCAGTTACAGCTCAGATTTGCCACCCGAATTAACAACTCAAGAAATCGCGCCTATGTTGTTACAGCCCCTGGTAGAAAACGCGATTAAACACGGTGTCGAACCGAAAATGGAAGGTGGCAGCATCCATGTCAGCGCAAAAATGAAAGCGCAAACGTTGCAGATTCTGGTGATCGATACCGGCCTCGGCTTACCCATCGATTATGACGAAAACCATGTCAGCGCAGATAACCGCAGCCATGTCGGCAATGCCAATGTACGTGAACGTATACTCGCTCTGTATGGACCAGATGCCAGCTTGCAGCTACGCGACAACCAACCAAGCGGCGTAGTCGCTCAATTACTGTTACCTATTGCGTCGCCATTACCTCAGCTGCAAGCTCAGTCATAGAATTTACCCCTAAACTTTTCTCTACCTCATCATGCAAAAAATACGCGCCCTGATTGCCGAAGACGAAGAAATTCTCTCGCTGACTTTGGTCAAAACCTTAGAAAAACTATGGCCTGAACTAGAAATCGCAGGTGTCGCTGCCAATGGGGTAGAAGCGGTCAATGAAGCGCTTAAAACTTTCCCAGATGTGATTTTTCTCGACATCAAAATGCCGGGCAAAACAGGGTTAGAAGTAGCGGAAGAATTAGCGGAAGAATGGCCGAGCGAAAAACCATTTCCGCTCATCGTCTTTGTCACCGCCTATGATGAATTTGCGATCGAGGCATTTGAACATCAAGCCACCGACTATGTATTAAAACCAATAAGCGATGTGCGCATTGCTAAGACGATACAACGTCTGCAAGCAAAATTGGAAGACAAGCAAGAACGTCCTTCTGAATTGGAACGCATGATCGCGCAATTGGGCAAACTCAATCCTGCGCTCGCTGGCTTGAGCAATCCCGCCACCGAACGACTGACGATGATACGTGCAGCGGTCGGCAATCAGATACGCATGATCCCAATTGCAGACGTATTGTATTTTGAAGCGACCGACAAATACATCAACGTTGTGACCGCAGATCAGGCTAGCTTGATTCGTATGAGTCTGCGTGAATTATTGCCACAGCTTGATCAACAATTATTCTGGCAAATCCACCGCAGCTACATCGTCAACACCCAGCATCTGCAATATGCCAGCCGTGACGAAGCCGGCAAGCTCAGCCTGCAGCTCAAAGGCAGCACGCAAAAACTGCAAGTCAGTCGCGTCTATGCGCACTTATTCAAGCAGATGTAGAATTTCACAAAGTCGACTATCAGAAGAGAATTTATGCAAAACATCACTTGGCAACTGTGCCGCTTTCAAGAGCTCAAAGTCGAACAACTGTATGCCATCCTACGCGCCCGCTCAGCCGTCTTCGTCGTTGAACAGAATTGCCCGTATCTGGACATGGATGATGCCGATCAAGATTCACTGCATTTAATCGCCTGGAGCGAAGATCAACAAGCCGCCGCTTACTTACGCATCGTGCCACCTGGTTTGAAATACCCAGAAGCCTCTCTGGGTCGCGTCATCACCAGCCAATTCGCCCGTGGTACTGGCATAGGCAAAGAATTGCTGACACGCGGTGTCGCCGCCTGTTTAGCGCAGCACCCCACTCATTCGATACGCATCGGTGCGCAGCAGTATCTGGAAAAATTCTACCAATCGTTTGGCTTTGTCACCGTATCCGATATGTATCTGGAAGATGATATTGCCCATGTGGAGATGTTGTTGACGGCATGACCCAAGATCATTTTATGCACGAAGCTTAATGCGCCTAAAACACGCCATGTGCCATTGCATAGGCAAACACGGGTATCAAAGCAATACACAACAATTCAGCATTTAAAATCGTTTTCAAGCGACTCAGCTGACTTGTTGTGAGGACCGGGGTACTGCCTGCTCTCATAGTTTTTCCCCAGCGAGCAAACACTATGGTTGGATAAATCGACAAAATACCGACCGCAGCAAAGATCGCCATTTTCCACCAGAAGGCATGGCTATGTAGATAGTAATCAGCGCCTTTTTCGTACCACATCACGCGTAAGCTACCGATCAAAATAATGCCGCCAGCACTGGCGCCATAGATTGCATCTGCTATTCGAATAGCTTTCGCAATACCAAGGTTCAATTCCTGCCGAATCAATACCCACTCGAGCACCAAAACAGCCACCAAAGTAAACACCGAAATATGATGAAGGTAGGCAAACACTAGAGCGTTCATAAATTTCCTTAGGCTAGATTTGTTGATTAACCTGCAAATTTTGCCGACTTCTTACGTATCGAAAGATAGAAAGCGACGAATACATCGTATTTTGTCGTGAACGGCATCATCAGGGCGCGAAATGAACGCGTGGAAATCAAATCAAGGATTTCAATAAGGCACGCCGCTTACAGCTGATACAAATAATTCAATTTAATAAACACCCGGCGCCCCGTACGTAAATTCAAATCTTCAGTGCGCTGTAGATGCGTAGGGTTACCAATCAATGCCAGATTCTCTTGACGGTTGCCATAACCGGCAATGATACTGGTACCCGGACTCAGCAAATAGCTCATCTGAAAATCGGTATTCAACTGTTTGCCAGATTGCAGCGTACTCAAGCGAGAATTACTGTCCAACATATGATAATCAGCAATCACACGTAGTCCCAAAAAGCGATTGTGTTGATAGCTCAATTTTGTACGCAACATCAGATTGCGATACACCAACGAGGTCTCTCCCTTAGAATTTGATGGCGTGCGCAAATCATTCCACAATACTTTTTCTTCCAGACGCCATTGAGCGTGAGGTTTAAACGTCACCGTCAAATCGACATTGCGACCTTTGCCCATCAATGTTGAGACGCCACTCACTGGCATATAGTTGATACTATCTATCACGCCCATTTGCGTGAACACAGTCAGCCAATTCCACCAACTACTTCCGGCATCCAGCATCCAACCTTGTTTGTGATAATCACGGCCCGCGTAATTTTCAAAGCCGCGGCGTGCAAACAGTTCAAACCAAGAATTCCGACTGAAATCAGCGAACATGCCGGCATTTGCCAACCAATCTTGCAACTGTCCATCCTGATTGCGTGCCACTTCACTCGTAATCACAGCACCAATTCTTTGTAAGTGATCATAGCCGTCTAGATGCCAAACATACTTAGCTTCTTGTTGAATTTGCTTGATATCAGTGCGCGGCAAGAAAGCCAAACTCGTCGCGAAATTTGGGCTGACATCGAGATACTTAGCTAAGAACTCTAAATGTTTACCCTGATGTTTGGCTTCTATGTAATTCAAATGCCCACTTTGCTGCTGATCCCGATTGTCGATCTTAGTCTGACTTTGGCTACGCGCCAGTTGGCTTTGAAAAATCCAATTCTCATCCAATTGATATCGGCCATCAAAACTAAGAACCGAATCGCGTTCAGCCCAATTAGTGCGTTCACCGGACACACGGCGATTTGTCGCCAATACGCCTAGACTCAGATCGTGCGTCACATCATTTTGGACACGCGCCATCGCGATATGCGCATTGGCTTTCTTTGCATCCTGATCCTCACCTGCCGCCTGATCGTCTATCAATAAACCACCATAAGCCCAATTCTCGGCGCGGCCTGTGACACGCAAACCTGCATTAGGTTGACTGATGCGACGCGAAAAGAAGAGCGGATTTGGTGTATGAAAGAAACTCGCGTTCTCTAAAAAGAATGGACGCTTTTCTGGGAATAAAACTTCATAGCGTTTGCCTACTACGATTTGCGGCTCATCCGATTCCACTTCACTGAAATCAGGTTTCAAAGTCAGATCAATCGCCGTTGCATCACCGAGCACCCATTTTGCATCGAGACCCGCCTGTACTTTATTATCTTGTTGCCAGACCGGACGGCTATGATCATCGGTATTAAGCAAACGTGAATTACCCAAAAACACAAAAGGATTGATTTGCGCATTGCGACCAGCACTTAATTTCTCCGGTATCGTCATACTCGCCATTTGCGGCACAAAGCCTGCAATTTTTTTACTGATAGGCGGCCAAAAGGCTTCTTCATTCAAACGCGAAATCACGCGCCCCACCGCGACGCCCCAAGTTTGCACATCGGCATTTTTGAAGCGCAGGCTCTTCAGTGGTATCGAAAATCGCGTCACATAACCGTCGCTGGTCAACTCGCCTTCTGACTCCCACTGCGTATCAAAATTATTATCAGGGTCAAGTCCTTCGGTACGTCTAGAATCAAGCTGCACACCATACGGATTCACAAAAAAGATAAATGAACGGCGCTTGTCATGAAAAGTATCCAACTCCAACACCGTAAAATCATCACCCTCAAAATCCTCACGCTTGGCAATACGAGCGCGTATCAATGACGGATCATCTTTCGCCACAAACACCGCATAAAAATGTGTATCGTCATACGATAGATAAGCGGTAGTCGCCTGGGTCGCTGGTGTGCCATCGCTAGGCGAACGCTGGGTAAATTCATTGATCATAAAACCCGCATCAGCAGGCACGCCACGCACATAATCGCGTAGCAAGGGCGGAGTTTTAGCACGAGGTATGATCAACTTACTTTGCGCCTGTACCTGTGTCTGCGCTTCAATTTGCGCCTGCACAGCGACGCTGGCAAAGCATAAACTCAAGGCTATAACTATCTTCTTCAACATAAACTTCTCATCTTTCAGCGAACCACTATTGCAGGCATCAGCAGCAAAAAAAACTGGCATTTTACATTGACTACATAGATTGCAAAAAAATATTAAAGTTCAAGTAAATGACACATATCCATTTTCCCGCAAGCGGGAGAGGGCTAGGTTGAGGGCGACTCTGCCCCGTAGGGCGCGGCTTGCACCTACCTTGCAATACTAAAAAACTGTATAGAACCGGAATTCTCCTTCCCCTTCAAGGGGAAGGCTGGGATGGGGATGGGGATGGGTAACGTCCGGAAAATGGACTTGCAGATCCGACAGAAACCCATCCCCACCCTGCCCTCCCCCTTGAAAGGGAGGGTTCCATTAGCTCATTTTGCCAGCTGCCTAAAAAATCTTGCATTGGAAGGACAAACTCAAAATTGAACAGCAAAAACATTAGCACCAGTCCCCTCTCCCGCAAGCGGTAGAGGGCTAGGGTGAGGGTAGTTCAGAAACGAGCCACGTACGGCAGCTCGACCCCAGCGACTGCAAACCAAAGCTTGTTTCCCTCAAAACAGCACCCAAAAACCGACGTTTTCCTCGAATAAAACCCGGCAAACCTAGGCAAACCCCATAAACCACCTACCCTGCGGTAAAATGCTTGCCAATATTCAATCTAAACTTACCTCTAATTTGTATCCTTTTTGTAAAGAATTAAGCAATGAGCAACGATATTAAAAATAACCTCGCCACCCCATCTGCAAAAGCGAATACTAAGTCGGACGCGAGCGCGGAGCCGACAGTCATCTCCAACTTCCTGCGCGGCATCATCGACCGCGATCTAGCAGAAGGCAAATACACACGCGATGGCTTGCCAAACGTCATCACCCGCTTCCCGCCAGAACCGAACGGCTACTTACACATCGGTCACGCCAAATCTATCTGCTTAAACTTCGGTTTAGCCCGCGACTACCAGGGTCGTTGCCACTTGCGCTTTGACGACACCAATCCAGAAAAAGAAGACCAAGAATACGTCGACACCATCATGGACAGCGTGAAATGGTTAGGCTTTGATTGGGAAGGCAAAACTGGCAACCACCTCTACTACGCCAGCAATTACTTCGACACCTTCTATGCGATTGCGGAATATTTAATCGAAGCAGGCCACGCCTACGTCGATAGCCAAAGCGCCGAAGACATGGCAGCGAATCGTGGAGACTTCTCCAAACCTGGTGTGAACTCGCCTTTCCGCGATCGTGCCGTGGCAGAATCTTTAGATTTATTCCGCCGCATGAAAGCCGGAGAATTTGCCGACGGTGCGCACATCGTCCGCGCTAAAATCGATATGGCTTCACCGAACATGAATATGCGCGACCCAGCGATCTATCGCATTCGTCACGCGCTTCATCACAACACCGGCGACAAATGGTGCATCTACCCGATGTACGATTACGCCCACCCATTAGAAGACGCGATCGAAGAGATCACGCACTCGATCTGTACTTTGGAATTCCAAGATCACCGTCCGTTCTACGATTGGATTATCGCCCGTGCTACCGAAGGTGGTTTCTTCAAACAACCGGTACCGCAACAGTACGAATTCGCGCGTTTGAATTTGACCTACGTCGTCACCTCCAAACGCAAACTGCGCCAACTGGTCGAACAAAACATCGTCAGCGGTTGGGACGACCCGCGCATGCCTACCATCGTCGGCATACGTCGTCGCGGCTACACACCAGAAGCCATCCAACTGTTCTGCGAACGCATAGGCGTCACCCGCTCCGATGGCTGGATCGACTACAGCACGCTAGAAGGCTGCCTGCGTGAAGACCTAGACCCAAAAGCACCACGCGCCACCGCCGTCTTGCGCCCGCTCAAACTCATCATCGGCAATTTCCCTGAGGGCGAAAAGGTCGCGTGTACAGCCCCTATCCACCCACACCACCCAGAACTCGGCAACCGCGAATTCACCATCAGCAAAGAACTGTGGATAGAACAAGAAGACTTCATGGAAGAACCAACAAAAGGCTACTTCCGCCTATTCCCAGGCAATAAAGTGCGTTTGCGTTACGGCTATGTGGTCGAATGTGTTGGTTGCGATAAAGATGAGAACGGTGTGATTACCGCTGTGCATTGCAACTACTTCGCCGACAGTAAATCAGGCACAGAAGGCAGCGCCAATTACAAAGTCAAAGGTAACATCCACTGGGTCAGCGTATCGGATTCTTTAGAAGTGGAAGTACGTTTGTACGACCGCCTTTTCACAGACGCCAACCCAGATGCAGGCGGCAAAGACTTCATGGCTTTGTTGAACCCAGCTTCTTTAGAAACCATCCGCGCTTATGTAGAACCGGGCATGGCGAATGTGGAACCGGATACGCGTTTACAATTTGAACGCCATGGTTATTTTGTGGCGGATCGTGTGGATTCTGTGAAGGGTGTGCCTGTGTTTAATCGGGTTACTACTTTGAAGGATAGTTGGGGGAAGTGACACTCCTTTTCCGTTCAAAGCTCCCTTTAATCTCAAACAAAAAAGAGACAAATTAATGTTTAATCAAACAGAGAAAGACAATTTTTTCAATGCTGTTGAATCATTAAAAAAATATCGAAGAGCCGATCTCTCAGATGATAAAGGGAAAAATCTGCTTGAACTACTCTATACGGATCTTCTTCCCAACGATCATATTTTAAAGAAAAGTATAAAAGAAAATACAACTTTTCTAATTGGAAGGAAAGGTACCGGAAAATCAACAATTTTTTTGAGAATAGAGCAAGAATTAAGAAAAAAATCGACTTCACTCCCATGTTATTTAGACGTGAAGACGATTTACGAATCTGCTTCTACAGAATACTTAAATCTCGAATATTTAGCAGAGTACTTATCGCCAAAAGCAATACAAAAATATTTAATTGAAAGAAGCTTCCTTCAAACAGTCCTGAAAAGAATTGCCGAAGAAATTGATTTACGTTGCGACACAATTACTGAAAAATTTAAACAAATATTTTGTGAAACAAAAACACAACTAGTCAAACAAAAAATTCAAAAACTTAAAAATGCTATTGAAGACAATGAGTTGTTAAAAGAAATCGAAATTCCGATTATAAAAGGGATAGCGTCAAAACGAAAACAACTTGATGAAAAAAAATTATCCCATTCAAAATCCACAAAACTTTCTGCAACCGCAGAAGCAGAAAATTTTTCACCCAAATTAAAGGCCTCTTTAGATTTTGAAAATAAGAACTCTGATGATCAACTCTCTTCATCTGCCCTCGAGGAAGATTTTTCTTCAGTTTTTATGCAAGTATTTCAAGTCAAAAATTTCATCGACGAAATCAAATCAATTCTTGTTGATATTGAAGTCAAACATGTTGTTGTGCTATTGGATGATTTTTCCGAAATAGACGATCACGCGATCAAAACTTTCGTCGACGTGATATTAGCACCATTGAATAATTGGTCTGAAGAATTTGTTAAATTTAAAGTGGCTGCATATCCCGATCGTATTTACTTTGGAAAAATTGATCCCGGAAAAATCGATACCATTAACCTAGATTTTTATAGCCTATATTCTGAATTTGACAGAAATAAAATGGAAGAAGGTGCAATCGACTTCACAAAACGATTAATCGAAAAACGTTTTAATTATTTTTTAGATTCAACTCCGGACCATTTTTTCGATGTAACAAGAATGCAAATGGCCGAATACTATGAGCTCATTTTTCAAGTTTCAATGAATGTACCGCGAATAATCGGATACATCCTTTCCTTTTGTTATCAGAGTAAAATAATTTATAACAAGCCAATTAATAAGCAGGACATTGAAGCAGCGGCGCAAAAATATTACGAAGATAAAATAGAACCTTTTTTTCACAAGACAACATTCTCTCTTCTTTCAATTAATGAAAAGATCGATACACTCCAATTGCGAGATTTACTTGCAAAATTCGTTGATAAAATGTCGGATATTAAGAAGAAAATTTCAACGGTTGAATATTCTGGTGAGGCATACATACCTTCCACACCATTTGCCAGTCACTTCCACTTTTCAAGAGATTTAGAAAAATTTCTGAAAACTTTAGAGCTCAATTTCTTCATATCAAAATACGTTGAAATGAGCGACAAAGATGGGCAACTTTCTTCGGTTTATTGCTTGAATTATGGCCTAACTCAAAAGCACAACCTATCTTGGGGAAAACCAAAAGGCACTAAATATAGAAAATATTTTATCGAACGCCCGTTTAGCTTCAATGTCTTAATAAAGGAGTTTTTAGCAACGAGCAAAACGACACATTGTACGAATGATGAGTGCAGCCAAGTATTCAGTCAAGAACACATACCGTTATTGGAATTCACTGATTTCAAATGCAATAAGTGTGGATCTTTAGTAATTACTGAAGCGCTATCTGAAGAAATCAGAACAGAGTTAAAACAAATTGAGCAGGAAGCGTTGTTAAATCCCGTCGACATAGAAATTGTGATGGAATTGACGAAACATGGCGCGCCTGTCACAGCGAGAGAAATTTCAGAAGAAATCGACATTTCATCACAATCAATTGGTCAAAAATGTAAAATGCTTGATCTCAAAAAAGGACTCATTGTTCGTGCAAAAGAGAGTAATCCATACACTTACGTCTTGTCCGAAACGGCACGAAATTTGTACGATTAAAAGAACAGGGTCAGGTCTTTACATGCAAGTATCAAAGCGAGAAAACCTTGGTTCGAGACCTGCCTCCAAAAATTTACTCTCTTTACCAAACAACTTTAGTCTCTTCCCATGATTAAAATCTCTCAACTTCTCTCTTTTTGCGAAAAATGGCGGTCTGAAAATCTTGAACTGTTTTCCTCTCTCGAAAGGCGACGCAGGAAATTCTGCACTGACTTTAAAAAACAAATCGGCAAGGGCTTTGCACTTTCTTTAGCAGTTTTGATATACGGGCTAACGAATCTTCCTGGCAACAATATTGCTTTAGAAGTATTCGAAAAAATGTCACATGAATTGGCTGTACCAGATTGGAAGTTAGTTGGGTTCGCCATCTGTTTCTGTACAGTCGGCGTAGTTTTTTATGGTGCAGTATTTCCTGACTTAATTCGCAAGTACATTTTTCTACCTGCAACAACCTTAATATACGAATTATTCGCAGTTTCGCTCGGCGCCTTCCCCCTCATTGTCATCAACGCGGCAATACAAAGTAAGACGGCATTCGGAAAATCTGACATCCTCGCCTTAACTTTCATTGCCGGATATCTCTTATTCGCCACTATTACAGTTTATGTATTTTGGTTTTTAATTCATTTTCTGGACGATAAATTCCTCGGAAAATTTTCCACGGCAGCGAAAATCGTAATTTCTTCGATTTCATTGTTAATCTTGCTTTCGGGATATTTACCTGCTAGTCGATAGAAGAAAAATGAAATAACAAGGCCGTAAGGCGGGCACGAACGGGGGCAGTTCCAACATTCCAACATTTCCATAAATTTTAACGAAAAGATAAAGCCACAAATAATCATCTAAACGGAAATCACAAACCCATGTCGCAACCCCACGTCATCGTCATCGGAGGTCCCAATGGTGCAGGTAAATCCACCATCGCGCCCATGGTTTTGCGTGATTATTTGGCGGTGCCTGATTTTGTGAACGCCGATCAAATCGCGGCAGGATTGTCGGCGTTTAATCCTGAGGGTGCTGCGTTTGAGGCGGGTCGTATTATGTTGCGTCGGCTTGATGAGTTGGCGGCGTCCGGTCGAAGCTTTGCGTTTGAATCGAATCTATCTAGCCGCACTTTTTCTGTGTTTTTAAAGAGACTTAAAGCACAGGGTTACCATGTCGGTCTATGTTTTGTTTGGCTCAATAGCGCCGCTCTGGCGAGAGAACGGGTTGCATTACGAGTAAAGATGGGTGGGCATCACATACCCAGTGACGTGATCGAACGGCGTTACGTGCGCAGCATACAAAATTTCCGCGATTTGTATTTGCCACTTACCAAAGAATGGAGCGTCTTCGACAATTCTGAAGTGGCCAATCCCCTATTAGTCGCCGAAGGCGTAGACAATCAAACTGTAACTGTTTTCGAGGAAGCATCATGGAACAAAATCCAAACAATCTAGCATCGACACCTGACACCATCACGAAGAAATTACGTGATACTGCTATGCTCAAAAAGGTGGTGAAACAAGCGGTCGTCGAAGCGGTTGAGAAAGCTCGCAAATTGGGTTTGATAACAACGTCTTCGATACAGGAATCGTCAGAGGAATACAAGGCTAAGTAGAGGATGCAACTAAGTAACGAGTCGCTCCTGCCATTCCAACATCAAGCCATAAATAAACAGTCTTGGTCAGCATCGATAAAAAACCAAAGCTGACCCATTTGATTCGCATTTGATTCGGAATACGCCGTACACATCAAAATTGCTCTGAGTTAGATGAAAACATCGTCAAGCTTTTACACGTCTACAAAGCACCGTGGTTTCTAACGGCTCAACTGTACTGTTTTTGCAATCGCCGCATTCAATGCGTCGATGGTGGCGGGAGGCACTTTTTTACTGCACATAATGTAGCGCATTTCAGTTGCGGGAATGTCCATGAACTTGAGGATCTTGAAATCGGTCATTTTGAGATGTGCATTGGCCACGTACAGCTCGACTTCTTCTTGGGTCACTAGAGACAAATCTGCCCGACCCAGGTGAATCAGTCTCACGATGTCCGACACTTCCGCAGCCTCTAAAATCAACTGTGTGACCGGCATTTTGGCAATGAGGTTGTCGAGGTACGGGCCGTGCAGAAAATTCTGCTTGATCATGAGTCGAACATCTGAACGCCCAAGCAGGTCTTTTGCGGTGGTTCCCATTTGATATTTGAAGTTCACATTTGCCAGGCCCACCAGCGGTTTATCGCGGTAGATGGGCTGAGTGAACTGCGCGTAGCTGGCACGCTCCGCACTGTAGTACCAGCCCGGAGAGCAAATGGCCGCTGTGTTGTTCTGTAGTGCATCCAGGATAGCATTTGCAGAGCGTACCTGCCAGGTGAATGGAATCCCGGCCACTGCAAAGATCTTGGCCGCTGGCTCAGCTGTGAGACCAACGACATTGCCACCGTTGTCCGTGTAATTGAAAGGCCGGCGTTCGTAGTACATAAGCCTTAAGGGCTCTAAGGCTTGGGCCGCAGCCAGATGGTAGAGCGGGAGCAGTCCGAGAAATACCACAACTGTCTTTATAAGAAACCAGCGCATCGCATCTCCAGTTCTCCGAATCGGTAGAGCTATCTTAGTGCAAAAATACTTGACTGACAATCCAAGCGCTCATTCACACTTTGATCTAATGGCGCTATCCTGACATCCTACATTGATCCGTTATTGCAGGGAGAATGGGGCAAGTCTTGCCATGAATTAAAGAGGGAAGCATCATTTAAAAACCGATGCTACCCCACTAAAACCAAACAGTGGTACTACTGAAAGCAAAGGTATTCCCAAACACCATTGGTATCAAAGAGCGGCTTGCCGTTTCCGTCCAGCGGCGTGGAGGCGTCTACGACCGAGATGCCGTGATTCTTGAGTGCCAGTGTAAGTGCTAAGCTGCTTGGATTAAAGGGCAATAATGTATAAAGTTGATGCGAATTGGAGAACGGTTGGCTGACTCCATCAACCAAAACTGGCCCGGATGCTGGTTTGGTCAATCCGAGGTTATCCCAGTGCGCAAAGGCATGGGCATTGGGAACTAAGGTGTCACTACCCGACCCAAAACCGTATTGCAAGTTTGCTGGCGTGACGTTCGGCTTCGACGCTGTCCAACTGGCCGGACGATTTGACGATTCGTTCCAGTCCTCCGGTGAGGAAAAATAAATCGCACGACTTAAAGAAACTGTTTTAGCAAGTATGCCAACATGACCACCTCCTTGGGAATGCCCCGCAAGGACGACCTTGCTCCAATCGACATTTTTATTCGACAGCAGAAATTGGCTCCAGCCCTCTGAAGGGTTGGCGTTATTAAGCCAGTTCAGCAATTTGTTTAGTCGGTTTACGAGGGAGTCGGCTGGTGTCACAGCACTCTGCCCGTTGACTGGCGTGCCATTCCCAAAGATGACGACGTTGCGTGCGTTCCAATAGCAATCTGGATCGGCGCTAAATTGGCACAATGTGCCCATGGCCGTCTGATTCGCGTAGTTCAAACCCAAGGCATGAAAGCCGCGGGCAGCGCCAGCACGAAGGATGTAGCTATACTGGCTCGGCCTGCCCTGTGTGCCGGGCAGGAATACGAGTAATTTACCCCGTTGATTTACCGAAGCAGATGGGTTAATCGCAAGGTGGGGAGCTTCAACTGTACTTGGAATCGCTGTGATATTACTATCGGTGAGGGTCGCGTTGACTTGACGTTCCACCGACGGTAAAGCGGCAATTACCGTCAGAAGCGCGGCATCACTGGTTGCAGTGCCCGCCGAATTTGAAACCTGAACACGATAGAAGTATCCATTGTCCTTAACAGCCGTAGCTTGCGTTACGTAATTTGCAGATTGTGCAGAGCCAGGCGCGGAAGACCAGGTAGTCTCGGTGTCTTTGCGCATCTGCCATTGATAACTCAAGGGCGCACTGCCAGCCGCCGTTACCGAAAACATTGCCACAGACCCGACAGAGACAGTCACCCCCGTCGGCTGAGATGTGAAGCTTGGAGGCGTGGACTGAATCGGCATCCCGCCTTGATTGGTCGCCCCGCCACTGCCACCACAGGCTACCAAAAAAAGCACTAACGAAGTAGCCAAGAATGGGGAATGTGTCATTGGCAAGAGTCTACAAAGAAAGTTCATTCTCTATCTCCTTATGCGGTAACAGGCTGCAAAGTTCAACAAGATTCTGCATCGTTACTCGGCTCTTTAAAAAAAGACCCAATTTGTTTGATGTTGGCAGGACAGGTGACGTGTGTCAATCAATGTTGCACACTGGGTGCTATGAATCAAATTTGCCCAAAAAAAGTAGATATAGGGTTAGCATCAACTAAAAAACATAAAAGCACGGAAAAGTCTGAGGGTGGACCTTACATTTCAGCAATGAGGAACAACCTAGCGCATTTGACGGATTTCAAGCCTAGTTCATTTAGTTTCACCTATTTACTGAATAAAAGTAGAATGAAAGTCTTAGCGTTTGCGCAGTAAAACACGCTTTGTAATCAATTTGTCGCCGATAAATTATTTAAGGAGAAACGTATGTCTTTACGCATCAATGATGTCGCACCGGATTTCACCGCACAAACAACGCAAGGCACGATTCAGTTTCATAACTGGATAGGCGATTCTTGGGCGATTTTGTTTTCGCACCCAAAAGATTTTACGCCAGTGTGTACCACCGAATTGGGTTACATGGCTAAGTTAGAGCCAGAGTTTACTAAGCGCAATTGTAAGTTGATCGGCTTGAGTGTTGACCCAGTCGGCAATCACGAACTGTGGTTGAAGGACATCGAAGAAACGCAAGGCTATGCAGTGCATTATCCTATGATAGGTGATAGCGATTTGGCCGTGGCGAAGCTTTACAATATGCTGCCGGCTGATGAAGCTGGCTCCTCAGAAGGTCGTACCGCTGCAACCAATGCGACTGTGCGTTCTGTGTTCATCATTGGTCCAGACAAAAAAATTAAATTAATGCTGACTTATCCTATGACCACAGGTCGTAATTTTGATGAGATCTTGCGTGTGCTCGATTCCATGCAATTGACCTCGAAACACAAAGTGGCAACACCAGTCAATTGGAAAAATGGCGATGACGTGATTATCGTTCCATCGGTATCTGACGAGGAAGCAAAAGCTTTGTTTGCCGAGGGTTGGAAAGCATTGAAACCGTATTTGCGTTTGACCAAACAGCCAAAATAATTACGCTATCTTGCTGTGTCAAGTATAAGACCGCTGCGTCTTGACTCGGTACGGCGCAATCTTTTTATAGGGCGTCATTAGCGAAGCGTATTGCGCCGAATGGGATCATTCAGAAACGGTGTAATGCGCTTCGCTATTAAACCCTTCAGTATAAGTGTCCACATAATTTTTGGCGCAATAGCACACTAGCGGCATACTAACTAGCACAAGAGCTGTGTCCGTTATAGCATTCCAACATCGCCATAAATGTTGCCGAATATTGAAATTCTAAAATACGCAAGACATCCGAAATTCAACGTCTCATTCAAAACCCAACGTCCACGGGCGACACCAAAGGAGTTCCCTCATGAATGCGCTCGGTAACGCACACAATTCAAACGCCGTCTTTGAAGCTCAACACGCATTGACCACGTTAGCATCGGACATAGGCGCTGCTTTGAACATCGCGACCGCAGCTTTGTCTACCACATCAATTTATTCTGAAATAGCAAGGATCAATCAGCAAATTAACACGATTGCCAACGATGCTGAAAAAGGAATATTGCATTTAAATCGAACGATTAAAATTTGCGAAGAGATTGTTCATCTTAATGAAGAGTTAATCAGACGAAAATCAATAAATCCTTTAATTCCTGATACGTTGATCTCGTTTTTGAATGCGGCGGTAGCTCACGCTGAAAAAACGCTGCCATTGGTAAGGGCTGCACTTCAGCCATCGTGATAAGAATTCGTTAATGCTATCGACGACTATCGTTAAGCATCAAACCAAAATTCCTCACGGAGTTTTCATGATCAGGACATAAAAAAGGTATAGTTGAACCTATTCCGCGCGATAGTGAGTTTTTCACCGTTCTACTAATTCGATTTACGCGTTAAGTTCCCCTCTTTCTGGAGATGTTTCATGATACGCCGTCAGCTTCTCGTTCTTGTTTCCACCGTTTCTTTACTCGTGCTTGTAACACCAGCCACACACGCTGGATCCGCGCCATCTCGTGCCAAGTTAGGAATGGTAGTGTCGCAAAGCGATATTGCCTCAGAAGCCGGGTTTCAGATCATCAAAAATGGCGGTAATGCGATGGATGCGGCGATAGCCACTGCGTTCGCGCTGGCGGTGACGCATCCTACGGCGGGTAATATCGGCGGTGGTGGTTTTATCGTGTACCGTCCGACTAGCGGGGCAGCTGTCTCGTATGATTTTCGTGAGGCGGCACCTAGCGGATCATCTCCCGAGATGTGGCTGAAAGACGGCAAATACGATTTCGATCTGCATCACAACAGCCATCGTTCCGTCGGCGTGCCCGGCACAGTTGCGGGCTTGTATATGGCATGGAAAGAGCAAGGCTCCAAGCCATGGAAGGAACTGGTCATGCCTGCCGTCATCTTGGCGCGTGATGGTTTTGAAGTCTCGCATGGCTTGGCGCGTTCCTTAGAAAGAGTATTGCCCTCTTTTAAAAAATACCCGGCAACGCTGGCGCAATTTTCTAAAAATGGACAGCCTTATCAAGCAGGCGAAACGCTCAAACAAGCCGATCTTGCGCGCAGCTTACTGCGCATTGCCGAGCAAGGCCCTGCTGGTTTTTACGAGGGTGAAACCGCGCTCTTAATCGAACAAGACATGAAGGCCAATGGCGGTCTCATCACACGCGAAGATCTAAAAGCCTATCAAGCCAAGAAGCGCGATGTGATTAAAGGAAGTTATCGTGGCTTTGACATTATCGGGATGGCACCACCCAGCTCGGGCGGTGTCGCACTGGTCCAGATGCTCAATCTGCTGGAAGGCTATGATCTAAAAGCCAATGGCTATGGTTCTGCCAAGAATCAACATCTGATTACCGAGGCAATGCGTCGTGCTTTTGCAGACAGAGCGCAGCATCTGGGTGACCCTGATTTTGTCAGCGACATTCCTATCGCCCGCTTAACATCGAAAGAGTATGCGACCAACCTGCGCAAGACCATTAACCCCGCTAAGGCGTCGAAATCAACACCAACATCGTTTACCTGGCCGGCAGAATCGCTAGAAACCACGCACCTTTCAGTGGTCGATGCGCAGCGTAACGCAGTCTCTTTGACCTATACCTTGGAATACGGCTACGGCTCGCGCATCGTGGCGCCAGGCACAGGATTTTTATTGAATAATGAAATGGGCGATTTCAATGCAGGCCCAGGTTTGACGACTGAGCGTGGCCAGATCGGCACCAAACCCAACCTCGCCGTACCCGGCAAGCGCATGTTATCGAGCATGGCGCCGACCATCATCACCAAAGATGGCCAATTGTTTATGGTGACAGGCTCACCTGGTGGGAAGACGATCATCAATACCGTACTCACCACCATCCTGAACGTGATTGATTTTGGTATGAACGCGCAAGAAGCAGTTGATGCTGGTCGCATGCATCACCAATGGTTGCCGGATACCTTGACTATTGAACGTTACGGCTTCTCTGCAGACACCATCAAGTTATTAAAATCGATGGGACATAACGTGGTGGAAGGTGGCAATCAAGGTGCTGCCGAAGTGATCATATTGAATGCGAAAGAGAATCTACTTGAAGGCGGTGTCGACCGTCGGCCAGCAGATGGTGGAGCGGCTGGGAAATAACTCAAATCTTAATGTATTAGCAGGCGCAGATGGGTCTTAGGTTGGGCATCTGCGCTGGCACTATTCCTTATCCTCGCTTCAAAGAACACGTAGAAATCGGCGATATTCACCTTTTTTTCAAGAGCAAGGCGTGGGCACGTTGAGGTCATACCTCTACTGCGATTCCACAAGTCACTCCTCAATGCGATCGTTATTGAAGATCACCTGTTTCAAAATATAAAACCCTAACCTGGCCACTTTGCTCTGCAAACAAAGACAGAAGCGCGCTCGGTATATTCATCTTATCGCTTGGCAAAACAAGAACCTTACTCTGCAATCGCTTAGCTTTCTTACCCAACGCAATAATAACGTCAAAGTCCGGACGCCTGTCTATTTCCTTAATCAGGAATCGCTCATGTCCATGACCTATCACACGATAGTGCCCGTCGGTGTGATTACGCTCTTGCATCGAGAGCTGTCGAAACATGAGAACTTCATCAATCACCACGATCTGCTTTGCATAACGCGCTTTGCCATCACGTTCAAAATGTCCCTCGAAAAAAACTGCTGTAAATTGCTGTAAGGCTTGCGGATGCTCAGGTCCAAGACGTGACAGTTCAAAATCCTCCGGATCAAGTGACCAAAGCGTTGGCTTACGAGACAACCGCTGGCGTAGCTGCTGATCAACTTTAGGATCTACCACATGAAAACGAATCAGCACCTGATAGTCATGTGGCACATGAAACATCGGCATGTGCGACGCGTATAAACCTTCAAGGCCACCAAATACAACCATGCCGTGTTTACCAAAACTCATCGACTTTGTCATCGAGCTGGTTGTTTGCTGTGCACCTGCGGAGATAGAAAAGAAAAGTAACAATACGAACCACAGCTTACTGGTGAGATTCAAATGAAAGCATTTCAATCTCATATCTTCACCAACAATTTTCCACGGTGACCGCCCGTAAATAAACTATTGAGCGCAGATGGCAATTGATCGAAACCGTGCACCACGGTCTCCTCAAACACGATTTCACCTGCACTCACCATAGGCCCGACCAGAGCCAGCATTTCATCCATGCGATGTAGGTAATCTCGCGCCAAAATACCTTGTATGGTTGCACGTTGATACAGCATGTGATGCAGAAAACGTGGTCCCATTTTCACATCATCCAGGCCTTCAGAATATTGACTAATGCTGCCACAAATGACGATACGAGCACGACGATTAATTAAGGGAATTACCGCATCACTAACCATGCCGCCTACATTGTCAAAATAAACGTCAACGCCGCCAACTAATGACTTGATTTCTGTGGCAAGCGAGTCGGCCGAAGAATGCGATTTGTAGTCCACTGCCCAATCAAACCCAAGTCTGTCCAGCAGCCATGCACATTTTTCCGCACCTCCGGCTATGCCAAGTACCTTGCAACCATGACGCTTCGCAAATTGACCAACCAAAGACCCGACAGCTCCGGCCGCGCCGGAGACAACAACGACTTCGCCTGCATGGGGCCTACCCGCTTCGGTTAAGCCAAACCATGCCGTTCGCCCCGGCATGCCTAACACACCGAGTGCCGAGCTAGCTGGCGCAATCTTGGTATCTAATTTACGCAATGTAGTGTGATGTACTCGTGCGTGAGTCTGCCAACCTAATATGCCTTCAACCATATCACCTGCCTGCAGATGAGGCACACCCGACGCTAGAACTTCTCCGACTACCCCAGCTGTCTGCACCGTGTTGAGCGCATGCGGCTGTTCATTAAAAGTAGGTTTTCGCGATTGATTGATCCGCATATAGGGGTCGACACTGATGTATTTGGCCGCCACCAAAACTTCACCTGAGGATAGCGTGGTATCGAGCACCTCTTCGCGCAACGCATAATGTTCGGGTCCCACTATGCCATCCGGATGGCTCGTGTAAATCCATTGTTGATTAAGCACGTCTCGTATATTTACCATGTATTCCTCTTAAGTCTAATCATGATGAAGCGATAGTGTAATCACATTGCTATATCCCACCAAGCAACTTAAAATACCTAACTGTGCACTTATAGGCATCAAATAATCAAGAGCAATCGAGAGGGAGCATGCAATGGAGATCGACGACCTACGCTCATTCTTAGTCATCGCGCGCTATGCCAACTTGCGTAACGCGGCAGCTGAGCTTTATCAAAGTCCATCCGCTTTGTCCAAGGCGATAAAGCGATTAGAAACGGCGCTCAACACGCCGCTCTTTGATCGTATTGGTAAGAGTTTGAGACTCAATAGCCAGGGGGAACATCTACGTGAACGTGCCGAGCAACTAGTGGCACTTGCCGATCAAACACAAGCTGAATTTCGCGGCGAGCGTCAACATCTGCACTGTCGCATTGTCGGTCCTGCCATCTTACAATGGCGCTATGGAGCGACATTTTCCGAACTACTTCAGAAACACTATCCTGGCAGCGGCATCGCCTTCGTTTCGCAATTCGAAGACGCCGCCCTTAGTGCATTGAGCAAGGGCGCAGCCGATTTCGCTCTAGTAACCCAAGCTGCGATTAACACTTCGCTGCCTCTAGGTCTAGAAGCCGTGGCGATTGGAAATTTGACGATGCACTTAGCTGCGGGCACTCGACACCCACTCGTGAAGACAATGATCGATGCCAAACCCACCATGCGCAAATTCAAGTCCAATACCGCGCAAATTCTCAATTACGATTTTGCCTGCCCCGACCGCTCCCTGTTTTGCGGCATAGATCGAGGCACACGCTCCGACGGATGGCGTGATGATCAACTGCCACGCAAAATCCGATTCTGGCTCGATGATTTACAACTATTGATGAGTCTAGTTCGCTCGGGTCAGGCACTCGCCTATCTGCCAGACTTCGCCCTAAACGATCCAAGCCTAGTACGTTTGCATGTCACGGATTGCAACTACGAATGCGTCGAACAATGCTGGCTAGTTTGGCGTCCCAGCGTCGCCAGTGGATGGCAAAATAAACTGGTAAGTCTATTCACTATGGATTGAGCACAGCGGTCAAAGTAAAGCTTCAGCAAGCGATCACAATTAACCGATGAGGTCACCGACTAGCACCGGGGTAGTCAAGTTGCCGAACCAGATACGTATGTATATCGTTTGGCCAAGTTCCGGGCATTCTTCTGATTTGCATTACTTACCTGTGAGCCTTACTGCTCTTTGGTGACCGATGAACTTTCAAATAAAGACTTACCCCAGCACTTCATCACTTTCTTCTGCTTCCTACCAGTCTATAAAATATGCGCTTTAAGCTACTCGCTTCCATGATAAATATTAAATAAAATTTACAATGGAAGCTAAAATAGCGATGATACAATTTCATCTAATGTAAGCAATTTAAAGCTCGTACACCTCCAGCAAATTGCCCAAACACTCCACTACACGAAGCTTAATACCCATTCTCTTTTTCTACATTATGCGACATCTCAAATTTGTACTTTCGTCTATCTGCGCCATTTTGACGAATGCCATGCTCAGCACCTTCGTTGAAGCGGCTGTGGTCAGCAGCTCACAAAGCAATTCTGCAGCGACAGAGCAAGTTCAGTCATCCGTCATTCCCGTCACTCAGCAACGTGAGGTGTACGGTGACGTCACCTGGATGGAGCGACATGCTCAAATCATTGCTCGCAACAAGACAATAAAACCTGAAATCGTTTTTCTTGGCGATAGCATCACACACTTCTGGAGTGGTGAGCCGGCTTCATATCGGCCCACTGATGCGACCTCTTGGCAAAAGACAACTGGCGGGCGCGTGGTGACGAACTTGGGCTATGGCTTTGACTATATAGAAAACGCACTTTGGCGAGTTCATAATGGCGAACTCGATGAGATCTTACCTAAGCTGATTGTCATCAGCATAGGCACAAACAATCTTGGTCACCATGGTGATGACGCCGAAACCTGCGAGCGTGCTATGAGGGCGCTGCTCGCTGCGGTACGCGCAAAACAGCCCATGGCGAAAATTCTGTTATTGGGCATCTTTCCACGTCATGAAGCAAAGCTCGCAGACAGCATCGCTGATACGAACCGACGCTACGCTGAGCTTGCCAGAACTAGCACCGGAGTATATTTCTTAGACCTCAGTAAAATCCTCGCGGAGCCAGGCAAACCATCTTTGCCTGCGACACGTCTTTTCCGTGATGGTCTACATCCCAATGCCGCAGGATATACTGTAATCGCGGACCAGCTTGCACCGGTCATCGACCAGCTCGTGAAATCAGTGCAGTTCTCGACCTCGCCAGTATCCAAGGAAAGCTATGATTGGTGGGCGCAGCGTAACAAGTCTATCGCTGCTATCGCCAAAGCCAAGGCTAACACCGCTCAAGTTGTTTTCATTGGCGACAGCATCACACAGGGATGGGAGCAGGAAGGTAAAGTGCGTTGGGCCGACTTTGTGTCAAAGTACAATGCGGTGAATCTCGGCATCAGCGCTGACACCACTGAAAATATACTATGGCGCCTGACAAAAGGTGACAACTTGGCGAGCAACACACTCAAACCAAAAGCGTTTGTCTTGCTGATCGGTACCAACAATGCGGGACACCGCACGCTGACAGAAAGCCCTGAGGACATCCGCGACGGCGTAAACGCTATTTTGAATTCACTGCGTCAAGCTTCTCCGGATTCAAAAACCATTCTCACCGCGATTTTCCCGCGCACCAATCCGGCGGATGCGATCAACCGAAAAGCGAACTTACTTCTAAAAGCGCTCGCAGATGGGCAATCTGTTATTTGGTTCGATATCGGCCACAAGCTCGCACCCAACGGTCAACTGGATTCCACTATCATGCCTGATAAGCTGCACCTCTCACCCAAGGGCTACGAAATATGGAGCGACGCTCTTACTCCTATACTCGACAAGATCGCGAAATAGATTTGCTTAGAAGATGAGGGCTCTGGCTACCGTCTTTTTTCAAACATCATTGTTATGATTGTGGTACATCGCTCTTCCTCGCAGAAAATATTGGTGCGCCCGTGCTACCTTTATAGTTAGCGAGCTCACCGTAACATGTCGATGAAAAAAACATATTCATCTATTCAGTTAACTGGTAATAGATTCATGAAAATAAATAAAGATCCATTTTGGGCTGCATGGGCTTTCGTAGCGGCACTTTTATATGCAATTTGGGCTTCGGAGCACTTGTATCATAGCGACCCTAATCTGCAAAATGGTGTTGGAATCATGGTCATTTGGATAGTCATACCCTTTGTATTCTGTGTAGCACTTGGCATTGCGGGCGCGTTTTTTGGTTGGATCTTCCATTTCGTCAAAGCCCCTAGTACTCGTGTCTGCCTTTTACTAGTAGCATTCGGCGTTTTCTTCCTTGGGTATGGAAAACCATCGATCTTCGTAACTACCCTAGCACTTATCTCTTTTCCTTTTGCCTACATTAAAACAAAAAAAACCAACAAAGATGAAAAAGATCTTCAAGATTTTATGAAAAAATAATATGGCAACAAAAATTGCGCCGTCCAAAGAATATCTCAACAAATTTACATCGCCACTTTGGGATTTGTTGGATCTGGAAAATTGCAAACCTCTCGCTATCATTGAGGGAGAGAGGGAAGACTATCCCTTTATCATTATCGATATGCAGCATGATGAATTGGGACTTTTAGCGGGCGATCAAAGAACCGCTGTCTCTACTTTTTTTATTCTCGCTCATCAAAAAAAAATCAGCCATCCACGCATTACCCAACCCCTTGTCGATTTTCAAATTTCGGCGGACAAGCAACATATCTATTTAGTTTCCCCTAAAAAGAAAGTAAGGCCGGGTGAATGGGAAGTTGTTCTAAAAAAGGCCATAAATGTGGCAGATGCCTTAGTTGAAGCGGACACAGACAAGAGCGCCAAGCCTTTTCCTGCGACATATACGCCCGTGGGCGGCGGTGCCTGGGTCCATGCCTTTTGGGCCCTGATGAGTTTGCTATTTTCAATTTTGTTTCTGATAGAAGGATTTGGGGGACTTTTGGGTTGGATAAAACTTGATCCAAGCAGAAGTGAATCCTTCAAGCTGAGTATAGAGTTTCTAGTCGCAAGCCCATTTGCCTTTTGGGGAGCACTTTATTACTACCAAAAGTTCAAAAAGCGTTTGTAGAATGCCAGTCGCCCTTATCACAAAAGGGTAAATGCAAACCTGCTCAATCACAACACGCGGCTACAGACGAAAGGCTGGGATGGCATTTTCCCCTATTGTCCAATCACAGCACCCAAAAGTCTGATATATCGAAATGGCACTCCTATTTGGACCCAAACAAAATCCGCTGCCGTGTACAGAATATAGCTAGTCGATAAAAAGCGTGGCGTACCGCCAGCTCTACATAAGTATCTAGACACCTAAGCCGAACATTGCGCAAGCACTGGCCGTAAGGATGAAGGCTAAAGTTCTCGCTACACCTTGATGGGCTTTCACGGTTGTCGCGAGCAATAAGCCGAATACTAGTATTAAAGCGCTAGAACCTAGCAAACCGATTTGGTAAAGATACGCGCTTGCATCTTGTGGCAATTCTAAACCGTGTGCCGCGCCATGAACGATGCCAAATACTGCGAGTAAAGCAAGCGCGACGATACGATGCAATTGAATGGCAAAAGCTAGAAGTGCACCAGCAATTGCCAAACTCAGGGCAATTTCCGTTTCTACCTTAGTCGTAACAAAACCACTTACCGCCAACACCGCACCCACTTGTATCGCGCATAAAAACACCAAGCCTAAGCTGGTCGGGTTGCGACTTATATTTTGGCGCAACCAAAAACCAACGGCGAATAACATCAATAGATGATCAAAGCCCGTCAATGGATGGAGAAATCCCGCAGCAAATCCTGAATGTGTTTGGGCTATGCCATCGTGTGCCACGGCAAATGACGGAAAGCTGAGCATGAGAACAACGCCAAACAAAAAAATCAGAAGCCCGACAGTCTTACTTCCAAAACGCTGCATATTATTCCCCTAAAAAAAGTTCAAATAAATACCATTACCTAAAATAAAAAATTTTGACTGAGCCCTGATTAAGCCTTATCCAGCAGACCTTGTACGCGGATGAAATCGATGACTGCTTCAACACCCTCTCCACTTCGTAAATTGGTCATAACGAATGGTCGGGCGCCACGCATGCGTTTTGCATCGCTCGCCATCACATCGAGATTGGCGCCCACATGCGGTGCGAGATCTATTTTATTGATGATCAGCAAATCGGAACGCGTGATGCCTGGTCCACCTTTACGCGGAATTTTCTCGCCACCGGCAACATCGATCACGTAAATGGTGAGATCGGACAGCTCCGGGCTAAAGGTCGCGGCTAAGTTATCCCCACCGGACTCAAGCAAGATCAAATCTAGATTGGGGAAATCCGCCGACATGCGGGCAATGGCCTCCAAGTTGATGGAGGCATCCTCACGAATGGCTGTGTGTGGACAACCGCCGGTTTCTACCCCCATCAAGCGTTCTGCTGGCAAAGCATTGGCACGCAATAAAATTTCCATGTCTTCTTTGGTGTAGATGTCATTGGTAATCACCGCCATATCGTAGCGATCGCGCATGCGCTTACACAGCACTTCACATAATGCGGTTTTGCCTGAGCCGACTGGTCCGCCGATACCTACTCGTAGTGGTTCCTTCAAGTTAACAGTCGGCGTTGAATTCAGCGTCAATGCGGCGCTTTGGTCACTATTGATATCTGCTCGTTGCGACGAATTGTTCATGTTACTTTCTCTCAAATTCTTCAAAAAATTAAAAACACCTTACACACGCCAGAGTGCTCATTAAGATCGATACAGCCTGTGAAATTGCACTTCATGTTGCATAGACAGCAGCGATAAACCGGGTGCCCAGTTCGACAAATCGTCGTCTTCTAAGCGCATTGCCAGCCTTGCGGCATCTTCAATCTCAGCGCGCAAAGACAGTAATAGGCGCTGCCCTGAGACTTGCCCCAAGGGCACGGACTTCACACACACTAGCACCTGATTTTCTACCCAAGAAAATAGGCTGGCGTGGATCACCGCTTCGTGTGGTATGTTTAAAGCGACCGCCGCACATGCCAAGGCAGTTGGATAAGGTAAATCAGTGTGTGACTGCATCCCTGCCAACAAACCACTATCTGCGATCTTCAATTCGGCGATGAGCTTGCCCAATGAATAGCCCATCTGTATCGTTTCTGCGCGAAACTCTGCGGTATCACGCCCCGCTAAAAAAATATCAGTCCATTTACTCACGGTAGCAAAATCGCGTTGTGCAAAGGCCTGCATCAAACGCCATAAGACCGGCGCCTCAAAATAGGCGGCAACTTCTTGCAGATTACTAACGATCCAACTACGTGCCGTTAGTTCGTTCGTGACAGTGCCACGTTCTATCGCAGCTTCTAGGCCTTGCGAATAACTATAGGCGCCAATTGGCAAGGACGGGCTTGCTAATTGCAATAAATGAAGTAAGGCCGCGGTCTGCATCAATTATTGGGCTTATTGTGCTTGTGTGTCTGATGGGCGATGTATACGTTGACGCAAGGGAATCGGGGCTAAAGGATGATGGGGATGCGAATCGCCAGCATGATGATGGCCACCGCCATACGCGCCAGATTCCGGTTCAAAGCTTGCTAGCTCTTCGATGACATTGGCACCCAATCCTTGTAGCATGTCTCTCAGCACGGGGTCTTGACGTATGCGTAAAAAACCATCACCAACTTGTGCCTGCGTGTGGCGGTTACCGAGATGAAATGCACAACGTAACAAAGCGAAGGGATTGGCACACTCAACACGATAGGTTGGCTCCGGTGCAGCAATAATTTGCACCACGCGGCCATCATCACCCTGCATCAAATCACCGTCCCGCATCACGGTGCCGCGAACGGTATAGACGCCAACTTCTTCACCATTAGTCATGGTGACGCGCAATCGACTCTTTTCTCTTAACTCAAAGGGCAGAATCAATTGTGCCGCAATTTCTATACTCGGATGCGTATCAATTTTTGTATTCAGGGTAAGCATAGTGTTTGATGTAATTGAAGCACTTGTGTTGGATTAAAATAAAAAGTAACGCTGCGCCATCGGCAATACCTTGGCAGGTTCACAGGTCAGCAATTCGCCATCTGCCCGGACTTCATAAGTTTCTGGATCGACTTCCATCTTGGGTGTGGCAGCGTTATGGATCATGTCGGACTTGCGGATATTGCGCGTATTCTTTACCGCAATGACGGTTTTTTGCAGTTGCAACTGCTCCCCAATACCAGCGTCGAATGCTGCCTGCGAAACGAAGGTGAACGACTTTTTAAGGCCACCACCAAAAGCACCAAACATCATTCTCGAATAGACAGGCTGCGGTGTGGGAATTGAGGCATTTGGATCACCCATTTGCGCTGCGGTGATCATGCCACCTTTTAGGATCATGCTCGGCTTCACACCAAAAAACGCTGGTTTCCAAAGCACGAGATCAGCAATTTTGCCGACTTCTATCGATCCCACTACATGCGAAATGCCGTGGGTGATGGCGGGATTAATCGTGTACTTGGCGATGTAACGTTTGGCGCGAAAATTGTCGTGGCGCACATTGTCTTCAGCCAAAGTTCCGCGTTGCATTTTCATCTTGTGCGCTGTCTGCCAGGTTCGCATGATGACTTCGCCGACGCGTCCCATGGCTTGCGAATCGGAAGACATCATAGAAATCGCGCCAAGGTCGTGCAAGATATCTTCAGCGGCGATCGTTTCGCGACGGATGCGCGATTCGGCGAATGCGACGTCTTCGACAATGGCTGGATCGAGATGATGACACACCATCAGCATATCGAGATGTTCATCCAAGGTATTGACCGTATAGGGTCGTGTTGGATTAGTCGATGAAGGCAGGACATTGCTTTCACCCACTGCAGCGATAATGTCGGGGGCATGGCCGCCCCCTGCGCCTTCAGTGTGGAAGGTATGGATAGTGCGATCCTTAAATGCTGCTAAGGTATGTTCCAGAAAACCTGCTTCATTGAGCGTATCGCTGTGGATCGCCACCTGCACATCATAGCGCTCCGCCACCGACAAACAATTGTCAATCGCAGCTGGTGTTGTGCCCCAGTCTTCATGCAGCTTTAAACCGATTGCACCAGCCTTAATTTGCTCTTCGATTGGCCCGGGCAAGCTCACATTACCCTTGCCCAGAAATCCCAAATTCATAGGAAAGGCATCCGCCGCCATCAACATCGCATGGATATGCCAGGGACCTGGTGTGCAAGTTGTAGCAGCCGTTCCAACGGCCGGCCCGGTACCGCCGCCTAACATGGTGGTCACGCCGCTCATGAGTGCTTCTTCGATTTGCTGCGGACAAATAAAGTGAATATGCGAATCGATGCCGCCGGCAGTCACGATCATTCCTTCACCGGCAATGATTTCTGTCGCTGCGCCTATCACCATACTGACACCGGATTGAATATCAGGATTGCCCGCTTTACCAATCGCGGCGATCAAGCCATTTTTTAAACCGATATCCGCTTTGATGATGCCCCAATGATCGAGAATAACAGCATTGGTAATCACCGTGTCCATCACCTCATCATGCAAGGCCTGCGACTGCCCCATCCCATCGCGTATGACTTTACCGCCACCGAATTTCACCTCTTCACCGTAAAAAGCGTAATCCGCTTCGACTTCGATGAATAGCTCGGTATCGGCCAGGCGTATTCGATCGCCTTTGGTTGGGCCATACATTTCCGCATAGGCTTGCCGGGAAATTTTACTCATTCCAAATCTCCCATCACCAAACCATTAAATCCAAACACGCGCCGTTTGCCGGCGAGTGCCACCAATTCTATGGTGCGTGTTTGCCCCGGCTCAAAACGCACTGCAGTACCAGCAGCAATGTTGAGGCGCATACCGTAGGCTACTTGCCTCTCAAATTGCAAGGCGGGATTGGTTTCAAAGAAGTGAAAATGGGAACCGACTTGTATCGGTCTATCTCCACTATTTGCGACTTTGATCGTGACGCTAACACGTCCGACATTCAATTCGATATCGCCTGTTTCGATCAGCATTTCGCCTGGGATCATAGATGCACCTGAAGTAAACAATTCATGGAATAGGATGGTGCACGGTCACCAGTTTGGTGCCATCAGGAAAAGTCGCTTCCACTTGGATATCTGGAATCATTTCGGCGATGCCTGGCATAACATCGGCACGCGTTAAAATTCTGGTGCCCTCAAACATCAACTCAGCCACCGTTTTTCCATCGCGTGCGCCCTCCATGATCGCAGCGGAAATCAGAGCCACCGCTTCTGGGTGGTTAAGTTTCAAGCCGCGCGCTTTGCGCCGCTCTGCCAATAGACTAGCGGTGAAAATTAATAATTTGTCGCGTTCACGCGGTGTTAATTCCATGGACTCGCCTAGATAATCTTGCTTTGTTGAGCAGCCAGTTGGGCGAGTTCAAAAAGTAGAATTTCGCTACGTCGCTGCATACCAGCTAAATTGCAACTGAATAGCAACTGATTAGCAAGTCCTGTGCCAGTTAGAAAGCGCTTAGATTTTTGGGGAAGTTGATTCTAGGTATTCCAGACGCGTAAGGGAATCGCATCGCGACCGATGACGACTGGGCGTAAAAACTGCCAGGCCAAGAGCATCAAACGTCTGGCTTGTTCGCTGGAATCGCCAAGATAGCGCACCACCGTAACGCCTTTTACCACCGTTGCACCAAATTGTTCACCCGGCGATAATTGCGCGGCAGCTGCCTCTCTAAGTGCATTGATATGATTTTGGCTGATGCTGCCGCCGACAGCGAGTAGGCTCGCGGTAACGCTGGCGTCCGCCAAACCAACCTGACTTGCCATCATCGAACTACCGCCTGATAACTGACCTTGTTCAAACCAGATCAACTTTCCGTCGCGATGGATAGTGGTCACTTGCCTAACTTTGCCTGCATTAAATTGTTCATTGGAGGCAGTACGACCAAAGCAGAAAATATCGCAAAAAATGAGCGATGCATCGCTTGCCAAAACTATCTCTTGTTTGAGAAGGACTTCAGCGCAATCGAAAAAAATTGTCTCTTGCGGCAGCCACTCCAAACTGGCACTTGCACCCACTTCCAAACGTAAGACTTGCTGAGAAAGTTTGCCATTCGCCTTATACCATTTGGCTGCGCCGGGCGTACTGATCAAAGCCTGTGCACCCGTAGAGACGCCTACTTCGGTACGTAAAATATCGCCACCCAAAATACCTCCAGGGGGATGGACAATAATGGCATGACAGATCTTCTTATCTTCGGGATAAAGTGGTTTTTGAACACGTAATGGGCCAAAATGCTGGCGCTCAGTTAGGCGGGTTACATCCTCATCTAACGTGAACCCAAGCTTCAGTCTGGCTTCACAAGCTGCTGTTACATGTGCGGTGAAGCTAGTCTCATTACGGGATTGGAAAGGCATTTATTCGTGGTCTTGAGTTCTGTCTTGCCACCACTATAGCGCCAAAAATCTCATTTCAGCTAATTTTTTGGAAGGCGTATTTACGGCTTTAAGGAGCACTCATGCGGAAATGCGACACACGGATTCTTATTTAAAAGTACAGCCAAAAATTCTGCCTTCAAAGAGTGCAAGAAATCGAGTTTTGCACCTTTTTCGAACACGATCGCACTAAAACATTGCGCGACACCTTTAATGTGCATAAGTGATAGAAAACATGTGGCACGCCTTTTAGTCCTTAGCACTCAATTAATCGAACCGGTACCCGTCCAAACTTGACCACGCGCGTCAGTTCAAAAGGATTAATGAGTGTCTACAACTTCCCTGAAGTGTGGCTTGTTTTCGACCACCGGCTTATTCACTTTCAAAATAGCGATATGTAAATGCTTCAAGCGATGAACGCTCGACACATCTAAATAATCGAGGTGAGTACGTACATAATTCGATTTGTTAGAGGTGTCCCAGCTTCCTATAATGTTCTCACGGTACCTGTACAAAGAAAGCAGATCTTAAATGGTGAGACATACTTTTATCCGACTGCCGATTGACTCGTACCGACCAGTTTAAAAGTATGGGAGAGTCTATGTAGCTTGATAAACCGCACGGCTTAGAATGCGGCGATGATTTGGGTCACCATACTTTGCATCGATTGCGAGTCGCAATAGAAATTTGAACGAACCCGTTTGGACAAAGTGTATATGAAAATGATGTCATGTTCAGGACAAGAAAATCACCACATGAGACTGATTGAACATCGTTCTCTTCATCGCCGTATTGTCTGAATTTTTTATTAAAAAACGGTTGACCACTTTTACATTTTATTTGGAGTAAAACCATGGATTCACGCACCCTATTTTCGAAAGCATCCAACTATTCCCGACCGGGATTTGGCATTTCTCGCAAGGCGATTTATTGGATAATCGGCAGCGTTTCAATGTTGGCAGTATTGTTGATTTGGGCAGTCATTGCATCGGCACAATGGCTATTATTTCAAGGTAAAGATGCCGCAGTCGATATCATCAATCGCGCGCCAAAAATGTCCGAAACTGTTTTAGGAAAAGTAGAGCAAGTGATGCCAGGAGCGAAAAAAGCGCTTGAGGATGTCATACCAAAGACAAGAGAAGCATTAGAAGGCGCAGTGCCAGGGGCAACTGGCGCGTTGGAGGGTGTGCTGGACGGACTAGACTCAAAACGATCGACGCAACGCGAAGTCAGCGGGGCTGATATCGCTCCCGTCACCCGCTACGATGGTTTGGTACGCATTGCATGGGATAAAGCTGGTATAGCGCAATATGAGGGCAAAGCCGACTTCAAGCAAGTTCGACATCACTACAGCAAAGGGTTTATCGAGCAAGGATATTCAGAAACGATCATTTCAGCAAATCAGGAAACCGAAATTCAAGAATATCTGAAGGGACAAGATCGTTACAAGTTAACTACGACTCAAAAATCGTCTAGTGTCGTGCAATTGAAAATTGAGAGAATGAATGCTCAAAGTAGTTAGTAAGCGCGAATCTGTGATCCACGAGTATCCCGAAGTTTTAAATGTGAAGATATTGACTTAGTCTTTTCGTTCAATACATCGGTGAGTGTCAATCATGAAGGAGTTATTATGTTTTCGGTATATGGCATTACAGGGCAAGTGTATTCAGGCTCATTTGAAGGTATCAGTCGTGTCAACCAGGTCCGTCAAGCAAGGCGGGGACGCACAGTCCAAGAAGACGGGTTTGAACTAGGCACCGATATTATTCCTAGCCAAATTCTAGCAAAGGCCTTGCCGCCTACTACGGGGGAACAACGTGCAATCAATGCCTATCGGTCGACACTGCCGATAGAATTCGAACGAGGCCCACTCTTTCACGCGCGGCAGATCATGCAAACCAAAGTGATTGCTGTGAACGTCAATGATTCTGTGTCTGAGGCATGGGAACTTATGCGAGAAAACGGCATTCATCAAGCGCCAGTATTCAACAACACAGCTAAACTCATTGGCGTCGTCAGTGAGCGCGACCTGCTCACCAGCCTCAATCTCACACAAAATGGAATGACCAATGTACTAGACCGACGTGTAAGTGATGTCATGCGTACGCCAGTTGTTGCCAGTTCTCCGCTGACCGACATCCGTCGCATCGCACGCGTGATGCTAGATTTTGAGGTCGATGGCGTGCCTATCGTAGATGAGTCAGAACGGCTGATCGGCTTTATTTCGCGCAGCGATATGCTAAGAGTGATGATGAAAGACCCGCCGCTGAGTCTTTGGTGTTAGTAATAGCTTGATATTCGACAAACGAAGGCACATCTAACGTTCCAGTATCAAACAACGAAAGGTTTACAATTCGTTCTACGTGTAATCGCTAGATCTAAGCTTCGAGATTGATCCTTGAATTCACCAAGTCTGACAAAGCAATCGCGTCTGTCGTGCCAACTTCATGCAGGCCTTTGACGGTACCGATCCTATCTTCCATCGCTTCGTCCTGACTTAATTTCCATCGTCCCTTAATAGAGGTAATTGGAATTTCTATCCCGACGATCGCACCTAATAAGCGCTGTATGAATTCTTCTGGCGCATCAGAGACTTTCCATGGTGCTGCCCCCACATGACCGAGCGTCTTTGAGGCTTCATTGCGATCGGTAAGATCGCTGACCATTTGCAATATCCAATCCCTGTCTTCAACTACCGTAGCTATACCATGTGCATGTACGACAGTGTAATTCCAGGTGGGTACTACCTTGCCAGCGATTTGTTTACTCGGATACCAGTTAGGTGTGATGTAGGATTGCGCCCCTTGGAAAGTAATTATTGATGGCACATCCGATGACAGCATTTTCCATATAGGATTTGCTCGCGCTACATGGGCACGCAATACGCCCAATTCACCACGTGATTTGTCTAGAATAAATGGAATATGATTGGCATCTAATCCACCATCGGTCATGCTGACCCAAGTCCCTAATGGATGCGTTTGTATCAGCGCATGCAGTACGTCGAGATCTTTTTCTTCGTGATAAGTTGGCAAATACATCACTAGTCCAGTCAATTGGGGTTGATAAAAAGCTTTGGATTATACAAGCACCAATGCGTAAAAATGTATAGCGGGAAACGGGATCAGTTCAATGACTCCAACATCCTTCAATAAACGAGTCTGCATTGATCTAAAAAAACACTGGCGATCCATTTATTTCTGCGTCTAATTGCTATTTTGATAGGTCACATAATAAACTAGACCAAACACTTAGCATGCAAGGTATTTGTCACAGATAAGCAATCGCAAGACTTGACTCACATTCCTGAATTTTTTTGAAAGCGTCGGTTCGAATTTGCAACAAGGCCCAAATAATCCATTAGTCAAATTACCCATTTGCTGCTAGGATTTATTTTCTTTCTATTGGGTAACCGTCATGTTAAAAAATATCGCCTTCCTCGTGTTGTTATGTTCTGCTAGCGCTCAATCATTTGCCCAAGAATATGTAGATAAAATAGCAAAGCGCGCTTGTGATTGCTCAGAAACAGCCATTAAAAATAGCAACGAAAAAACACGCTCCATGGAAATAGGGTTTTGCATCCTGAACGCTGCGGACGCAGAAGACAAAAAGAAATTTAAGAAGGACTTCAACTTAGATTTTAATGAGATCGATAAAAACGGAGAAAAAATCGGCAAACTGATTGGTATGAAAATGGCGCCGATTTGTCCTACGACCATGATGGCTTTAGCAAATGCTCAAGTTGACAAAGAGAAATCCAACAATGCTTTTCAAAGTGTTTTTGGTGAAGTCATCAAAATAGAAAAAGATTTTTTTGTTTCGTTTGTGGTACGTGAATCCAATGGTAATTCGAGCAAATTACTGTGGACTAGCCCAATCGAAACGAACATCGATATGGCCAATCAATATCTTTCCTTACAAGGAAAATCTTTGCAGTTTTCATTTGAAAACCAAAATATTTTTGATCCAAAAATCGGTGAATATCGTTCATTTAAAATCATTAAAAAAATCAATTCAAAGTAAAAACCTTTAACGCACTGCGTTTGAAAGGCACCAACACCTGGCAATACTAGTTGGTGCCAATCTTTGAAATATCACATCTTAAGAAACCAAGTTTTTCATCCTCTGCAAAGAACAACGACAAAGCGAACTACTTTGATTTCGCTTTGTCGTTGGTGATTCAAATTGCGGCAAATGCGCCCTCACCTTAACACTTAAGATTTAAATTAAAACTTGTACTCCAAGCCCGCCGATGGGAAAAACGGCATTTGTGCTTGCGGTTTGCGCGTCTTGTAGTCAGCGCTGTATTCGTAGGCACCCACATTTTTACGTGCATAGGCGTTAATCAACTCGACGTAGTAAGACAGTCTTTCTGTTTTCTGAAAGTCGACACGTAGATCTAAGCGGTGATAAGCGGGCATACGTTCCGAATTCAGCACACCATAAACGGGGAGTAACCGACCATCCGTACCGGTGCGGATACCAACAATGGGAGTATCTGGATGGCCTGTGTGATAACTCCAGCGTGCGCCATACTGAATTTTATCGGACTGTTTATACTGAAGTACTGCGTTTGCAATCACGGGTTGATCAAAGCCAAAAGTAAAATTTTCACCAGTGATGTCGTTATGACGTTTTGACTTGGACACACTGAGCGATACAAATCCAGAAAGGCCATAACCCATATCCTTTTTCACTAAGACTTCCAAGCCATGTGCGCTACCGCTGGCACCATTGACATAATTGACCAATGGGTCATTCACGACGAAGTGGTCAAATTCTTTCTTGTATATCTCAGCGCGCCATGACCATCCTTGATCTAAATTCTGCGCAAGCCCAAATGCGATTTGATTGGAACGTATCGACTTCAAATTCGGGTTGCCGATCTCAGCGAGACTTTGTTCGCGTGATGGTTCTTGATGATGGCGACCGGCTGTTAAAGAAAATACGGTGTGCGGCGAGTAGCGATACTCCAACCCCAAACGAGGGTCGATCACTGTCTCTTTCAAATAGTCGTCTCGTGCACTGCGCAAACCACCCGTGAGTGTCCATTGCGACCCAAGGCGCCAACGGTCATTCAGATAAACAGCGCCAAAATTGTCGCGTTGACTGCTCACCGTTTTAGAGAAATTTGCAGCTGTAGAATCACAATTAGGGTCAAATTCGGTGCAGCGTGGATTCTTGATATTGACATCTACATCCAAGACATTGGAGCTAATATCTGCACCCACGGTCAACTGATGATCCCCAATGTTTTTCGTCATCTGGTCTCGCAAATAGGTCAGCGTCGAGGTCGTCGCATACGCACCTGCGCTGCCGATCCTGGTTTTCTGATGTGCTACCATACGCCCCACTGCCAATTGACTGCTCGTCGTTGAGCTCAGATCCGACTCCCACACTAGCGCCATATTATTAAAGGAACTAGCGAGGGCGCTTTCACCCAACAACACTGGGTCATGCTGTACATCGATCGAGTCTTTTTTTAGAGTAAATTTCGCACTATCTTGCGCCGTAGTTAGATCAAAACGCAGGCGATTCTTGTTGTCGATGTTCCACAAAAATCGACCTTGTACGTCGCTATAGGAAGGAAAGGTAAAACTCGTCCCTGCCTTTTCGTCTTTAATTTCTTTGACAAATAGATCAATCACACTACGACGCGCCGATAAGAAGAAAGACGTATTCTCCGACAACGGACCTTCTACCAATACGTTGGCAGCTAACGCGCCGGTACGAATTTTCCCGCCTATGCGATCGGTTCTAGGATTGCGCAAGGAAGCATCAAAAACGCCCCCCACCACGTTGCCATATTGCGGGCTCCACGCGGCGCTATACACGTCAAAACGGCGTACTAGATCGGGATTGAAAACACTGACAAAACCGCCCATGTGAAACAAGTAACCGACTGGCAAAAAATCGACGTAATAAGCATTATCAGAGGGCCTGGCACCACGCACCGCCGCTCCCCCATCGCCATCGTTATTAGCAGCAATACCGGGTAGAGTTTGCAATGCTTTGAGCGGATCTCCACCGGAACCCGGCATCTTGAACAGTTCTTCGCCACTCAGACTCATTTTTTGTGTGCCACTCTGCATAGGCTTGGCGCCGTGCACTTCGACTTTCTGTTCTTGTTCCGTGTTCTCTTTTTTTGATGTATCTACCTGTTGCTGCGCTTGTGCGCTTACCGCCATACCACTGGCAATAAAAGCCAACATCGCACGGTTAAAACATCGGACAAAAGAACGTTGACGAAATGAATGTCGCGACGTTTGGACGACCGGAGCCAAAAACGATACCAAAGGATGTTGCGAAGATAGATTCGAGAGATTTTTCATGAAGAGGCAAAAGTTCGTACTTGATTGAAAAACACGCTAGGCGCGCCAAAGAGCGTGCATTGTTGTTTCGAGAAGAAACAAATTAGCAAAGTTTTCGATTAGTACTACCTGGAGCTACTTTTTGTCATCGGAGACAGTACACCTTTTTTCTCTCATTCAAATTTGAACTTTTTAGAATGGATTCATTGACATGCCAAAGTTCAAGCGAGATCCGCCGAAATTATTGTGTACACAAAAATGGATCTACAAAGTTGAACCAAGATAAGCCCGAATGAACACTGGCCCATACGCCTTGCACGGCCGTTAACTGCAGTAGGACAAAAGCTAGCAAGGGTCAATTTTTCACATAGCGCTTCGTAATACATCAAGACACGGTTCACCACTCTCGACGATGCGATATTCGACTACTTGAGCTAAATTATCCAAGCCTTGCCCGCGAACGCTCCGTAAAGATCCAGATTTGATAGAGAGTCATCATTCCCATATTTTCTCTATATGTAAAAAGAGCATCGAGCTCACGTGAAACCCGCTAGCCGTGTTAGGCTATTGCCGACAAATGGTCAGTGTTAACATTCCAATATGCCCATCAGTTTTAATACCTCATTAGGCATTCACCACAAATTTTAAAGGTATTTGGACACTTAATGCTTTCTGCTATGAATGTCTTTGCAATCCTCTTGCTTCTAGGCAAAGCGCATTAAATAATTCAAGCACTTTAGGAGAACGTGTTTTTCCACCCATTCGTGCAATCCACCATGTATGACTTGGGCTCTTTACGAAGTTTGGAACTTGCATTAAAACACCCAATTTAAGATCGTTCGCCACCGCAGAATAAGGGACGCAGGCGATGACCTCTTGCTGTTTTATCGCGTTGATGAGTAAACAAATATCGTCATAGAACGCTACTTTTTTGCATAAATTCAGTTGTTCTTGTAGCTGATTGTTTATGCTGTCATCGGCTAGGCTTTTTTCAAAATAAAATAATCGTAGGTTTTCTAAATTATTCATGTCGATTTTTTGCGCCAATGTCGGTGTGGCTACGACGATCCATTCATCTTGAAATAGAGGACATTCCTCTAAGTTGGCTTGCTGCAAAGGATATGCACTGATATGAATATCCACGTCCACTTCATCAATAAATCGCGCAGTTTGATCCGTTGATAAGACAGGTAAGAACTCATGGTCGCGTTCTTGCGCTTCATTGATTTGCGCTTGCAACCAACCTTGCATGAAAGGCGCGGGGGCGACAACGACAACCAAGCCTGGGTCAAGGTAAGTGGTTATACGATTTAATCCTTGATGCAGAGTATGGAGTGATTTTTGTACCGTTTGTAAAAGCACCTCGCCAGCCACAGTTAATTCAACACCGCGCCCAACGCGATGGAACATAGGCTGACCTAATTGTTCTTCTAGCTGTTGAATTTGATGACTAATTGCTGATTGAGATAGATGTAACTCATCCGCTGCTCTGGAAAAATTACCTAAGCGGGCAGCGGCTTCAAATCCGATTAAATGGCGTAAAGAAGGGATATTTTTCATTAGATATGAAATTTTTTGATTAATTTAGGCAATAAAAATCAATATACCTCATTAAACTCTGGTTTTATACTGTCTTTCATTAAAATTCAGCACTATCTTGTTTAGGACTGAGTGCTTATTGATTGAGCTGTTTAAATTGAGAGATGGAAGATGAACAAAATGATGACGCGAAGAAAATTGTTGCAGTTTGGGGCAAGTATGGGCTTGGGTTCTATGCTCGCTGCTTGTGGAGGTGAAAATGCGCAAGCGGAAAGTGCATCGACATCTGCTTCATCTGGTGGTTCAACAGTGACAACACCAGAAAATACACTCACAACGTGGCGCATGCCTGATGAAGCGGAACCTCATATTGCAACTTGGATGGCTTTTGTCGCCAATGCGAATGTGTGGGGTTCTGACTTGGTTAATCCTGTGAAAAATACCTTGGCCACGATTGCCAATACGATAGTGCAATTTGAACCGGTGAATATGTTGGTCAATGCAAGTGATTACACTTTGGCTAAGCAAAAACTTGATCCGCGCGTGACTTTGCATATTGCTGAAATCGACGATTTATGGATACGCGACACTGGCCCAGTATTTGTTAAAAATAGTCGTGACGAACAAGCTGGTGTGAATTTTAATTTTAATGGCTGGGGTAAGAAACAGAGCTATCAACGCGATGCGAGTATCGCTAAAAAAGTATGTGAACTATCCGGGCGAACGCAATTGAATACGAGTTTAGTATTAGAGGGCGGCGGTATAGAGGTGGATGGTCATGGTACAGCGATCATCACTGAAAGTTGTGTACTCAATCCGAATCGCAATCCTGGATTGAGCAAAGCAGCCTGTGAGGCGGAATTAAAAAGACTCTTAGGAATACAAAAAGTGATTTGGTTGCCTGGTATCGTGGGCAAAGATATCACCGATGGACATACCGACTTTTATGCACGTTTTGCAAGCTCCGGTGTGGTGATTGCAGGCTTGGAGCATGATCCAGCATCCTATGATTATGCTTTGACACGTCGTCATTTAGAGATACTAAAGAGTGCTACAGATGCCAATGGAAAAGCGTTCAAAGTATTGGTGTTGGATGCGCCATCTAAAGTACGCCCTGAGTATGAGAGTAAAGAGTTTGCAGCAGGCTATATCAATTTTTATGTAGTCAATAATGCCGTCATCATGCCGCAATTTGGTGATGTGGAAACAGATGCCTTAGCCAAAGCAACTTTAGAGAAAGCCTTTCCAAATCGACGAGTGATTGCATTAAATATCGATCCGATTTCTGCCGGCGGTGGCGGCATACATTGCGCTACACAGCAACAATAATTCACATAAAAGAAGGCGCTTTGTTAAATGCGCCTTCTTAAAAAAATTATGTCATGCGTGTGTGCATTCTCATGGATGCAAATTACTGCTTGAGCAAGCCAACCAAATCAACTGCATTCGCCATGAGCATGTAACCGGCATCGTTTGGATGTGTGCCATCTCCACTGTTTAGTGTATTGAGTTGACGAGAAGGATGTGCTGGATCCTGCAGCACCAGATCGAAGTCGACCACACCGTCAAATGCCCCGCCGGTTCGAATCCATAGGTTCACGGCTTGTCGTTTGGCCTCCATACTTGCGCTATGTGGCAAGGGCCTGACCGCACCTTCCCGCGGTAGCAGCGTTCCTGCCCAGATTTTCACGCCCTTCGCATGCGCACGTTCAATCAACAGCTTCATACCGTCTATGATTTGCTGGGCTGACACTTGATCCTTTGGTGTTTTGAGAAGCTCCGAAGCGCTAATATCATTAATGCCTTGCAAGAGTATGATCCAACGCAGACTTGGCTTATCCAACACGTCGCGCTCGAATCGGTTTAACGTGCTCGGCCCCACATACGGCGAGCCAAAATCATTGAGTACACGGTTACCAGCAATCCCTGCATTGACGACGGCAACTGTTCCCGCTGCTGGCATGCCCTGTAAGCGGTTCGCCAGGAAGTCGGGCCAACGCGCATTGCCGTCTTGAGTCGACCGAATACCGTCCGTGACAGAATCTCCAACAACAACGAGGGTGTGAGTTCCTATGGGTGCCAGCACTTCAACATCGGTCAAAAAATATCTGCTGTCATTGATCTGTGTACTGGAGATGGAGGTGACACTAGCGACATCCTTACTTTCAACCAGATACGTGGTCTGAGCACCGTTGTCATGGACGGTAGGCAGACTGGCACCCATCGGCAGATACAGGCTGACAGCCAGTTCCACCAGGGCCTCCACTGGCAGCGCAACCGGATCAATGGCCACGCTACTGCCGGGAGCAATAGTGATGGTACCAGCGCCATTAAACAGCGCGAGGCGGTCACTGCCCTCCACAATCGCGCCGCCACCTGCATGTAGGGCGACGTGCACTGAACTAATGGTGAGGGGTTGAGTTCCCAGCAAGTTGGAGAAACGCAAGCGGACATCCGTTCCACCAACACTGGTACGTAATACCTGTCGTATCGTAACAGGCGTCAACGGTGCAGCGACGCCGTCCGGTGCGGCCATCCATCCGGTTACCCAAGTGCCGGGCGAAGGCACGGGCAAGTTTTGCGCCATCGCCGTGGACACAAAGAACACCACGGCGGCTACACGTATTGAGGTGGTGAAAAACTTAACGTAGTTCATAAGAAAGATCCAAGATTGGGAGCCTTTATTATTGATCGAGATGAAAATGTGCGATTGTGATGTGTGACGAAAACCCGATGGGCAGTGACAAAAGTCGGTAGCGTGCGAATTGCAGCCAAACGCCCGTGATCGCAGGCAAATCTATCATCTCGCCTTTGGTATTACGTGATTATTTGGCGTTGCCTGGTTTTGTGAATGCCGACCAAATCTCGGCTGATTTGTCGACATTCAATCCTGAAACTGCGGTCTGAATTTTCTTCAATTGGGCAATTCGTACTAGGTTGCGACGCAAAGCACAGTTGTCAGAATATAGTTGTCGCTGTGCGTTTGAATCGTTTTTATATATCCGTACTTTTTTCTGTATTTTTGAAAAAATTTCAAAACACAAGCTTATCGTATCAACCTTTGCAATGTCTGGCTCGCACAAGAACATGTCGCTTTGTGAATGAAATTATGGACAAGAATTCCATGCAGTTAGACTTGAACGCCTTTCCTAGTTCGACGCACACTAAGCAGACAACTTCGCACCAACAGTGACCAATTCTTCAATCAAATCCGCTTTCATGATCAGCCGTGTAGCGCGTCCTTGCTCGATTAAGAAGGCGCCTCGACCATTGGTGTAAATGATGCTGCCATCTGCATGTATGTCATAGGCTAAAACATTTGTCGCTAGCACTTGCTCATTTCCCTGGCGATCGCGTGAAATGAGTTGCCACGAAGTTGGTACGAGAGAGGGCACCCCCTGCACCGCACCAGCATTGCGCATCGCTTTTTCAGCGTCGATGCGTTTACCTTTGAGAATAATTTCTTTGAGATCAGCTTGTACTGCAGGCCCGGTAGCACTTGTTAAGGGCTTACGAGAGTACATCATGGAAAAGAAATTCAAGTAATGAAAAACCGCGCGCAATAATCTAAATGGAAACAGTAGCGTATCCAACAGAAAACTCACCGTATCATTCTTTTGCCCTTCGTAAGGTCGACGGATAAAGTGTAAATTTCCTTGAGGGCAAACACGTGGATGCAAGTAATCAAACTGAGTATCTTCAAGCACTGAAGTCACGCGACTCGATGTTAGGTCTAACATTTGTATCGAAGTATTACTAATCGCTGCAATATAGCCGTTAGCCGCCCTTGCCAAACCTGCCGATTGGTACAAAATCTTGGTGTCCGCGCCAGGTATCCAAGTTGGCGCGCAATCTAAAGTATCGCCACCTGTCAGCGACTGAAACTGCGAACCATCCGTGTTGATCATGGCAATGTTTGAGGAACCATCTTTACTCTTCGATGCACATAAAATGCGCGAGCTTGAATCATCAAGATTCAAGTCACACAAAGCCAAGTTTTGCTTATGCAAAATGCGTTTCTCTTCACCTGTTTTCAAGTTCATCGAGAACAGGCCACCCATCAATTCATCGCGCAAAAAATAGAGAACGTTATCCCGGTCGAAAAATTGCATAGATGTTGCTAAGATTTGTGCTTCATCTTTTTGAAATTGTCGCAAACCGCCGTTTGCCGAGACGCTAAAGCTGGTGTTTTCTTTCCATGCATGACGTTCCTGATGTCGCTCAAGCTTATCGTGCATCTCTTGCACATAGGGACTCTGTAATTGCTCGATACCGGTTGTCGGATCTTGGTAATACAGCTTGCCATTCGCAAGGTAAGCAAGCGAAAGCCTTGAGTCTGCGTTCCACGAATTTGATTCATGCGCTTGAAGATTCGGCGCAGATCGACTAGCGGTGTATTGTTTACTCAATTGCAAAATCAGAAAACCGACACCAGCGATGCCGACAAGAATGAGTATGAGGTGCACTAAATTTCTCCAGTGAAGAGTAAAACTTCATTTTCTCACGTTGTTCCGAAATGACAAACTTCTCATCGAAGTCTTATTTCAACAAATAAGACTTTGAATTGTCGCTCGGTAGGATTCATCAGGTACGTTTTCGTGAATGCGATAGTTGCTTTTGCTACAGTCTCGATCCTAAAGATAGTAAAACCAGGCAAACGGTACCACTAACATTTCAACAACCCCACCTCTTTTGAAGCGAGCTTATGGTTACAATAATTCTAAACTCAGGCATGAAATGAACACAATCTTAGCAAAGATGGCATACTCAGAAACGCTATAGTCATCTTTTAAATCAGTGACTTGATGTTCATTGAGCACACCTTTTGTATAATGCTTGTGAACTAATCAGGAAAATTGTGTTCTCAATCAATGGGTAAGAAAAATACATCGTGCCATACTCTCGGCACTAAGAGCAAAATAGAAGCCGATCAGTAACGCCGCAAACGATCATTGTTCACACCTGGAATATGGATGACAACTCCAATGAAATACCAGAAGCTGCTTATTTTCGTCGTACTCAAACTGTGCTTGCTGCAAACTGTTTTTGCTCAGAGCACTCAAGACAGCACACGTTTGCGCATCTTGGATCTAGAGAATTCTGGTGATCCCATAGGTAAGTACGTCACGGAAGTCTTACGTTTGGCCATCAAACACAGTGGTGTCACTTATAGCTTAGAGAAAATTCCATCGGTGTCAACGCCTCAGGTCAGGCTGATCGAAGACTTATCGCATAACCGTGGCATACTCGATCTCATGTGGACTATGACTAGCGATGAGCGCGAAGCGCAATTATTGCCGATTCGTATTCCTATCGACAAAGGCTTAATGGGTTGGCGTATTGCCTTCATTAATCCGGAAATGGCAGAGCGCATGAAAGCGATCAAGAGCCTCGAGGAGCTGGGGACGCTAAAGGCAGGTCAAGGCTACTTTTGGCCAGATACCCAAATTTTGCGTCACAACAAACTACCGGTGGTTACAGGCACTGCGGCAGCTTTGCCGCTGATGTTGAGTGAACGCCGCTTTGATTATTTCCCTCGTTCTATCATCGAGATTTGGAATGAACAAAGCAAACACCCTGAATTGAAACGTGAAGTCGATACCTCGATGATTCTGCATTATCCGACTGCTTTGTATTTTTTTGTCGCACCAAACCAAAAACAACTGGCCGAAAACATACGCAGAGGACTAGAGCTCTCAATTACCAATGGCAGCTTTGAACAATTGTTCACACAGTACTGCCGTCCCTTTATCGTCAAAGCCGATCTCAAAAACCGCCGCATTTTCGAACTAGAGAATCCGCTGATACAACAAACATCACTCCCCTTACAACGCGCCAAATTCTGGTTCAGTCCTTAGTAAGGAGAACTGCCAAGTTTGTCTTTAACGACTTAGCGGGTAAGAAATCCACCCATGGTGGCATGGACCATCGCATTGACAATCTGTTCTTGGTTCAGTTTGTTATCGCGAACCAAGAAATCTACCGTCGGATCGCAAGCCCGTGAATACAAAGTAAACACCAACACATCATCTGGCACTTCAGGGGTTAAAGCGCCATCTACCCTCGCCTGTGCTACCAAAGCATGGAAGCGCTTGTTCACGCGCAAGGCGACAGTCATGTAGTCTAGATTGAGCATCAAGCTACGTTGCAAGCTCACGCTGGTCGAAGGCAAATGTGGAACGCCCCCTTGCAATCGCAAATGCAAAGACCACGCCAAGATATGTTTCAACTGCTCAATTGCCACCATATCCGCGGGCAAACCATCGAGCTCATCCAAGGTCGATTTCAATAAACGCGTCAAAGCAGCCGCAGCCAACTTCTCTTTCGATGAAAAGTGTTTATATAAGCTTCCTTTTGCGATGCCAACACGATCTGCGACATCATCCATCGTCATCAGGTCAAAACCTTTCTCTGACAAAAGATGATTTACGGCATCAATAATTGCTTCTTCTCGTGCATCAAACTGCTGTTTTTTAAAAGAAAATCGCATTTTTTCAAATTTTTCTGGACAAGAGAAAACCAATTGGTATATTTTATGACTCATCAGTCACAAAATGATTTTACAGTCACATTTCTATTCGACTGATAACAAAATTCCGATCCAAGCCTGACACTTTTTCAGAGATATTTGTTCTTTTAATTACACAATCGAGGAGTATCAACATGAATTTCAAACAAACATGGAAACAGTTCTTACTACGTGGCTTTGCCACGCTTGCTATTGTAACTGCCGTCACCGCTTGCGGGGGAAGTAATGATACTAAGAAACCCGCTGGCCCTGATACGATTCTAAAAGAAGCGCAAATGAAAGGCCTTACTGCACTCGCGGCAGCCGTCGACAAAGCAGGACTGTCCACTACGCTGAATAACACCAGCGCCCAGTTGACTGTATTTGCTCCGACTGATCAGGCCTTCAATGACCTGGCTACAAAACTAGGCTTAGCCAATGGCACTGCATTAGTGAATGCATTAACTTCACAACAACTACAATCGATACTGACATATCACGTGTTGGGTAATAAGAAAACCGCGGCAGATTTGATAGCAGGTGGCTCAACGCAAGCCACACAATATAGCTTCAATAACGTCAATGCGACCTTGAAACTGACCACAACGAGCGGTGTCAAAATCACGGATGCCATCTTGACCGACGCAACGGTCACAAGCGCAGACGTGCCTGCCTCAAACGGTGTGATACATGTGATCGACAAAGTTTTGGTTCCACCAGGCGTACTCAACGTGGTTCAAATCGCCCAAGCCAATCCCACATTTAGCTCTTTAGTCGGTGCGGTGGTCGCCACTAACTTACAAGGCACCTTAAGTGGCGCTGGTCCATTCACCGTATTCGCACCAACCAACTCAGCCTTTGCAGCAGCACCAACTGGCTTGACCGTGGCACAATTGACTACCGTTTTGACCTACCATGTTGTGGCCGGTCAAGTCTTATCCAATGCGATCCCTTTTGGCACAAAAATCAATACGGTCGCCGCAGGTAAAACCATCACTATTAACAGCACAACACCACCAACCATTTCAGACTCAACGGCTGTACCTGCAAAAATAGTCGCAGTCGATGTACGTGCCAGCAATGGTGTGATCCATGTGATTGACAAAGTCTTGATTCCAACATTGCCATAAACGATTGTTCGACGAATTTTTGAACTTGCGATCACAAGCTGAATTTAATCGCGGTCTTGAGATTGCGTAGCTCAGAAGTTCGATGTCTGACTCAAAATCATTTTTTGAGTCAGACATATTGTTTAGTAAAGTTCGCGCCTAGTTTATCCTATCGCGCTTGGTATCGGTTGTACGCCAATCCCAAAATCAAAGCAGCGACTCCGATTTCACTGTAAAGCAGAATAGAATTATTGCTTGCTGATTCATTAAATGCTAACACGTCAAAATACGGTGCACCTTTGGTTTGAATTGCCAAATAAAACCAGAACATAAACGGCCCCAGAAAGGTACGAGACGTGCGGGTGAGTCGTCCTAACATGGATGCCAACGAACTCATGAACAGTAAGCCTACTAACAGTGCCAAAGCGAAGTGCGGTGCGTGAAAACTCCAACGATACAAGACCACACCGAAGAGCATGAAACCTAACAAAACACTTGCGGCAAATTGACGTAAGTAACGACGATCGGCGCCACCGACCACGGCGTCACCCATGGCTGACAATTGTGCCTGATGATCTCGCGTACTTAAGTCGCTAATCAATACGCCCCACAACGCACAGGCGAATACCAGAATACCTGCTAAGTTTTTCACATTCATGATTGCCGCGAAAAAGGAAAAGGCAATCATCGCAATAATGGCGAGCGGTGAATTGACCAAAGTAACCGCGACTTCTGCAAGTACTTGCCCAGCGAAGTTAGGCGTTTTTGCTGCGAATCCGAATAAGGGTTTTACCAAGCGCGAAACTGGGCGCAACCACGCGTTGACGATCTCAAACGGTGTTCTACGTTTTCTAATATTAGACAGCTTAATTTTGTCTGGAGAATAACGATGAAACAGAGGAATAGCGAGCAACATAGGGATAAAACTCAACAAGGTCGTGATTAAGCGATAAAGCAATATGGTGTTTGGGATCTCCGTTAATTCGACAACGTTGGCGGGCAAGCTCGGGTTAAAAGTACCAAGTCCGATCGAAATGCTTTGCACAGTGAATTGCGTACGAACGATAAAATCGACGATCGTCATTCCCAATCCCTCTAGGATCATAATCGGAGGCATGCTGGACACATGGCCGTGTCCGACTTTGTCGAGCATCGATACTTCAAAAACCCAGACGAAGAAATAGATGACATCGCCTGCTTTACCCATGAGAAGGGGAACACTGTCGAACAAAATTGCACAACTTGCACCAAAGAAGATAACTGGGAGGAGGACTAGTCCATACACTTTCAGATAAACGATCAGCTGCACGGCCGATTCACCACGTGCGATTTGTAAACCGACGACCGTCATCAAATAGGCAGCGAGAATGAGAAGGAGATACGCCACCGCGCCTAACCAACGGCTAAAGATAAAAGTGCCATTGCCGATCTGCGTGGAGGCGATCACAGCGCCGATTCCACAACGCGCGTCTTCAGCGATACGGCCTCGGGTTAGATAAAAACTCAACAGTCCGAGCAGGGGCGCAAACAAACAAGCAGTGCCCAAAGCCAGTGAAGAACTGTTGTAGACAGTTCGCGCCTGATTAATCACCAACATACTCAAATTGCTGTCACCTGCGCCGAAAATCAAACGCGCAAGCGCTGCTATCAATATGAGTACCACCAAGGTGCTGAGTCGACGAGAACGAAGTTTGACCTCGTTCATCACCAAAGTCCTAATGACTTGAATTTGTAGTATTGACATGCTCATCTACCTTCACAAAACGCTGTCATGATTAGCGTAACGCTGTGCCATCAACGCTTCTTCTAAATTCGGTGTAGCCAATTCCGCGTCTGCACATGGTAAATACGGATGCGCAATGCGAACATTCACTACTTCACCTTGACGCTGCATGTGCAATACATTGGTGCGAACCCGTAATTCTTCTAATTCTGCTGGTGAAACTTGTGCCGACCAGATCTGACCACGCGCGCTTTCTATCATGTTGTCAGGGGTATCAAAACCGATCAATTTACCCGAACGCATAATTGCCAATTCACTGGCAACACTCTCCACATCCGACACAATGTGAGTCGACATAATCACTAATTTGCTATGACCAATATCGCCCAGCAAATTTCGAAAGCGCAAACGCTCTTCTGGATCGAGCCCTGCGGTCGGCTCATCGACAATCAAAATGTCGGGATCATTCAACAAAGCCTGCGCAATACCCAAGCGGCGACGCATACCACCGGAGAAAGCGGCAGCTGAACGGTGCGCTTGATCGTGCAGATTAACCAGCTCGAGTAATTCTTGAATACGACGTGGATCTTTGACGCCTTTCAGTGCTGCAAAATACTGCATGAATTCCAATGCAGATAAGTTTGGGTAAACGCCGAAATCTTGGGGTAAAAAACCCAGGCGCTGACGAATCGCGTCTGGCGCTTTAATGATATTAACGCCTTGAAAAATAATCTCGCCGCTGGTGGGTTTAGTGAGCGTCGCGATCATTTGCATCAAGGTAGTTTTGCCTGCGCCGTTGTGACCAATTAAACCGACGACGCCTCGCGTCAGTGATAGTGAAACATTGTCCACTGCAGTCACTGCTTTGCCAAAAGATTTGACGACATTACGAATTTCTAACATGATTTCCCCCTACTAAGTGACCCGCAAAAACACATCCTTGTTGAGCAAGTCGGTTGTCCATGTCGTCACAGTAAAGGGCTTCGGTGAAATCTGCTGGCGAAAACCGATGAACTGCAAAACGAAGGGGGTGAGTTGTAAAAAAATTGCTGAATTTCTCTTCGTGATCAAATCAAAGAACAACTGCTCTAAGTTAGCGAAGGAATTATGCGAAGTACCGTACAAAGAACATTTACCTGACCGCCCTACTTCGTATGCACAAATTCAAAACGAGACTGAGACTTTAAGAAAGAAGCAAAATAAAAACATCCGGGACGTACCTCATTAGTGTTGACATAGTTTGGCCAGCATCTGAATTTCTAGGTTAGCAATTCCGCAAGGTGTGGCCGTATCATGCATGGGCAATAAAGAGCTTGTCTCTCTTGGTATATCCTAGAGTTCGCCCCTTCCTCCAATATCAAATTCGTCGAGGTCGCATCACTTGAATTTAGATTCACTTAAGGTAAACCTGACTATAATTGTTTCATGCACTTATTAATCATTGAAGACGACATGGATTTAGGCTCGGCGCTGCAGCAGGCTCTCAAGGCTGAAAGCATCACCAGCGTCTGGTTGCGCCGTATGAAAGACGCGCCTTGGGCGGCGGCTGATCTGGACTTTGACTGCGCCTTGCTCGATGTCGCGCTGCCAGATGGCAGCGGCTTAGATTTACTCAAGCGTTGGCGTAGTTCGGGTGTGAATTTACCTATCATTATGATCACAGCCCGTTCTGGCTTGGACGACCGATTAGCCGGACTAGATGGCGGCGCGGACGACTTCATTGTGAAACCTTTTGCTATGGCTGAATTGATCTCACGCGTGCGGGCTGTACTACGCCGCTATGCGCAACAAGCAAGCGCCTTGTGGACGATAGGTGAATTGAAAATCGCCCCACGCGCTTTCCAGGCGTGGCAAGATGGCGTCGAGCTGGATCTGGTACGCCGCGAATTTGAATTATTATTGGAATTAGCACGCGAGCCCGGCACTGTGTTACCCAAAGGTGTGTTGGCACAGCGCCTTGAGCCATTGGGCGAACCACTTGCCTTTAGCGTGCTCGAAGTTCACATGTCTAACCTGCGCCGTAAAATCGGCGCGCACCGCATTCGTACTTTGCGTGGCATTGGCTATATGTTGGTGATATGAATCTACTGCACCTTCTGCTACGCCCTAGCTTAGTGCGACGCGTCAGCATGACCCTATTACTGGCGTCTCTGCTGATTTGGGTAGTGCTGATGGCCTATTACTATTGGCAGGAAACTGGGCAACGAGCGACAACTACTCGGCAACGCGAACGCGCCGAGCTTGTTGTTGCAGTGTTAGCAAAAATCGATGATGTTGAACAAGTACGTAATGGCGCGAAATTGTATTCGGCGCTATTCAATGCGCCGTATCAGCGAGCAGGTTTGCCGGAGAATTTTTTACTTCAACTAGAAGACCGGCAAGGCCAAGTGCTGTTTTCCTCCGCCGCAGGTGGTAAGCGCCTTTTGAAAGGTGTAGCTGGCAATGTTATCGAAAACGAATTCAACGGTGAGCGGTATCATGTTTATCGCGCCGAGTCAGGTGCTTGGGTGCTACTCATAGGCGAACCTGTCACAAGCCCAGGTTGGCTACTCGCGCGCCTAAGCAGTAACTTGACGATGTCAATGATCATTTCGTTTCCCTTACTGTTATTGCCTATATGGTTTGCGGTGACACGCGGCATGCGGCCACTAAAGCTGCTATCGAATCGCATCGCCGCGCGTGGTCCTGATGACCTTAGCCCTTTAGAGTTCAATGTCGAGTATGCAGAACTGTCGCCGCTTGCAGCTGCCCTTGACCGGCTCTTGGATCAGTTGCGTACCAAGCTCAGCCGCGAACATGGCTTTGTGCAAGATGCAGCCCATGAGCTAAGAACACCTTTGGCAGTGATTTCGGCCCAAGCACACGTCATGATGAAGGCTGAAACGCCAGAAGAACGCAAACAAGCAGGCACACATCTTGACGCCGCCATTACCCGTGCTTCGCATCTGATTAAACAATTGCTAGATCTGGCTCGCATTGAAAATGATGAAGCGCATACCACCGAGCGACTTGATCTTTGCCAATTGCTGCGCCAAGCACTCGCAGAAACGGTACCAATTGCGACGGAAGGAAACATTGACCTGTCACTCGAAGCACCTGATGAATTAACGCGCCAAATTGATAGGAACGCATTTCTATCAATCGTACACAATTTGCTTTCTAACGCACTGCACTATGGACATGAAAAAAAACTCGATGCAGAACACCAAAGAGGCGAAGTGCATGTCGAACTAATCTTACTCAATACAGTCGTGATGTTATCTGTAGCAGACGACGGTCCAGGTATTGCGGAAGCCGAACGCGCGCTAGTGTTCGAACGCTTTTACCGCGTAGCAGGAAGCGACAAGTCAGGTTCCGGTCTGGGCTTAGCCATTGTTGCTCAAGCAGTTGCACGTCTGCACGGTAGGGTGCGCATTGAATCTGGCTTACACGGACGCGGTTGCCGCTTCATCGTCGAATTACCCTTGCAATAGCACATCTGTGCTCTGGCCAATTTAATCAAGGAAAGCTCCATGAACCAAAATCAAGCAACAGTAAATGCAGTTGATCCAACTCGCACACAAGCCAGCTTAGGCAAGAAAGTACTAAAATGGACGGGCGTGTTGACAATCGTCGTACTAGTACTAGGCGGCATCTTAATTGCTACACTCTTTTGGACAGCACTGCGCACAGAACAGCCTGTCGGCTTTCAAGTCGTACGCGCCGTTGACGCCGCAGGAAAACCTTTCGCGCTGGGAATTTGGTATCCAACCAGCGCTCAGCCCTCAGCCAAATGGGCTGGTAACTTTCTAATGTACGTTGCCGACAATGGATCGGTGAAGGGAAACAATTTACCCTTAGTTGTCATGTCACATGGCACTGGCGGAAGCATCACCAGTCATGCTGACTTAGCACTCGCGCTCGCATCTGCTGGCAACGTCGTCGCCGCACCGATGCATCTCGATAACTTTCAGGACATGTCATCGGTCGGCACACCTGCCTACATTTCAGGCCGCACAAGACAACTCCGTTCCACGATAGACCACATGCTTACAAAATGGAAAGACGCCAAACAAATTGATGCCGAGCGCATTGGTGCATTCGGCTTTTCGATAGGTGGATTTACTGTCTTGACTGCAACTGGAGCCAAACCTAACCTGGAGAGTATCGCTCAATATTGCGCCAATTCGCGCGAATTTGCCTGCGACATGCTACGTCAGTCAAATTCATTTCTACTCAAGGCAGAACTGCCTGCCGGTTCTGATAATTTTGAGCAAGATACGCGGATCAAAGCGATCGTAGTTGCTGCGCCTGGTTTAGGATTTAGCTTCAGCGGCAGCAATGCACTAACGACCATCAGCACACCTGTTCAGTTGTGGCAAGGGGATAAGGATGAAAGTGTGCCTTACGCCACCAACGCCAAAGTCATACAAGATGGGCTCGGCACCAAAGTCGATTTTCAATTGGTGCCTAACGCGGGGCACTACTCATTTCTGACACCATGCGGCCCATTGAAGATGCCGCCGATTTGCTCAGATCCAGCGCAATTTGACCGTGCGGTTTTTCACAAAACAATGAATAAGCGTGTCATTGCATTTTTTGCAGAACATATGAAAAAATAAGCAGACGTGCGCTCATCGCCCTCCCTACGAAAAACCGTCTATTAAAACCAAACAACTAACTACATCGGAAACATGAAAATGAGAAACACCTTAAAAATACGCCCTTACACTTCCGCCGATTGGACTCGCGTTTGCGCTATCCATGATGCAGCGCGTATAGACGAGTTGAAGGCAGCAGGTCTTACGGAAGCATTTTTAATGCTAGCGGAAACCGCGGAGAATGAAGGTTTCCATGAATACGAAATTCAGGTCGCCGAATACGAGGGAAACGTGCTGGGTTTCGTGGCGTTTTCTGCGGATGAATTGGCCTGGCTCTATGTTGATCCGATTTTCTACGGCAAAGGCGTCGGCAGCGCGTTAATTGACGCTGCACTTACCACTTGTGCTGGGCCGATGACTGCTGAAGTACTCGATGGCAATCATGCCGCTATCGCGATTTACAAAAAAGCAGGCTTTGTTGAAATAGGTAGAGCTCAGGGTCATATGCCTGGCAATGACGCATTTGCTGTATCAGTGACAGAATTGCGGCATTCGGGTCGGCAATAACGCTGACTTGGTCGACAAGGCCAAGCTCCTTGCAGCCAAAACTGGCGTCAAGATCGTAATGCGTTCAAAATTTCGCACGTTCGATTTCTGTTTTAGCAATCGGTAGTTGCTGTTCGCAACGAAAAAATGCAGATGAAATTCATCATTTCTTCATAATCTACCACTACGCTTTGGCTCAGTTGGACTCGCGAAACTTTAGAAAGGAAGAACCTATGCAAACGAATATACGCAAAAAAAGCTGGAGTACATCCATTAGCATTTGCACGACATTGCTAATCTTTAGCGTAATCTCATCCCTGGCACATGGACAATCCAATCCGCAAAAAAAAACGTCTGAGAATAAAGAAGCGCCTCCAGCAATGAAAGATGGCGATCCTGGCATGCCACACCGCGAACCGCCTCCGATGGCATACGAGGCTTGTAAAGCTAAAAAAGAAGGTGCGTTGGTTGAAATCGTAACGCCGCGAGAGGGGAAAATTAACGCTACTTGTACTACATCGCCGAAAGGTTTATTCGCTAGACCGGAACGCCCACCGCATCCGCCTGAAGCGGGACGAATGGGCGACCCTCAAATGAAACAAAAAGAAACGCCTGCCAAGAAAGACTAAGTATTTATCGGTCTGGAGAATAAACCGAGTCTTGAATCTAGGGATCACAGGTTCAAGTCTTGGCTTGCAACTGCTTCTCAATAAATGGACTCGAACAAGGCTTGTCGTCCGTTAACCGATGACTGACATATGCGTCTATTTGACTAAGTTCAACTCAAAACTATTCATACTAAGTGCTCCCCGTTCGATGACTTGGTCCGCGATTGCATCCTTAAAATAGCGCTGCAAAACATAGAAATAAGCAGCATTGCGAATGCCATTGAGCTTCCTATGATTGCTTTCAAAAAAAGGAAATCTCTCTGGAAATTGCGTCCATTCTGCCGCTTTGGTATAAGCTAGATGTAATCGTTCACCTGCTTCGGTGACATATAAATTTCGTCCGCGCTGATAGAAAATTTCTGCGGCCAAGGTGGTCGGCAGGAGCAGGTAGTGCGTATAGCTAATGCCATTTACCCCTTTGTCGCTGCCACCACAATACACGTTCGTGTTACTGCGGCAAATTTCTAATGGCAGTGAACCGTCGTCCGCTACCTGCTTAAGCATCAGTGTTTCCCAGCGAGACTTCGCTTTAGTGAGAAGACTCTCATCCTCAAGGTAGGCTGCGATCGCGGTCTCAAGTAACACGCCCCAGTTTCCATGGTTGTTTGCGTGATTGGCATGGCTAGCGGGAGCAGCGATGGTCACGAGCATTTGACGAAACGCTTTGTCGTCCCAATTCTCATACGCTCGCACCCAACTCGCCGCAACAATTAATTGCGGCATATTGAAATTAACTTCGGCTGAGCCCTGCCCTTTTTGTACGTATTTGAGAGTCACTGCCCAAGCCTGAGCGATACTTTGGGTATGTCGCGCAAAACTGGGGTCACCGGTCAATTGAAAACAGAGTGCAGAACGATAGGCAACGCCTGCATCAATAGTTAGATAGCGTGCGCTTTCATCATGGCTCACGCCGGAGCTGGTGTAATGTGGTGCTGGCGCAAAATTATAGACAGCATGCGGCGCGTCGTTTAGCTCTTTATCGCATCGCTTACGCAATGCTTGCCATTTTTCTGGTTGCGCGCGCAATTCCTGCAAGCGGCTGGCCGAGATCATAAGACCTTCATTATCGGCAGCTTGAGCAGTCTCGGTTAATCCAATAAGCGCCAGCAGAAACAAGAGAACACAGTACTTCATTGTCATCTTCATACCGCCTACTTTCAAGATTTGTAAAAACGCATTTTAAGTGGAGGCTCTTCGCCTATCGTCTTTGTTTGTAACTGGATGTAAAACTATTCTAGATTAATTGGCATTGAAGCAGCGCATGCAAACACAGGGTTTCAGCTGACGCAACGGCATCCCAAATCTGACTTTGTGGCTAAAAGTTCGCTACTACAAGAGAGAAAGAAACTAAGAAATTGTTACATCATCGTTCGGCTTAAAACTGTTCAGACGACTTGCCACTATCTACTTTGTGAAATAATAAAAGCGATCTACAGAAAACGAGGTGTACTGTTCTCCTTACCCAATTGAACAGCACTTTAGCCCCATCCCCAAACGAAAACTCGCCATGATGAAATTGATCCGTAAAACAATACCAGCATCGACACGTTACGTTTTTCTCTTACTCTTAGTAATTTGCACCAAAGCGTTAGCGCAAGATGGTGACATCGATCGCATTGACAAACAAGGTGAACGCCTGTTGCAAGTGTTGGAGCTAAGCCAAGTCGAACAGCTTTGGCTCCCGGGGCTGCATGTTAACTGGGAAAGCGGTGAGGCAGACGGTAAGCCACTCAAAGGGAATGGCAAACATACACACTGCAGCGCGTTCGCCGCCGCCATTGCCAAGCGACTTGGCATTTACCTGTTGCGCCCTCCTGAGCACAGTGCAACGCTATTAGCCAATGCCCAATACGACTGGCTCACATCTGCAGGGAAAACAGCAGGCTGGGATCAACTTACAGACAGCAAGGAAGCGCAAGCATTAGCCAATCGTGGTTTATTCGTGGTCGCTGTTTATCGCAATCATCACGACGACAGACCCGGACATATTGCCATTATTCGCCCCGATCAAAAGACCGTACAGCGTGTTATCGAAGAAGGCCCGCAAATTACACAAGCAGGTGCGACGAATTATCTTAGTACAACGCTCAAACAAGGTTTTGTGTCACATCCTGCGGCATGGAATAAAAAAGAAGTGCGATTTTTTGCACATCCAATAGCATGGGCTGACACAAAATTGTAGCGTTCAGCACTGTCCATGATCGGCAGTATGGGCTCAACGCGCATATAAAGTCATTCGGATAGCGCTCTGTTCTACCTCTTTGAATTCCTAAGACGCCAAGCAATCAAATCCAAGCACTCTGCAAATAGCTAATTCCACATTAATTCTTGCTTCACCCAGCAGCCGCATTGACCTTCACTTGCATAGCGGCCGGGTCAGATTCATGGATCGCCAGAACATTAATTCCTAAACCGAAAATGGCATAGCCATGCGCTTTCAAAAACTCGGTAATGTGATTTTCATTGGACTTAATTTTTTCTATCATCATCTGCGGTTTGCAACGCGAGATAGAATCTGCTGCGCCTTGTAAGGCTTCCATTTCCATACCTTCAATATCAATCTTGATGAAGTCGATTCTAGGCAACGCCAAATCATCAATGGCAAACAATCTGGTCTCTACGGTTTTTTGTGGAGAATAGTCGATGGTCTGTCCGATGAATTCCGTGCGTTCTGTTTTTCTAATTTCCAAGCTTCCAAAACTCGATGGCGTGAAGTGATTCGCAGACGGCACTTGTATGGTGCCACTGTTCGCTCCCACTGCCGCCCACATTGCACGTGCATTAAAGCAATTGTTCATCGCGATGTTGCCTGCCAGTGCATAAAAAATTCGCTCCTGAGCTTCGACGCTAATCACTTCGCCCCAAGCATGCATGTGCTTCGCCCACTCTATCGTATGTACACCTATATTTGCACCACAGTCGATTGCCACGACGCCAGGCCCAAAAGATTCTTTGCGGGTTGTTAGCAGTTGCAGAGCAAAATCCACTTCAGCTGGATCAAACGCCGAATTATTTAACAACTGAAATCCAACACCGTAACCACCACGCTCAGTCAAACGATAGTCGTGGCGATTGACCAGCATGCTACCGTGATTGGTAGCCGCGACCACGAAAGCAATGGGACGTAAATTAGCGATAGCCATAATTTGTCTTTTTGAAATTTAAGTTAAAGGGAAGCGACCGTGCTTAGCCAACTCGTCTGCTGGCAATTTACGCATCACAAACTCAATGCCACATTCTGCCACAGGGGTAAGGGTTTGATCGAAGCGTTTTAGTTCATAGCGATAGGTCGCGTCTAATAATTCCAATTTTAAAGTCTGTGCCTGCGACGAAAATTCAGGCAACAGCTGCATCAAATTGATCGATTTGGGCGACCAAGAAGCCGATTTATGAATGGTAAAAGTCCACTTATGGTCATCGTTATAGGTCGAAGGGAATTTGCCCTGCTCGTAAAGGTCCTCATCCGGTACCATAACGACCAAATGCCCACCAGGTTTCAATACACGCAACCAATTCGCCAAAGCAATACGCGGCTCGACCATATGCTCCAAGCTATGACTAGAGTGCGCAAAATCCAAACTACCGTCTGGAATGGTCTCCAAATACTGTGCATCTCCATCTGGAAGATCCCAATTTTTAACGCTTTTTATCAAGGGAAATTGTTCGTGATACTGTGCGATAGGATCAGCGCCGCATCCTATATCAATTCCATTGTCTACAAAATACCGAGTCGTAAACCTTTGATCATGTACACGACGCATCATTGCCTTACTGGTTCCGCTCATTGCTTACCTTGTGAGTTTAAAGAAACGAATAGTGAAAAATTTAGTGCAAATGGAGCCAATTCCTGACTTAACGTATTTATAAACCAGCTCCTCCTCTATGTCCAGACTAAGGCGATTAAGCTTGCCAGTAATGTCCATCATGGCACGTCGCCATAGCGCGAAACTTCACAAGTTATATCCAAAGATTCTCTCACCAAAAAAACAAAGTTCAAAACCAAAACATCACTTCCGATTTCGCTTCGATACAATTAACAATAATTCTATTTGCTCTACTTTCATGCTTATTTATTACTCATCTAAGGATCAGAAAGCTTTTAGATAATACAGCCATTCATGAGCGTATTTAAAGCTGCCTGAAGGGGGAGAGCTAAACTTGTGATTATGAAAATGATGTGTAATACTTCAACTCGCTTGCTTCAATTTTACTCACTCTTTACTCGCCGCATGTCTTAGCAACAGCTGAGTGAGCATCAGTATTACCACCATGATTTATTCGAAAACCTAAACATTAATTGATTGATGTCCAATTCATTGGATGAATCACTTTAACGCTTCAAATCAGAATGGGAGAGATTTTATGCGGCATTATTTTTTTGGCGCACTTCTAGCATTTGCAATCATCAATCCAGCCCACGCACAGTTTTTTTCTTTGTTTGGCACAACGCTTGACATTGTTGCGACTCCTTCTACGGCAACAATATATAAAAGAAAGCTACAGGACAATTCTCTAATTCCTATCGGCGTTGGGAACGCAAAAATAAAACTCGAAAAGAATGATCCAAACACGATCGTGGTACGACAAGAAGGCTTTCGCGATAGCATACGAAGCTTCCCAAGCGAAGCAGATTACCCCGATAAAACTTTCAGTATTTTTCTGACCAAACGCGTAGTACAAGTTACCGCGCTACCTTATGACGCCAAAATTTATATCAATGGTGAATTCAGAGCCAGTCGCTCCTATGAGGTTGAAGTTGACGAAGGTCAGACGACAACGCTTGAGGTATTGAAACCTGGCTATGCCACCGTTAAACGGATCTATCGCTGGAATCGTGGCGGTGAATTACCACCTATCGAAGATCGAATAGAACTTATCGATCGGAGAGTTTCCGTGACAACTTCAGCCGAAGGGGTTGAGTTGTTCAGTAACGAAGCGAAAGTTGGAGAAGGAGATCTTGACTTCATTGTGAAGCGCGGTACTTGCGCGAAACTCTCTGCCAGAAAAAATGGTTGGATCACTGAAACTAAAGAGTATTGCAATAAAGATGGTCAACCCGAACCACCATTAGCTGACAAATTTACACTCAAAGGCCGCTTGGTTAAAGTGACCGCTCCTGAAGAGGCTCGCATCTATGTGAACGAAAAATCTGTCGCCTCAGGTTCATTCGGCGTCCAAGTGCCATTCGGTAGTTGTACGCTTGTGCGCGTCAAGCAACCGGGCTACCTGACGTTCGTACAAGAATATTGTGCAAAACCGAATGAGACAGAACCACCGTATGAAGAAAATGTTGTACTCAGAGCAGATGGTTCTTATGCAGCATCCATTGCCAGCGACCAAGCAAACGTCAACTTCACCATTGAAACTGGAAAAAAAATAAAAGAAGAAACCGCTTGGAAATTGCTTTCCTCAATCGTCTTAAACTATTTTGATGTTCTGGACAATTCGGACAGCCAAACTGGCTACTTAAGAACAGCGTGGCAAATCAAAACGTGGGGGCAAAACGAGGTGAATGAATCGGTGGTGCGTACTCGGGTAATTCTCAAACGCATCGGTGATGAACCTCTCAGGTATTCATTGAAGATTGTTAGTGAAAAAAACAAAGATGGCCTGCGCGGAAAATGGTCAATCAAAGACGATGAGCATTTTGAGTCGTGGGATCGTATCTTGAACACATATCGCGATCTGATCGGGGAAGCACAAAGTCGATTGAAATAAATTAGCGAGGGAGTATCTACTTTGATACGCCCTCACTAATAGAGCATGCATGAAACTTGATATGCGAGACAGTGAAACTCGCAGCACAGAATCGAGGTTTGCCCCTACAATTTCGATATGATATTTTGAAAATTCGCCTACCAAGCTTTATGAACAAAGCTACCAAGAGAGCTTCGTGACACCGACCAATCGCCGGTTTATGTTTTAGGAATCAGCGATGCCTACTATTGGAAAATATGTTGAGGGTTTGCGCATCATCCCAAGAAACGGCGAATACGCAAAAATAGAACGCAAATGGCAGACCCCAATACCGTAAGGCTGTCGATCACCAAAGGAACTTGAGCATAAAAGGCCGTTCGTGTTTCTGAAGCAATTCCACCATCGCATCCCTTCGCATGATTAATTAGCGCTATCTAATTTTTTCGCATAAAAAGCCTTTTGTTCAAGTCTTGTCCTTTCAATCCGTGATTTCAAAATTTCGTTTATCTCACTGACTTAACTTTTTGTTGTATCCAATCACGAATAATTTGCATCGCCTTGGGTGACAATGTCTCTTCAAGATCTTGATATTCTGCACTGGCACCATTCTTGGCGGTTTGAAATAAATGATTCAGGCCTTCAAGTGCGACAATCTGTACATCATGATTTTCGCGGGTAGCGGCTTTTATCGCCGCCAGATTTTCTTGTATAGGCACTTGTTTATCGAGACTACCATGTAAAGCTAAAATGGGCATGTGGTTGGCTTGCAGTGTTTTCATGGCCTTATACTGCAAAACATCATGCAACCACAAACCTGATAGTTCTTCCAACATGGCTTGACCTTGTGCGGAATTGAGTCCCATTCTTGCTTGTAATTCTGGTGTTAACACAGCACTTAATTGTTGTCGAATTTCTGCGCGGTCTGTGCTCTTTGCAGGCTGTGCTGCCACCGCGAATAAACGGCGCAGTATGCGTTCATTTGCCGCGATACGGGCTTCTGGTTGACCTTGTATTTCACCCTCCATACGTCGTTTCGCCAACAACCATTCCGTGATATCGGTAGCTGGTGCCGCCATCAACACTTGAAAAGCAACAGCGCGATTATTCATACCGGCTATGGGACCCACCATTCCACCTTGACTATGACCAATTAAACCGATTGCTTTTGAGTTGATTTCAATTTGTGATGCAAGGTAAGCGATGGCTGCTTTTACATCACTTGCGAAATCATGATTGGTCGCACTGTTAAAATCGCCTTCAGATTGGGCAACACCGCGATCATCGTAACGTAAGACCGCGATGCCGTTGCGCGTTAAATAATCGGCCAATACGGCAAATGGTTTGTGATCGAATACGCTAGCATCACGATCATGCGGCCCTGATCCGCTGATTAGTACAGCAGCAGGAAAAGGACCGCTGCCTGCTGGCAGTGTTAAAGTCCCGGCTAAAGTAATTTTAGCCTGTTGGTTCTGGAATCGAACTTCTCTTACTTGATAGGCAAATGGTGCTAGCGGTGTTTGTTGCTTTGTTACACCCGCAGTCTTTGCCTTATTCGATCCCTCTTCAGTACGTGAAAATTGCACTACCGCTGGCGCTTGCCCTTCTCGCAACCAGTTGGCACGCAGCGTATTGCTTTGTGTATTTAACTCACCATCGAAGCTTACCTGAGCTAGAGGAATGCGGAACGTAATTCTCTCGCCATCGCGAACGAGCTCAGTTACCTCTAGGCCGGCAATACCCATATCTGGTGAATCCAATAGTGCGATGGTGCCGCGCTCGCCGGTTGTCACGCGCAAGATCAAACGTAAATTATTACCATTACGCTGTAGCACAGCGCGCCAACTACCGTCTAATTCCGAAAGATTAGACAACTTCAGCGATGTGCCGCGAGTCCAGATCAGGGGTAAATTGGCGCCTTGCTTCCAAACGCCGATCAAGCTATCTTTTTCTTGATCGTACTTGCCTTCAAAGCTGGCAGAAAGTGCGTTCAGTTGTAGCTTCACTTCATTATTCACGAACTGAATCTGACTAACAGGAATCGCCTGACCCGGTGCTTGATCTACACTCTCTATCGATGCAACAACATTTCCTCGTGGATCTTTTTTTACAGTGAGTTCGAGTGCGTATTGCGCCCCGCCTGCTTGTAACTTGGCATGCCATTGACCTAGTAGATAATCGGCATTTTGTACAGCGGGCATAGCGTCAGTTTGTGCAACTGCTGCCAAACTAAGAATGAACATCAAACTAAGCATCACGTTTCTTACAAATAAAGATGAAGATTTCATGGCAGAGACTCACTTTCCTAAAGACGAGCACAAACCCAATGAGCCATTTGGGCTAACTTCGCTTATGCAGAAACTCGATTGGGTAACAATGCAGGACTTTCTCCCGCAGCATTGTTAGCTTGATTCAGTTTTACTTGAGCTAGCGGATAGAAACTTCACCTTAGCTAGAATAGAACGAAGATGGTAGGAACTTAAGGCGCTGCAGCGCGATGAGAGAAACGCAGATAGATAATACGAAGAATGGCAACTACGCTGCACACTATCAGTAACAGCAATGCAATAGCATTCGCGTAGTTTAAAGGTAAAATCAACCATGCCGAGGCGTAGCCCAAGCCACCTAAAGCCAAAGTCCATCCTACCGTTCTTAATATACGCAAGCGGAATCCAGAACTGATTTGCTTGGGCACGCGATTCGCGAAAATGCAAACCATCAAACCCATCAGACATCCTAGGATACGATTACCAAAATCAAGATCTAAATTTGTTACCCACGGTGAACGTAGAATCAGACTTACGATTAAAATAATGCAGGCATAAATAATCGCCTGTGTGAGGTTTTTCTGGTGTCTGGTAGCAGCCATCGTTTTCTGAGAAACGAATGGCATTTGTCTGAACATCCAAGCACACAGAACCAAAATGATGGTGATGATATAAGGCCATCGCAAGTGTGACGATTGCGAAAGCGTGACACTACAACCAAGCACAACCAACACGCTCAGGATACATGCGACAACGAATAGAACACTGTCAGTTTTCACTGTCGAGATTTTCATGGCTTTCCTTTGTTTTGAGAAAATGGTGACCGTGATTTCGATGGTTCTGCAACTTCAGGGATTGACTCTGCAGCTTTGATATTGATCCCCATCAACTGCGCAAAACCCACCAATGCTTCTTCTAACACAGAGAGCTTGAGGTAATACACCACCGTTTGTCCCTGACGTGAAGACTCAATCAATTCCGCTTCGCGCAAAACTGCAAAGTGCGCTGACATAGTCGGCTTAGAAACATCAAATTGATCAGCCAACTCACCCGCCGTTAAGGGGCCATCGCGCAACAAGCTTAGAACTTGGCGGCGAGTCGGATCAGACAATGCTTTAAAAATAGGATTCATGTTTCGAAGATTAGCTAATCATCTAAATGATGTCAAGATTTATTATTTGAAAAAATTCATGCCTCTCCCTCCCCACTCGAATCCCTCACACATTTAATTGCTTCCAACTATGTTCGCAAACCGACAGTCTTCCCTGTGTTGCCCAGATATTGTAAAGAGGACACATTTTCCATGACTTTCACAAGCTGATGTTTGAATGTTTAGAGATACTTCGCTACTAATTTAACTTGACCATAGGACCTAATTTTTTTAGAATTCAGACATAAATGACCAAAGGTCATTTTATTTTACGATATTGATGACCAACGGTCATTTAAACTAGGAGCAAATATGCAAGATGTAAAGGATACATGGGCTTTGGTGACGGGCGCTTCGAGTGGTCTAGGGACTGATTTCGCCAGTTTGTTGGCAGAGCGTGGTGCAAATCTCGTTTTGGTAGCACGCCGCCTTGAGCCTATGCAAGTCTTGGCAACAAGCCTGCAAGAACGATATCCAATCAAAGTGAAGATTATCGACCTTGATCTAAGTAAAGACTCATCGGCAACCGAACTTAAGTCTATACTCGATCAAGATGGCATTAAGGTTGCGACCTTAATTAACAATGCCGGTTTCGGGTTATTTGGCGATTTTCTAGAACAAGATCTTGAAAGAACAAATGAAATGCTAGCCTTGAATATGATGACACTGACACGGCTAACGCATTTATTCGCGCAAGATATGCGACAACAAGGTGGTGGCCAAATTTTATTAATCGCCAGCATCGGTGGGTATCAGGCGACACCTACTTATGCTGCCTACTCGGCATCGAAATCCTACGTACTCTTGTTTGGAGAAGCGCTTCACCATGAGTTAGCCAAATACAATATCAAAGTGAGTGTGCTGTCTCCGGGTATAACGGCCACAAGTTTTTTACAAGTGTCAGGGCAGAAGCCCACGCTCTATCAACGACTGGTGATGATGCAGTCTCGCACGGTTGCTCGCATCGGCTTAAAGGCTCTTTTTGCCGGCAAGGCGAGTGTCGTGCCTGGTCTGATCAATAAATTGACGATATTCTCAAACCGTTTTGTGCCGCGCCAGTTACAAACCAAACTGGCTTACCTGTTAATGAAAAACTAGACGCACCATGGAGAATTAAAAATGCATTGCATTATTTTGGGAGCAAGCGGATTGGTAGGACATCAATTGCTTTTGCAAGCCTTGGAAAACCCTAATGTCGTTCGCGTGGTTGCGCCTACTCGCAAAGCCTTGAATGCGCATCCTAAATTGTTGAATCCGATAATCGACTTTGCCAATCTGCCGACGGATGCAGAATGGTGGCATGCCGATGTAGTGTTATGTGCATTGGGGACAACCATGAAACAAGCCGGAACCTCAGAACGTTTTTTCGAGATCGATCATGACTATGTGCTCAAAGCCGCGCGAGCAGCAAAAGAGGCTGGCGTTCCAAGCTTTATTTACAATTCCTCGCTAGGTGCGGCTAGCAATGCATCGTCGTTTTACTTGCGAGTGAAAGGACAAATCGAGGCGGATTTGGCAGACTTAGGTTTTGCAAAGCTGGGGATAGTACGTCCGTCGTTTCTTGATGGGGGGCCGCGCCCTGAGAAGCGCCCGGGCGAATCCATCGCGATTTTCCTGGCCAAACTATTGGCGCCTCTCATCCCTAAAAAGTATCGTGCCGTTAGTACTGCCAAGGTAGCAAAAATGATGTGGCAACTGGCGTTGGAAAGTAAGGCTGGAAGGCATATCGCTGAATCGGATGCGATTTATCATCTCTAAGTTGTACAATGATCGCTTTCTGGCAATATCGTAATTACACCGAAATATGAAGACACGCGCACTCACCAGTGACGACAAATACATCAAGCGCAGCATCATCTTAAACGCTGCTCGCGAACTCTTTCTCGCGAATGACAGGCAATTGCCAGCGGTTGCGAATATTGCGAATCAAGCTGGCTTGGCCAAGGGAACGGTCTATCTTTATTTCAGTACTAAAGAAGAGATTTTTCTTGCTCTGTTAGCGGAAGAATTCGCAGGCTTGCTTGGGGCGATTCATGGATTTTTGAACGCAAGTACTAATCACAAGAGAACTTCAAAAGTGCAACGCCAAGAAGTCGCGAGTGGCCTAATTACAGAAATTGCTACCTACCTTAAAACTCATCCTGAGTTTTTACGACTCGATGCAATGTCCTACAGTGTACTTGAGCAAAACCTCAGTGATGAATTTTTGTATGCATTCAAGGTCGAATTGACTCGCAGCTTAGTCGATACCGGAAAACAGCTGGATAAAATTTTATCGCTAGAAGACGGTCGCGGCGCTAGTCTGCTGCTGCGGACTTATGCCTTAATGCGAGGTTTGTGGCAATCACTCGACTACCCAGAACATCTGCAAAAATTACTATCAAACCCGATATTTGCACCGATACGCCCAGAATTTCATCAGGAACTCACCATCTCGTTAAACGAATATTGGCGTGGTGCTTTAGCTTGAAACTACCGCTCGAACTCTATGCGATCGTGTCAGCTTTCGGCATATAACAAAATAAATTAAGACCCACGATAACCAGATTTACCGCCACCAAATTCACAAGTATCTTACGTCATGCCCTTGGCCGTGCAGGGTATACCAAACTTCGTTTTGAAAAAAAATTTAGAATTTAAATTCTAGATTTGAACATAGGTTGTAGTTCAATTTTTGATGGCGAACACCATGTTCACCATCAAGAATGATTTTAGTCACACCCTACAAATTTTTGTGCAAGACATTCTTTCGCAGTATTGTCTGCCCAGATAATTTGTTCCTGCTTCAGTCGCTTTGAAAGCACCTGAGCTCGGCCAGCCGCCCAGCCATTGCCCAAACCAGCGCTAATTTTGAACCACATATAGGCACGTGGCAGATCTTTTCCAACCGCATCTCCTTCCACATAAAATTCAGCAAGATTACTTTGTGCGACGGGCTCGCCGCGACTCGCTGCTAGGCGCATCCATTTCAATGCCATGGCGTAATTCTTGGTCACGCCTTTACCCTCAAAGTACATCCCGGCAATTCTGGTCATCGCAGTTGGCAGACCTTGATTTGCGGCAAGGCTTGCCCATTTGAATGCTTCTGCATCATTGCGTACTACACCTTGCCCCCTTCGATACATCTCACTCAGGTTATCCTGAGCATTTACATAGCCTTGGTTTGCAGACAATTTGAAAAGCCGTATCGCCTCGACCAGATTTTTAGCAACGCCCCTACCTTCAACATACATTAAGGCGAGATTATTCTGCGCGGCAGAATCGCCTTGAGCGGCCGCTTGCTGATACAGGTTAAAGGCTATCGTGAAGTCTTCTTTTACGCCGCGTCCTGTGTCATACATGAGACCCAAATTGTATTGCGCAATCGCACTTCCTTGCTCAGCCAGCGGCGTAAAAATTTTTAACGCAGTGGCGAAATCGGCGCGACGGGCAGCCGCAACACCTTCCTCGAGCGTATCGGCGCGCACATTGCCAACCAAAACCAACAACAGTGCAAAGATCAATCCATAATATCGTTGCTTCATTTTTTAATGCCTCTGAGTATGTTGAAGTTCCATAAGACTTTGTGCAAACACGACAGATTCAGACTGCATACTTATATCTCAACGGCATTAGAGATTGGTCTGTACGCAGCTTCCTCATTACGATTTTTTGGCGTTAGGGAAGCTTAGCGTATAAATTCGTGCTCGAGTAAGGACATCGCCTAGTTTTGCGGATAAAAGCCAGATACGACTTATTCGTTGAGGCATAGGCATTTCATGAGTGGATTGTCAGGCTCTGATTTATGTGTTTGGTAATTGTAGGAGAGTGGGCGTCTTGTTCGTCGCTCTTTCAAACTAAGACTATGTCCACATCTGCCAATTCTGACAAAAAAGTATGAAACCCAGACTTCTAACCATGCATCTTTTGTCGATTCGCTTACACCATTGATTTTCATAGTACAACTATTTTTAGTGAGTATTCATGCGGGTTTCAAGCGAGTTAAAACAAATTGCTTATTTTTTCGTAGTCAGGTATCTTTTCATTTTGTAAAATTAAATCACGTTAAATGTCCTTATGATCCTTTCGGCTAGACAGAAAATCGACAATCAAGTCCTTAGTGAAGCGCTTGTGTATAAAGGATTAAGTAAAATTTTTCCGCAGGTGAATGACTATTGGAAAAGCGAAGCTGGATATACCGAGGAACTTGGCGAACTCAGGACATTTGGAATCCATACAGTCAAAGACCTAAGAATTCTTCTTAAGCGCCATCGAAGAAAAATTCTTGAAATTGATCGAAGTCCGATCGATCTATACCATCAAAAAATGTACGCCGAGGAAATGGGTGCGACAGTTTTTAACGATTTTATGCGAAAGCGATATTGGTTCGCGTATCCAGGATTATTACGATTGGCGCTCGAATTAGAATTCAAAGATAAATATGAGGAATTTGCCAATGTCCGTGATCACATTTAACATGACGCTCAACTCGGAAACTGCGCATATTGGCATCTCAATGTTCAACAATTTTTCAATCATTCGCGCTTCGGTTCTTGTGCATAGTGCGCAGTTCCGGGTAGCTCTGCGTTAGGAGCCTTTCCATGGATTGGTACGGAATTCGTAACATTTATCTTTTCAAAGTAAAGGCGGACGGCACCAATGTTTTTGAAGAGAGAATCGTTTGTATTCAAGCCGAGACAGAACAAGAAGCACATCAAAAAGGTCTAAGGGAATCTGAAGAATATTCTGACGCAAATGGCTTCGAATCAGGCTCACAACAAGATGCATATCGTCAGGATGGCGATCCATTGATCGATGGTTACGAAGTGTATTCACAGCTTTTCGAATCACCTGAGTCACTTGAAGAGTTCTATGAGAATCGTTACAACCGATACAAATACTATCCTGATGAAACCAATCATAATTAGGACTGATGTAACTAGGCTTAGCGGTTTGACGCATAACTCGACATTCGAGCGAAGCTGCACAAAAACACGCGCAACGCGCTAACTCTCAGCTTAGCTATCATCAGGAACGGAGCTGCACATGAAGAATGGCCAAACACCGCCACTTAATGACGTTTTATCCAAGGAAGCCGATTTGTTTGCTGCGACTGCTGTAGAGGAATTTAATTCAAAACAGGCTAAACTCGGAGAAAAGTGGGGATTCGACGAGTACAACTCGTGGGAGTTTAACCCGGAGACATCTATACTCAGACTCAAATTCGAAGGTGCACCTGACGTGGAAGCGCGTTGCGGATTCTTCGCAACGTACTGCACTGACGATCAAACGCTTGAGTGGTGTTGGAATAACCCGAGATATCCGGAAGAAATGATTGAGGCAAGCCACACTGTAAGGGAGTTTGGGGAAAAATTTGAGTTGAGATACTTAACTGAGGGCATGATTCCAGTTCCAACAGACATCTCGCTGTCGTACGTTTGTAGTCTAGCTTTGAAAGCGAATGAAGCAATAGGTGTATTCCGTGGTTCCGAAGGCGAAGTTCACCCACTGTTCGTAGTATTTGAAGTGCGGCGTGATGGATAACAGGACGGTCGATCAGACTAGCCGTAAAACGATTGAGTCCTTTTTTAAACTGTGGACGGCCAGCTGTTCACCTCTTTAGGCGCCAATGAAACAAAACCGTCGCATGCTATTGATCGGCCTCCTCTCTCTTTGCGCCTGTAAGAGTGGCGACGAAGCGGCTTCCTTCGCGAATGGTGCGGCCACACTCAAAGTCCCGAGTGGCTTCCGAGTTCTGAAGTCAAACTACCCCAACGGCATCACCATCGCGTCAAGAAGTTCACCATACGTCGAAGTAAGCTTCGTCTACCAGTCTTTCCGCGAACAGGCCAAGATCAACCCGAACGTCTCAAGAACATTTCTCAACGGCTATGCCGGAACAATTGGTGCGGAGCGCCTTTCAATTGGCGGATCTTCCACAGGTGCACTAGTTCAAGCGCCCACAAGCATCGGAACCTTCCAGGAACCTGCCTTTGAATCATTCGGTGCTGTCGCGTTCCCAGATGCTCTCGTCACTTTCAAACTTGTGGGGCGCGGCAACAAGGGAGCCGATGCTATCATCGAGTTCAAAGCTTCTGGGTTGCCGTCCTTACTGTCGGGTCTTAGCGCAGTTGGCGCCTAACTCAAACCTTAAAAACAACTGGAGCACTGATGAGACTCTCTATATCCGAAGAACAACAAAATGAGATGCGACAAGCCTACTATGATGGCGCCCCAGGAATTCTAGTGTCTGGCCTAGTTTGGATTACAGCCGCGTTTGTGTGTAATTTAATAGGGATAAACCAAGCTGTATGGACTCTGCTCATAGGTGGTGCGCTAATTCATCCTATTACCACCGTTGTAACTAAAGTGCTTGGGCGGCCCGCGAAAACGAGCAAAGATAATGCACTGAACCAACTTGCGATGGCGTCGACGATTTGGCTTATCCTTTGTTGTGCGATGTCTTATGGCCTCTTTCTTTTAAAGCCAGAGTTGTTTTTCCCAGCAATGATGGCGACTATTGGAAGTCGCTATCTTATCTTTGCAAGTATTTTTGGCAGGCAGATTTTCTGGATAATCGGAGTGAGCCTTATTGGCACGGCAAATCTCGTCTTCTTCTTAGTGGCTCAGCCTGTGGTTGTTGCTGGCCTCGGTGGATTAATTGAGATTCTATTTGCATTCTTACTGTTTTCAAAAGCATCCAAGCCAGTGCTCTAACAATCATCATGTTGGGCGCGCTGCAGTTGAGCTTTTTAAAAAAGAGCTCAAGCATATTAAGAGTCTTTTTTTAGTAAGTCATTGCAGCGTTTTGCGCTTTGCGTACTGGATAGTTTTTAAGTCGCGGTTTTATGGTTTTGCTGCGCAAGAATATTTCATAAAACCACAACTTAAGAACTGCCGCGAAACTCGGCGTTCAACGAAGGAGTAGATTATGGGAGCATGGGGTGTAAAAGCTTGGGACAATGATGGCGCAGCTGATTGGTTCGGCGACATCTTCGATGAAACTCGGCTGGCCGAGCGGGTCGAACAAACTTTGATGCTGGATGTCGAAGACCACTACGAAGAGATTCGAGCAGCTGCATACTTGATTCGGCTCCTTGGCCGAACGTACATTTGGCCAGTTGATGACATCGACCGTCACCGAGCACTAGCCGCAGACCGACTTCAGGCGATTGTGGATGCTGGCATCTTCGAGGATGACGAGTTTAACGATGCAATTCGCAGTGAAATCACAGACTTGCGAGGCCCAGAGCCTACCTAATTTTTTGCTCGACATGGAAATGCAAGCAAGGCTTGCGACTTCGTCGCAAGCCTTGTATCTCGGTTCGCGCCAGCGTCAGGCACTTGCACTGATGTAAGCCTAAAAGCCACCATATGTTTATAATAGGCAATCGCCTTTGCATTGATCCCCCACGCAAGTAATTCTGCCAATGAAGACAATACTAAGACTTAAAGGCGTATCCTCAATCTCATCTACTTGTCGAAGGAACTAGCGATGAACCAGCCCACTTCAACCAACAATACCTCCACCATTCTGGTAATCAAAGGTCAGGGCATTGGCCCTGAATGCATCGACGCTACGCAGATGGTTCTGGCAGCCACTGGCCTTGAGTTTGCCTATATCGAGGGCACCCTCGGCTATCCCGACGCTAAAGATCTCTTCTCGCTGTTGCAGCAACATGCCCCCGAAGCGTACGCGGCGCAGTTTGCTAACCGTGCGCCGGACGAAGTAGCTCAGGAACTCGAAACCCAGGCGAAAGACCAGGCACGCGCCGCCGGCAATATCAATGATTTCTACAAAATACTACTTAAAAAACTTGAGCCAGAGACTCTCAAAGCCGCCAAGGAGATGGTGACCCAGCTTGAGCGGCAAACCCTGATGGATGCGAGCAAGGCAGACGCCGTACTGAAAGGCGCCCTGCGCACCCTCGATGAGGGAGACGAGCCCAGCCGCAACGTGACGATTCGCAAAGGCTTTGAACAATACGCCAATATTCGCCGTTGCGTGACACTAGACCCAATCGCGCCGGGCATTCCCGGTGCGGACATTTTGTTTGTGCGCGAGAACGTTGAGGATTTGTATGCCTCGATTGAACATCGCCTGGCCCGCAACTATCCCCAGGCTTTGCGACATCAAACGCCCGAAGGCTGCGAGCTCATCTGTCGCGCTGCCTTCGAGGCCGCTGTGCGCGATGGTCGGAAGAAGGTGACCGCGCTTGAGAAACCTAACATTCTCAAGATCACCGGTGGACTGTTCAAGGAATCGTTCTTGAAAGTCGCGCGCGACTACAGCCGGGAACGACTCGGCGACGCTGGCATTGAAGCGAACTTCATGATCATTGATGATGGTTTGGCGGCGATCGCTGCGGTGCCACAGAACTTCGACGTGATTGTCACCACCAATATGTTTGGCGACATCGGATCGGATATTGCCGCGAAAGTGACTGGTGGTGTCGGACTAGTGAGCTCTAACAATACCAATCCGAACAATCATCAGGCGGTCTCGATGTTCGAAACGATGGGCGGCACTGCCGATGACATCGCTGGACAAAACAAGGCCAATCCGGTCGCGCTGATCGATGCCGCGGCAGAGATGCTGCTGCATATTGGCGGCGCTGCGAACATTCGTGGCGCTGAACTCATCAAGGCCGCGGTACTGGAAGTGCTGGCAGACGGGCATTACGTTGGCGACATTAAGCAAGGGCCATTTCAAATAAGCAAAGGTAGGGAACGTTCAGGTACCCGTGAATTCGCCGCTGAGATCGCGAAGAAAGTGATGGAGTTAAGGGCGCTTAAGGATGCGCAGCCGCACCACACTGTCAAGGAACTCGCCTTGGCTCGCGCGGATGCAAACGCACGGCCACTGTTTGAGCGGGTGTTACGCTCCTATGAGCAGTACGCCGATGACATGCAGGCCGGCAGCAAACAATGGGAGGCGTTTGTTGAGCGTAATACCCCGCCGAATCCGACACGCGCCAACTCCAAAATCATTGGATTCGATATGTTCGTCGACGATTCCGGCCTCCGGGTGTCGTTCACCGCTTCCGGCGCTGTCGACGAAGAAGCGACCGGCCTGGTTCCGGCAGTGCGTGAACTATTCGAAGGCGAAACGGGCATCGATCTGCGCACGATGTTCAATAAGAACAAAGCCGGCAGCCTTCAATCGATTCGCAGCTTTGGGCAATACAGCGCTCGGGTGATGCGTGACTACCTGCATGCCCACCCCGAGCTCGCCACCACGTCGTTTGGCTCGGCGCTAACAGCGATGAATGCGAGCGAAGCCACGATCAAGCGCTATAGCGATGCGCTCAAGGAGAAGACCCTCCAGCAAGCCGTCGACAGCCTGGTCGAATTTAGCGCCGTGAGCATCAAATTGATTCAAGCGTTCTATCGGGTACGAGCACAGGAGATCAAGCCTATCCTGAATGAGCATGGATTCGAACTGTTGCGTATTACCAGTCGCGGCACGGAAATCTATCCCACGATGTGTGACTTCGAGAAGCGCGACGTAGATCGCTACCGCGTAGGGATTGACCAAACGGGGCCCCTCGCTAATGAAGGCTTCAACTATATCGCTGTCCAAACCGCGATGATGGCCGTGCAAAATCAGCTCGTTGCGCGTGGATGGATGATCTCAGAGACCATGCTTAACCGCACCTTTATTGATGGCGAAGGCGACAGGCTAGGCAAAGAAATCGCTGGCGTCTCGCGCCCTTATGCAATGAATCTCGGTATCAACTACAGCCAGATGTAGAGTGGCTCCAAGCGTCTTCCGATAAGCCGCGTCCACTCGGACGCGCTTTATCTTATTCGTTCACGAGGGTGTCAAGCCATGCACGAATCCGCAGGTGTATGTTGGAACTGCGGTATCTTGGCGAAATCCTCGACGCTTGGACAAGTTTTACGCGAATTATCCTAAATTCCTCAGTTGGACAGGTTCGAGTGCGCGTTTTTCCGCGTTGCTGGCAAGGCGTAACGACGAAGCAAGCTTCATGTTGAACAGGCCTTTTCTAAAAACTACAAATGCCAAGGTCACGCTCATGCCATTTCGACTTTGAAAAATTTGCGTGGGATCACCTTCCCTCTTACGATTTTTCAAAATAGCTTATCAAACGCCATAGATAATCGTACGTGGCGAGTAGTGATGTTATATGTGAAGACTTGGCTCTAAGCCCTATTTGAAAGCGTTCACCAAGCTCATCCACCACGACCAATCATTCGACGCATAAAAACCGAATTGCTGAAGGCCCACAGAAAGCAAAAGAATAAAGTAAGGCGCTCGCCATTTTCCTCTACGGTAGTCGTCGTAGATCAAGCTGAGCACGACAATAATACAGATCGCGTAGGACAGATGCACAGCCATCTCGAAAGAAGTAATCCATTCTCCTAACCTTGGCATAATGCGCCCGAGCGCTGGTGGTAAAACCAGTATTGCGGTAGACGCCATAAATCGCGCGTGCAGTTGTATGCTCTTGCGATAGTAAATAGCAGATACATATACCACGACAAAAGTAATCATCGTGACGGTATCAATCCAAGCAAGGCGACTACCGAAGGCTAGCGAAAAACCTGATGGGCTCGTTACAATCGCTTTGATCATGAATAAGCCAGAGAGTATGAATAAGGGCACCAGTATTAGTGAGGTGCGCCCTACTATCCTATGCGCTTGTATTTTCCCTGTTCGCATCAACCAAGATTGAACGACTAACATCAACAGCCATAGGGTCGCCGCGATACCATGAAAGTGATGAACCAAATCGACATTACCTAGATTTCCGAAATATGAAGGGTAAAAACCGATCAGCGCTATCAACAACACCGCACCGAAATAATAGACCGCTTGCTTATACATAGCCTCTCCAAGCAACTCAACATAAGGCGCTAAGTGTGTTGGAATTGCTGGCACTTGGCAAATGCTTTGCCTTTGACGTAATGAACGATAAAAAAAATGAGGCGCAGCTGCAACACTCACGTAGAAGTATTCAATGAGGAAACGTGGGAGGAGTAGATAGATGCAACATTGCCTTAATGGCTACTAGCCTACTTCGATCACCGCAATCATTTCGCCATCCTCATCGAGTCCAACTTCTTTAAAGCCAAAGCTGGCATAGAAAGGCTGCGCCAAACCATTCTCAGGATGGTAGCAAATCGTGATGCGTTTCAAGTCCTGAGTGCGGCGGATCTCAGTTAAAGCTGCTTCCATCGCACCTCGCCCGATTCCCTTGCCTTGATAGCGATGATCAATCATAAACCGATGGATACCAGTTTGATGCAACACTTCACAATCGAAGCTGTGATACATCAAAAACCCAACCAATTCACCATCGGCATAAATGGCGCGCGGATGATAATGCGGATCAAACTTCGATTGCGCAATCGAATAGGTATTACTCGCTAGATAATCTTCTTGATGCTTTAAGAGTTGCAACTCCACGACCGCATCGAAGTTATCGTAGGTGACTTCTTTCAAATCAATTTTCATGTTCTTTGTTTACCTGACTTCTATTTTTTTACACTTGAACTATCCCGCTTGAATCTCGCCCGCTTCGCTCATTGCGACCCCACTGCATGGTTTTTTCATCCCACGCTCTCTGACTACGATAACTCATTAGGCCACGACATTTTGTAAGGCACCTAAAACACCAATAGTGAAACGCTTTCCCAATATGAATTCATTTGAAATCGGTACAACAGCCTTGGCTATTCCACCCTACTGTACGCACGAATAAAAGCAGCTCCAAGCCGCCAACGAGCAACTAAAAATGTATTGATGTTTGAACGGCTTAAACCTTTATGGTTGAATAATTGCAGTCACCCTACGTCTCGCCCGTTCACGCATCGAGCATTCGCGCAAGGTGTCAGAGAGGGCTTCCAAATTCTTAACTCCATACAAATGCAGCTGCGGATAGCTGGTATCGGACGATCTGAGTTGCAATATGCTGTAACCCAGCAGACGCATACCAAATGGCGTATTCAAGTCAAAATGTTCTATCGTAAAAAGTTCGACGTTATCTTTGACTTTGGAAAAAATGCCGCGCTCTAGTTTTACCCTTTGCGTCGTGATTTCATAATGTAGCCCACGCGCCTTGAACCAATAGAATAAATACCCGATACCTAATGTCAGCACGACGACTATCCATTGCAATGCACTAAAAATTGTCGCAGGATGGCCAGCAAACAAAATTTGCTCTGCGTCGTGCTCTGCATGTGTCATGTAGGCTTGTAGATCGGTATTGCAAAAACGGCATTTGATCGCGACCGCTTTAATGGTTTCACCACAAACCGGGCAGTCTTTGGTATTGCGATTATCAGGCGTATCGTTAGCGCTCATAGTGTCTTAACGTCTCTTCGGTTTTAGCAAAGCGCATAGTCTGCCATAAAGTCCTGTTGATAGGTACTTCTTCCGCTAAGTCGAACACTGCGAATCAACTTAACAATGAAAACCAACCGGCAGAAGCTAAGTGCTTGTGTTCGGCTAATCACAATAGACGGGATCGTCTTTGACATTGAGCATTCATTCAGATGCGCGACTGAGGTCAGGGCTGACCTGCTAATACGTCTTTATCGCCTATACTGATTTTTGAAAACATTCGACGTCGCTAACTAACCAACTAACTACGAGATAGTAGATTGCTTGCTCTATTGCGCAGTACGGGAATCATTCATAAAGAATACATTACAATTCGCTGTTTCATCAAATACAAGAGCCTAAACAATTCCTACATGCCCTATTGAACAAAACCTAGGGCATTTGAGAATATATTTGAAATAGTGGTTTACTGAACCCTGCGATTCATCTAAATTAGATCAAAGCATTCTAAATGCAGCGCTTTCATGCACTCTGTGACCTTATGAGATAACCCCCAATTCATCCCTAAATCGACGGAGCAAATATGAAGTTACCCCTGCAAATGGCATTACTTTTCTGCTTGATACACGCCAGTTTGATTGTTAGCGCCGCAGATACGATGTCTAAAATTAAGACTAGTCAAAATATTTCAGTTGCCTATCGTGAAGCCACATTCCCTTTTTCCTATTTAGATAAAAAAAAGAAACCGGTAGGTTATTCCATCGAAATCTGTGAATTACTGGTAGACGCCATCAAACGCGAACTTAAAGAGCCTAAATTGAAGCTAACGTATGTGCCTGTCAACGCAGAAACGCGCATGAGCGCAGTTATTGAAGGCAAAGCCGATATCGAGTGCGGCACTACGACTAATAATATAGAACGTCGCAAACAAGTGAGTTTTATCATCCCTCATTTTTACGCCAATGTGCGATTCATTACCCGCAGCGACTCCAATATCAAAAACTGGACTGATTTTAGCGACAAACCAATTGCCTTAATAAAGGGATCTTCCACCGCCAAGTTATTAGCCGAAAACCCTCGTACGAAAACGATTAAATTCACGGCAGTCGAAGCGCCCGATCATGAAGCAGCATTTCAACTTTTAGAAAAAAATCAAGCAAAAGCGTTTGTGATGGACGATGTATTACTTTATGGTTTGAAAGCAGGCACCAAGAATCACGCGCAATATACTATTGCGGGAGACGTGCTGCTTACCCAGACCTATGCTTTTGTCGTGCGTAAAGATGACCCACAGTTTAAGGATTTCTTAAATAAAGAATTGGCACGCTTAATGGTCAGCGGCGAGATTGGAAAGTTATATGAAAAATGGTTCAAAAAACCTACCCAGCCCAATGGCATCAACCTAGAGATGCCTTTAAATCCTATTTTGCTCGATCAAATGCGATATCCTTCCTTCAAAGATGTAGATCTTTAGAACGCTATGCCGATCACGGGGCACTGACCAAGTACCGGCCTAAATCTTACGCCGCCAAAGACAGTCCTAACAAGGCGACACCTAGCAGAAATATAGCAACCTAACCTGCAATCTAGGCAGGCTAGGTCTTTGTGGCTAAACAGAAAAGCATTTCAACCAAGTGGTAATGCTTAACTTGTCCCAAGGTCATCACACCCAGAATAAAGTTAAACAATGAAGCATTTTTTTAAATCAAAACTAGTTCAACGTGGTTTCATCAGCTTATTTGTTCTTGCAAGCCTGTATGGCATGATCCTTTTTTCTCCTTCGTTTTTGTATCAGTATCATTTCCAAAGGGAAAACGTGCGCATCTTCAGCGACGAGGAATTACCTTCAAACATAGACGAGCTTAGTCAAACTGTTCTGGCGAGAATAAAAAAATCCGCCTATTACAATGCACAGGATGAATACAAAGTCTTCATCTCGAATAGAAACTGGCGCTGGCGCTTTGTTGCCAACCTGAGGCCAAATGCAGGTGGATTCAATATAAAATTCTTTCCCAAAAATTCCTTTATACGACCCAGTGTCATTGCTGAAAACCGCATTATTCCCCCACGCGCAACGATGGCTGACGCTGCAGAAAGAGATCTGGTGTATTTCATTTCACACGAAATCACCCACAGCATGATGGTCAACCATACCGGCCTTTTCACCTCATTATTTAAGACCAATAGCTGGATTGAGGAAGGCTATGCCGACTTGATAGGAAAAAAAACCTTCGATTATATGGGTAACCTGACGCAGTTAAAATCAAACGAAAAAAGACTACAAATATCCTCTGGCCTCTATGTTCGCTATCATCTCGCACTAGTGTATTTGATGGAAAAAAAAGGCATGAGCTTTGCTGAAATTGTCGACAGAAATCCTTTACTCGAAGAAGTGGTAGAAGAGATGTTGGCTTTGAAATAGCTGTCTGAACGCTCCCAATTTTTGCACGACACGGTCGCGTTCATACACGCAAGTCATTTAAGCAAAATTCCCCATACTTGACGTCTCGCACCACCGCTGGCACACTCACGTCTCTATCAATAAGCACAGGAGAAAAAAGCATGAAAACAGTAGATATTGCCCTCCTGTCGGCCAACTGATCTGACCACATCGCTGCCTGTACTCTCTTTTGGTGCTTTTCGAATACCTTAAGCCTCTAAAAAAATTGTCGCTAGTGTGCTGATGCGCGTTTGATCACGCGCCGACTTCCATCTTCTTTTATTCGTTTCTGCACGTCGTGCTTTTGTCACGCCTGCGGGATTATTTTGCGCATCTACGGAAATTTGCGCACCTTGAATTTGGATAGACACACTTATCATGATCAATTTTGATTTCGCATCACTACGCCTGATCGGCTTAACCCCTGCCATCGCGAACCAATTGCACGCACTGGCGGCCAACTTTTCCGAAGACGCCACATTGCAGGTGGCACGTATTACCGAGGTCCACCGAGATAGCTTGGTGTTGCACAATGGCTGCAGCAGCGTGCAAGCGCGCGCCTTGCCGCGCCTCTTGCATGAACTCGCAGCAGATGAACTAAGCATGGCAGTGGGTGACTGGGGCTTACTCAGTGGTACTGCAGTTAGCGGCTACCACTTTATCGCCTGCATGCCCGCCTCGACTCACTTGGCGCGACGCAATAATGAAGGACGCTTGCAAGCACTCGCCAGCAATATCGACACTGCCCTGCTCGTGATGGGATTGGACAATGACTTTAACCTGCGCAGACTGGAACGATATCTGGCGCTAGTGCATGCGGCGGGTGTTGCTCCAGTCGTGCTGTTAACCAAGGCAGATATGCATCCACATGCCGCAGCTCGCCTCGCTGAGGTAGAGCAACGTTTGTCGGCCAGCGTCCCAGTATTTGCTGTCAACGGGCTAAGCAGCAGCACGGTGGAATTGCTATCCCCGTGGATGTCTGCCGGGCAAAGCCTGATTTTGCTGGGTTCTTCGGGCGCAGGTAAATCAACGCTAACCAATACCTTGGCAAGCAGTCAGCAAGAAACCGATGCAGTACGCGCTGGTGATAATCGTGGCCATCACACCACCACAGCACGTTCCTTACACTTATGTCCAGGCGGTGCCTGCATCATCGACACGCCTGGCCTACGCAGCCTGCAACTTAATCTCGATGAAGAAGCACTGAGCGCAAGCTTTGCTGACATTGATGCCCTGGCCGCAGAATGCCAATTCCGTGACTGCAGCCATCAAAGCGAACCAGGCTGCGCGGTGCGCAGTGCAGTAGATGAAGACAGGCTCAAAAACTACCAAAAACTCTTGCGTGAAACTCGGCGAAATCAACAAACTCCGATTGACAAAATTGCGGCGAGGTCGAAGTGGAAGGTGTTGATACGGTCTATGAAAGAAAGGGATAGATTGAAACACGGCTAACTTTATTTTTTAAGTGGCCGAGGCCAATTCAAACAAATCAGAAATATATCAACATGTTTGAACTAAACTCGGCCATTATCAACCGTTTCCCTAATCGACAACAACAGGCTTTACTTTGTCTTAATACCTCAATGAGCAGCAATCTTCACCTGACTCAAATCTCATTTATCCAAGGTGAACGTCTACACCGAGGAGACTGATTATCAATTGCGCCTTATTCTCCTGACGACATTAAGTTGCAATCAAATTGGGCGTACACTACCACTTTTCCCTAAAAAAGAATTGTCATGTTTGAGTTACTTTCTCGTCAAATTCACGGAGCCCCTTTATTGCACAATCACTTTGCGCCATTGGGTGCCAAGCCTCTACTTTTAATTGTCGCATTTATTCTCACGGGATTCGCTACAACCGCCACCTACGCCACCAATGAACCCAGTGCAATGGCCAAGAAAACCGCGAGCTATGCAATCGCAAAATACAATAAAGACATTGTCCAAACACTGGGGAGAATGGTGAGTTTTAATACCGTCGCAAACCCTGATATCCCCTTCGAAAAAAATCCAGCGCATCTTGGCTTCAAGAAATTTCTAGAATCGGAAGCAAAACGTTTGGGTTTCGATTTTACTGACTATGGGTATGTGGTCGTGATCGGCTATGGCAAGAGCGAGGATAGAGTTGGCGTAATCACTCACGGTGACGTACAACCTGTCGACCCCAGCAAATGGAAACAATCACCATTTAAACTCGATACCAAGAGCGAGCCTGGACGTTTGTTAGGACGTGGCACGGAAGATGATAAGGGTCCAATTGCCAGTGGCCTGTATGCAATGAAGGCGATTAAAGACAAAAAGCTAGCTTTGCGTAAGCGCATAGAGCTGTATGTTTACATGGCAGAAGAGTCCGATTGGGCGCTTTTGGAAGCCTTCCTAAAGACCCATAAGCCACCGCAAATGAACATTACCTTGGATGCAGAATATCCTGTTGTGATCGCCGAAAAAGGCTATGGCACGGTGCAATTAACGGTACCGCCACAGAATCCAACTATCGCCAATACGGAAACTTATTTGAGCACCTTCGGTGGTGGCTTTTTCGGTAGTCAAATTCCGGAAGATGCTTACGCAAGCATTAACAACGCAACTCCCGCCATTGAACAAGAAATCAAACAAAGAATAGCGAAGCAAGACAAGATGCAATATTCGTTTAGCTGGAAAGACCGTGAATTGCAGATTAAGGCGCGCGGTGTATCGGCGCACTCCTCGAAACCGGAAGATGGCGTGAACGCGATCGCGATGTTGGCCGATGCGCTCTATTTCCGCAGTTGGCAAGCAACAACAGCGGGGAGCATGGTGAATCTAATTAACGAATTACTCGGCACGAGTCTGTACGGTGAGAAGTTAGGTAAAGCCGCCTATCATGACAACTTCATGGGCTCGATGAGCGTGGCACCGACGGTGCTCAAACAGACTCCAGAAGGCATACAACTTGGTATCAACATCCGTCGCCCACAAGGTAAAGATGGTGTTCAATTGCAACGAGAGATACAAGACGCACTAAATTCATGGCAAACAAAACACGTCGCCTTACATAATGTATCGATAGAGTTAAGCGATCCATGGATACGCAAAGATGCACCTCAGATTCAAACATTGTTATCCGTGTTTGCACATTACACAGGCATTCAGGATGCGAAACCCATCTCTATTGGCGGCGGTACCAATTCGCGCTTGTTTCCAAATGCAGTGAGCTTTGGTCCATCGATGCCTGGTATGGTGTACTCGGGACACTCGGAGCATGAATTCATTTCGACTAAGCAGTTGCTACTGAACTTACAAATGTACACGGCGGTGTTGGTCGAATTGGCAAAATAGAGTTGATAAACAAGCACGCACGAAGAATCTTTGAGAATATGACTTTCTGAGTATGGTGATCTTTTTTTGCAACGAGCGTTGCTGTACTTTGGACAGTCCGGAGGCGTATATGCGAGTTGTACGAATAAAATTTACTACTGCTAAAATTACTCAACGAAAAGTCATGTATTTTAATTTCTTGTCTTACGAGGTATAGCTGATGAAAGATAGTATTGAAAAGCTGAGTCAATTGGCAATGCAATCAGCCAATAGCGCTGGCCGTAGTTTGCTCAATGTACAGACCATGGCACAAGATCTTACACAGTCTGTTTCTAAAACGGTTAGTAAGGAAGCTGTCAATAAAGCGAGCGCAGCGACGTCATTTGCATTAGCCGCAGGTAAATCAGTGCAACAATCGTTGACTCATGTGATCGAACATGAAACGACGCAAGCTTTGATGGAGCAAGTCAAAGAGACTAGTCAGCAATTAACCGACAATGCGACGCATGGTGCAAAATTCGTTGGCAACCAAGTCATCGATGGTGTGAAAAAACTTGATAGCAAGTTAGAAGAAAATCACCTTGAAATTAAAGAAAAAACCGAGACTGTCTCCATGGGTCTCGGCATTGCTGCTGGCGTCGCAGCTGGAGCAGCCATTATCGGCCCGCCTATCGTCGTCGCAGCTGCCCCTGTGATAGGTGTTGCTGCAACGGTGACTGGTGCCGTAGCGGGTACAGCCTATTTTTACTCCAAATGGAAAACCAAGAAAGGAATATCGGATGAAAAAAATGATACTGAATCTGAATTGGTTGATGTAAAAGATGTTTCGCAAGAGCGATAGCTCAGGGATAGTTCACATCGATACTTGTATGATATTCACGACTCAAGCAACGCCATATAGAACTAACTCTCCCAACAGTTTTTATGAACAAAACCGACTTTAACTCGTTTTATACGCTGTACATGGCGTCACACCAAAATTGCTGGAACCGCCGCGTGCACTTATTGGGTTGGATGCTCGGTATCGCTTTAGGCATATGGGCACTGCTTGACGCGCAGTACTGGCTCATTTTATTAGCACCATTCCCCGCCTTGTTGGCGATATGGATAGGGCATGGTATTTTGGAGCCGGGTGCGGATATTGAATTCAAACATCCTTTCTTAACAGCCTGCGCCAATCTACGTATGTTCGCTGAGATGTTTACCGGTCGCATTCAGTTCTAGCAGGATCAGCATGACATTTAGCACATTAATGGCGTGGATCAATCTTCAATTGCACTATTGGATGCAGATGGATTGGCACTGGGCCTTATTGTTAGCAACGCTTGTGCACCTGTCGATCTATTTAATCGGTGGCGGCGTCGGATGGCTGCTAACTCGCCAACTCTGGCCGGCCATAGGATTAGGACGAGAAATCGATCTGCGTCCACTCAAACCTGGACAACTCACATACGAACTGCGCAATGGCCTGCTGGCATGTTTACTTTTTGGCGTCATCAGCCTTAGCTACCGTAGCTTATGTGTTGACTTATGGCCGCAAGATGCGGCAACGGCGCTCTGGCAACTGGCTGCATTTGTGGTGTTTAACAACCTATATTCATACGGCACGCATCGACTTTTACATCACCGATACTTGATACGCTTTCATGCGGTACATCACCGTTCGGTGAGAGTCACGCCATTCTCCAGCTATAGCGTACATGGCTTAGAAGCGATCGTCATCGCCGCTACTTTTCCACTTTTTTTGTTACTAGTACCGATGAGTTTAGGCATGGTCGTCTTGCTGCATGCGTTCGGGATGACGTACACGGTTTGTATCCATTGCAACTATGATTTGTGGCCCGCTTTATCTGACCATCATTGGTTTAAAAAACTTATCAATCATCCGACCTATCATCGTTATCATCACACACTGGGCAATGTCAATTACGGCTTTACTAACCGACTGTTGGATATACTGTTTAAGACTAATAAAGATTGATTGGCCACAACGCCAGATCCAAGTTCTGAGGGCTTGATCCAATTATTGATGCGCTATCGCGTTCTTCTTTTTTCATACTAACTTTGCGCTGAGCATGTGCTCACTGATTTCAGCCCAACCAGACCCATTTCTCAATTGTGCTGCCACATGGGATAATGCCGCATCTCAAAAATCAGAAAATCTCATGGCAATTTTTGATCAACTATTACTTCTATTTAGCGGTCTAGGCGGCATTCATGGATTGCTGCTTGCCACTTATTTATTCTTGCGCGAGCCAGGAAAATGGAGTAACCGTTTTCTCTCTGGCGTTATTCTCATGCTGAGCTTGCGAGTACTGAAATCAGTTTTGTTTTATTTCAATCCCGCCATCGGAAAACAGATTCTGCAAGTGGGCTTATCTGCTTGTTTTTTGATTGGGCCCTTACTTTATTGCTATAGCCTTCAATTCCTCGGAATTTTCCGTGATTCATCGCTTCACCGCTTGCACTTAATTATTCCTGGCATCTTGGTCATCGTGATTGGGGCACTATTTCCTTACCATGCGTATCCGCAGCTTTGGGGTGGACTATTTTACAAAATCATTAATTATGTTTGGCTCGCCTATACCTTGCTTTCTATCTATATGCTGTGGCCGAAAATAAGTAACCTTGACCTGAAAAACTGGCGTACACAAATCGATCTCGTCATCGTACTGTCGATTGTGTTTGGAAGTGGACTGATTTGGTGCGCCTATTATTTCGCGAGCTATACCTCCTATATCTCGGGTGCTTTAACCTTCACTTTTCTGATTAGCCTCGGTGTACTCACCGTATTCCTACATAAAAACCAAAAGGATAGAGTCATCAGCCCTTATGCCAACAAGAAAATATCCAACAAAATTGCAGAACCCTTAATCGCTGAGTTGGAACAGTTCATGATTACACAGCAAGCCTTTTTGGATGCGAATTTGGTGATGCCAAAATTAGCAAAAATGCTAGGTTGGTCGACGCCTAAGCTGTCACAATTATTGAATGACAATCTTGATCAATCCTTTAATGATTTTGTAAATAGTTACCGGATTGAACATGCGAAAACCCAGCTGCAAGGCGATACCGCAATGAAAATGGAAGACTTGGCTGAACGCTCTGGCTTTAATTCACTGTCCACGTTTTATTCCGCGTTCAAAAAGCACACGCAGCTGACACCCGCCAAATATAAGACTTTGCAGGCGTCAAAGAATTCCGGAATTATAAATTCGTAATCCGAAATCGTAATCCACGCTAGTACGTCAGCCACGCAAATCTTATTGTTGCTCCTGGCGCGTGATCAACACGCCCTCGTTTCCCTCACACAAAACAGGAGCAACAATGCGATATTTCTTAGCACTAGTCATTCTCATTTTCATTCAAAAACCCAGCTGGGCATCGGAGCTTGCTATCAATAATCAAGCAAGTGTCACTGCCATCCAACAAGTACTAAAAGATTACATAGAAGGGACTTCGTATAACAATAAGCAACAAATTGCGAAAGCGTTCAACCCTGCTGCGGATTTACTTTTAGAAAAAGAAGGCCAGGCGTTCACTAAAGTCACGGTAGCCGACTACCTCAATTGGTATAAATCTGAGAATCAAGGAAAATTCAATGGCCGAATTGGTGAAATTCTTCAAATTGATGTTGGCGGTGATTTGGCTACGGCCAAGGCAGAAATCATTATTCCCGGCCAACAACGTCGCTTCATTGATGTTTTTCTATTGAAAAATATTGATAGCCATTGGCAAATCATCAGCAAAGCTGCGGTAAAACAAGCATCAAAACAAAATGGTGCACGCATTTTGTTTATCGTTTCCAACGCACATTTTCACGGCACATCCAAATTGCCCACAGGAGCCAGTTTTTCTGAAATCGTGAACGCTTATCATACGTTCAAACAAGCTGGATACACCGTTGATTTCGTCAGTCCTGAGGGCGGTGCCGTACCGCTTTCCTACATTGATACCTCCAATGCCTTACATAAAGCGCATTTGTACGATAGTGAATTTATGTTCGCGTTAAAGAACACAAAGAAGGCGACGCAACTGATGGCAAAGGATTATCGGGCGGTTCACTATATTGGCGGTGGCAATGCTATGTACGGCGTGGCGGATAATGTCGAGATTTCACGCTTGGTGATGGAAATCTATGAGCAACACAAGGGCATTATCTCTTCTGTGTGCCACGGGACAGCGGGCATCGTCCATTTGAAGACAAAAGATGGTAAGTACTTGGTTGATGGGAAAAGAATCAGCGGCTACCCTGAAGATTTCGAAAAACCTTCTGCTGAATACTTTAAACAATTTCCTTTCTTAATCAAACAAACGGTATTAAGTCGCAACGGCACTTTCCACTTTGGAAAACCAGACGAGGCTTACATTGAAGTCGATGGCCGTGTTGTAACAGGACAAAATTACCAGTCGTCAGCCTTGGTGGCAGAGGCGATCATTAAACAGCTGCAAAAAGAACAGGTAAACAGCAAGTGATTGAGTCAGTTCATGCATAGCATACAAAGAACGAGCTTGATTGAGGTGAACTCAGACCATACTGCTTTAATCTTGCGCAGACACACAAGAAAGATGTCCCACTGAATCTCAAAGGATTGACCATATTCCTGATGTTTGGAATATGGTCGTAAAAAAGCCATCAACCTGTAAGAACTGCAAGCTTTTAGGCTTGCAGTCTCACAGAATTACTTTAGCAAGGTATCGGTATTAACCAGTTTTACATCATGCATCATGTTCAAATAGGCTTCAAAATAGCCTTTGTGTGAGGCGCCGACAATCGTCAGTGTGCGCTTGCCGGGTGTTGCACCCAGGACGTCCCGAATATTCGAGACCATGCGCAGATTACGTGTTTCCCAATAGCCGACATAAACACGCCCCACTTGCCTGGCAGAGCGATCTTTCATCGCAGCGCCAAAATCACTTTGGTAAACTAACATAGACTGGTCCGCCCGGTTGTAAGCGCGATACATAGCGAGGATACCTTCACCGCTATCCAATTTTTTATATAGCGCCTCACTCTCTGTTTTACGTTTGGCGGATGCCGGATTATTCCAAAGATTTTGCATGATCTCGCCAGCAGCTTTGTCATCAGCCTCACTACCAGAGGCGGAGTCAGCGGTATGATCATCGATAGGGTAAACACGTTCCAGCCCAAGGCGTGCAGCAAGTGGTGCTGCAATTTGAAAATCTTCGTTGCGTTTAACGGTCAAATCTTGCAGGCGTTTCACCAACACTTTATCGAGCCCATCTTGCTCTTTCTGTTCGGCGACTGGCAGTCGCAGCCATTGGACTAATGCCGAAGCCTGTTCACCTGCCGCTAGAAAAACTGCGGCCAAATGACGCCGCTCCGCTGGTGTTGGACTTGCTGGCCAAGCAGCCAACAAGCGATCAACTTCCGCCGTTGCGGCAGGCACATCAAGCCCCGTAGCAGCGCGAGCCGGCGCAGTATCCCAGCAATAGTATTTAATCGACTCAGCATAACGAACACTGTAGCGACGCAGCATGTCGCACTGTGCCCCGGACAAGGCTTCAACGGTAATGACTTGTGGCTTCCATGCCTCAAGGCGGGTCATCAAGAGATCCAAAGATTTAGGCGTAAAACTCGCGGGTAATTCAGAAAGGTGCGGCGTACCTAACACCAAGACTTCATTGGGCACTTTCGCTTGGGTACTCTTGAGACGACTCGGATCAAATTTTGGTTGATAGTCCGATGCACCTATTGCTGTGCCGGAGATAAGTGTGGCAATAACTGCGATCGATTGATATAGCATATTCCATTCCTCTCATAAAATTCACACGAACCATGCCTATTTTTTTCAACCGACTTTGCTCACATCGTCGCTATAAAAAAGAATGCGCATGAAGGCTCAGAGTATAGTCAATGCAAAAAAGAAATATTTCTACAAGAAGACAATCTGCAGAAATGAAGGTGCGAACTGCAGTTTGGTGGTGAAATATGGGAAATTGAAAAGTTGGCCTGCAAACGAATAATCGGTCAAGAAAAGTGAAATCGATGCGGCAGTCTCAGTTCCATTTAAAAATGAAAGATGGCGGCGAATCCCGCTCATTTTTGTCAACTGGCGCCAAGAACTCCGTGATTCATCGCATTCTTGTATTGGCTTTCCAGGGTTCTCGGTAAAGTTCGCTCTTTTGGTTTTTACTAGGAAAAGTCCGGGTTGAATTGACAATATGAGCCCACTCATTTTGTGTTATTCATTTTTTCAAAGCAACACTTTGTCGTTCTATTTTTTGAGAGTATCAACATGCATAGATTTATAACAGGCATTGTCCTTTGCCTCGCATTCACGTCGCAGCTGCAAGCGCAAACCTTAGCAGACGCGCACAGCGCCTTCGATAAAAAAGATTACGCAACCGCTTCCAAGATATACAAAACCCTTGCAGAAGCTGGGGACACTTCAGCACAACATAGGCTGGCGCTGATTTACTTCAATGGACTTGGCACACCCCAAAATTTCCAACAAAGTCTTTATTGGTTTACACAAGCGGCAGAACGCGGCATGAACTCAGCAAACTACAATATTGGTCTGCATTACGCGAACGGTTTTGGTGTGCCGGTTGATCAAGCGATGGCACTAAGTTATTTCCTCAAAGATGCGGAACAAGGCTTGGCCGCTGCGCAATCGAATGCAGGGCAGATGTATGAAAATGGTATCGGCACACCTATAGACATTCCGAAAGCGCTAGCCTGGACACGTAAAGCGGCAGAACAAGGCTTAGCGGCGGCACAGCATAACTTGAGCACCTTTTACATCAACGGCAAAGGCGTACCCAAGGATTTTGACCAAGCCGCGATATGGGCTGCCAAAGCAGCTTTACAAGGTGAAGCTAAAGCACAAAATAATGTGGGTTCATTCTTTAGTGCGGGAACGGGTTTGGCGAAAGACGATGCGCAGGCATTCAAATGGTTTGGCAAAGCCGCCGATCAAGGCCTAGCAGATGGTCAATATAACCTGGCGCGATTCTATGATGAAGGTCGTGGCGTCACAAAGAATGTATTGCAGGCCGTAGTTTGGTATCGCCGCGCAGCACAGCAAGGCCATGTCGAAGCATTACATAACCTGGGTGTGATTTATCTCGAAGGTCGCGGCATACAAAAAAATACTGAACAGGCATTTGATCTGTTTAGCAAAGCGGCGGCAAAAGGATTTGCTGACTCGCAGGTCAATCTGGGCATGATGTATGGCATGGGTACTGGTGTGAAAGCCGATATGGTGAAAGCGTATTTCTGGTTCTCATTAGCAGCATCTCAGGGCAATGCTGTAGCGATAGAAAATCTTGCGGCAGCCGAAAAGCTGATCAACCCTAAGCAACGTGCTGAGGCGCAATCGATGCTAAAGAAATGGCAAAAATAATTGACTACGACGTAGAACTTACGATTCAATCGTTTGGAGCAATGCCAGCCACGTGGCTGGCATTGCGCTTTCTTCCTTAAAAACCCAATAGATCTAAAAGGAAGATTTCTCAAATCTCCACATCAGCAAAGGATTAGCGCTGAGATCGCAACACATCGCGCAGTACCAAACAACTTTTATAAATCTCTTGTTCCGTGAGCGACGAAAACCCCAATAGTAATCCGCGTGAAAATGCCGAACTGACCTCTTTTGCATCAGGTGACAAAAAATATGAAAGTGGTCGCAACTCCAAACCTGCGGCGAGACCCGCATTAACCACCGCCTGCTCTGAGTGCTGCATTTTAAAATGTACGGCAAGATCTAGACCACCATCGCTAGCGCCGCAACTTAGATCATCAGAAAGCTGCGTCTGAATTGAGTCTAATAATGCGGCCTGGCGTTGACTGTAGAGTTTCCGCGTACGTTTGATATGCCGGCCAAAGTAGCCTTCTGCGATAAAATCAGCCAACACCATTTGCGGCACAATCGCGGTATGTCGATCAATGATCGCCTTGGCATGGGTAACAGGGGCGACCAGTGCAGGTGGCAGTACCATGTAACCAAGTCGCAAACCTGGGAACAAGACCTTCGACATGGTGCCCACATAAATTACACAGTCATTTTTATCGAGACTTTGTAGAGATGCTATCGGTGCACCGCTATACCGATACTCACTATCATAATCATCTTCTATCACCCAGGCGGAACCTTGCTTGGCCCACGCCAGTAAAGCCAGACGTCGTTGCAGGCTCATCGTCATTCCTAATGGAAGTTGATGCGACGGCGTGACATAAACTAATCTGGCATCAGGATAATGGAGCGCACCATAGTCAACATTCAGTCCATCGTGATCGACTGGCACATGACACACATTTGCTTGTGCCGCCTGCAGGGTCGCAATGGCACCGCGATAACCGGGAGACTCTACCCACGCAGCATCCTCAGGATCGAGCAGCACCGTCGATAACAAATACAATGCTTGTTGAGAACCGGAGGTAATAATGATTTGCTCAGGATTGCAATTCACGCCTCTAGCGTTTTTTAGATATACCGCTAGTAGTTCACGCAAGCGACCATATCCGGCCGGATCACCATACCCCAACCTATCTTCATGATGCCGCCAACGACGCGCCTCTAAGCGTGCCCAAACATCAAATGGAAATACATCCAAACCCGGCATGCTCACTCTGAATGCCCGTGTTTTTTCTTGATGCACGGGTGCCAGACTGGCGCGATCGACAAATTGCCGGCCCCGTTTTGAAAGCGCAGGCGTACCTTGCCTCGTATTGTTCGTTAGTGCGACGCCGCGCTTGCCTGTTATTGCTATCCTATCTGGCGCATCAGATGCATCAGGCAAATCGACACTGACAAACGTCCCCCTCCCTACTGTTCCCGACAAATAGCCTTCGGCCAGCAATAACTCATAGGCATTTAGCACCGTTTGTCTTGAAATAGACAAGCGATGGCAAAACTCCCGACTAGGCGGCAACTGCATTCCTGCAGGTAGCACGCCTGTCAATATCGCGTGTTTCACCGCCGCATACAGTTGTCGAAACAGGGGCGTGCCGGACGCCGTATCAAGCTGCAAAGACTCTAGGAACAAAGACATAGATATGCTCTCACTCCGCAATATAGATTGGTAGCTCCATATTACCTTTTATTGGTTATGTTAAACAGCCAATCAAAAAACTAGAATGACGACCTCCACACCACGAAAGCATCCTATGCAAGATATCCAATACCATTTTGATCGTGAACTTACCCCTACCCAGCTCGCTGACATCTTTGAACGTGCTGACTTGAATCGCCCCACAGATGACTTGCCGAGAATGGCGCAAATGCTGGCACATGGCAATCTCTTGATCACCGCTTGGGATGCGGACAAATTAGTTGGCGTGGCACGCTCCTTAACTGACTTTTGTTTTTGTTGTTACTTGTCGGACCTTGCTGTTGATAAAAATTATCAGCATCACGGCATCGGCAAACAATTAATCACATTAACCCAAGAAAAAATAGGCCCGAGTACCACCTTGCTATTGCTTGCAGCACCAACAGCTATGGGGTATTACCCGAAAGTGGGTTTCGAAGCGATACCAAATGGATGGACGATCAAGCGCACGCAATAAGCACACACAATAAGCAATAACTAGTTTTGCATTCAACTTAACGCCAAGGAATAAAGTATGTACGCTCCCAAACATTTTGATGAAACCAGTCTTGAAGCCATGTTTCAACTGATACAGAGCTACCCTTTGGGTGCTTTAGTCACTGTGGACCAGGATGGCATCAATGCCAATCACATCCCATTTGAAATTTTGGCACCAACTCAAGAGGCGCCTTTCGGGACGCTCAGAGCCCATGTGGCTCGCGCAAATTCTGTGTGGAAAAATCCCGATCACCAACAAGAGGTTTTAGCGATATTTCAAGGGCCGCAAGCGTACATCACGCCGACCTGGTATGAAGAAAAAAAACTTAGTGGTAAAGTGGTTCCCACCTACAACTACGCAGTGGTGCATGGCTACGGCAAATTACGTGTAATTGATGATACGAAATGGTTACAGGCGCATCTCGAAAGACTAAGTGATCAACAAGAAACGACTCAAACAAGGCCATGGAAAATCAGCGATGCTCCAGATGTCTATATTCAAAAAATGCTAAGTGCTATCGTCGGCATAGAAATTCCGCTGGCTAAGCTGCAGGGCAAATGGAAAGTCAGTCAAAACAAATCAGAGCAAGATCGCGTCAATATTGCAGCAGGTTTGAGATTGAGCCAGAATCAGCATGCGCATGACATGGCTGTTTTGGTCGAAACACGACAAGAAAATCAAGCGATAGTTTAACGAGAAAACGAAAGCTAAAAATTCTCACCTGTCCTGAGGAAAGGACTACCGAAAAATCACAAGCTAACACCCTGCAATCAGTTCTAGGTAACAATCAAAAAGGATCACATATGCGTCAATTCATTACTTCTGGTGATGGACTTCCTAAATGGTCGACACCGATCAGCCATGCGGTTGTGGTTGACAACATCTGTTACCTGAGTGGCCAGCTATCCATAGGCGAAGATGGTCAGTACATTGCAGGCACAGCGAGAGAAGAGGCCGCTCGTGCTTTTGCCAATCTCTTTGCGGCCATCAAGGCTGCTAATTTCTCTATCAATGATTTAACTTTTGTCGATATTGCGTTCATTGATTTGAACGAGCTTGGTGAGGTCAATGATTTGTATGCTGAACTTTTTCCTGAAGGTCAAAGGCCAGCAAGAACCATCTATCAAGCAGCTGCCTTACCCTACGGGGGGCGAGTGAAAGTGATGGGCGTTGCCATCAAAGAGCGGATTGTATGATCCGGCGAAATAGCGTGCGCAAAAAAAGATTAAAACATGGTCGGTTTATTTTTCAATAGCCGAATAAATTTCAAACACCTTGCGCACTACATAGAAACATCAAGACAGAGACAGCCACAAGTTATCCCAATCTTCGCCGCGAAAAGCACCTTCTCGCTTAAACACTAACTGATGCTGTTTATTCAGCACAAAATGAGTTGGTGTCGTGGCGATTACACCAAAATTATCTTTGTGCGCTGGGTCATTACGCCAGACGCTGGGGAATCTTTGCGCTTTAGGATAGGCAAGTGTGGTGACCTCGTTATATTCATCCAACTCTTTTTTGTTTTTATCTATATTTACGCCCAACAAGATGAAATTTTTATTGCTATTGCCCACATAAAATTCGCGCATGAGTTTCAAATCATTGGTACAAACTGGACAATCAAAAGTAAAGAAACTGACTAATACTGTCTTGCCCGCATAGTCTTTCAATTGAACTTTTTTACCACTAACATCCGTACCGAGTAAATTAAACGTCGGTGTTTTCTCATCTTTCGCAGCAAACACTTGAGTCGATAAAAAAAGGCTAGAAATGGCAGCCGACTTCAAAAAAGCTCTTCGTTTCATCATCACACTCCTTTGTAAATTGGTACGTCAAGGGTAGTAAGCAACTATGGGTTTGCTTGAGAAGTATAAGCTGCTTTTGATAGGGCGATGCATTCTTACATCACTATCTGTATCCAAATTTCATTTCTACGCAAGAAAGGCAAAGAAAATGGTGCGTTATAGCGTGAAAAGATCGGTTCGCCATCGGTTTTAAGCGCAGCTTCACTAGTCAATTTCTTTAACAAAGCGAGTTTTTCTTCATAAAGCGATTGTGACCAACTGCCCGAATAAGTGATCACAGCATAGGTTTGAGCTGGCACTTCGCGTAATTTCACTTTGGGATTATTAGGTTCGGGTAAAGTTGCCAAAGTAAACATTTTCGGCATCGCGAATTGCACGAGATAGCCACCTTCAACAGCTGCTTGAGAAACCGGCGCTGTCATTTCAATTTTGATAGGTGCCGGAGTTTGTGACACAGGTGCAGTCATCTCTATCTTTTTACTGCCCTTATTTTTGCCAAAAATGTAGCCACCCAAGTATTCAAAGGCGCGATTTCCTGCTTTATCAGCTGGACCAGGCACGATAACTTCTGCGACCAAGTAGGCTTGGTACTTTCGTATTTCAAACTGAGGATAGCGTTTCAACACTTCATAAGACGGTTCTTCAATTGCAGCCACATTCATTACGACTCCCCAAAATGCGATAAATCCTGCCAGTATCTTTTTCATTACTATTTTCCTCAGAATATCTTAAATTGGGTTTAACTATGACATCTCAAAGGTATGTTCTCTGTCCCTAAGCGAACACAAGCTGGTGAGAACTGTCTCTGGTTCGCCCAAAGCCTAAAGTCATCGAGAGCCGCTGAAAACAGATCGCCTTGCAATAGAAGATTTAAGTGAACAATGAAAATATCTATACCGTAGTTTCTGGTCACAAAAAAATTCTTCATCTTTCAAGGCACTAATCGAGCAATGTCAAACTATCATGAATACATGCTCATTGCAAAATTAATGCTCCAAAAATTAAAAGGACTAAAGAAGTACCTATAAAGAAGGTCTTTTTCAGACTTATTAGTCGGCAAACGATGAGCGAACGCAATAATCGCGGATCGAATTTAGAACCTCAGCATCCTCACCAGCGGCGCCTACTTGCTTGATACTTAATTGAGGATAATTCAAGCGCAAATCATCCACCATCAAAGGTAAATCACGTAACAGGTGTGCACCTTGTCCAAGAAAAATCGGCGTGATGGTAATCGCCTCACAACCTTTTTTTACTAAATCGGCCACCAATTCAGGTAGCGGAGGTTGCATCAATTCCAGAAAAGCTAATTCAACTTGAATTTCAGGCAGGCTTTCTTGCGTCAGTTTTTGCAGGCGTTCAAATGGTGCAGCCCAGCTTGCGGCACGCGCGCCGTGGGCGAATAAGATCAGAGCTCTTTTAGACATCGAAACATGCTTTCATTTTTAAATATTTAATTACGTTCAACGTAACGCAAACCCGCAAACGCCATGCCCGAAAATAACAAGCTGGGGAACAAGGCAGTGATGAGCGCAGGCCAGGTATTAATCATGCCTAAGTGTGAGAATAAACTGTTCACCAGATAAAACACCATTCCTAACATAATGCCGCTAAATATACGCAGGCTGATACCGCCATCACGGGCATGTAAATAGGCGAACGGCAATGCTAAGGCCATCATCACTAAGATGGAAATCGGATACGTAAGCTTCTTCCAAAACGCAATTTCATAGCGCTCTGTGGACTGTTTATTTTCCGATAAATGTCGGGTGTAGGACGCCAACTCATAGGCCGACATGCGATCAGGGTCAATGAACAGCACAGCCAAAATATCGGGTGTAATTTCTGACTCTAACTCTTTAGTCGCAAGCTTGTGCGTGTTCGACGCAATTTTGGTATCTTGCGCCAGATTTTTAGGAAAATCAGTTTCCACTACATCACTCAAACGCCATACCTGAGAGCGGACATATTCCGCTTTACTGGCATTAATTTCGCGCAGCAATTGAAAGTTGGTATCGAACTCATACACTTTCACACCCAACAGAGCACGAGTCGGAGATACTTCACGCACATTCAAAAATCGGGTGCCGATGACCAGGCTTTTATCATGAGAATCACGGATCAAATCCTTAGTCCACAAGCCGCTACGAAAACCTTGTGTGACGGGGCCGTTGCTTGCCGTCAGCTTTATTTTTTTTGCTGTCTTTGCCGACATCGGTGCGATCACTTCGCCGAGTAAAAACGTAAATGTAATTAAGATCACTGCGATCTTCGCCAGCATTTTTGCGGCTGTCCAGGAAGACATACTGGCAGCACGCATGATAGTGAATTCTGAATTACTAGCGAATTGTGCCAGCACGTAGATGGTTCCGATTAATGCTGCGATGGGTAAAAAATCGTAGGCGTTCCCTGGAATATTCAAGAGCACATAAAGTAAGGCATGTTTGATCTGATAACCGCCTTTATTGACTGACGAAGCCTCATTCATCAAATCAAAAAACGAAGTCAACACCAACAAGGCTAGTAAGACAAAGAGCACGGCACGGATAATCTCCGTGCCAAAATAGCGCTGTAGAACTTTCATTATGAATTCACCGTTTGATCTTCAGTACATTTCTGCTCTTTTTTGATTTGTATACAGCCTTTGACGCGATTCCAGATTCCGCTTGGATGCAAAGGACTATTCAGTTTCAGGCGCCACAAGAAAAATATCGCGATGAGCAAAACCACCATCGCATGCATAGGCCAAGATGCTCGCCAAAAACTCAGACGCCCTTCGACGACCGCCAGTTGCAGCATGTTTAAAATATTCAAATTAATCGCCACAAAAACTAAGGCCACGATCATGTTAGCCGAACGTCCTACACGAGGATTCACAAAACCCAACGGGATCGCCAGCAGCATCAATAGCAAACCCATAAATGGTAATGAAACACGCCATAACAATTCGCCATCGCGACTGGGATTTGGATCATCGAGTAAGGTTTGCAATGGTAATGCCTTGGCCGATCTATTATTACTATCCAAGGTATTTTGTACTGAAACCAACACGGCATATTTTTCAAATTGCATCATCTGAAAATCACCTTCAGTCGGCAATCCATCGTAACGTCGTCCCTGGCTCATCACCAGAAAACGATCACCGTGCGCATCAATTTCTATCTTGCCTTCTTTCGCCACGATCACGCTGGAACGCCCATCATTCATCATGCTAGTGAAAATGTTTTGTACTTTACTCAGGTCGCCAGATACTTCTTCTACGAACGAAACTCGGCCTCCGCTGCGTGATTCTTGGAATTTACCAGGTGAGACTTTCGCAATGTCTTCTCGTTTTTCGTAGCGATTGCGCACTTCCATTTTTTGCTCATTCGCCCAAGGCGACACCACCAAGCTTAAAGTTGCCACGATCAAAACCAGAGGAATACCAACGCTTAATACGGGTTTAATCCATTTCGTCAAACTCAGGCCTGAGGCAAACCACACCACCATCTCCGAATCTTGATAAGCGCGCGTTACGACCAACAGCACCGAAATGAATCCAGTTAAAATCAATAAAATCGGAAAATAATCCAAAGAATTGAAGCCGATCAAAATCAAGACATCCGTGGATGCCACTTTACCGCCCGCAGCTTCACCCAAAATCCGGATCAGCATAAAGGTCACAGTAATCGTAAATAGTGTCGTGAATACAGCGCCAGCAGTACTGAGCAATTCTCGTCTGAGCGCACGTTCAAAAATCATAGAAATAAATAGCTTTAATTAATTGAGTCGTTGATGGAGTAATAAGTGAGCAACTTGCAAACGCCAGGAAATCGATTCCTACGCTATAAGGCGGTTATAATAATCGTTTTAGTTAATTCTTCGCGACATTTGAGAATTTAATCGCTGATAAAAGATCAAAATTTTGATCATCAACAAGGAGCAAAACGTGGACTTTAGCATAAAAACACTGGCAGCAAAAAGCGCGACAGATAACCTGAGCACTGTCAAAACGGGCTGCCTGGTAGTCGGCGTATTCGAAAACAAGAAATTATCGGCACAAGCAACACAGTTAAATAAGAAAACTGCCATCGATGCAGCCTTAAAATCTGGCGATATTACGGGAAAGATTGGTTCTTCTCTGCTATTGCGCAATCTGGTAGATGTTGCCGCCGAGCGCGTGTTATTAGTAGGTTTGGGCGACGATCCAGCAAAAGTCAGTGAAAAAGCTTACAACGCTGCGGTACAAGGCGCTGCTCGCAGTTTAAATAACCTCGGCGCTGCCGATGTCAGCATTGCATTACCAAATGTTGATGGTCGTGATTTGGCTTGGACGATTCGTCAAGCTGTGATCGCCTTCAATGAAGCCGTGTTTCGTACTGATGCCCACAAGAGTAAAAAAGATACGATTTCAGCCAATGTCAAAAAAGTGGCACTCATTGTTGCAACTGACGAAGCGAACGCGGCCAAATTAGCATTGGCACAAAGCATCGCTTTGGTGAACGGCATGGAATTAACTAAAGAGCTAGGCAATATGCCAGCCAATTTCTGCACACCTACACATTTAGCCAATACCGCCAAGAAGATCGCTGCCGACTTCAAAATGGGCGTAGAAGTTTTGGAACGCAAACAAATCCAGGCATTGAAGATGAACAGCTTTTTGTCCGTCTCTGCTGGCACCATTGAACCACCTAAATTCATCGTCTTAAAACACATGGGCGGCAAAGCCAAAGACGCCCCTGTCGTACTGGTGGGCAAAGGTATTACTTTTGATTCAGGCGGTATTTCCTTGAAACCAGGCGCAGGCATGGACGAAATGAAATACGACATGGGTGGCGCAGGCTCTGTGCTCGGAACCATGCGTGCCATCGGTGAGATGAAATTAAAACTCAATGTGATCGCGGTCATTCCAACCTGCGAAAACATGCCTTCAGGTAGCGCCACGCGTCCTGGCGATATTATTACGTCGATGTCGGGTCAAACGATAGAAGTTTTAAATACTGACGCAGAAGGCCGCTTGATTTTATGTGATGCGCTCACCTATGTAGAGCGTTTCAAGCCAGCCGCCGTGATTGACGTCGCTACTTTAACTGGTGCGATCATTACGTCACTCGGTCACCACACTACTGGCCTGTTCACGCGCCATGATGATACGCACGACAAATTGGCGGAAGAATTGCTCACCGCAGGCAAACAAGCGAATGATGTTGCCTGGCGTCTGCCGATTGGTGAGTTGTATAACGAACAGTTGAAATCAAATTTCGCTGATATCGCGAATATCGGTGGCCCAGCGGCGGGTTCAATTACTGCGGCCTGCTTCCTCGAACGCTTCACCAAGAAATACACTTGGGCACATTTAGATATCGCTGGCGTTTCTTGGAAATCTGGCGCAGCCAAAGGCTCCACGGGTCGTCCAGTACCTATGCTGACGACTTTCTTGATGAACCGCGCTGGCTAAGCTGCGATGTAAGCATTCAACGCGCTCTTTGCACGCATCGAGCGCGTTTTTTATTGTTAGTACAAGTGTCGCTATAGTCTGAGATTAAATATGAAACTAGTCACCTGGAATGTTAACTCCCTAAAGGTTCGCCTGCCACAAGTTTTACAATGGCTAGAAACCAATCCTGTGGATGTCTTGTGCATACAAGAAACCAAATTAACCGATGATAAATTTCCCCAAGCGGAAATCGAAGCGGCCGGTTACCAAGTCGCATTCACGGGTCAAAAAACTTACAATGGTGTCGCCATACTTTCGCGTCACACTATAGAAGATGTGCAAAAAAATAATCCTCTATTTGAAGATGAGCAGCAACGCATCATCGCCGCCACCATTGCCGGCATGCGCATCATCTGCGCCTATGTGCCAAATGGTCAGGCGCTAGACTCCGAGAAATATCCTTACAAACTCAGCTGGCTGGCGGCCTTGCATGAGTGGGTAAAGAGCGAAATGGCGCAACATCCACAACTCGCTTTGCTCGGTGATTACAACATCGCCCCTGACGATCGCGATGTCCACGATCCTGCAGCATGGGAAGGCATGAATCTGGTCTCACCGCCAGAACGTGCGGCGTTTCAGGCTCTTATCAGTCTAGGCTTGAGCGATAGCTTCCGTCAGTTTGATCAACCTGAGAAAACTTTTAGTTGGTGGGATTATCGCCAACTTGGTTTCCGCCTCAACAAAGGTGTCAGGATAGATCACGTACTCTTATCCCAACCATTAGCGGCGCGCTGCACTTCCTGTGTCGTCGACAGAGTACCGCGTAAATGGGAACAACCGTCTGATCACGCACCTGTGATTGCGACTTTAGATTAATCATTGGTATTTAGTTCAATTTTGAACCCTTACTAGACTAGCGATTACTTACTAAGGTGCGTGAACGAACATGTGAAGGCCGACCGCTACTAAAAATAGCGGTCGGCTTTTTTATTGATCTAAGACAAAATTCTTTGAAATTCAAAGAATGTCATGTTTAGCATGAGATTTTTCAGGTCGATTCCATGTGACACTTAGGCAGCACTATTTTTTCTAGCCTAAGAGCCCGCCACCATGCCGACACCTGTCCCCAATAAACTCCAAGGACTGACTTCACAGCAGGCCTTGGCTCAGCTACAGCAAGACGGCGCAAACGAGCTACCAGCAGCTCAGCCGCAAAAATTATGGCAGATTGCTTGGCGTGTTGCTTCAGAGCCCATGATCCTATTACAGATTGCCTGTGGCAGTATTTATCTGGTGCTGGGAGACTGGCATGAGGCTCTACTGCTATGTGGTTTTGTTGCATGCATGTTGCTTATCAGCTTTTATCAAGAGCATAAAACGGAAAGAGCCTTAGAAGCTTTACGTGACTTGTCCAGCCCACGTGCTCTGGTGATTAGAGATGGCGTGCAAGTTAGTATTCCCAGCGATCAAGTCGTTAATGGCGACTATCTGGTCGTTGGTGAAGGCGACAGGATTGCCGCGGACGGCAATTTAATCACCAGTTTGAACCTCAGCGTAGACGAATCATTATTGACAGGAGAATCTGTCTCTGTCGACAAAACGCCTTACAACAAACCACAGGATAACAGTACCGAAAAAATGACCGATACCCAATTGGATAGTAGTGCGGATGCAAGTCGTGTCGGCCAGCTCTTTTCCGGCAGTTTGGTCGTTCGAGGTAAAGGCATTGCCGTAGTAACCCGCACCGGTAGTAAAACCGCCATCGGAAAAATTGGTCAAGCACTAGCATCAATTGAAGAAGAACCAACCCGGGTTCAAAAAGAAACACGCCAAGTCGTTAAATACCTTGCGCTCACCAGTCTCGCCCTTGCGGTACTACTGGCTAGTTGGTATGGCTACACCCGCAGCGATTGGATAGGCGGCGCCTTAGTTGGGCTGACCTTTGCGATGTCGATGATTCCTGCAGAACTGCCGATTGTCTTAACCATCTTTCTTGGGATTGGGGCCTGGCGCATAGGTCAAAAACAAGTATTGACTCGCCGTATTCCCGCTATCGAAACCTTAGGTTCGGCCAATGTTTTATGTGTTGATAAGACAGGAACCTTGACGCAAAACAAGATGGTACTCACCGAACTCTCAGTAGGCGATCAACACTTTATTTGTCATGCCGAAAGAGATTTACCCGACCAACTGCACGACATTTTGGAGTTTGCCATTCTGGCTAGTCAAAGCCAGAGTAATGAACCGATGGATAATGCACTGCAACAAGCAGGACAAATTTATTTAAAGGGCACGGAGCACTTACATCAAAATTGGTCACTCTTGGAAGAATACCCTCTATCAAAAGAACTCATGGCAATATCGCGAGCTTGGCAAAGCACCGACAAGAACATTTCACATCAAATTATCGCCAGTAAAGGCGCACCCGAAGCGATAGCGGATCTTTGCCACCTGAATCCCGAACAAACTGCACATTTGATGACAAAGGTGAATGCCATGGCCGAACGTGGCTTGCGCGTACTGGCTGTCGCCAAGGCGGAATTCAATCAAAACAATGAAGCTCTGCAGCAAGCAAATTTACCGTCGAAGCAGCATGACTTTGATTTTCAACTTCTGGGTTTAATCTCCTTTGCGGATCCTGTGCGCGAAGGTGTCCCCACTGCTATCAAAGAATGTCTTAGCGCAGGCATACGCGTCATGATGATGACCGGAGATTATCCTGCGACCGCAATCAATATAGCGCAGCAATGCGGCATTGACAGTGCCGCGGGCGTACTGACAGGCAAAGAAATGCTGTCAATGTCAGATGAGGCCTTAAAGACACAGTTAGAAAAAATCCAAATTTACTGCCGCGTCATGCCCGAGCAGAAACTGCGTATCGTCGGTTTGTTAAAGCAATCCGGCGCTATCGTCGCCATGACGGGTGATGGGGTCAACGACGCACCTGCCCTGAAAGCGGCACATATTGGAATTGCGATGGGTAAGCGAGGAACTGACGTTGCACGTGAATCTGCAGCACTAGTCTTACTTGACGACACCTTTTCATCGATTGTCACAGCAGTGCGCTTAGGACGACGAATTTTCGACAACTTGCGTAAAACCTTAAGTTTTGTAATCGCTGCACATATACCCATTGTGGGCTTATCGTTTTTACCGGTAATGCTGGGATGGCCGGTTCTCCTAATGCCCGTGCATATTTTGATATTGGAGTTAATCATTGATCCTAGTTGCTCATTGGTTTTCGAAGCCGAAGAGGAAGAAGAAAACATCATGCAACGAGCACCTCGCAGCATTGACTCTAGTATCTTTCAAGCTGAGGTATTGTGGCGCGGATTTTGGCAGGGCTGCACTGCCCTATTGACAATACTCGGCGTCTATTGGCTCGCGACTCAGAACAACATCGCGACTGACGAAACCCGTGCCATCACTTTTGCGGCAGTGGTTACAAGCGACCTCGGTTTCATCTTTCTAAACCGTTCACTCAACGGAAATCTATGGCATACCTTGCGTTCTCCCAACCCTATGCTATGGTGGGTTTGTGCGGCAACAGCTGTCATGTTGTTGCTTGTATTTACAATGCCAAGCTTACGTCACTTATTCTATTTTGGTGATCCTCAGTTGACAGATATACTCTTGAGCGTAGGAACAACAATCAGCGCAATATCCTTGATTGCATTAACACAACGGCTACTGCTTCGAAAGCACTCATAAATACAAATAAAATTTCTATAAAGCAATTTTATCTGCTACATTGTAATTTGACGAAAGCAGCATTCAGGCACACAATCTAACAATGTCATTTTTAGCACCATCAATATCAGACTAAAACGATTTGCAATAGACATCAAATAGCGTTTGATCAAACAAAGATAAGTGTGATTTTCTCAATACGGAGCGACTCTGTGTCATGAATAAATCCGAAGCCCTAGCCCTACTGGTAGAACAAGCGCGCCATGGAGAATTAATATTCTCTGCCAGTGTCGCAACCTCGCTTAAAGTAAAAGAGGCCATAGACGTCCCTGATTGTAGTCTCGATACGGCAACTAAAATCATACTCAATGAACCGATGCTGGCGGCGAAAGTGGTTGCGGTTGCCAACAGCGCGGCCTACTCAAGAGGCTCAGAGGTGACTAATGTCCGTTCAGCCATTGCACGTCTTGGATTTAATACGCTGCGTGGCTTAACTGCGTCAATCGTGATGCGCCAAATTGCTGGCGCCAGTAAAAACCCCATCATTCGCACCAAAGTGAATCAACTCTGGGAACACTCGGCGCAGGTAGCCGCTCTTTCTCAAGTTATTTCGCGTCGTGTAACAAAACTGAATCCAGATACCGCTATGTTTGCCGGGATCGTGCACGAAGTGGGTGGTTTTTACCTGTTATCACGTGCCGAGGAATTTCCTTGTTTATTAGAACCAGACGACTTATCTGGTGCGAATGATGATGAAAATTTTGATGAGTTCCGTGACACAGTGACGAAAGTCGAGTCACAAGAAGCGATCATTGGCCGCGCGGTTTTGAAGAATCTTAACTTACCTTCTGAAGTGAATGAAGCAGTCGAAGCCATGTGGTATGGACTACACGCTATGCCACCAGAAACTTTAGGCGATACTCTGCTCCTAGCAAATGATCTGGCAAAAACAGTCTCGCCCTTAGACACACGTACTGACACCGAGGCCAATCGCTGCGAATCAGAAATCGATTTTGTGGTGGGCGAAGGCAGTCTGCTAAGTATCTTAGAGGAATCTGAGGATGAAGTAACAACCTTATCCGCAGCTTTAATTATTTAAACTGATCCCGCGATATAGTTTTCTTCTAAAAAATTCAAAAGAGCGTCAGAATATTTTGACGCTCTTTTGTTTTCTCGGTCAGAACTTAATTTTGTAATGCATTCTTAATTTGCTGCAAAGACTGAGGATCTTCGATCGTCGTCAAGTCACCCGCATCGCGCCCTTCACACACAGCTTGGATAGATCGACGCAAGAGTTTACCGGAACGCGTTTTAGGTAACATCGCCACAAAATAAACCCGAGCAGGACGTGCAACCGCACCCAGCTGATTATCGACTACGGCCATCACTTCGGTTTCCAAAGCTTTTGCTAATTCGGGTGTAGCCGCACGTTCGGGGTTTTTTATAATCGCAAACGCCACCGCGACCTGCCCTTTCAATTTATCTTCAATACCCACCACAGCGACTTCAGAAATCTGCGGATGGCTAGAAATACTTTCTTCAATTTCACGGGTGCCTAAACGGTGCCCAGCGACATTGATTACGTCATCGGTGCGTCCCAAAATGAAGAAATACCCGTCCTCATCGCGTATGCCCCAATCAAAAGTCGAATACATCTGTTCATGCGCGAAGTTAGACCAATACGTTTGAACGAAGCGCGCATCATCGCCATAAATGGTTTGCATACAGCCTGGTGGCAAAGGTCCTTTAATCGCGACCACGCCTTTTTCATTCGCGCCACACACCTCGCCTGTTCCTTCATTAATGATAGTGACGTTATAACCATACATCGCGATCCCCGGGCTACCAAGTCGCGTATCTTTATGTTCCACGCCACGAGCAACTGACAAGATCGGCCAACCTGTTTCAGTCTGCCAGTAGTTATCGATAATCGGCACGCCCAATTCAGTGGCGATCCAATTAGAGGTAGTTTCATCAAGTGGTTCACCCGCTAAATACAAAGCCTTAAGCGAGGAAATATCGTACTTCTTCATCAGCTCGACTGGATGCTTTTTCAGTACGCGCACAGCAGTCGGTGCAGAGAACATACGTGTCACTTTGTATTTTTCAACAATGCTCCACCACACACCTGCATCTGGGCGAATCGGTGTACCTTCATACATGATGGTTGCCATACCAGCGATCAAAGGGCCGTAGACGATATACGAGTGTCCTACCACCCAACCAATATCGGATGTCGCAAAATAAGTTTCTCCAGGGTTGCCGCAGAAAATATTTTTCATGGATGATGCCAAGGCAACTGCATAACCACCTACGTCGCGCTGCACGCCTTTAGGCTTACCAGTGGTGCCTGAGGTGTAGAGTACGTACGACATCTCGTTGGACTCTAACCAAGTCACAGGGACTTGAGCGACCATATGTTGTTCACGCAATGCAGCGTAATCAACATCACGACCGGCAGCCATATTCATCGCATCGAGACCACGATTCACTAATAAAACCTTTGCTGGCTTATGGTCGGCCAATTGAATCGCTTCATCGAGCAAAGGTTTGTAAGGCACTGCCTTGCCGCCACGCATACCGGCGTCGGCGGACACCACCAATACGGGTTTAGCATCATCGATACGCGTTGCTAAACTCTTGGAGGCAAATCCACCGAACACCACGGAATGCACAGCACCGATGCGCGCACAGGCCAACATGGCAAATGCCGCTTCGGCAATCATGGGCATATAGATTAAGACTCTATCGCCCTTCTTGACGCCGAGCTCCAACATGATTGCTGCCATGCGTTGCACTTCCACATGCAGTGCAGCGAAGCTGTAAGTTTTCTCGGCATTGGTTTCAGTCGAAATGGCGATCAATGCCGCCTTATCCGACTGTGTCTCCAACCAACGATCAATCGCGTTATAACAAAGATTCGTTTCGCCACCGACAAACCATTTCGAAAATGGTGGTTTGCTGTGATCAAGTACTTGGGTATAGGGTTTGTGCCAGCTGATGAGTTGGGCTTGTTGGTCCCAGAAGCTGGCTGGGTCTTGAATTGAGGCTTGATAAAAATCTTGGTAGTTCATGGTGTCTCCAGTTTTTATAGCGTTTTGGTTTGAATTCTTTTGGCGCGTAGTTGATTGTTTTTGATTGTTATTTGTTTTATCTATTCGCCTTTTGTACTACATCAAATTTATTCTTTGAATGGCTTACTTTCTTATTGGTTATCGTGCTAACTCAACTTTCTCTGGCCGGGTGTGGCCCGGCGGCCAATCACCTTTTTTGCTTCGCCAAAAAAGGTGATCCAAAAAAGGCGACCGTAGACTCGCCCCTTCGGGGTGCTTACGCTACGCTTCAGCATAATTTGTGCATCACAAAAAATGGGAAAGTGTTGAAACTCGCTACGCTCAGACAGCAACACTTTCTTATCCATTTTCTGTGAAGCACAAATTACGTCGTCTCAAACGGGTGTAAGTCAAAAGCAAATCAAAAACAACGACCTGGAATTGCTAATAGAAGAACGAACATCCGTCGATACTGATTGTTTTGCTTTTGCTTTTGCTTTTGCTTTTGACCTTCATCCACTTCTGACACTGCCAATTGTGCAGGACAGAAAATGGATAAGAAAGCTTCGTTGTCTGAGCGCAGCGAGTTTCGAAGCTTTCCCATTTTTTGTCTTGCATAATTGGGAACCCGAAGGGCAGTGGCAGCGTGGTCGCCTTTCTTTGCTTACTTTTTTTGGCGAAGCAAAGAAAGTAAGTGGCTGTCGGGCCACTCCCGACCAACAGACAGCAAATCAACAGCACAAATCACTCAAAACAAAAATCAAAAGCAATCGCCCGGAACGCGAACCCAACCTTCCATCAACACCCGAGCACTACGACTCATACTCGCCTTCTTCACATTCCACTCACCATCTACCAGCTGAGCTTCCGCACCTACACGTAAAGTTCCGGATGGATGTCCAAACCGAACAGCCGTGCGGTCTCCACCGCCCGCCGCGAGATTGACTAATGTTCCAGGAATTGCTGCCGCTGTGCCGATCGCAACCGCTGCAGTCCCCATCATCGCGTGATGCAATTTACCCATAGACATAGCCCTTACACACAAATCAATTTCACTCGCATGAACTTGTTTTCCACTAGAGGAAACATAGTCCAAAGGCTTAGAAACAAAGGCCACCTTCGGTGTGTGTTGACGTTTTGCGGCTTCGTCAATATGCTTAATCAAACCCATGCGTACCGCACCATAAGCGCGTATTGTTTCAAACTTCGCTAGCGCCGCAGCATCACTATTGATAGCGTCTTGCAATTCAGTACCGGTGTAGCCAATCTCTTCGGCGTTCACAAAGATGGTTGGAATCCCGGCGTTAATCATGGTCGTTTTTAATGTGCCGATGTCAGGTACTTCTAGATCATCGACCAAATTCCCCGTTGGGAACATAGAACCGCCAGCACCCTCTTCTTCTGCTGCTGGGTCCATAAACTCAAGCTGAACTTCAGCCGCTGGAAAAGTCACGCCATCAAGCTCAAAGTCACCCGTCTCCTGCACCTCACCATTCGTCATCGGCACATGAGCAACAATCGTTTTACTGATATTCGCTTGCCAAATGCGCACTACGGCGATGCCGTTTTTAGGGACATTGTCAACCAAGCCCATGCTGATCGCACAAGAACCCACCGCTGCAGATAAATTGCCGCAGTTGCCGCTCCAGTCGACGAATGCTTTGTCGATGGAAACTTGTCCAAACAGATAATCAACGTCGTGATCTGGCTTGGCACTCTTCGCCAGTAATACTGTTTTCGAGGTGCTGGAAGTGGCGCCACCCATACCGTCGATTTGTTTGCCGTAAGGATCGGGGCTACCTATCACACGCAATAACAAAGCATCGCGTGCAGCTCCTGGCTGCAGGGCAGCACTCGGCAAATCCTGTACGCGAAAGAACACGCCTTTACTTGTGCCGCCACGCATGTAGACGGCTGGGATTTTGATTTGGGCTGGATGGGACATTATTTTCCTTTTCTTGGTTCTTAGTCCCCTCTCCCGCAAGCGGGAGAGGGTTAGGGTGAGGGAAGGTGAGCTAGCAAAATCGTTTCAGCAATACTGACATGCAGTTTCACAAACGTATCATCAAACAATCTCGAAATACTTGATCAATGCCCCTCATCCCCACCCCGCATTTCCAATTCGCCGCTTGCGGGAGAAGGGCTTACTTCATCGTGATAGAAACTCTGCCTAATCTGCGCCTCTTCAGCAATTCCTTTGTTATCAAGCAGACTTAGTCGACTCCAAAAAGTCCTGTGCAAAACGTTGCAATACACCACCCGCTTCATAAATCGATACTTCTTCAGCTGTATCAAGACGGCAAGTGACAGGCACTTCAACACGCTCACCGTTTTTACGATGAATGACCAAAGTCAAGGTCGTGCGCGGTGTACATTTGCCAGTTACGTCATAGGTTTCTGTTCCGTCTAATTGCAAAGTCAAACGATTGACACCCGCTTTAAACTCAAGTGGCAACACCCCCATCCCCAATAAATTGGTACGATGAATCCGTTCAAAACCTTCAGCGACGATGACTTCCACACCTGCCAAACGCACACCTTTGGCCGCCCAGTCACGTGAAGATCCTTGGCCGTAATCAGCACCCGCAATAATGATCAAAGGCTGCTTACGTTCCATATAGGTTTCAATGGCTTCCCACATGCGCGTCACTTTGCCTTCGGGTTCAATACGTGCCAAAGATCCCGCTTTCACTTTACCTTCCGCATCGCGCACCATCTCGTTCTTTAAAGTTGGATTCGCGAACGTAGCGCGTTGTGCAGTTAAGTGATCGCCACGATGTGTTGCATAAGAATTGAAATCTTCTTCTGGCAAACCCATCTTTGCGAGATAGGCACCTGCCGCGCTATCAAGCATAATCGCGTTGGATGGTGATAAATGATCGGTCGTAATATTGTCGCCTAACACCGCCAAAGCACGCATGCCTTTCATGGTACGGACACCAGCTAAAGCGCCTTCCCAATAAGGTGGACGGCGGATATAGGTGGAAGGTGCGCGCCAATCGTACAGAGGCGCCACGCTGGCTGCTTTCTCTGTCGAGATCGCGAACATAGGCTCATAGACTTTGCGGAACATCTCAGGCTTCACACTGGACTTCACAATTGCATCGATCTCTTCATCGGTCGGCCAGATGTCTTTCAAACGAATCTCTTTGCCATCGACGACGGTCAATACGTCTTTCTCGATATCGAAACGCATGGTGCCCGCAATCGCATAAGCAACTACTAGTGGTGGCGAGGCAAGGAAAGCTTGTTTCGCATAGGGATGAATACGTCCATCGAAATTACGATTGCCTGATAACACAGCGGTTGCATACAAATCGCGGTCAATAATTTCTTGCTGAATCACTGGGTCAAGCGCGCCAGACATACCATTGCAGGATGTGCAAGCGTAAGCCACGACACCAAAGCCAAGTGCTTCGAGATCTTGCATCAAGCCCGCTTCTTCCAAATACAAAGTCACTGCTTTAGAACCTGGCGCTAAGGATGATTTCACCCAAGGCTTGCGAGTTAAGCCAAGTCGATTGGCATTGCGCGCCAACAAACCAGCAGCAATCACATTGCGTGGATTGGAAGTATTGGTGCAACTCGTAATCGCCGCGATGATGACCGCACCATCTGGCATCTGGCCTGGCACATCGTCCCAAGCAGTAGCAATACCCTTTGCTGCTAAATCACTGGTAGCGACACGTGCGTGCGGATTTGATGGACCCGCCATATTGCGCACGACCGAAGATAAATCAAATTGCAGTACACGTTCGTATTCTGCTGTGACTAAAGAGTCGGACCACAAGCCAGCGACTTTTGCGTAGGTCTCTACCAAAGCCACTTGTGCATCTTCACGACCTGTCAATTTCAAATAATCGATGGTTTGCTGATCGATACTGAACATTGCTGCCGTCGCGCCGTATTCAGGTGCCATATTCGAAATTGTCGCACGATCACCCAGCGTCAAGGCTGCTGCACCGCTACCGTAGAACTCAAGATAAGCGCCCACCACTTTGGATTTGCGCAAAAATTCTGTGAGTGCCAATACGACATCGGTTGCCGTAATACCAGGCTGTGGTTTGCCGCTGAGCTCTACGCCGATAATATCGGGTAAACGCATCCAAGATGCGCGACCGAGCATGACGTTTTCAGCTTCCAATCCACCGACACCAATCGCAATCACGCCGAGCGCATCGACATGCGGTGTATGGCTGTCCGTGCCGACTAAAGTATCTGGAAACGCCACGCCATTTTGTGACTGGATCACAGGCGACATCCGCTCCAGATTGATCTGATGCATGATGCCGTTACCCGGCGGGATCACTTCCATATTTTTAAACGCGAGCTTGGTCCAATTAATGAAGTGGAAGCGATCTTCATTACGACGGTCTTCAATCGCGCGATTTTTTTCGAAGGCCTGCGGATCAAAACCACCACATTCAACCGAGAGAGAATGATCGACGATTAACTGCACAGGCACCACGGGATTTACTTGAGCCGGGTCACCACCCTGATCCGCGATCGCATCACGCAAACCAGCAAGATCAACCAAGGCCGTTTGTCCCAGAATATCGTGACACACAACACGTGCAGGGAACCATGGAAAATCCAAATCACGCTTACGTTCGATAAACTGTTTTAAGGAATCAGTCAAAGTCGCTGGATCACAGCGACGTACCAAGTTTTCTGCTAGTACGCGTGAAGTGTATGGCAGCTTGGCGTATGCGCCTGCCTCAATCGCTTCAACCGCTTCACGCGCATCGAAGTAATCGAGTGAGGTTCCTGGGAGATTCTTACGGAATTGTGTGTTCATTTTTTGTCCATCTTTGATTTTTAATACTTACTGAGGTAGTGCTGTTTTATATAAGAGATGTTTTTTATCCGTATCGCATCTTCTATCCGCTCCTCCCCCTTCAAGGGGGAGGCTGGGAGGGGGATGGGGGTTTTAGTAGACATAACTAACCATCCCCACCCCAACCCTCCCCTTGAAAGGGAGGGAGCATAAAAAAGCACACCGAAGAGTCACAAGGAAACATCGCGCCCCTGAATCTAAGCTCTATTTTCTATCCTTCAAAGCCACAAACTGTAAATCTTCAGGCCCCACATAATTTGCACTCGGACGAATGATCTTGTTATCGATACGTTGCTCAATAATATGCGCCGACCAACCAGATGTCCGTGCGATCACGAACAGTGGCGTGAACATTGCTGTTGGTACGCCCATTACGTGATAAGACACAGCAGAGAACCAATCCAAATTCGGGAACATTTTTTTGATATCCCACATCACCGTTTCTAAACGCTCAGCAATGTCGTACATTTTGGTAGAGCCTGCTTCAACCGACAATGTGCGAGCAACTTCTTTGATGACTTTATTACGTGGATCAGACACTGTGTACACTGGGTGACCAAAACCAATCACCACTTCTTTGTTTTCTACGCGACGCTTGATATCCGCTTCTGCTTCGTCGGGATTGTCATAGCGTTTTTGGATTTCAAACGCGACTTCGTTGGCACCGCCATGTTTAGGACCACGTAAAGCACCGATTGCACCGGTGATAGCGGAGTGGATATCGGAACCTGTACCTGCAATCACGCGACTAGTGAAAGTCGATGCATTGAATTCGTGTTCCGCGTACAGAATCAAGGACGTGTGCATGGCACGAACCCAAGACGCTTTTGGTTTTTCGCCGTGTAGCAAGTGCAGGAAATGACCGCCAATTGAATCATCGTCGGTTTCAACGTCGATGCGCTTACCGTTATGGCTAAAGTGGTACCAATACAAGAGCATGGAACCAAAAGATGCCATCAAGCGATCAGCGATATCACGTGCGCCTGGCGTGTTGTGATCGTCTTTTTCTGGCAATGTGCAACCCAAGACTGATGAACCTGTACGCATCACGTCCATAGGATGCGAAGAGGCAGGCAAAGCTTCTAACGCCAATTTCAAATTCGCTGGCAAACCGCGCAAGGATTTTAATTTTGCTTTATAGGCAGACAGTTCAGCCGTCGTTGGCAATTTGCCGTGAACCAGCAAATGGGCGATTTCTTCAAACTCACAATTGTCGGCCACATCCAAAATATCGTAACCGCGATAGTGCAAGTCGTTACCTGTCTTGCCCACGCTACACAAGGCAGTATTGCCAGCAGCAACGCCTGATAGTGCGACGGATTTTTTTGGTTTAAATGTTGGGTTTTCTTGTGTGGTCATTTCTTTCTCCATTGATTTTTTTGAACCGCAGAGGCGCAGAGCCCACAGAGTTCCTTGATTCCCTTCTCTGCGACCTCTGCGCCTCTGCGGCGAGGCTTTTCGTTTATTTCCCTTTTTGCTGTGCAAACAAGGCGTCCAGTTTTTGTTCAAAATCGTGATAGTTGATACGCTCATACAATTCCATCCGTGTTTGCATCGTGTCGACGACATTCTTTTGCGTGCCATCACGACGAATCGCGGTGTACACATTTTCCGCTGCTTTGTTCATGGCACGGAAAGCGCTCAATGGATATAGCACCAAACCAACTTCAGCGGACGCTAATTCTTCCACCGTGTACAAAGGTGTGGAACCGAATTCAGTAATATTCGCGAGAATAGGCACTTTCACTGCATTGGCGAATTGCTTGTACATCGCCAACTCTGTAATCGCTTCTGGGAAGATCATATCAGCTCCCGCTTCGACGCATGCTAGAGCGCGCTCGATTGCCGCTTCCAAGCCTTCTACTGCCAGCGCATCGGTACGTGCCATGATCACGAAATTGTCATCAGTACGTGCATCGACCGCGGCTTTCACGCGATCGACCATTTCTTGCTTACTGACGATTTCTTTACCTGGGCGGTGGCCGCAGCGCTTGGCACCGACCTGATCTTCAATATGCATCGCTGCCGCGCCAAACTTGATCATGGACTTGACGGTACGTGCAACGTTGAACGCCGAAGAACCAAAACCAGTATCGACGTCGACCAACAAAGGCAAATCACAAACATCAGTGATACGGCGCACATCAGTCAATACATCGTCCAAATTTGAGATGCCGAGATCGGGCAAACCGAGAGAACCAGCAGCAACGCCACCACCGGACAAATAAATCGCTTTAAAGCCTGCACGTTTCGCCAATAAAGCATGATTAGCGTTGATCGCACCAACGACTTGTAACGGAGACTCTTCTTGCATCGCCTTACGGAAGGCAGCACCTGCGGAATATTGAGACATGATCTTTTCCTTTTGTTTGGATGTAGTCCCTATTGCAAAGCGCGTGCCAGGGGGGCGTCCATTCACGTTAGCGAAATTTAATAGCCTTAAAAATCAAATACTTGAATTCAAACTTACAAAGCCAAACTTGAGTGAAAAGTTCACTTATACGACGGAAATACGTTGCAATTGAAACACAATTGAAACATACTTGAAACATCATTTGAAACACCAGCCAAAGCAAGCGCTACGCAATCCACGTAAGCATGGAGCCCTCATGAGCCGACACTCCCCTCTTCCACGCGATCCACAAGACAAGCCCATCATTTGGACAGTCTCAATTTCGCGTTTATTTGATTTATTCCGCGACATCATGGTCGAGTACGATGCCAGTGCTGACATTGAACCGATACACCTTGGCTTTGAAGAAGCCGCTCAGGTGCTGCGCGAACGTTTGCAAACCGAACGCTGTGATGCCGTGATTGCTGCCGGCTCGAACGGCGCCTATCTAAAAAATCGACTACCTATACCAGTCGTTATCGCGAAAGCCAGTGGATTTGACGTCATGCAAGCCTTGGCTCGCGCACGTAAAGTCTCGCGCCAGATCGCCATTGTCACTTACCAGGAAACAATACCGGAGTTGGCCGATTTCAAAACTACTTTTGGTTTTCAAGTTGAACAAAGAACTTATGTCACCGAGGAAGACGCCAAAAGCCAAATTAGTGAACTCAAAGCGATGGGCATACAGGCCATTGTCGGTGCGGGCTTAATTACCGATCTAGCAGAGGAAGCCGGTTTAACCGGTATCTTTATGTACTCCGCTGGCTCCATCCGACAGGCGTTTGACGATGCGATTGAAATCTCTCGCCTCACCCGCCTCGAGGCATCGAAAGGGCGCCAACAACCTGTCGGCGAATTGCGTGCCAAACATGGCTTAAATGATTTACGTGGTGATTCAAAACTCATGCAAGAAGTGCGAAGCAGCATCATGCTTTATGCGCGCTCACCAGCCACTGTCTTATTACAAGGTGAAACTGGTACTGGCAAAGAATTAGCGGCCCAAGCCATCCACCGGGAAAGCCCAAGATCACGACAGGCTTTTGTCGCGGTTAACTGCGGCGCGATTGCAGAATCCTTGTTGGAATCAGAGCTGTTTGGATACGAGGAAGGTGCTTTCACTGGCTCTCGTCGTGGTGGTCATGCAGGCTTATTTGAAGCCGCACATCGCGGCACCTTATTCTTAGATGAAATAGGTGAAATGCCCTTAAATCTGCAAACACGCTTACTACGCGTGTTAGAAGAAAAAGAAATTGTACGTGTCGGTGGTGTACGGCCTATTTCGATCGACGTCCGTATCATCAGCGCAACCCACTGCGATCTCCAACAAAGAATACGAGAGGGACGTTTTCGTGCAGACTTGTTTTTTCGATTAGCGATACTGCCATTACATTTGCCGTCGCTGCGTGAACGCCCTGAAGACTTAGTCAGTCTTTCTCAATGGAGTTTAAAACAAGCGTGTGCAGCAATCGCTAGTCGACCCCATCCCAATCTCCATGCAGAGGTAGCAGCTTGCGAAGATTTACTGAGGAGCTACGGTTGGCCGGGCAATGTGCGCGAATTACGCAACTTCATGGAACGGGTGGCCTTGCATTTATCCGCCACGCCTTTACAAGCCATTACGCCTGGCTTTCTAGTCAACTTATTCCCTGAGCTTGCGCAGAATAAAGCAAATGAACTCTCTGCTTCAAAAATCGCAGAAACTTCTGAAGAATCACTTGATTTCTTAATGCATAAGTTTAAGAATAGAAAAGATGACGTTGCCAAGCACTTAGGGATTAGTCGTACCACCTTATGGCGCAAGTTAAAAAGCAACAAATCAACATAGACAGTCTCCCAGACACAAAAAGTAACAAATATCGAAGGCTTTTTACAACGCATTAAATCTCCTTAAAATGCTAAGCCTACCGCTTAGGGTAAAATATCAAAAGAGACTTTAGGTTCGCTAAACAAATCTTTGATTCAACATTAAATTAATAACGGAAAAATGCGATGACAGCCGACACGCCAGTAAAAAAACTACTGATCGTAGATGATAGTAAAGTATCACGTATGATCATACGCGCCCGAGTTTTAGATGTTCATCCCAACTGGGAAATTCTCGAAGCTAACAACGGCACTGATGGCGTTGCTATGGCACTGGAAAAGAAACCTGATTTTTGCACTATGGACATTAATATGCCCGGCATTTTAGGAACGGATGCTGCCGAGATATTACTAAAGGAAATGCCTTCGTGTCGGGTGGTCATTTTTTCTGCCAATATTCAAGAGAGTTTTCAAGATAGAGCGAACGCTATGGGCGCCATCTTTGTTGCTAAGCCGATCACGGAGAAGTCGATCGCAGAAGCACTGCATTACTTTTTAGGATAATTGTGAACAGCCTAACAGACCTTCATTTAGACGCGCTCGCCGAAGTTTTTAACGTCGGTGCTGGCCGCGCTGCCGCAAGTTTGAGCGAAATTGTTGGAGACGAAGTAAAACTCTCAGTGCCTTCAGTGGAAATTAAAAAAACTTCTGAAGTTGATGCCAACATCATGGATCTGAGCAGCTTGAAATTCGGCGTAGTCAGCCAACAATTTTCCGGCCCTTTCGATGCGCAGGCTTTGCTTTTATTTACGGAGAGCCATGCACTGGAAATAGTGCGCGATATGATGGGCTCGCAGATGAGCATTGAAGAGCTGGCAGAATTCGAACAAGAAGCCATGTGCGAACTGGGGAATATTATCCTCAATGCCTGTCTCTCGGCCATGGCAGATATGTTGCATATTTCCTTAAATAGCTCACTACCAGATTACAAAATTGCGTCGACTGAAGAAATTTTCAGAAGCTTGCATAGCGCAGAAGACCAGGCTTTTGTTTTGGTATTGCACATCGATCTTTCGATCGAGAAACGCCTTTCTGAAGGCCACCTGATTTTCTTGTTGAGCTCCATGTCACTACTTAGCTTAGTAAAGCATTTAGAGCAGTTTTTAGGAAATATAGAATGAGCTCTTTAGAGATTTATCAAAGCCCTATTTTGAATAGTATTAATATGGGGCTGATTTTAGTTGATGCTGATACCAATATATTGTTGTGGAATGCTTGGATGGAAAAACATTCAGGTATCTCTTCGGACATAGCACGGCAAAACAACATGTCTACTGTGTTTCCTACCGCTCCTAGCTTGGCTTTCAGTAACGCTCTGAAAAATTCGATTACCTATGGCTTGCCTGCAATGCTATCGAACGCTTTGCATCGCTCCCCTTTGCCGCTATTTGGCGAAGAAGAAAGTTTGAATAAGCAAATTGCCATTCATCAATCCATTACCATCACAGTACTCGACTCGGATTTGGCGGATGCTTGTTACTTGATTCAAGTCACCGATTCTAGCACCTCCATACGACGTGAAAAAATGTTGCGCTCGCATTCAGAACTATTGAAAAAAGATGCGACTACCGATAGCCTGACTAGCTTGTACAATCGCCGCTTTTTTGACGAACATTACAAAATTGCTTTGGGACAAGCGATACGGCAAAAGCACCCTTTATCGATCTTCATGGTCGATATCGATTACTTCAAACAATATAACGACTACTACGGACATCCTGCAGGCGATAAGATATTGATTAAGGTCGCTGCTGCTTTAAGAGCGCAGATTTCACGCTCTTCGGATATGTTAGCGCGCTATGGTGGAGAAGAATTTGTTTTGATATTACCGGATATGCCCGCAGAACATGGCGTGCTATTTGCTGAAAAATTAATCACTGCGATTACTGACTTACAACTCCCGCATTTAAAGTCAAAGAGTAATCAAGTCATTAGTATAAGCATAGGTTTAAGCACCTACGATCCTATCCAACATCGCGAAGTATCGGCATTGATTGATGCAGCGGATACCGCATTGTATAAAGCTAAACAACAAGGTCGAAACCAAGCTTGTTTTTTAGCATTAGATACTTTGATCGCACACAAGCAACAGACAATTCGACAACATGCTGACCGCCAATAATGAGTGTTTTTTTAATGATAGCCGCGTAAGACCTTATTTAAACTTCCATTTTTTGTACCACGCGCAATCGCTTGATCTATCTTTTTGAGTACCTCCGCATACTTTCCTTTAGCGCTGGCAAAGTGTGTGGAGTCATAAAACAAAGGCTGATCGGTTACATCAAAATACCGGCCTTTTAACTCGGGGTCATTCGACTCTTTTACGATGATGCGATTAATGTATTCTTCAACTTCGGCATGGTGTTGATATCCGCGTACTGGCCACACCATTAAATCACTGCGCTTCGCCATTAATTTTTTAAAGCGTGCAACAGTCGACGCAGAATCTTCTTGCACTTTAAAGATCACATCACGGGCTTGATCAAACTCCATGCCATGGCTAAATCCGCGCCCAGTACTGACTATTTTGTTGCGCAAATCCTCTACATGTCGATAATTAGGTTTAGGTCTACCATATGTGATACCCCAAACTCGCTCAGTAACGACTGGCAATGAAAAGTGGTAGGCCTTTAAACGCTCGGGTGAACGTGAAAATCCATAAATGATTCCCTTTCCCTCCAAAGTCTCACTTTGCGCGCGCTTCCAAGGCAAAATAATCGGTTCAAACTTGAGACCGGTCTGGCGTTCAAAATAGGTCAAAATTTCCATCAATTTTGGATTCAGAGCAACTTGCTTCCCTTCGCTATCCAGACTTTCCTGCAAAAAAAGACGCACCGGACTTTCTGACGCGTTGCAGGCAGATGGAAAACACAGCGCAGATATCACAAACAATGCAGCAATAGAAACAACGAAGGAGCGGAACTTCAACATAGTGGGGGCAGGGAAATATATACAGCGCTGATTATCCCAGTCTAAGTAGGTTTGAGCAAGAAAGCGAGAATTGGGGAAGCTTATTTCGACACGACCTGACTAAGCTTATAAAGAATACTAACACTGACAAAGCTTATATTGCCATGATTTCAATATCATTAGCTTAGCAAGCATAGAAACTAAGCAAAACCTGACCCGAATTACCATACAACATTCGTAAATCAGCAACATGCAAAAATTGAGATCGGGATTCACTTGCCTAGAAGAACTTCTTGCTAGATACTCATAATATCATCGCTAATCCAATTGCGACATTTTGTGATATCAGCGATTGACATGGACGCGCATTCAAAAACCAATCCATCGTATTCTTTATCACTGGAGCGAAGTGCATGAAATCACCCGACATGCCGCTGAACGAGAGTACGCGGATAAAGGCGCTAGTCGATTTAAATATACTAGACACTGCCGAAGAAGAGCGCTTTGACCGCCTGACCCGACTGGCCAAGCAGTTTTTTGGTGTAGAAATTGCGCTAGTATCCCTCGTCGACAGTGATCGCCAATGGTTTAAGTCCAAGCAAGGACTGACAGCTTGTGAAACAGGCAGAGACATTTCATTTTGCGGTCACGCAATTTTGGAAGAAGAAGTTTTCCATATTACCAATGCGCTTGAAGACGCCCGTTTTGCCGACAATCCTCTCGTCACTGGGGCGCCTAATATTCGATTTTATGCAGGTGCACCATTACGGCCCGATGGCAAAAACAATATTGGTACGCTGTGCATTATTGACAGCCATCCACGCACTTTAAGCGTTGCAGAATTAAATTCACTGCGCGACTTGGCCGATTGTGTAGAACAAGAAATTAGGCTATTCCAACAAAATCAACAACACTATGCGCTATTAGCTTTAACCAAAATCTCTTCTTTAAGTAACACTGATTACGCCGTTTTATTGAGGCAAGCGCTGGAAATCGCATGCCGCTTTTTGAACATGTCAAACGGTATGATTAATCGTCATCGAAGCGACGATTGCGAAGTCATAGTTCAATGGAATCCTGAATTCCCCTGTGAAGGCTCGGTTTTAACTTTAGATCAGACTATGTGTTCGGTCAGCATGCAATCGAACGAAATTACGCTACTGCCTGAAGTAAGCACGAGCCCTTATGCGGAAATTGCAAAAAATTCGCTCTTGGTATTTGGCTCCTATATCGGGGTTCCTATCCATGCGCAAAATACACTTTTTGGAACCTTGGCTTTCTCAGACTCACTAGCCCGCAAACCTGCTTTTTTTACTCAGGTCGAAATTGAGTTTATCAAATTGTTTTCGGAGTGGGTCAACAATACTATCTATGAATGGGAATTAGCCAGCTCTTTAAAATTACAACAAAACCTAGCGCAGGTTATTTCCAATGCTCAGGCAAAATTCATACATAGTTTGGAGCACGGTGAGGGATTTAAAAGCCTTTTGCATGACATCTTGGATTTAACTGGCAGTAGCTACGGTTTTATCGGAGAAGTATTTCAAGATCAAAAATCCGAAACGCATCTCAAATTATTTACCATTAACCGCACTGCGAAAAAACTGACATCACCTTTAACTGCCAACGAATGTACGACTCAAAATCTAAAATTGAACGCGCTCGATGATTTATTCGGCGCGGCGATTCGAACCAAATCTGTCATTATTTTGAATGAGCTGACAGATGAAAGAATGCAAGGTACTTCGACTCACCCAGGCATCCATAATTTCTTAGGCCTGCCGATTTATTACAATGAAGCGCTCATTGCGACCATAGGAATCGCCAATCGCCCATTCGGTTACAAACAAGATTTGGTCAACTTCTTGCAGCCGATATTACTCACTATTGCACAATTAATTCAGGCAGCTCGAGTACGGGCAAGCCATCTGGATAGCGAGCGCAGACTAGCAGATATTATTAAGGGAACCAATATCGGCACCTGGGAATGGAATGTGCAAACGGGAGAAGCCAGCTACAATCAGCGTTGGGCAGAAATTGTGGGTTATACGCTAGAAGAATTGGCTCCAATCAGTTTAGAGACATGGAGTAAGTTAGTTCATCCAGACGATCTAAAACAATCCGATTTATTACTGCAAAGACATTTTAGCGGAGAACTCGATTACTACGAGTTTACAAGTCGTATGCGGCATAAGGATGGACATTGGGTTTGGATATTGGACCGTGGTTGTCTGATCAGCCGAACAGACGATGGTAAACCTTTATTGATGTCCGGAAGCCACGCCGATATTTCAAAACAAAAATTTGCAGAAGCACAGCTAGCGCACACCATCGATTTGTTAGAGCAATCCAATAGCGCTGCGCAAATAGGTACTTGGGAACTGGACTTAAATGAATCGCGTACCAAATGGAGCAAGCTCACCGAGCAAATTCATCAAGTACCAGAAGGTTATTCATGCAATCTGGAACAGGCAATATTATTTTATAAGGAAGGAAAAGATCGCGACACCATACAAGAGAAAATCAATCATGCGATTCATACGGGCGAAAGTTTTGATAGCGAATTACGCTTCGTAACGATGCGAGGCCATGAACGCTGGGTTAGGGTATTGGGTCTTACTCAAATAAACGAAGGTCGCTGTGAGCGCTTGTATGGCACGATACAAGACATCAGTGAGCGAAAACGAATAGAAACGATGAAGAGTGAGTTTATCTCAACTGTAAGTCATGAGCTGCGCACCCCATTAACGTCGATCTCCGGCGCACTCGGATTAATTGTAGGTGGAGCAGTAGGAGAGCTTCCCGCTAAAATTAAATCCATGCTGCATATCGCACACAAAAATAGTCAACGCTTAAGCTTCCTGATCAATGACTTACTTGACATGGAAAAATTATCGGCTGGAAAAATGCACTTCAATATGCAAAAAGTTGAGTTAAACAAGGTCCTAAAGCTTGCCTGCGAGAGCAATCTGGCAGCCGGCATAGAAAGAATGATTTCGATTACCGTAGACAACCCCCACCCAGAAATCATAGTTACGATAGATCAAAATCGCTTTCTACAAGTCATGTCAAACTTGATTTCCAACGCCATTAAGTATTCACCCAATCATGGCAACGTATCCATTCAAGTTAGCTGGCGCGAACATCTCATTCGCGTCTCGGTGATAGATCAAGGGCCTGGCGTGCCTCCCGAATTCCAAAATAGCTTATTCCAAAAATTTGTTCAGGCCGACTCTTCTGATACCAGAAAACAAGGTGGTACTGGTCTAGGTCTGGCAATTAGCAGGGAACTCATGGAGGCGATGCATGGCAGCCTGGATTTCGAAAGAGATCGTCAAGGGGGGGCAAACTTTTACCTAGAGCTACAACTTAATGCTAACGATTTAGAGTGAACCAAACTAGCGTGAGCTGGCCTCGTTGGTTGAAAGGTCTTTTTCAATATTAAGTATTAAGTATTAAAGCACTCAAGTCTTCTCGCACCTCCCTCGCATTTTTCAGAAAATTACAACAGCATTTTCAAATAATGTGAGGCAATCTGCAACAAAGCTTTCGTTCGCTCAAAAAAAACCGCATTATTTGAATCCTCAGAGATTTCCCCCATTATTTTAAAAGAGACACCTTATGCATAAACTCACCCAGCTTGCTTTCTTGATTGCTACTGCGACTTGCACGACGAGCGCAATAGCTGGTACGACAGTGATTAATTGTGGCAAATTACTTGACGTCAAAGCAGGCGTTTGGCGAGAACGCGTCAGCATCACCATAGAAAATAATAGTGTAAAATCGATTACACCGATGCAGGCAAATCCGTCAAATATAGACTTAAGCAATTATGCTTGCCTGCCTGGCTTAATCGATATGCATGTACATTTATCGGATGATCCTAAACCACAAGTCGATCAATTCAGAAATGCACTAAGCCTTGATGCAATTGATTATGCTTATAGCTCAACCAAACTGGCGGAGCGTACCTTAATGGCTGGCTTTACGAGCGTGCGCGATCTAGGCGCCGCCGATGGTTTAAATGTTGCGATGAAACGCGCCATTGAAAACGGTTCTATCGTAGGTCCACGTATGTTCACTGCAGGCAAAGCAATCGGAACCACGGGCGGGCATGCTGATCCATCCAATGGATTATCCATGGCCATGCGCCACGCCAAGGGAAAACCTGGCCCTGAAAATGGTGTAATTAATAGCGCTGACACAGCACGCGAGGCAGTTCGTAGTCGCTATCAGGAAGGTGCTGATTTAATTAAAATCACCGCAACAGGTGGCGTCTTAAGTCAGGCCGCAAGCGGTCAGAATAGTCAATTCACCGATGAAGAATTACGAGCGATAATAGCGACTGCGAAGGATTATGGCTTCCGCGTTGCGGCGCATGCCCACGGTAACGAAGGCATCAAACGTGCATTACGTGCTGGCGTAGATTCGATTGAACATGGCACTTATATGGATGATGAGGCTATCGCTTTGTTCAAAAAAATGGGCGCTTGGTATGTCCCCACCATTTCGGCCGGCAAATTTGTCGCTGAAAAGGCAAAAGTGCCTAACTACTTTTCTCCGGTGGTGCAACCCAAAGCCGCAGCAATTGGCCCATTAATCCAAGCGACCTTTTCCCGCGCGGTGAAAGCTGGCGTAAATATCGCGTTCGGCACGGACGCTGGCGTATTCCCTAATGGTGAAAACGCAAAAGAATTTCGTTATATGGTAGAAGCCGGAATGTCGCCTATAGCAGCACTACGCAGCGCCACTTTGGGTGCTGCCGAATTATTAAATCAGTCAAAACGTTTGGGCTCCATCGAGCCAAATTACGCAGCCGATATCATCGCGGTAAAAGGTGATCCTTTGACCGATATCACATTGTTAGAGAAAGTAGACTTCGTCATGAAAGATGGCGTGGTGTATAAAAAACCAGAACAGAAATAAAATCAATAGAACAATCAGAGTGATGCTTTTCTCACTCTGATTTTTTTCGCCAACTCTTAACAAAAACAATCTCTTTTTTTGTCATGCTGCCCTTACCCACCCCCGATGCTGTCTTAGCTGCCATACCTCAGATCGCACCCAAATTACCGTACGAAAAATTAGAACATGGAAAGAACTTTTGGATCGTCGATGACGTGTTGCCGAACGCAGAAGAAATTGCCGAACGTTGTTTCAAGCATACTGCCTGGGAATACGGCGCACCTTACCAACCAGAAAGCTGGCCGGGTATGCGCTTTCATGGAGCACTAAACAAAGATGAATTGAGCCATGTTGAAACTCAAGTGAAACGTTTAATAGGAAAAGACAAACTGTGGATGGAACAACCACCGGGTGGTCTGCGCCTCGATTGCAACGTCGCACAATTGGTTGGCGCCACTGAAAGTACTTCGCATCCGCACACGGATAGTCGCAGCTTATGTCGTTATGCCTGCGTCATTTATCTCAGCCCGAATCCATCACCAAATTCAGGAACAAGTTTTTGTCGATTGCGCTATCCCAATGGTGCAATCGGAGGGAACATTGTGCTGGCACCCCACAATAATTTAGTCGATGCACTTAAAGTTCGCGCACTACCAATACAAGCCTGGTATGAAGATCTGAGAGTAGAGAACGTATTCAATCGAATGATTCTATACAAGGCCAATTTAGTCCACTGCGCTACCGGTTATTTCGGTAAAGAACTACGTGAAAAAAGATTGACTACGGTTTTTTTCTGGATGACAGAAGATTAAAGTTCACAACCAAGTTCGTAGAAAACCTGGGTCGTATCCAGAAAAATCTGCGCCCCAACATAAAGATCGTAAAGTAGCGAATCTGAGCTTTTTATCGATTGATCTCTAAAGAGATGCATGAGCGCAAAAATCAAATAGCGAACGCTAGATCCAATGAGTTACCAGCTACATCGGATACGCCGATCAAGGTAACAATATCACCACTTGTCACTGTTGCCCCAGTGCCTAACGTCAATAGCAACTGTTTGCCATCAGGACTCCAATTCACGAATGCGCCGGTGCCAAAGTTATGTGAGTTATTCACACTAACATTGGCAATCGAAATCACTTTATTGGTTGCTTCCGATACCGTAAATAGATAGGTATCGCCACTATTTTTGGTCGATGAATTATCGACGTCGGTATACACAGGCAAACCAACAGCAGCTGGAATCGTTGTATCGAGAGAGGTTGTTAAACTACCGCCAATTGCCCCCACATTTCCAGCTACATCAACCACCCGTGCAGCGATCGTCTTTACGCCATCAGTGCCCCAACCAGAACCAAGTAATATCGTCGCATTAGCACTCCCAGCTATGATCTCAGCAGCGCTTAGTGTATGAAGAACTGGCGTTGCAAATGCCACACCACCGAGTAGCACTTCAACTTTGTCATTTGCCACAGCATTGGTACCGCTCAAATTTATCGTCACAAGCACACCCGCCGCTTGTTCTGCCGCATTAATTCCGTTCGAGGCAGCCGTAATGACAACCGCATTGCTGGGTGAGGTTGGCGCGATCGTATCTAAGACCACGCTAATATCGCCACCCACCGCACCTATATTGCCGGCAACATCGGTAATACTCATATTCAGCAAATGAGTTCCATCAATACCCCAACCAGCACCACTTAAGATGGTGAAATTAAAATTACCCGCGGTAACCTCTGCACCGGTTAACAAATGAGTGACGGGCGTAGCAAAACCGGCGCCGTCGATAAACAAAGTCGCGGTATCACCTGCGACACCTGAAGTGCCCGCAAGGGATGCTGTTACAACGACCCCTGCGGATTTTTCGGCGGCGCTAATGCCATTGCTTGCTGCCGGCACAACTAAGCTACTGCTTGGCGCATTGGGTGGCGTGGTATCAAGTAAAGTAACAGTGACGCTACCTGCCCCAGTACCCACATTACCGGCAACATCGGTGAGCCTAGCAGTGAGTGCCTTGCTACCGTCAGCCCCCCAACCGCTGGTTGATAAGATGGTCAGGTTGGCTGTTTGAGCGGTGATATCAGGGGCGGTTAAAGTGTAAGTCACTGGTGTTGCGAAAGCGGAACCACCTATCAGAATTTCAACCACGTCGCCTGCCACGGCATTGGTGCCGTTCAAATTCACAGCCACTATCACACCAGCATTCTTTTCGGCACCAGTAATACCTCCACCAGCATTAGCGCTTACCACTAAGGGGTTGCTAGGACCGTTTGGTGCAGTCGTATCCAAAGTGACTGTCAAGGCACCCGCAGCAACACCTACATTACCCGCGACATCACTCAATCGCGCGGAAATAACTTTGCTTCCGTCACTACCCCAGCCCGCAGCACTGGGAATACTCATCGTAGCAAAAAGATTCGTAATGTCTGTCGCAGTCAACACTTGAGTAACAGGTGTAGCAAAAGCCAAGCCAGCAAGTAGCAATTCAACTTTATCACCTGCGACGGCTGTACTGCCGTTCAGATCAACGATAACGCTAACACCCGCATTTTTTTCAGCCAAACTAATACTATTTGAAGCAACAGGAATCGCAATTGGATTGACCGGACCCGTCGGGGCGAGTGTATCGAGTGTCACGTTTACCGCTGCACCTACCGCACCGACATTTCCCAAGGAATCGACAATATTTGCACTAATAACTTTACTGCCATCAGCCCCCCAACCAGCACCGGTAGGAATTGTCAAACTCACCGACTTGGCAGTAACATTCGCGGCGTTCAAAACTTGCGACACGGGCGTGGTGAAAGGGTTGCCATCTATCTGTAAATTCACTGTATCACCGGCCACTGCGCCAGTTCCAGTCAGATCAACCACAACCGCAACGCCAGCAATTTTTTCACTATTGCTGATGCCGCTTGCCGCTGCAGCGATTTGCAAAGTACCACTGGGTGTACCTGGTGCAGTTCCATCCAATGTAACAGTGACACTCCCCCCAGCAGCACCAATATTCCCAGCAGTATCGATAAACCGCGCCGTCAAAATCTTATCGCCATCGATGCCCCAACCGGCCCCAGTCGCGATTGATGCCGTCGCAGATTTTGCAGTGATATCTGCAGCGCTTAGGGTATACAAAACCGGTGTAGCAAATGCGACCCCACCTATCAAAATCTCAACCATATCGCCAGCAAGCGCATTGGTATTATTTAAATTGACGACGACATTCACGCCGGCACTACGCTCACTTGAGGTGATACCCCCTCCTGCATTAGCAGGCACTAGCAAAACACTCCCTGGCGCACTGGGAGCGATCGTATCGAGAATAGCGTTGAACGAAGGGCTGCTAGCACTGGTATTCCCTGAGTTATCCACTAAGCGCGCCGCAATCGTTTTTGCACCTTCATTCCCCCAACCAGCAGCTTGCGGCACGGTAACAGCGATAGTGCCAGCTGTTACATCAGTCGTACTTAATGTTTGTAACACCGGTACTGTAAAGGCAGCCCCATCTCTAACAATTTCAACTTTATCCCCCGCTTGCGCACCCGTTCCGGTCAAATCAACTACCACCACCACACCGGCCGTCTTTTCCTGTGTATTGATACCATTAAATGCTGCCGCAACTTGTACCGGATTGGTGGGGGCTGTGGGCGGGGTTTTGTCTACGACAACAGTAAGTGGCTTACCTGTTACACCGATATTCCCAGCGCTATCAGTTAACGTTGCAGACAAAATTTTATTACCGTCACTTCCCCAATTAACCGTCGAGGGGATCACAACCGTAGCAGCTTTCGCGGTGATTTCAGAGCTAGTCAATACAAACGAAACTACAGGATTAAACGGCTGCCCATTAAACAGCAAGCTCAGGACATCGCCAGCCAAAGCACCGGTATTTGTTAAGTTCACCACCACAGATACACCCGCATTAATCTCCGCGAGATTCAAACCATTTTCTGCAGCACTAACGCTTAAAGTCGCATTTTGTGAATTAGGAGGCGTACTGTCCAAAGTCACTTTTAAAATACCACCTGCTGTTCCTGGATTACCAGCCTGATCGACTAAGCGAGCAGAAATCGAACGATCGCCATCGGTAGTACCCCATGCCACATCAGAGGCTGCAATATTCAAAGTCACCGACTTGGCTACAAGTTCACCGGCTGTCAAAAGACGCAATGTGGAATTTGAAAACACCTTGCCGTCTATCAATAATTCGACTGAATCGCCAGCTTGCGCATTGCTACCATTTAGATTAACAATAACTGGCATAGAAGCATTGCGCTCTTCAGGGCTGATGCCGCCATTGGCGGCCGAGATTACCAAAGTATTAGTAATAGCACCGGGCGAAGTTGCATCTAACATCACAGCAAGTGTTCCGCCTATCCCTCCAATATTTCCCGCAAGATCAGTGACACGTGCACTAAGTATCTTTTCGCCATCAGTGCCCCAGTTGGCCGCACCCGAGACAAGTACCATCGCAAATCCAGCTTTCACATCGGCATCAGTTAGTACTGTGGATGCGGCTGGCGAGAATACAACGCCACCGATCAAGATATCGACTTTATCGCCCTTGTTTGCAGCTGTTCCAGTAAGGTCTACCTTTACATCGACGCCTGAAGCTTTTTCAGCTGCATTAATGCCGTTTGATGCAACAGCAATAGAGATTGGCTTAGTTGGTGCATTTGGCGGGAAAACGTTCAAATCTACGACTAAATCACCTCCTGCCAAACCAGCATAACCGGCACTGTCTTTTACGTAGGCACTAATCGATTTACTACCATCGTTTCCCCAATTCACGGTATTGGGAATGATCAGAGTCACCTTCTGCGCTTTAATATCGGTATCGGTCAAAAGCTTACTAACGGGAGTAGAAAAGGCACTACGATTAATCAGTAATTCAATCGTATTATTGATTACCGCATTTGTTCCCTTCAAGTCGACTACAACAGAAACACCTGCCTTTACCTCGGCGGCACTCAGTCCCTCCGCCGCTGCAGAGATAGTTACTGCATTTACAGGCGCACCTAAACCGACGCCTGTCACGCTCGAGTTCATAGCCTTAGCAGCAGCAGTGACTGTCGCAGCATCGGCAGTAACACTAGTCATTACATTTTTTAAATAATCGGGCGTGAAATCAGCACGTTGTGCAAATTGTTGTTCGACTGCAAACTGCGAAGAGGCTAAGCGATTCACGATATAGGCTTTGCCCGAGGTACCATCAGGTGTTCCCAAGCCAGCATTAATCATATCCATCACCAAATTACCGCGCGCACGACCCTCATTAATTTGTTTGGTCCAATAATTCAATCCCTCTAAATCGGGTGCCTTGCCAAAAACATTCACATAAATCAAGGTGACAAAAGACTGATTTGGCAGATTAGTTGGATATATCGCTTTTACAATATCGAGGTTAAACACAGTGTCTAAAACATTGTCAAACGACTTTCCGTTATTCAACTGAAGCATCCAATAGTCGAGTCCACTCATCTCAGGCGCACGTATGAATGCGGCAAGATACATCTTAATCAACTCGTATTGATAATTAACTACAGCCATGACTACTTTCAAAGAAGGAAACTAATGCAGAACAACGCTTACTTATTGTAAACGGCTGCACGCCTCCATTACTTTACAGAAATATCCGGATAATTTTAGTTTTTTTTGTTAAGTGCCATCATGCAAAACAGAATATGACCGCTATCTCCGCAAAAGGTACCTAAAAGCCATTCTAATCCAGAGATTGAAGAGCGAAAAGTTCGTTAGACTCAGCGAGTAGAGATTATTGTTTTTTTCATCCTAGACACAGACAAGCACGATTTAGTACCAACTCATAGACTTACTATTATTTATGCAACCAACAAATTCATGGTTTAGATCCATCACAGCTGCCGCCCTCCTTGTTACATGCGTTTCCGCCTGCGGCGGAGGTAGCAAAGGTACAACGAGTACCACTGCACCTGCGCCGAATTTGGTCTCAATCGCCATTACGCCAACCAATTCCAGTATCCAGCTTGGGCTAACTCAACAATTTACTGCCACAGGTAATTATAGTGATGGCAGTAGCGCCGCAATAACGAAAGATATTAATTGGACTTCTACGAGTGTTGCGGCAACGATCGTACAAAGTACTGGTATTGCGACTAGCAAAACAATTGGCACGGAAACTATTACTGCGACCGTTGGTAAAATCAGTGGCAATACAAAATTAACGGTGCAAGCGCCGTACGCAGCGGTATCGGCTGGAGGCAGCCATTCTGTCATTCTCAAGGCAAATGGAACTCTGTTTAGTAGTGGTTTAAACCGTACAGGTCAGCTCGGTGACGGGACTTCAACAGATCGCCCTGATTTTGCACCGCTAGGAACCGCCAATACTTGGAGTATGCTTGGTTCCGGTGAGTTTCATAATATAGCCATTCGCACCGATGGTTCTTTATGGGCGTGGGGTTTTAACCAAAATGGCCAGCTTGGCGACGCCAGCTTTGTCGACAAAGTCAACCCAAGCAAAATTGGTAGCGCAAGCTGGATTTCCATTGCAGCAGGTAAGTCACACTCCGTCGGTATCAAGAAGGATGGTACTTTATGGTCATGGGGAAGAAACTTTAATGGACAACTCGGTGATGGTACGGTTATCGATCGAGTTGAGCCTGTACAGATAGGTACTGTGAAAACATGGACCAGTGTAACGGCAGGTGCCGCACATACGATCGCCCGCCGTTCCGACGGCACTATTTGGGGTTGGGGCAATAACACCAACGGACAGGTTGGTACCGGTCCCAGCATTACAGTCACATCACCAACACAAATTGGTATAGCGACTTGGGTTTCCATTTCAGCAGGCGCTAATCATAGCCTAGCCATTCGCGCTGATGGCGCGCTGTTCTCTTGGGGCGCTAATGATCAAGGCCAGCTCGGCAACGGCGTGCTTACAGATCGCCTAAATCCAAGTCAAATCGGGAACCTGACGACTTGGTCGGTAGTAACTGCCGGCGCCAAGCACAGCTTGGCATTAAAAACCGACGGTAGCTTATGGTCGTGGGGTGACAATAGCAATGGACAACTAGGAATAGGAAACATACAAAATCAGCTGAATCCGGTACAGATTGGCGATAGCAAAATGTGGAAGGCTATCTCTGCGGGACAGTTTCATACCTTGGGAATACGTAGTGATGGCACCTTATGGGTTTGGGGTAGAAACGAAGAAGGGCAACTTGGTGATGGTAAGCGAGTCAGTTCAGCTACACCCATTAATATTCCATAGGCATTTCAAACCGGACATTAAATAAATAACAAATTTACATCAGACAATAATCCATTGTTGCTCTCTGTATCCAACACTATGCAAGACAAATTCAGCTAAAATGAATGCGGTAAAAATAATTTTGCCGCTCTCACGCAACTAACCGTCTGTGAAGTTGAACATTCATTTTAAACATCTGCTGACTGTGCTGTTACTTGTCGCTCTGCACTCCAATAGCGGAGCTAGGCAGGTATCGTCGCAAAAGCCTGTAGAAAATTCGAGTGTGCCCATCTTGATGGCAGAACAAAAAGGCGATCGCGATCAAGTTCTGCCGCTCACAAAAAACGTACTGCAATTATTTAATTACATAGAACAAACCAGCAAACTAAAACTCGAAGTCAGACGCTACCCCTGGCGCCGTGTTTTACACAATGCGGCAAATGGCGAGGGTCTAATTTTTGGCATTTACAAGACGCCAGAACGCGCCCAGATTTACAACTTTTCGGAACCTGTCTATTCCGACAAAATATGGCTGGTTCATCTCTGCGACGAAAACTTTACATTCCATACGATGGCTGATCTCAAAGGCAAAACAATAGGTATTGTTCAAGGCTCAAGTGCTGGTGATGAATTTGATGGCCAGGTGAATCAATTGTTTAAAGCTGAATACAACACCAGTAGCCTAGCAGGTCGATTTTCCAAGCTCTATCAAAAACGTATGGACGCATTTTTGCTATATGAACCGCGTACCAATCTGAAGCAAATTCAGCATGAATTGAACCAAATTTACGCCTACGATTTAGATGAATACAAAAAAAAGAAAACGGACATTTTTTGTATTTCTACCAAACCTGTCTCCGTTGTCGACGCTCACTTTGCGATCAGTCCTAAGGCCGATCAAAGCTTGCTAGAAAAAATCGACAAAGCCATTATTCAAGCTAAAAAAACCGGAGAGCTTGAAAAAATATTTGCTAAATAAATGACTATGACAAATTTTCAAGCGGGGATACTCGCACCGATTCCACAACATGCCCTTTACCTTCATTTTCAATGTGCTCCAATGAGCACCAACGACCAAGTCAAACAAGCGCTAAACCAATTAACTGAATTTAGTGCACAGCATGATATCGTTGTGGGTTTCGGTTCAAATTTACTTGACAGACTAAATGTAGCCATTCCCAACCTCCGCAACTTTCCAGCATTCAACAACGAACATATCACTATTGTTCGACCAGAATTTGATCTATGGTGCTGGTTGTGTGTCAATGAGCGTGGCGAACTTCTACAAGCAGTGCAGCGGTTGCAGAGCATATTGAATCCAGTCTTTACCCTTAACTTGCAGATAGATGCCTTCAAATATCAAACCGGGCGCGACCTCACAGGCTATGAAGATGGCACTGAGAACCCTGAAGCTGAAGCAGCTATTGCGGCTGCAATTTATGAAAGCGACGATCCTCGCTTGCATGGCTCGAGTTTTGTAGTGGTTCAACAATGGCAGCACAATTTTTTACAGTTTAATGCTATGTCGGAACAAACGCAAAACCATATAATAGGGCGGCGGCGCATTGATAATGAAGAACTAGAAGATGCACCAGAAAGCGCACACGTCAAACGAACCGCGCAAGAAAATTTTGAGCCAGAAGCCTTCGTCGTGCGCCGTTCTATGCCGTGGATGCGCGATGGACAAGGCGGCTTATACTTTGTCGCCTTTGGACATTCTTTCGATGCATTCGAAGCTCAGTTTCGTAAAATGCTAGGCCTAGAAGATGGTATCAGCGATGCCCTATTTCAATTCTCAACGCCATTGAATAATGCTTACTTCTGGTGCCCGCCAAAACAACAAGGGCGCTTAAATTTGAGCGTCTTTGGTATTCAGCATTAAACCTAAACACTAGAGCTAAACGTAATTTCGTTTGTATCGTAATGCGGCGTTTTTAGTCCAATAGAAATGCCGCATTGTTTACGATACGAGGGCAACTTTAAGCATTATTTATCAGCATCAACCAAGCGCAACTAACCATCACTACGCAGAGCGGCAATTGGATCTAAACGTGATGCTTGTTTCGCAGGAAACACCCCAAACGCCAAACCGACCGCGATACACATCGCCACCGCAACAAACAAACTCAGCGGTGACCAAGCCACCGACCACCCCGCCAAAGTCGCGATGCTATAAGCCGCGATAGCCCCTAATACGACACCCATCAAAGCACCGGTCACCGCAATCACAAGCGCTTCTGCTAAAAATTGCTCAACTACATCGCGACGACGCGCACCCAGGGCACGTTTCAAACCAATTTCACGGCGTCGTTCCAAGACATTTGCGAGCATGATATTCATGATGCCAATGCCACCAACTAACAAGGATACGGCAGCGATAGAACTCATCACAATGGTAAAGATGCGTTGCGTCTGTTGGTTTTGACGATACAAACCCATAGGCACAATTAAGTTGGTATCGTCAGCATTGGCATGACGTTGCGCGATGAGCGTTTGCAGAACACGCGCTGCTGCATCGGGCGCAACTTTGCTATCTAGACGCAAGCTAATGCCATCGACTTCATCTTCGATCAAGGTAAATAGAAAACGCGCGCGACCACTTTCCCAAGGGACAAACAAACGTTCGTCATCGAGTCCTAATTTAATGCCTTCGAATTCAGATTTTCCCGCTGAACGATCTGCCAATACACCGACCACTTCCAGCCAAGTATGGTTCAGCTTGATGCGCTCACCAATTGGATTTTGCTCGCCGAATAAACTCTTGGCTAAACGTGCGCCAATCACAGCGACGGGTGCCAAAGTGTCACTATCTTCGGTTTGCAACCAACGCCCCTGAGCAATCTGCAAGCCGCCATGCTCAGCATAGCTATGCGACACAGCAAATGCCCGGCCTGCGATGATATTAGTGCCATACACTAATTGGTCAACCTTGATTTCTTTTTTCAGGGCAACCGACTGCGCACCAGGCACCACCGACATCGCCGCAGTGGCATCGGCAGCGGACAATCCTAAAGAGCGAGTGCGGATATCTTTCAATTTATCGGCAGCGATACTCTTAGATTCGACCAAAATATTATTTAAACCAAGCTCAGCGACCAAGCGCAAAGCTTCACGTTTGCTGCCCTCACCTACCGCTAACATGGCGACGATAGCTGCCACCCCAAACACCATTCCCAATAGCGTTAAACCGGTTCTGAGTTTGCGTCGTTTTAATTCAACAATAGCCTCAACAATCAGGGCACGATTCATGACTTATCCTCTTTCTTTTCCGGTACCAATACCAACTTTGCACCGGCGCTTAAACCGGACTTCACTTCACTGCGTATCTGGCCACGCAAACCCAACTCGACTTTCTGTTTTAGCTTAGTGGACTTCTCCATCAGATAAACGAAGTAGTCAGTACCTTCTTGCACCAGAGCGATGTTAGGAACTGTCAGTACCTTTTTAGAATCGAGTAAAGTGACCCGACCGGTAATCGCCTGACCAGGCTTTAGAACAAATTTGCGTACCAAATCTTGCCCTATGCTGGCTTCAAAATCAGAATACTTGACGGGGGATTCACGCGATTTGGTGCTGGCGGTTTTGCCGACTTTTGTGACTTTCAAATCAAGCTCGGTGCCAGTACCTGACAAACGTACTTTGATCGCTTGCCCTTCTTTCAAACCAAAAGCAGCACCTTCTGCAATGCTAAACTTAGCGACTTGTTGTTCAAGATCAGGCAGAGAACCAAACTCCTCTCCAGCCCACATCTTGCTACCGACCTGGGGCAATGAACCATTCCAACGCGGTTTCAAGAGAAATACACCTTCATGTGGTGCTCGCAGCTCCAAAGCAGACAAACTCTTGCGTTGTTGCTCTATGGTCAAAGTGACGCTTTCTTTTTGTGACTGCACCACGGCCTGATCCGCATTGCTGCGGGCACCGATTTGATTATTCTTCCACTTCAAATAATCTTGCTTATGATTGAGGAAGCCGATATCGACTAAGGTATCGAGAATTTTGTTTTGTGCAAAAATCTGTAGATCGGCATTCGCATAACGTTTACTCAAATTCAAATCACCAGTCACCTTGGCACTGTCAGAACTCAATTCAGCGCGACCCAATTCGGCATTCGATTGAATCCCTATTTCCATCAATTCCTTGCGTAACAAATCGGTCTCTGCTTGCGACAGTTTCACTCGCGACTGCGCCGCATCAAATACAGCAATGATCTGACCTTTTTCGACCATACTGCCATTCGCGACCATAGACACCAAAGTCCGTTGATCCCAGCCCGTTCCTGGAACATTTAACTGCGTGCTGGCAGCAGCCTTAATTTCACCATCCGCATGAATTTCTTCTTGCCAACTGCGTGCTTCGACGACCTCCACTGGCACGGCATCACTACTCGATTCACTGCTGCACGCAGTTAGGTTTGCCAGCACAATGAAGGAAGCGATGATCGTATTTATTTTTCTCATTTCTTAGCTCCTACTGCAGCACTAGGTCGTATGACTGGTACACCAGCGGTCTGATTGGCTAGATTCACTTGCACAGCGGTGCCTGGTTTCAGATTCTTTGGCAAGCTATCGAATTCAATTTCGATGTCCCTCACGATCATGGGTTGGTTCGCCGATTTGCCGTGAAAGACGGGACCAAATCCGCTGATCTTTGCCGCGATTTGTGTATTACTACCGGGCGTAGTCACTGATACCAACTGTCCTAGTTTAACTAGAGACACTTGCGCCTCGGGCACTTTGGCTGCGACATAAATTTTTTCTGGATCCGCCAAATTTGCAACCGCGGCGCCCATAAATACGCGACTACCGACCGCAAATTTTTCATCATCGAAACCGACGTTATGCACCACTGTGCCTGCACGTGGCGCAATCACTGTTAAGCCATTTAAGCCTTTTTCCAATACTGCAATTGTTTGTTGCAATTGAGCTATTTCCGATTTTAGACCACGCAATTCCGCCGTTCTGGCACGTTGTTGAGCATCTCGCTGACGTTCCGACAATCGCGCGAGTTGGGTAAATAAGTCGCGCTCTATAACCAGTTTGTCGTAGTCGATACGCTTGACTAATTCTTTTGGCAATGAAGCTTTACGCAAGGCTTTTTCCGCATTACTTTTCGCTTCGTTGACCGCTAAGTCCGCAGCCTTGGCGGCCTCGGCGTGATCCAAAGTGGTTTTCTCTATGCTGCGTTGCTTTTCCTTAAGTGAACTTCGATGCGTATCAAGTTTAGTCTTAGCATCATTCGCCTCAAAGATCGCCACTGGCTCACCGACTTTGACATGGCTGCCTTCCGCAGCCAGCATCACCAAGTTATAGTTCCACACATTACGTATCGTTGGTGGTGAAATGACTTGCGATTGACGGGATAAAACTTCGCCTTCTAAAGTGAGTTCTGGTGCGGTGAGCTCTTTTGTGGTGGTGCTGGGAGAGTGTGTGATTTTGCTCGGCACTTTATCCGCTTTTTGACTGCTACTACTGTCTTTGCTAACAGGACTTTTTTGCACTTTGATTGTCTCAATGGCGACACTCATGCCTTGCTGCAATTCATAAGTTAAGTTGTCCGACAGTCGAATTTCCGTCTTAAAGTAACGTCCCTTCCCCCAAATCGCGCGGGCTTCAGGTGCGCTGGCGATGCGCTCAATTACCCCCTTAGAAAATGAATTAGGGATAGCGTCAAAACGCAAATGCAATTCCTGCCCCGGGTGCAAAAATGGGCGATCTGCTTCTAAAACCCAAGCGACAACATTCAGCTTGCCAGCGCCGATGATTTGTCCGGCAACAGAACCAATTTGTGCGTGACCGCCTTCGTCAAGACGCTTGCCATTCCAATCATCATAGCCATGAATCACAACGCCATCGCGGCTTGCACGCACTTCACTTTGTGCGACCTGTACTTTGGCAAAAGCAATCTGAATTTGTAGGCGTTTTACGGCTAACTCACTATCATCCAATTTTCGTTTGACAGTATCTTTGGCGTTCTCTAAGGCTTTTTGTTTGACCGCAAAATCGCGCGTCGCTCTATCCAATTCGCCCTGATATTTATCGTAATCTAAAGCAGATATCTGCGCCTTCGGCAGTACAGCGTCGATCTTGGCTTTCGCTAACGCTGCTTGAGCAGTAATCAAAGCGCGCTCGGCTTCGATGGTTTTCACATCCAAGTCAGCCGCTTCGCGTAAGCCTCGCTCGCGGTTTTGCACCATTTCAAGCTCTAGCCTTTCGATATCAGTATCCCCTTGGGAATCGATGCGTAAAATGACCTCCCCAGTTTTGACCTTACTTCCTTCTGGCACAAAATAACGTAAAGGTACTGGTGAGACATTCGAAGTGGGTATAATAATCGGCACCGAATCTACAGCCTGCAGTTCGCCGGTAAATAACACAGGTCGTTGATAGGCTTGCGCTACTGCCTTATCCGCGGTCGCGGAGGCGCTCGTTAAAAAGGCGAGACATAGTGCGGCATAGATAGCGGTATACTTCAACACTGATCTCATGCAGACACCTCATCCACTTTGCCGTCTTTCAAATGAATGGTGCGTTGCGCTTTGGCAGCGATATTTGGATCATGCGTAACCAAGACCATGGTCTGCCCATTCCCATGCAATTCAGCCAACAACGCCAGCACGTCTGTCGCACTTTTAGAATCAAGATTACCGGTTGGCTCATCCGCCAATAATAAAGCCGGTTGATTCAACAATGCACGTGCAATGGCAGCACGTTGTAGTTGTCCACCCGAGAGTTCTCCGGGCAAATGACTCATGCGTTGTCCCAAACCTATACGCTCCAATAAGACGCGTGCCCGTTGTTCTGCGCCAGCATCTACTACGGCTGCATAACGCTGTGGTAACAAAACATTTTCTAATACGGTCAAACGCGGCAGCAAGTGAAACGATTGAAACACAAAACCGATACGACGATTTCGTAAATCAGAAGAAGCATCGTCATCCATACTACCAATTTCATCATCTTCCAAATGATAAGTGCCACTATCCGGTTTATCCAGGGCACCCAAGACATTCAGCAATGTCGACTTACCGGAACCAGAGGGGCCCATAATCGCGACAAACTCACCTTTAGCAATCGACAGGTCCACGCCATCTAAAGCCCGAATTTCACTCCCACCTTGTTTATAAGTCTTACGGATATTTTGTAATGCAATCATATTTTTTATTTCCCTGCTAACACGGTAGAAAATCGATCAGATAAGTCGAGTTGGCACTTACGGCAGCATTTGCACAACAGACGTGACGCGGGAAGTATCCTTACCCAAACAGAAATTGTCAATAAATTAGGCCTTTTAGAAAACTCATAATGACAAAACAAGCGCGAGTATCAACTACAACTAGATCTGCTGGCAGAAATTATGAACGTGACAAAACAAATCAATGCATCAATATGCTGAACTTATGCGGAACAAAATGGTCAATTAAGATTACGATGAACATTGCCGCATCAACTGAATCATTAACAAAATTTTCAAAGCAATACACCAATTTTCCGCATACGAACAAAAAGGAACTTTTATGAAAAAACTCCTAGGCGCACTAAGTATTGCTAGTATTTTTCTAACGCTACCTGGACAGGCACAAATTCTATCGGTGCGAGAACAAGCGCGCATCGTTAATGAGAACTTGGCAGAACGCTTTGAACAATTGTTACCAGATATGATGACGCAGACAGGCATCGATATGTGGCTGGTCATTGGACGCGAATACAATGAAGATCCAGTACTAAAAACGATGCTACCAGCAGAGTGGCTCAGTGCACGTCGTCGTACCATGCTGTTATTTTATCGTGACCCACAAAGTAAAAAATTTGAAAAATTAGCTGTTGCACGCTATGACTTTGGCGACAACATCAAAGCCGCCTGGGATACACAAAAATTTCCCGACCAGTGGGATGCTTTAGTAAGTCTAATCCGTCAACGTAACCCTCAAAAAATCGGTATCAACACATCGATGCATTTTGCCCACGCCGATGGTTTGGATCACACCGAGTATCAAGAACTCGTTCAGAAGTTGCCGCCGGATTTAAAAAACAAACTTGTCTCCGCTGAACCGCTGGCAATACGCTGGCTGGAAACAAGAACCGCACGTGAAATGCAGTTTTACCCGCAATTGATCAACGCAACACATAAAATTATTGAAGAGGGTTTTTCTGAACAGGTCATTACACCTGGCATCACGACCAGCGACGATGTCGTATGGTGGTTCCGTCAAAAAATACGCGACCTAGGCTATGACACTTGGTTCCATCCTACGGTCGACATTCAACGCATGGATGCCAATAAGGACGAGGCACAACGTAGCTTTTCCGCTCGTCCAAAAAATAATGTCATTTTGCCTGGCGACTTAATTCATGTGGATATCGGTATTACTTACCTGCGTTTGAATACGGACATTCAACAACATGCCTATGTTTTAAGACCCCGCGAAACCGCAATACCCGACAGTCTACGACAAGCCTTTAACAAAGCAAATCGTCTACAAGATATTCTGACTTCACAATTTAAAGAAGGTAAAACCGGCAACCAAATTTTGGCGGATGCTTTAAGTCAGGCCAAGAAAGAGAATATCGCAGCGACAATCTATTCACATCCAATTGGTTACCACGGACACGCTGCAGGTCCGGCAATTGGTATGTGGGACAATCAGGCGAAAGTTGAAGGTACGGGAGAACAGGCCTTGCGTCCACGCACCGCCTACTCCATAGAATTAAATGCGGTCAGCACCATTCCTGAGTGGAAAAAAGATATTCGCATCATGCTGGAGGAAGATGCGTATTTTGACGGAACAAAAGTGCATTATATTGATGGTCGCCAAAAGGAAATCTACCCTATCCCAAGACCAAATCGCTTTAATCAATAGTCAATCAATAACCCATCACACAAAATAAATGCCCTCACTTTTGAGGGCGTTTTATTTGAACCAGACAATCACTGATCGTTACAACAAAATTATTTATCGTCGTGGCGGTAAGGAATTCGTTCTACACGAATCAATTGTGCTTCTTCACTTTCCTTATAAGACCATTGTGGTTTATCGCCCGCTGTTCGACCACTTTTCGCCTTTTGGCTGCGGACGTTAATCACAACCAGTGCCAAAAGCAGCTTAACCAACATAAATATCACAAACAGTGTTAGTACCAAAGGCACGATAGTTATCAGCAATGCGATACCAATACATAGCATCAATAGCCGTGGCAAGGGTGTGCGCATCAGTACCTGTGCGGCTTTAGTTCCAAACACACGCAATTCCTGCAAGGCTTGGCGCAAGACGGAATACAAATACTGTTTAGTCGAATTTTTCATGAGTGATCCTTGATAAAGAAACTATAAAAGCAACTGCAATGTAAAACATCACACTGAGCTTTGCTGGGTCTTTCCGACCAAATTGACGTTTGACGGGATGAAGTGCGTATGGCGCAGGGTGAACGGATTATGCGCATGCATCCCATAACTAGCCACGGTAAAACCAAGCATAAATCGCCACAACGATATGCCCCTACAACAAAAGCAACGTTATTTATCTGCGACAACTTTTTTCAGATTGAAAATAGACTCTAGTTCAAAAAGGGAATAGTAATCTGGGTTAGAAAAGTCGGCATTGACACCTCTGATTCTGCATTTCATCGCATCTCGCTGGCGATTAATGCAGCACATCTTTACAGTGGCAACATCAAATTTCTTATCCAATACTAAATCAACAGGAAACAGTCATGTCCAAGCATTTACAAAAACTAGCTTCACTCTTCACCGCAGTAGCGATCAATAGTGTTTTTTGCGCCGCCAGCTTTGCAGGCAACTCGTTTGATACAAACACATCCGCCAAATCATATGCAAAGGCGACTAGCAACCAAACCATCATCGTGAAAGCAAAACGCTTGAGTCTTCAACAAAAAGCGGACTTCGACAAAGAACAAATGAATAGCAAGATGCAAATCATCACGATTTCTGCAAAACGCCTTAGTACGGCAGACAAATTAAGCTTCGATAATACGCACAAAAAACAACAGCAGCTGAATTCTATAGGCTAAGAAACCAAACTAGAAATAAGCTAATCGAATCGATTTTCCGACGATTATTTAGTTTTATGTTTGTTCAAGTACTCAAATACCAGTTTATCTTGACAGCAATGCCAGAGACATCACCAAAATTATAAAAAACACATTTTTTAGATACAAATTTATTACAATTAGTTTGACGTATAACTATTGATTTGATTTACACTTACCGCTTGATTGCGATTCATTTGGAGTTTTGACTATCATGAATATGAAAAAAATTTCTCTCGGCATTACTCTAACTGCCATTGCGAGCGTTGCATTTAGCCAAGAATTTGTGGTTTCTCAATCTCAGATGAATAACCAGCCTGCTTGCCAAGAAAACTGTCCGGCAGATGGCGCAAATACCGGTCAAGGTGCGCTACAGATAGATCGTAGTGGAATGGATAAAGCGTCGGTGCATTTGCAGGTTTTGCAGCAAAGTTCGCAAAAATTCAGTGAACCAGCAAATGCCAAGAAAAACAACGACGACAAAAAACCTTCAAGCAAAGCACAAAGTAACTCTTAAGTGCATCGCTTTCGATATGCGAAAGCAAAACGATAAAGAATTTATGGCCCGTCTTACAGGCCATTTTTTTTTGCAATCCAGACAAACGGCAACCGAATTCCAAGGCAGCATTTAGCAGGTCCCATTAATCAAACTCAAATCGAAGAGCGATCTATGCGTTTGCTCAAAATTATTTGGGTTGACGTTTGACGAGCTTAATCACGGCTTCCGATTTAATCTAATGATTTATAGAGAAACTCTGATGAGCTTGGAATAGATTTATATTTTAAATATTTATTCTAAGAACTAAGCAAGAACTAGTCTCAACACTAATCAGCATTGCTAGCAAGCGCAATGGGCGACTCAAACATGTGTCATAGATAAAAGAGATCTATGCTCAAGAAATCAATGGAAAATTACTATCCGCCGTTCAACTCACCGCAGCATCCGGCATTTGCGCCATGGTGGAATTGCTACAAGCAGGTCAACTACCGCAAAAAGGATTTGTACGTCAGGAACAAGCGACGTTGAAACATTTTTACGCCAACAAGTTTGGGCGCTACTATGCAATGTAAACTCAGACGTAAGGAATAACACCGCAACATCCTGAATTAAGTTGCTTGAATCAGGGTTATCTGTTTCCGAGAATAATCCGATGAATTTAAAATACACTTCATTTGCCGTCTATTTTTGCAAAATTCGCACTATACTTATCATCGAAATTACATAGTAGTTGCGCATTTTTTTAGGGAGAAAAAATGAGGTGCGAAGTAGGCAAGGCAAAGATGATTTGCTTCCATGTGCTAAGCATTTTATTTGTTTTTGTAATCACGACGGCGCATGTGCGAGCACAAAATATATCTGTGATCAACGTGCCACGCCTAGACGCAAAGGTTGACCCAAATGAAGTCTACGTTAGGGAACTCTTACAGCAAATCATTCTTTATTCGCCGCGCCCATATAAAATAGCGTTCTCTCAAGGGAGAATGCTACAAGGCCGCTCAATTTATGAAATGACCAAGCCCAATGGAAAGGTCGACATTTTGTGGAGCATGACGACTGATAAGCGTGAAAAAGAGCTTATTCCAATTCGTATTCCGATTGATAAAGGTCTGATTGGATGGCGCATCGCACTCGTCAACAACAACCACAAAAATATCTTCACTGGCATTAACAGATTAGAGCAGTTAAGAGCCTATGCTGCAGGGCAAGAATTTGATTGGCCAGATGTTGATATATTAAGAGCCAACCAATTAAAAGTATTCACTTCCAACGCTTATGATCCCCTATTCGCGATGTTGGAAGCAGGTCGCTTTGATTATTTTCCGCGTTCGATTTTTGAAATCTGGAGCGACTTAGAGAATCATCAACAATATCAAATTCAAGCTGAACAAAATGTCATTTTGCATTATCAATCCGCATGCTATTTTTTCATTACACCGCGCAGGCCCGAATTAGCAGAAGATTTACGTATAGGTTTCGAGAAAATCATCGCGAATGGGATTTTTGAACGCTTATTTCAGAAATATAATCAGACTTCAATTGATCGCGCCAATATTAAACAAAGAACCGTCATTCAACTTAAGAATCCCTTATTGAATCCGGAATCAATGCCCAGACATCGTCCTGAGCTATGGTTTCAAGCTTGGTAGCACAGAGCTATTTTTTGTTTCGCTTGAGTAAATTCGAAGTTAACTGTCTTGATCCAATTGCCTTAAATAGGCAAGCTTTTCTGCAATTTTGATTTCCATGCCACGTGCTACAGGTTCATACCAACGTACCGCATCTAAACCTTCCGGCATATAAGTTTCACCAGCGGCATACGCATTCGGTTCGTCGTGCGCATAACGATAAAGTTTGCCGTAACCGAGTTCTTTCATCAGCTTAGTCGGGGCATTGCGCAAATGTTCGGGCACGCCACGCGATCTATCTTTCGCGACAAATGCACGTGCTTGTTTATACGCCATATAAATGGCATTTGATTTCGCAGCACACGCCAGATAGACCACGGCCTCAGCCAATGCCAATTCGCCTTCAGGAGAACCCAAGCGTTCATAGACCTCCGCTGCATCCAGACTAATCCGCAGCGCGCGTGGATCCGCCAAACCAATATCTTCGCTCGCCATCCGAATAATACGTCGCGCTAGATACCGTGGATCCGTGCCGCCATCCAGCATACGCACCAGCCAATACAATGCGGCATCCGGATTAGAACCGCGCACCGACTTATGCAATGCGGAAATTTGATCATAAAATGCGTCGCCACCTTTATCAAAGCGACGCAGCGTGTCACCCAAACATTCGGCCAATAAGTCGCTATCAACTTCTTTCAAACCTTTAACCTGCGCGGCGCGTGCGGTGATATCAAGATTATTCAAAAGTTTACGGCCATCGCCATCGGCACTTGCAACCAGACTTTGTTTTGCCTCTGCGCTAAACTGCAACCCCTCTAATTCGTGTAAACAGGCTTTATCCAGCATCAAAGTCAGATCATCTTCGGTAAGCGATTTCAGCACATATACTGCGGCGCGCGACAGTAATGCACTATTGACTTCAAATGAAGGATTTTCGGTGGTCGCGCCGATGAAAGTGAATAAGCCACTTTCTACATGTGGTAAGAACGCGTCTTGCTGGCTCTTATTAAAGCGATGAACTTCGTCCACAAACAAGATAGTCCGACGCTGCGAAGTGGCGCGGACGAATTCTGCGCGTTCAACCGCATCTCGTATATCTTTCACGCCGGATAAGACTGCCGACAAAGCGATGAACTCGGCTTGAAACGCTTGTGCCATCAAACGAGCCAAAGTCGTTTTACCGACACCTGGTGGTCCCCACAGCAACATAGAATGCGGCTCGCCTGATTCAAAAGCAACTCGCAGTGGCTTGCCCTCACCCAACAGATGTTGCTGGCCGATTACTTCGGTCAAAGTACGTGGACGGAGGCGCTCGGCTAAGGGTTGATGTAGTGATGCCGGTGCTGCAGACATAGGCATCATAGGCGATTAACGTCCGCACCTTTGGGTACGACAAATTTAAAATGATCTGCTGAAAAATTAGGGTTTCTTTCGAAATTATTCAGATTCACCGTCGAGATTTGACCAAAGCTATCGCGTAATTCCATGCCAACTGGCAGTCCATCTTTCATCCCAATGCGAATTAATTCAAACTGGCTATCTTTCTCTTTCGGTATCGCTTCTAACCATTCAATACCATTGTTAAGGCCCGCGTCTTTCAACGTAAAATTCTTATCCAAATCGACGCTACCAAACAAAATGGCCGCTGGGCTTGAGCCTATCGCATTACCAAGGGCTTTGATCGTGACTTGGTTTAGATCTTTGTCATACATGTACAGCTTGTCACCATCGGCTTGTAGAACCTGTTCATAAGGCTTTAGATAACTCCACATAAACTTGCCAGGACGCGCAAACTTAAAAACACCGGAAGCAGTCTTACCTAATTGCGCTTTACCACTCACCATTTTGACTTGCGTTTGAGAAAACTCGCCTTTCGCTGTTTTGGTATTCACAACGAAAGATTTAAATTGATCTATCGCCGAAGCCTGCGCCGCGCTTAATCCCGCGAACATCAGACTCAAGGCAACTGCACTAATGCTTATACAACGCATACTTTTCTTAAAGGATTTCAAAATATTTCCAATTCTGTTTTATGAACCTAGATTCTTAACGCTGTGACGAGCCATAAAGTCTACTCAGCGTTACCCGCTGGCACTAAAATCTCACGATTGCCATTTGACTGCATGGTTGATACGACACCGCTGGTCTCCATCTGCTCTAACAAACGCGCGGCACGGTTATAACCAATACGCAAATGCCGCTGAACCAAAGAGATTGAGGCACGACGATTTTTCAACACGATTGCTACCGCTTGGTCATACAAGGCGTCTGCTTCGCCACCGCCTTCACCTGGAGCCAGTGCATCACCACCTTCTTCCAATACGCCGCCTTCTAAAATACCTTCGATGTAATTAGGCTCGCCCTGCTCTTTCAAATACTTCACCACACGATGCACTTCTTCATCTGACACAAAAGCACCATGCACGCGCACCGGCAGGCCTGTACCTGGTGGCATGTACAACATATCACCCATACCTAACAAGGACTCCGCACCCATTTGATCAAGAATCGTACGTGAGTCAATTTTACTACTGACTTGAAAGGCAATACGGGTAGGAATATTTGCTTTGATCAAACCAGTAATAACGTCCACCGACGGACGTTGTGTTGCTAAGATTAAATGCAAACCCGCTGCACGTGCTTTCTGAGCAATACGTGCGATCAATTCCTCCACCTTTTTACCCACAACCATCATCAAATCAGCTAATTCGTCAATGATGATGACGATAGTCGGGAGTTTTTCTAAAGGTTCTGGCGCATCGGGTGTCAAGCTAAACGGATTAGGAATATGTTCTTCCCGCTTCGCAGCTTCCGCGATCTTGACGTTGTAACCTGCGAGATTACGCACACCCAGTTTTGACATCAATTTGTAGCGGCGCTCCATCTCATTCACCGCCCAATTAAGCGCGTGACCCGCTTGGCGCATGTCCGTAACTACAGGAGCTAGCAAATGCGGAATACCTTCATATACCGACATTTCCAACATTTTAGGATCGATCAAAATCATCCTCACATCATTCGGATCTGATTTGTACAATAAGGATAAAATCGTGGCATTAATACCTACAGATTTACCCGACCCGGTAGTACCCGCCACCAAGAGATGCGGCATCTTGGCAAGATCCGCGACCACAGGGTGACCGGCAATATCTTTACCCAGAGCGATAGTCAAATTCGAAGAACTATCGTTATACACTTTAGAGCTCAATATCTCTGTTAACCGCACGATCTGACGTTTTGGATTGGGCAGCTCCAAGCCCATATAATTTTTACCTGGAATAGTCTCGACAACGCGAATAGAGGTCAATGCAAACGAGCGAGCCAAATCACGCGCCAGACCAACAATCTGACTGCCTTTAACACCCGTTGCTGGTTCAATCTCGTAACGTGTGATCACAGGCCCCGGGTAGGCCGCAATTACTTTCGCATCGACACCAAAATCAGATAATTTTTTCTCGATTAGACGACTGGTGAACTCTAAGGTTTCTATACTCACCGTTTCTTGGGTAAGTGGCGGTTCGTCCAATAAAGATAAAGGTGGCAAGTTTGTATCAGGCATATCGTTAAACAAAGAAACCTGACGTTCTTTTTCTATGCGTTCCGATTTTTGCACGGCGACCACTTGTGGCTCTATTCGTATTGGCGGTGCTTCTACAATTTTTGCACGCTCTTGTACTACGGTCGTTTCACGTTTAACGGCAGCAGTTTCACCTAACTTCCGGTCTTCGTGATCGGTATATTTTTTGCGGAAAAATTCAAACGTCGTTTCAATCGCAGTACCTGTATTTTCAGCGATTTGCCACCAAGAAATATGAAAATACAGACTAAAGCCAAGTGCAATCAAAAGTAGAAGCAGCAATGTCGCACCTGTGAAGCCAAATGCTGCTGCGCTCAGGTGACCAATCAGCTCTCCAAGAACACCGCCGTGTACGCCGGGCAAAGCGACTCTTAACGAATACAAACGCAAGGATTCTATGCCCATACAACCAAACAACACCAGAAAAAAACCTGTGCACTGAATGATTTTTTCTAAGCTATGCGGCGCCTCCACTTCCTTTTCCGCTAATTTGTTATTTACCTTGCGATAGTCGGACCACACCATGCGTATGAGAGCAAGACAAAACCACCAAGCGGAAAATCCAAAAATGAAAAAGAATAGGTCCGAAATATAGGCACCAACTCGCCCACCTAAATTATGAAAGCGCGACACTTCGGTCACTCGAGACCAACCCGGATCAAGTGATGAGTAAGTGGCAAATATCAGCATCAAATAAACACTGACGGCAGCGAACACCAGCCAACGCACTTCTGTCAACAAAACGACAAGACGATTAGGCAATGGTGCGCTGGACGGCGCATTACGGCTGCGTTGATAAACTTCGTTAGAATTAGTCATAGTTCATAGAGAAAACAAGCAGACATGATTGTAGGGCAAAAGCTGGGTACTAGGCTATTCGCCAATACATTTCTTAAGTTCTAGCGCCATGAACACTTGGCAAGCAAGGCATACCTAAGCAAATCAGGTTTCCCATAAGCAGGCAGTTTGAAACACAGCTTGCACATTTTTCTGGCCCGGCTCGCATTGCTAAATTAAAACTAAAAATCTCAAAACAGTAGTGGTAACACCAGAAGCAACACAAATCCAAAAAAATTTTCCTTTTTCAAAAAATCAGGTTATATTCAATGTCAATCGGTTTACATAAATAAATAAAATGTAAAAATTTAGACAGCCGTTTTAGTTGCGAAGTTTGAGATGATTTATTTTGTGCACTCAAACCAAAGCATCGAGAGCGAACGCCTGTTTCAGATTCAAAAGCGACCGACCATAAGAAGGTATTCAGCACTTGCGACCTGGCCAAGAAATGCCTGCAGCTTCCACACTGCAGACACACTCGCAAAAATGCTATACACCATTAATATTTCGGAGACAACAATTGAAAACCCTCAATTTATGGAAAACCAGTTCTATAGTACTGGTCACTTTAGCGGCATCACTGATGAGCACGGCGAGCTTGGCCGCATGCCGTACTAGCGAAACAGAACCAAATAACAGCGATACCGCTGCAAATACAGGTGTATGTTCCGGCGTCACAATTACTGGCAGTATAAGCTCTAGCACTGACTATGATTGGTACAAACTTGATGTGAGCGCAGCAGGTCCGATTAACATCACACTGTCGCACGGAACTGGTATCGACCTAGACTGGTATCTTTATCCGGCCACTGGTAGCTATGTCAGCTACAAATCAACTAGCAATAATCCAGAAACCGGCAGCTATAACGCGCCCGCGGCGGGAACCTATTACGTTCGAGTCAAGAGTTATTCTGGCAGCGGTAGTTATACTTTAAACGTCACATTTCCTAGCGTTGGCGGCGATACAACTGTGCCACCAATAGTCCCGCCAATCACCGCTGTCGTTACTGGCAAAGTGTGGCTCAATGGCGGACTGATTTTGCAAGAAAATGCGGGCATTTTCGTGAATGGCTTACGTCAGGCCACAGGCAAGAATACCAGCACACCCAACATCAATAGCACCACCAACTGTTCTACTGACTGGAACAGCACACCATGTCCACGCGTAGCCATCATCACCGCAGCAGCAGTCAATCAAGCAGATGGTGTTGATAAATTTAACAATGACACTGCGTCCGGTGCGTGGTCTTATTACAATCTGTTTCAACGTCATGGCTTTTCACCCAAGCATATTTTAAGTCACCACGACACCTATGCTAATAATTCGGGTAATTCCAGTAGTCAGGGACAAGCCAATATCGCGATTATTAACCAGGCTGATCTTGTCTATGTGATAGGCGGTGACCAATCACGGTTGGCGCGTACTTTCCTCAAAGACGACGGTAGTGATACGCCTCTAATGGCAGCAATACGAACTCGTTACGCCGCAGGCAATTTTATTTATGCGGGTGACTCTGCTGGTACCGCTATCGCTCCCTCTACGTCTTATGGCGAAGGCATCAGTATAGGCTATTTGAACCAAAATACTATACGTAGCATCACACCAGCAAACTGTCCTTATGTCGCCCCCGCTTCCGATGGAACGCCAGCACCTAGCTGTTTGAGTCACCCAAGCAATGTAGACTTTGGTACCAAGATCAAAGGCTTTGGCTTCGTGCCCAACGCCAACGTTGATACGCACTTTGACAATCGCGCTAGTCGTTCTGGCCGCTTGGGTAGATTCATTGCTGCCTTAAAAAATATAGGCCCAAATGTCTCCTATGGCATTGATCAAAACACAGCGCTTTACATTAACGGCGACATTGCTACCGTCTATGGAACCGGTGGCGTCTACGTGGCAGAGGCGACGTCAAGTAATTTTGGAACTGGGACGAAATTCAGTGCAAGCAGTGTACGTTTGTCCTACTTAACAGAGGGAGACAGTTTCAAATTTAGCGATCGCACTATCACTAGCACTAAACCACTTTTAATTGGTAGTGGTGGTGTTAACTACCAATTTAGCAGCGCCCTCAATTCCAGTAATATCTTTACAGTCGATGCAAATGGCGTTGGCAGCTCCAGCGCTACTTTTAAGCACATGATAGATCAGACCCCGACCACTAGTACTGGTGCCGCGCCATCCGATACTTACAACCCACTTTCATTCACACTGACTTTCAAGCGCGATGGGCAAACCCAAGGTTATAAGAACGCGACAGGAAGTTATAGTGGCCCCTACACAATTAAGAAAGCATTGCTAGATATCAATTAAGCTACTTTTACTTAACTCTAAAAAGACAAAGCGACCTCCGGGTCGCTTTTTTACTTTAAAGCGAATAAACAGTTTTTTCACGAGTACTGATTATCATAAGCTCATTCAAGACAGCATTACGGGTCAAAATATTGAACCCATCCTAACGCGCCACCACAGCACTGTAAGATTTGGTCAGACATCGCAATCAATGCATTCAATTTGCTTCTGACAAAGACCGCAATGAGATTTTCCTTGACCAGCATAAAGTCAAGTTCTCACAAATCTGGGATAATGCGCATCATCGCAGACCAAAGAATTGATTTGCCACCCAAAACGTGGAATTTTTGCAATCAACTTATACTTAATCCGCATCTTTTTTCGACCTTTTATATCGGAACCATCATGTCTACACCTAAATCAACTAAGCACGCACATGTTTTGATTCTCGGCTCTGGCCCAGCTGGTTACTCCGCAGCCGTTTATGCAGCGCGCGCCAATCTGAACCCTGTATTAATCACAGGCGTAGAGCAAGGCGGTCAATTAATGACCACAACCGATGTTGAGAACTGGCCAGCCGATCCTAATGGCGTACAAGGTCCGGAATTGATGCAACGCTTTTTGGAACACGCCGAGCGCTTCAACACAGAAATTATTTTTGACTATATTCATACTGCCAAGCTAACAGAAAAACCTATCCGCTTAATTGGCGACCAGGCTGAATATACTTGTGATTCTTTGATTATTTCGACCGGCGCTTCTGCACAATATCTAGGCTTGCCATCCGAAGAAGCCTTCATGGGCAAAGGCGTTTCAGCTTGTGCCACTTGCGATGGCTTCTTCTATCGCGGTAAGGAAGTAGCGGTCGTTGGTGGTGGCAATACAGCAGTGGAAGAAGCTTTGTACTTGTCCAATATCGCCAGCAAAGTTACTGTCATTCACCGTCGAGACAAATTCCGTGCGGAAGCTATTTTGATTGACCGCTTAATGGCCAAAGTCGCAGAAGGCAAGATCGAAGTAAAGTGGAATCACACTTTAGATGAAGTCACGGGCGATGCCTCTGGCGTAACAGGTATCAATATCAAATCTGCTGATGGCATTGTGAGCGCTGTACCTTTGCATGGTGTTTTCATCGCGATTGGCCACAAACCAAATACCAGCATTTTTGAAGGTCAGTTGGAGATGAAAAACGGCTACATCATCACCAAAATGGGAAATGAAGGTATGGCAACTGCTACCAATATTCCAGGCGTGTTTGCAGCGGGCGACGTACAAGATCACATATATCGTCAGGCAATTACCAGTGCTGGTACCGGTTGCATGGCAGCTCTAGACGCACAGCGCTTCCTCGAGGAATAAGAATCGAACCGCGAAGGCCTAGAGGTCGCAAAGAAGTCATAGAAAACTCTGCTCCCTCTGCGCCTCTGCGGCAAACGTACTTAAATCCCTATCTTATCGGCAAACATCATCATGGCCTCATCAATGAAAACTTTTGCTGACCTTCAACAAGTTGGCAAACAACTCAAAGAACAGCAAGCGCAACGTGAAAAAGCCGAAGCAGAACGCATTGCGCGCGAAAAGCAGGCGGCAATTGAAGCGAATATTTTTCGCAGTAGTATCGGTGACGTTCAAGTCTTAAAGCAACAAGAAAAATTCCACCCGACACCCAAGAAACCGCAGCCTTTTCCCTTCAAACATATAGAAGACGAGCAAAAGGCTTTACAGGAATCTTTATCCGATGAGTTTGATGCAGGGACTTTGCTCGAGTCAGACGAAAATCTTAGTTACACCCGACCAGGTGTTGGCATCGACGTTGCAAAAAAATTGCGCCAGGGCGCTTGGGTGATACAAGCACAACTCGACTTACACGGCATGCGCCGTGATCAGGCGCGTGATAATCTCGGTGAGTTTTTACGAAAATGTATGCGCAGCGGATACCGTTGCGTAAGGATAATTCATGGCAAGGGTTTAGGCTCAATAAACAAAGAACCTGTTTTGAAAAACAAGGTGCGTAATTGGCTGATACAAAAAGATGAAGTGATTGCCTTTAGTCAGGCGACAGCCGCAGATGGTGGCTCAGGTGCTTTGATTGTCTTACTGCGCGCATCATAAATACACAAAAAATAGACGCTAAGTTGATACAAATTAGCGTCTATTTTTTTAGAAAATCAAACTGCCTCAGGCCCAGTCTCACCGGTACGAATCCGGATCACCTGTTCGACATTCTGCACAAAAATCTTACCATCGCCAATCTTGCCTGTATGCGCGGCTTTGATGATCGCATCGACGACGTGATCACAAACCTTGTCATCGACCACCACCTCAACTTTGATCTTCGGTAGAAAATCGACGACATACTCAGCACCACGATACAACTCGGTGTGGCCTTTTTGGCGGCCGAAGCCTTTGACTTCGGTCACGGTCAAACCGGTGACGCCAACCTCGGCTAAACCTTCACGGACTTCATCTAATTTAAATGGTTTAATGATTGCTGTAATTTGCTTCATGTTTTCCTCACTGATTGTCTACTACGTGTCTTCTATGTTAATCGCGGAATTTCGATGTAATCGGATAACGCCAATCACGACCAAAGGCACGGTGGGTAATGCGGATTCCTACGGGCGCCTGTCGTCGTTTATATTCATTAATTTTAATTAAACGCGTAATACGTTCTACGTCAGCTTCGCTGTAACCAGCTGCAACAATCTCAGCTCGTGACTGATTTTCTTCCATGTAGCGCTGCATAATCCCGTCGAGAATATCATAAGGTGGCAAGGAGTCTTGATCCTTTTGATCGGGTCGCAATTCAGCAGAAGGTGGGCGCGTAATTATGCGTTCAGGGATTACATCGCTTACCGAATTTCGATAACTACAGAGGCGATATACCATGGTCTTTGCAACGTCTTTTATCACGGCAAAACCACCTGCCATATCGCCATAGAGCGTGCAATAACCCACCGCCATTTCACTCTTATTGCCAGTCGTCAATACGATAGAGCCATACTTATTCGACATCGCCATCAAAATAGTACCGCGTATGCGTGCCTGAATATTTTCCTCTGTCGTATCTTCTTTTAAGCCGGCAAACTCCTGACTCAAAGTATTTTTAAATGCACTAAAACACTCGTTGATAGAAATTTCATCATAACGCACACCAATGCGTTTAACCATCTCACGTGAATCTAGCCAAGAAATATCTGCCGTGTAAGGTGAAGGCATCATTACCGCACGCACTTTCTCTGCACCCAACGCATCAACGGCAATCGCCAAGGTCAATGCAGAATCAACCCCACCCGAAAAACCGATCAAGACACTAGGAAAACCGTTCTTCGTCACATAGTCACGCACACCCAATACTAAGGCTTTATAAATCTGCGCTTCTACTGGCAAAGTCTCCGCGACCATACTCATTTGTGGTACGCCATCGACGAAATCAACCATTTGCAAATCGGATTCACAATGCTTCAGTTGAGCACAAACTTTTCCTTCACAATCAAGTACGAAGGAATTACCGTCAAAAATTAATTCATCCTGACCGCCCAACAAATTCGCATAGACCAGACTCATACCAAGTGCGCTGATGTTTTGACGCATCACCTCAATCCGAAAATCATTTTTATTCATATGGAATGGAGAGGCATTGGGCGCTAACAAAACTTGCGCACCAGCAGCGCGTGCTAATTGTGGCGCATCGCCATTCCAGACATCCTCACAAATATTGATACCGAATTTAATACCTTTTACGTCAAACACAACTGCCTCGTTACCCGTCGCGAAATAGCGTTTTTCATCGAACACGGCGTCGTTCGGCAAAGCGTGTTTCAAATAGGTGTGAGTAATGCGCCCATTCAATAAAACGGAAATAGCGTTATAGTGGTGTCCGTGCTGTTCCAAAGGATATCCAACCAGCACATGCACATCAGTAAATTGATGCAAATCGAGCGCTAATTTTTGCAAGGCGCTTGCGGTTTGCTGATAAAACGCAGTGCGTAGTAACAAGTCTTCCGGTGGATAACCCACCAGCGACAGTTCAGGTGTCACGACAATGTCAGCAGCTTGTGCTGCGGCACGTGCCACATAATCATGAATTTGCTGAGCGTTACCAGTGAGATCACCGACAATGCTGTTCATTTGAGCAATAGCAACTTTTACAGTCATAAGATTTAACGATAAAGATTTAATACCGAGTTATGAATTCTGAAGTCTCACATTATCGCACGTGCGTAGTCGATTCTCTATCGGAGATTGGACAAGAGAACTGGGATGGATTGCTGCACTCGCAAGACAAACCAAATCCATTTTTGTCATTTGCTTTCTTGCACGCGCTACATGAATCGGGCTCTGCCTCGGCGCAAAGCGGCTGGGTACCCCGATTTATCATTATTTGGGAACAAGACAATTTAGTCGCTGCGATGCCGCTTTATGAAAAAATGCATTCCTATGGCGAATATGTGTTCGACTGGTCATGGGCAAACGCCTATCAACAGCATGGTCTCTCTTACTATCCAAAACTACTATCGGCAATACCCTTCACGCCGGTGCAAGGCAATCGCCTGCTTAGTCGTACACCTATCGCTGAAAAAGCGTTGCTTCAACACTTATCCTCTTTAATAAAAAGCGGCGCCTACTCTTCGTGTCATGTGCTATTTCCAACATCCAATGAAATGCAAACATTCAAAGCCCAGGGATTTATGCAAAGACAAGGTGTACAGTTTCATTGGCAAAATCAAGGCTTCCAAGACTTCGAACATTTCTTGAGTAGTCTGGAACAAAAGAAACGCAAAAACATACGCGCTGAACGACGCAAAGTAAGGGAAGCCGGTGTGCAATTTTTACGCTTGCGCGGTAAAGACACGAAGCTAGCTGACTGGCAATTTTTTAAGCGTTGCTATGACCACACTTACTCCGAACATCATTCCAGTCCTTACTTAAATCTGGATTTTTTTCAGCGCATTGGTGCATCGATGCCTGACAATATTCTCCTGATCATTGCCACCTTAGGTAATGAAAGAATCGCCGCAGCGCTTTTTATTCATGACGAGACGACTATATACGGCCGTTATTGGGGTTGCTTGCAACAACTGCCGTGCTTGCATTTTGAGACGGCTTATTATCAAGCCCTAGAATTTTGCATAGACGAAAAAATTCAGGTATTTGAAGGTGGCGCTCAGGGCGAACATAAAATGGCACGTGGCTTTTTGCCACAAAAAACCTACTCTGCGCATTTCCTGAACGAACCCGCGTTCGCCGATGCGGTTGCGCATTTTCTGCAGAGAGAACAAGGTGGTATTGACAACTACATCAATGAGCTTTGCGATCACTCGCCGTTTAAATCAACAATCGAGTCAAACGATTAAGAAATAATAAAGTGGTATTAGACAATCAAACAAAAACCAGGTGAAAAATTAGGTTGAGTTTGCAACAAATTTACACAGAAAGCGCATCTGTTTATCATTCATCATCGTCAAATCCATTAGAATGTGCGCATGCAAAAAAATCCATCATAGCGATCAACTGCTAAAAGCTAGATATATTTAATTCAAGGTTGCACTTAGTATGAATCAAACACCACATTTGAACAGCCCAGTTGCATCGACCAAGATGCCTATGCGTAGAATCGGCCGTTTTACTGTGACGGATAAGCTTGGCAGTGGATCAAATGGCAATGTATTACTTGGCCACGATCCCATCATCGACCGCGCGGTTGCTATCAAGATCTTGAATAATCCGGTAGGTGCCACGGACAAAAAACAGCGGGAACAACAGTTTATTAATGAGGCACGTGCGGCTGGCAGACTTTCTCATCCAAATATTGTGACGATTTATGATGCTTCCAGTGAAGGTGGCACGACCTTCATTGCTATGGAGTTTTTGCAAGGCAAAGATTTACGTGAATTAATGGCGAGTGGCAAACGCTTTGATGTAGTGGATGCGGCTGGTATCGCCTACAAAATCGCGAATGCCTTAGCTTTCGCTCACAACCAAGGCGTGATTCACCGTGATATCAAACCCGCCAATATTTTCATCGTAGAAAACAATCAACCTAAGGTAGTAGACTTTGGCATTGCCCGCGTACCTAATCGGGTACTCGACGAAAATGGTCAGGCGCAAACGCTCTTCAAAGGCAATATCATGGGGACACCCAACTATATGTCGCCAGAGCAAGCCTCCAGCCAACCCGTAACAGCATTGACCGACGTCTATTCTTTGGGCGCAGTTTTGTATGAGTTATTAACCGGGCAAAAACCTTTTTCAGCCTCCGATTTCGATAAGTTGCTCTACAACATTCTCCATAAAACACCAAAAGCACCCAACCTTATCAATCCCGACGTGCCAGAAAAACTTGCACATATTGTGATGAAAGCGATGGAAAAAAAACCCCATCGCCGTTATAAAAATGCAGCCGAAATGGCATTGGCTTTAAATAAATTCTTAGCGGGAGCAAAACGTGCTCGTCGCCAGTCAGCTAAAGGCGGGATTGGAGCGACAAGCGGAGGTGATAGTTTAAAAGATAAAAGCACATTATTCTGGCTGGGCTGGGGTAGCTTTCTGATCGCAGCGGCACTCGCATTTTTGGCTTTCACCTCGAAGTGATTAAAATATTTTTTCAGTCGCTGGTAAACCAACAAATTAAAACTAAAACGACCCGAGCGCAAATGCGAGCGGGTCGTTTTAAAAAAAACTAGGAAGCTTACTAGCTGTTTAGATGAGGCATTTGAAGTTAAGCGTCACATCACAGCTGATTCCTCAAGTCACATTTAAGCCAAAGACTTTTTGTAATTCTCCACGCCATTCAAAATCTCTGCGCGGGCATCGTCTGTACCACCCCAACCATCGATCTTGACCCATTTGCCAGGCTCTAAATCTTTGTAATGTTCAAAGAAATGCTGGATCTGATTCAAACGCAAAATGTTCAAATCTTCTGGTTTTTGCCAGTGTTGGTAGATAGGCAGGATTTTATCAATAGGTACTGCTAAAACTTTACCGTCAGCACCTGCTTCGTCATGCATATTCAAAATGCCGATTGGACGGCAACGCACAACGACACCTGGAATCAATGGGAATGGCGTAATCACAAGAACGTCAACTGGGTCACCATCACCAGAAATCGTATTTGGCACATAACCGTAGTTGCATGGGTAATGCATTGCGGTACCCATGAAACGGTCAACAAAAATCGCTCCGCTTTCTTTATCTACCTCGTACTTGATCGGATCCGCATTCATAGGAATCTCGATGATGACGTTAAAATCGTTAGGCAAATCACGCCCTGCAGCAACTTTATTTAAACTCATAAGACACTTTCAAAGTAAATCAAACACAATTGATAGATTATAGCGATTTTTAAAGCATTTTGGTGCGGCGCAATAGAAATTCAGTTTTCGCATCAATCGGCCATTACAAAGTCGTCGCTATCGCACACTGACGATAGTACTTAGTCGCCTCTGCGGTTTGACCTATGGTTTCATGCAATTTTGCCAAACTCAAATTTGCTTCACGTATGGTGCGTGGCTCTTGAGCATGATCGAGTGCATCTTCCATATGAACTTGTGCCTTGCCCCACAATTTTTGATTAAAACACAGGACACCCAGGGTTAATTCCAACTCAGGATTTTTCGCTTGTGCCTTCAACCATGTTTCACAATTCTCAATTTGCGAACGCAAAGCGGCAGACCCCTCAGCTGCTGCGGCTTCACGGTAACTGCGTAACAGACGATTATCCCAATCTTCATTCAAGGATTTTTCGACAATACTTCTAGCTTCATCCAAAATCTGGCATTTAGTAAATGCAGCGGCAGCACTCACCGCAATGTAACGATTTTTACGCTCAGCCGAAGGCACTTCGCTCCAGACTCGGCGTAAAGACTCTGCATCATGTCCATGCTCTTTCAACAGGGCATCATAAGACATCTCACGTAAACGACCTGCTAATGCTGGGTGAATCGCATGATTTTTTTCTAGGGTACGCACTAGCTTCACCACTTCGGTCCAATTTTTTGCCTGTTGATTGGCTTTCAATGCCCAGCGCAATACTTGTATATGACGCTTGCCACGCGCATTTAATTCACGTACTGCATCCAAAGCCTGCTCTGCTTTGTGTTGATCAACATAAAGCTCAGTCATCGTCACCAAACGCGCTGTTTTGTACGAATTGTCATCTTCGATTCGCGCAAACCAAGCATTGCGGCGTTCAAACTGACTCATATGATGCGCAGCCCGTGCACCAATCAAGGCCGCGATCGCTTTATTTTCAGGCAAATCAAGTGCTTTCAAAGCAGATTTTTCTGCATGTCCAAAACGTCCTTCAAATAATGCTTTTAAGGCTTCGCGCAAAGATCGATTGCTTTCACGTTCGCGCTTGCTTTGACGATATTCACTGACTTTTTTCGGCATTTCTGCAGTCGCAACTATCGTTCTGACGATGATATAAACGACAAAGAACAATAACGCCAACAACACCAAGAAAAAATTTAAAGAAACATCAATTCGCAGCGGTGGGTAAAACAACACCACGTTTCCTGTGTTAAATCGCGCACCAATCGCAATGCCAGCTGCTAAGGCAAATAAAATGAGGATTCGAATAAAAATACGCATGCTTAGGGCTTCATTTTAAAGTTGCGGACAGAATTAAGGCTCTCCGTCAAAGCCGGCATTTCTATCGACAAATTGTTACTTTGAATTTGTTTCAAGAGCGACTGCGCAGTTTGCGCCTGCTTTGATCGCACATCAAAATACTTAGTAATCAAATCTTGCGCGGAAATCATGTCACTGCGGAACGCGCCTTCGTTACGTGACAACAATGCCAAACGTGCATTCAACAAACGTAGTTTCAAATTCTCTTTAGCAAAATAAGCCTGGGTCGGTGACAATAAAAGAGCGTCTGGCGATTCAACATTACGAATACGCACCAACTGCTTCACTTCAGTCCAAATTTCGCTAGAAAAGCTCTGCCAACGATCTTGCAATTGTGCAGCAAAAGTGTTTTCCCCCGTGCTTTCAGGCTTTTCACTCACCTTGCTGCTACGTGGCAAAACGCGCAACGGAGCCTTCGGCGGCGTTGCCACAACGGGAGGTTTTTCGTCTGACCAAAGAGGAATATTATCAACTTGTGCGATCACGCTATCCAGACGCAAAACCAAACCGGTCAAATCAAGTTGCGGCAAAGCTTTGAGCTTTTCGATGTCTTTAGCGATGGCGCGGCGCACCACGATAAACTGGGTTTTTTCAGCTTTCGCAAGACGCGCATCGGAATTTTGCAGAGCGATCAAGGCACCCTGAACATTACCTGCCAACTGCAATTGCTGGCTCGCTGTCGCCAATACTTGTTCAATTTCTGCTAAGGCCCATTCATCGCGATTTTTAGACAAGTCTTGATAAAGCTGTTCGAGAGCAACTTGCTGTCCCTGAGCTTCAGTTTGCTTTGCTTCTAAAATGCTCACTTTAGCTTGGGTTTCTTTGGACGAATCTTGAACACCTTTAGCAATACCCTTTATTTCACTATTTGTGATATCAGCGTTTTGCAAACGTCGTGCGACCTCTGCCCGCAGAGCGGACATCTGATTTTGCGAGGTATACCAATGTACCGCGAGCAAGATCGCCAATGCGCCCGAAACTAAGTAAGGCGCACTCAACCAAGGAGGTGCTGCTTTTCCGTTCTCATCGAGCGCAACTGTAGCTGGCGCAGCGGCCTCAGGCGTCGCAAGCACGGCTTTCGAGTTGGTCTCGGCCGTATTAGTCGAGTTAGTCGTGTTATTAGTCGACATATCTTCAGTAGAGGGAGTTTGTTCAGTCATAAGTGTGATTGTAACGCGAGTAAGAGCTTTTCGTCGCCTGAAGCGCTTAGGCTGACATGTTTAAATCCTAGTTCTGTTGCTACCTCAGCGATACGAAAATGAGGAACAAACAGATGTTGTTGTTGCATTTTGGCGACTGCATTTTCCAGATTCAATTGAGAACACCAATCCAATAAGGTTTTCAACGCCGCTGAACTAGTTATCACCCAATCGTATTGTCCTTGTAAAAAATCGATCAATTGAGCTCGCCTATTCTCATCAAACGTTGGCGTTACGCGTTTATAAGCTGTTACCGATTGCACCTCAACATCCACCTCACGTAAGGCATCTGCCAAAAAATCACGGCCAGAATCAGCTCGTACTATCAGCGCTTTTCGTCCACGCAGCGCATGCAAATCAAGCTCCACTAACAAAGTTTCAGAATCAGTGCGCTCAACATTACTTGGACTGAAAACGCTGACTTTGCTCTCATCGATACCATGATTCAATAATGCTTGACGGCTCGCAGCACCGACGACACCTATCGCAACCTCAATCGGCCAACTCGCGGCTAGTGTGGGCGCACGCATAAATAAGGCATCGATCGCATTGGGACTGACGAACACTGCCAGAGCAAACGCAGTTAAATTCTTTACGGCTAAATCCAATTCAGGATTATCGCTTATCGCCTCTATCTCAAATAAAGGATAGACCAAGGACGATCGTTCTAACTGCGCTAATTTTTGCACTAAATTCTGCGCTTGATGTTGAGGGCGCGTGATGATGACCGTCGGCACGTGACTCACGATTCAAGGCAGTACGTTTTCGCGACACATGTCCAAGATCGCATCCGCATTTTGTGCGCGAAGTGCTGCGACTACTTGCATACCCAATACTTGGTAATCTTCCGCCTTGCCATGCACTTCAGCCTTGGCTGATTGAATTCCATCTGGCGTCGCCACCATGGCGCGCAAATGCATGGTGCCGTTATCGATTTCCGCAAATGCCGCCAAAGGAATCTGGCAACTACCACCAAAAGCCTTGGAAACGGTACGCTCTGCCAATACTGCCTGCGAGCTTGTTAAATGATTTAAAGGTGCCAAAGCCGAAAGTAAATCTTCACGAGACGACAATATCTCAATTGCCATAGCGCCTTGTCCGGCTGCAGGCAAACTTTCTAAGGGTTCAAGAAAAGCCTTGATGCGTTCCGGCAAACCTAAACGCTTTAAACCTGCGGCCGCCAAAATAATAGCCACGTATTCGCCTTCATCGAGTTTTCTTAAACGTGTATCCAGGTTGCCGCGTAGAGGCTTAATCACTAAATGTGGGAAGCGTGCAGAAATTAAAGCCTGACGACGCAAGCTACTTGTACCAACCACCGCACCAGCTGGCAACTCAGCTAAAGAAGCGTATTGATTCGATACGAAGGCATCACGCGGATCTTCACGCTCCAAGATGGCTGCCAATGAAAAACCTTCAGGCAACTCCATAGGGACGTCTTTCAAAGAATGCACCGCCAAGTCGGCGCGCCCTTCTTCCATCGCTACTTCTAATTCTTTAACGAACAAGCCTTTGCCGCCGACTTTCGACAAAGCCCTATCCAAAATCTGATCACCACGAGTGGTCATCCCTAATATTTGCACATCACATGCAGGATACAAAGTCTGCAAGCGGGCACGGACATGTTCGGCCTGCCACATTGCAAGACGACTTTCACGGGAGGCAATGATAAGTTTGGATGGCGCTGAGTTCACTTCAAAGCTTTCTATTTTTCATCCAAAAAGGCAACTATTACGCTATGCCTTGTTAGAAAATGATGGGACTTGGTGCATAAATTAACACGCGATTTTACCATGCCAGTGTAGACAAATCTTGACAAAAAACAGCTATAAACGGCATTATGCCTGTATGAAACAAAGATTCTCAAACACAGACAACTATTGGCGAAGCACCCAATCTTAAGGGTGGCAGCCCGTTTCGACTACGACAAACACACAATTTTTAATGCCGCCCTGAGTTCAGGAGCGGCATTTTCATTTTTATCTCGATTTTCTGCATTTTTCTGCATATTAGATTTTAACTTTAAACATTTCCCGGACCATTCATGAGCGACCAAGCAGCAGCGAACAACGACACTGGCACTGATTTAGAAGCAGTCACAAGTTCCAAAACTTCAAGTCAACCCTCGGCAAACAAGCAACATTTGATCTTGACTGGCGACCGCCCAACTGGCCCTTTGCATTTAGGCCATTTCGTCGGCAGTTTACGCAATCGCGTTACCTATCAAGATCAATACAAACAATACATCATGATCGCCGATGCGCAAGCCTTGACCGACAATATGGATGATCCTGCGAAAGTTCACAATAATGTGATCGAAGTTGCCTTAGATTATTTGGCGGTTGGCATCGACCCCAGCAAGTCAACAATTTTCATTCAATCGCAAATTCCTGAGTTGACCGAACTGACCTTTTACTACATGAACTTGGTTACCATTTCGCGTCTTGAACGCAATCCGACCATTAAACAAGAAATCATCTTGCGTAATTTTGAACGCGATATTCCAGCAGGTTTCTTCACGTATCCAGTCAGCCAAGCGGCAGACATTACCGCCTTCAAAGCGACCTTGGTGCCAGTTGGCGACGATCAGATACCTATGATTGAACAAACCAACGAAATCGTGCGCCGCTTCAATCGTTTAGCGAAAAAAGATATCTTAGTTGAGTGCGAAGCATTGGTACCAGAAATCGGTCGTTTGCCTGGTATCGACGGCAAAGCCAAGATGAGTAAATCGTTAGGCAACGCAATCAATCTAGGCGCGACCGAAGCAGAAATCAAGCAAGCGGTGCGCAATGTCTACACCGACCCGCTGCACTTAAAAGTGGAAGATCCAGGTCATTTAGAAGGTAACGTTGCATTCACTTATCTCGATGCCTTCGATATCGATAAACAAGCATTGCAAGCGATGAAAGACCACTATGTACGCGGCGGCCTCGGTGACAGCAAAGTCAAAGCCCGCCTTGAAGGTGTTTTACAAGACATGCTGCGTCCGATTCGTGAGCGTCGTCAGGAGTATGAAAAAGATCGCGGCCATGTTTTACAGTTGCTCAAAGAAGGCACGTATCGTGCACGTGAAGTAGCGGCCAGAACGAATGATGAAGTCAAGGCGGCAATTGGCTTGAAGCATTTTTAACATTAGCACAAACCTCTCAACATAGTTAAGCCGTATGTTACTTGCCTATGTTGAGGGATTTTAAGATCCCCCCACTACACCCGATATGCAACTCAGCCTGACTGCCGCCAGAAACATTCATCTAGCCGCTCAAGGTTTATTGAGCACGCCTAAACGCCGCGCCAATAAGGATCATGTAATCGACATGATACGGCGCATGGGTGTTTTGCAAATCGACACCATCAGCGTCGTTGCACGTAGTCCTTATTTAGTGTTGTGGAGCCGACTTGGCGACTATCAAGCTGAATGGTTAGAGCAACATTTGGAAGAAGGTCGTCTATTTGAATACTGGTCTCACGAAGCCTGTTTTCTCCCAATAGAAAGCTTTGGCCGCTACCGCCATCAAATGCTTAATCCCGATGCTATGGGTTGGAAGTTTAATCAAACTTGGCTAAAAGAAAACGCTAGTCAAGTTAAACAAATCCTGAGACACATTACAGAATTTGGTGCTTGTCGCTCGGCTGACTTTGAGCGCACCGATGGAAAAGCCGGCGGTTGGTGGGAATGGAAACCGGAGAAACGTTCGCTCGAAGTTTTATTTACTACAGGCAAAGTGATGGTGACGCGTCGCCAAAAATTTCACCGTGTCTATGATCTGACCGAGCGTGTGCATCCCAACTGGAATGATCAACGCGATTTACGCATTCCGCTCGATGATCATCGCGATCAAGTCTTAGATGCGGTATGCGCTTTAGGCATCTGCAAAGCAAGTTGGATCGCTGATTATTTTCGAATGAAAAAAATACCGCCTGAGATTCAAGCAGAAACTCTATATCAGCAGGGTTTATTGAGAAAAATTGAAGTATCCGGTTGGCCGGAAGCTGCCTACTTTCACCCCAACCAGCAAACACTGATCGATCAAGCCTTAGCCGGCAAATTACGCGCGACACACACCTGCTTATTGTCGCCGTTTGACCCAGTCGTTTGGGATAGAAAACGCGCATTAGAATTCTTCGAATTTGATTATCGTATTGAGTGCTATACGCCAGAAGCGAAGCGTAAATTTGGCTACTTCACTTTACCTATTTTACGACGCGGTAAAATCATAGGCCGTATCGATGCAAAAGCGCATAGGAAAGACGGTGTGATGGAGATTAAGGCTCTGCATCTCGAAGACGATGTCAAATTCAGCGACGCATTAAGCAAAGATCTAACAAAAACGCTGCAGGCATTTGCGGATTGGCATCGCACGCCACTAGTCAAGATTACACGTTGCGATAACAAACAATTAAAGACAGCGCTGAAAGCAGTTTTTTAACGACTTTCAGCCACATGTTCCAAGCTAGCAAAGAACTTCAAAACATCATTGTTTGGCTGGGTTAATCAAACCTTTTGGCAAGGGGAAAGTGACATGCTCTTCTTCGCCGTCCAAGGTGCGCACACTTCTCACACCAAACGATTTCAATTGGTCAATCACTTGATTCACTAAAATCTCAGGTGCAGATGCGCCGGCAGTAACGCCTACACGGACACAATTATCCAACCAAGCAGGATCGATGTCAGCAGCCTTATCCACCATATAGGATGTGGTGCCCATCTTTTGCGCGACTTCACGCAGGCGATTTGAATTCGAGCTATTTTTACTGCCGACAACGATCACTAAATCGACTTGCGGCGCCATGAACTTAACAGCGGCCTGGCGGTTTGTCGTTGCATAGCAGATGTCACCTTTTTTGGGCTCTGCAATCAAAGGAAACTTTTCCTTAAGCGCGGCGATAATATCTGCCGTATCATCGACAGACAAGGTGGTTTGCGAGACATAGGCTAACAAAGCAGAATCTGAAACTTGCAAACTAGCGACATCTTCTGCCGTCTCTACGAGATACATGCCACCATCACTCTGTCCCATTGTCCCTTCCACTTCAGGGTGACCTTGATGACCAATCATAATGATTTCACGGCCTTCTTTGCGCATTTTTGAAACTTCAATATGTACCTTGGTAACTAACGGGCAGGTCGCATCAAATATCTTTAAGCCGCGTTTATCTGCCTCATCCCGTATCGATTGCGAAACACCGTGCGCCGAAAAAATCAAGGTGCTGCCAGTAGGCACATCATCCAGCTCTTCTATAAAAATGGCGCCTTTTTCGCGCAGATCATTGACCACGTAGGCATTATGTACGATCTCATGTCGCACATAAATTGGTGCACCAAACTGCGCCAGAGCAAGTTCTACAATATCGATTGCTCGATCAACGCCAGCACAAAAACCACGCGGCTGCGCCAACAAAATTTCTTGGTTTAATTCGCTCATAGTTCCACTCACAGTATGCCGATAATCTTGGTTTCAAATAATACGCGTTGACCTGCCAAAGGATGATTAAAATCAAACAGGGCTGACTCCTCGTCTAATTCTTGAATCACACCGGCAAATTGGCCGCCCGATGGAGCAGAAAAGTCAATCAAATCACCCACTTTAAATTCTTCACCATAGGCTGAGTTTTCACGTAACGTCTTCAATGAAACACGCTGCACAAGGTCAGGGTTGCGCAGACCGAAAGCTTGTTCAGGTGCCAACTCTTGGGTCGTATGCGAGCCCTCTTCCAAACCTAACAACGCATGCTCCAACCCTGGAGACAATTGGCCTTGCCCTAATAACAAAGTCGCTGGACTCTCATGAAAGGTGGAAATGATGTCCTCACCATCCAGTGTTGCAAGGCGATAGTGTAAGGTTAAATACGCACCATTATTAACGACAAGTAAAGACTTTTCAGACATAATTCACTTTCTGCTTATTTTGCGACTTTGTTTCAACTTCGATCTTTTAGATTTTTGAAACGCTAAGGCTCTATTGTAAGTCAGTCGAACCAGAAAATCTCTGTACACCCTTTTTGGAAGGTGAAGAAATACGATGGGAATCAATCATTGGCCTGAAGATCAACGTCCACGCGAGCGCTTGATTAAATATGGCGCATCCGCCTTATCTGATGCTGAATTGCTGTCGGTATTTCTAAGGGTCGGTGTGAAAGGGAAAAGCGCGGTCGACCTGGGGCGTGACATGTTGCTACAGTTTGGCTCTTTGCGCGCCCTATTTTCTGCCAATTTAAAAGAATTTGCTCAAGTACATGGACTTGGCAGCGCAAAATACGCACAACTACAAGCGGTATTGGAGTTAGCAAAACGGTCTATTTCAGAGGAGCTTGAAACCACATCATCCTTATCCTCCCCTCAAGCCGTCAAACAATATTTACAGCTACAAATCGGCAATAAACAGTATGAATCTTTCGTCGTCCTATTTCTTGACGTTAAGAACCGTTTAATCGCCGCTCAAGAGTTATTCCGAGGTAGTCTAAGTCATGCCAGCGTGTACCCAAGAGAAGTCGTCAAAAGCGCGTTGGCACAGAATGCAGCCAGCATCATTCTGGCGCACAATCATCCTTCTGGCTCACCAGAACCAAGTCAGGCCGATATAAGCCTGACACAAAACTTAAAATCAGCACTTGCCTTGGTCGATATCCGAGTTTTGGATCATTTTATCGTCGCTAACAACACTGTGCACTCCTTTGCCGAGCACGGGCAAATGTAGGACCTAAGGTTGTGCCTCATAGGGAAAACTTAAATTGTTAAATTCATGAGAAGAGAAAAGACACAATTGTTTTTCACAAGTCGTTGATATTTCAAAGTTTTTTAGTTATACTTTCGTTTTTTCCAATTTCGGAAATCATTAAGGAGCTAAACATGGCGCGTGTATGCCAAGTTACTGGGAAGGGGCCAATGGTTGGCAACAACGTTTCCCATGCGAACAACAAAACTAAACGTCGCTTTTTGCCTAACCTGCAAAATCGTCGCTTTTTCGTAGAATCAGAAAATCGCTGGGTTTCCCTGCGTTTGTCTAACGCAGGTTTGCGTGTTGTTGACAAAATCGGTATCGATGCCGTTTTGGTTGACATGCGTGCTCGCGGCGAAAAAGTTTAAGCAGAAACTATTTTTAGGAAAATATCATGGCTAAATCTGGTCGCGACAAAATCAAATTAGAATCGACTGCTGGTACAGGTCACTTCTACACGACATCAAAAAACAAACGTACGATGCCTGAAAAAATGGAGATCATGAAGTTTGATCCAAAGGCACGTAAGCACGTTATCTACAAAGAAACAAAAATTAAGTAAGCTTTACTTGATTCTAGTTTTAGTAGAATGTCCAAAAAACCTGCAAATTTTGCAGGTTTTTTTTCGTCTGTATTGGCACATATTGACTTGTTTTCCCTAGCGACGACTACTTAATCCTTACAAAAACGACGACACATTAAAAAGCGCTGCGCATCTACAGAGGCTCGAGCAAGTTTGCTGTTTTGCAGCCAGGCATCATGCTGGTATTTTTACAATATTCGCAAAAAAAATAGTATTCCGACAAAAGCATAAGACATAAAAAATGGCGCTCGAAGCGCCATTTTTTTCAAAGACAAACAAAACTATGCGTAACTTCTTAGACGCAAAGAGAACTCTTGCAAAGTCTTAATCCCTGAAGCCTCTGCACGTTGACACCAGTCTTGCAATTGCGCCACCAGTTGTTCGCGAGTGGCACTAGAACGCTCCCAAATTGCATTCAACTCTGCACGCATGTCATGCATAGTTTTCAGTGCTGCACTATGGTTAAACAATTCCACCAATTGCTGTTGTTGTGGTGCTTCTAATTTAGCTGGTTCGCGTTGCAAATTTTTCTTCACTGCCTTCAAAAAACTTTTCTCTAGTTTAGCCTGGTCACGCAAGCTTTCAAACTCAGCGCGCCACGTCTTTTTCAATGATTTGGCGTATTTCGCCATCACATCATAACGATTCGTAATCACCGCTTGCAAAGTTTCCACATCCACTACCATCTTGGCCGCATCAAACTTAGGCTGCGGTGCGACTTTCTTCACCTTCGCCAATTTAACGGTTTCCAAGATACGAATGTAGAGCCAACCGATATCGAACTCATACCATTTGGAAGACAACTTAGCCGAGGTACCAAATGTATGATGGTTATTATGCAGTTCTTCGCCACCAATCAAGATACCCCAAGGCACAATATTCGTCGCTGCATCTGCACACTCGTAATTGCGATAACCCCAATAGTGACCGATACCATTAATAATGCCAGCAGCGGTAATTGGAATCCATAACATCTGTACAGCCCAGACTGTCACACCGATAGCACCAAACAAAATGATATCAATGATCAACATCAATGCAACACCTTGCCAACTGAAACGTGTGTACACATTACGTTCCATCCAATCATCTGGCGTACCATGACCATACTTGCTGATAGTTTCTAAATTTTTAGATTCCGTGCGATACAGCTCCGCACCTTCCAGTAAAACTTTTTTAATGCCGCGCGTTACTGGGCTATGTGGATCTTCCTCAGTCTCGCATTTGGCGTGATGTTTGCGATGCACTGCAGCCCACTCCTTCGTTACTTGTCCCGTCGTCAACCACAACCAGAAACGGAAAAAATGACTAGGGATTGCATGCAAATCCAAAGCGCGATGCGCCTGACAGCGATGCAGGAAAATTGTCACGCTGGCGATGGTGATATGCGTCACCACCATGGTAAAAATAAATACCTGCCAGCCACTGGCACCTGTTACGCCGTTGCTAAAGAAATCCAAAGCTAACTCTATAAAGTTACTCAAAATATATACCACTCCAGATAAAAACAAACTCGGAACTCGTCATAATCAGAACACATGCAACACGAGCTCACAAAAAATTTCCCAAGAACATTATTATTCTACGCCGATTTAAGCACTTATGGCTTTACGGGTACTTGAAAAACCCTAACTTCGCGCTGAGGGAAAGGCAACTGCACACCACGCTCTTGCAATAAAGACCAAATTGCCCGATTCACCTCAGAAGTAATATTGGTGCGACCATTTTCAGGATCATCGATCCAAAATCCCACGCGAATTTCAAATCCATCCGCCCCAAAACGTAGCAAATACGCCGATGGCGCGATATTGGGAGAAACTCGCGGCACGTCCTTCACGGTTTCATTTAAGGCAGGTAACAGCGCATCCAAATCAGTATCATACGCAACCGTGAAATCTGTCGTGACAACAACCGCACGGTCAGTCAAAGACAAATTTTGAACTGGATTTGACACCAACATCTCATTAGGAATAATTGACTCTACACCGTCCAAGCCTTTTAAAACCGTATAGCGAGTGTTAATTTGTGTGACGCAACCACTGAATTTATCGACGGTAATCATGTCACCAATAGACAAACTGCGATCAAACAAAATGATAAATCCTGACACATAACTACTAGTGATTCTTTGCAAACCCAAACCGAGACCAACCCCAAGCGCACCGCCGAATACCGATAAGACAGTCAGGTCTATTCCCACTAAAGACAAACTGACAAGAATCGCCATTAAAATAAAAACAGCACGCCCCAAACGGGATAGCACCACCTTTAAAGAGGAATGCATACTAGGAATAAGCATCAACCTAGCTTCAATCATGGCACTGAGCCACAAGGCCAACACGACTGTTAAAGCGACCGAAGCGATGCCCTGTAATATTGCCAGTAAAGAGACCTTGCTTTTCCCCAATGGCAGAATCACTTCTTCTAAAGCCTGAAAAATCTCTCCCCACATGCCAGTAAAGTGCAGCACTAATCCCAGCCAAACCAGACCGGCAAACACCTTCTCAAAAATCAACAAGGTATTTCCCACTGCACCGTCGCGTACAAACGCGCGTCGGAATACATAAAAACTAAATCGTATTAAGGCAAACGAGCTTAGGATAGGGAAGAATAATTTCAACAAACCGGTATGTTGAAATTTGCCAATAACTAGTTTCGAGAGAAATAAGAAAATCAGTGCAAGCAAAGGCCACAAAACACGCGAAAAACTTTCGACACCAATTTTAAGTACGCCAGAAGTATGATCAACTGTGGCAAAAAAACGTTGGATACTGCGTGACATCAACCACGCTAGCGAAAAACAAGTCAGTAACGCGAGTAGCTGAAATAGCAAACTTGGATTACCCAAATCTGCAGATATTTCAGCAATGAGACGCGTTAAAGATTGTGTTTCCATAATTTGCATTGAGGAGACTTGCGCTAAAACTTTAAACAAAACGGGTAACCTAAACCTTAACCTGAAAAATTACTCTGCATCAGCTACTGGATCAAGCTCAGAATCCTCAGCAGCTAGCGTTTTTGCCACCAACTTATTACGTTGGAACACAGCGGCAAAGAAGCCGTCCGTATTGTGTACATGCGGGTAGAGCTTCAGATAATCACCCATTTCCAATTGAATTTTTTGCTCTTCCAGTACTTGAGAAACTGGCAGTAAAGTGAAGTCTGGGTGCGTCGCCAAAAATTGCTCGACGATACCTTCGTTCTCTTCATCGAGGATACTGCAAGTCGCATACACCAAACGGCCACCGCCTTTAACTAGGCGTGCTGCACTATCGAGAATGGAAGCTTGCTTAACATTGAGTTCTGCCACGCCAACCTGAGTCTGACGCCATTTCACATCGGGATTGCGACGCAAAGTACCTAAACCACTGCAAGGCGCATCGACCAAGACTCGGTCTAACTTGCCTGCTAAGCGTTTGATTTTGGCATCACGCTCATGCGCTATCACCACTGGATGCACATTTGATAGACCACTGCGCGCCAAGCGTGGTTTCAATTTTGCCAGACGCTTTTCAGAAATATCGAAGGCATATAAACGGCCAGTATTGCGCATCGCGGCACCCAGGGCCAAAGTTTTACCGCCAGCACCAGCACAGAAATCGGCGACCATCTCACCACGTTTCGCACCTAGCAATTGCGCCAATACTTGACTACCTTCGTCCTGCACTTCTATCGTGCCGTCTTTAAATAAAGGTAAATTCTGTATCGATGGTTTTTTGATGATGCGCAAACCCAACGCAGAATACGGCGTTGCTTCGGCCAAAATTGGCGCCTGCGCTAATGATGCAATTACGTCTTCACGATTCGATTTCAAGGCATTGACACGCAAATCCAACGAGGCTGGGGCGTTCAATGCATTGGCCAATTTCATCGCTTCTTCTTCGCCAAATTTGGTCGACAATTTTTGCCACAACCAATCAGGCAAATTCGATTTCAAAGAATGCGGTAAATGACTGCGATCAATATCCATCACGCGGCGTAACCAGACATCTTCTTCTTCGCTCAGGCCGCCTAAAGCGTCAATCCCGACTGCATCCGCCAAGCCCAGTAAAGTAATACGGCGCATCGCAGAACCGGTACCAGATTCAGAAAAACTGGTGTAGACACTTTTATTTCTAAGCAAGCCATAAATCGCTTCAGCGATCACGCCACGCTCGCGGCCGCCAAGACGTGGATTCTCTCTGAAGTAGCGTGATAATGTGCCGTCGGCAGGACCGGTAAAACGTAATACTTCACGCAAAACTGCTTCGGTATGGCCTATCATGGCTGGTGGTAATCTCATGTCATTCCTCTGTAAATACGATTAGATCGCGCAGCTATCTGCGTCGGATCCATTAACAATCACGCGATTGCCTTCAACCACTAATTTGCCTTCAACGAATAAACGCACGGCGCGTGGATAAATTTGATGTTCTTTGACTAGTAATTTCTGCGCCAGCGTATCTTCGGTATCAGCATGCTCGATGCGCACACATGCCTGATCAATGATAGGGCCATGATCCAACTCTGCCGTCACAAAATGGACAGTTGCACCGTGAAATTTCACCCCTGCATCCAAAGCTTGTTGATGCGTATGTAAGCCCACAAAACTAGGTAACAAGGATGGGTGAATATTCATAATGCGGTTTTCATAATGCTGAACGAATTGCGGTGTTAGGATACGCATAAATCCTGCCAACACTACCAAATCAGCTCGAAAACTATCGATCGCCTGCTGTAAAGCCGTGTCAAAACTCTCTCGATTTGGGAAAGCTTTGCTTTCCACCACCATGGTAGGAATACCTTGGCTAGCGGCGTACGCCAGGCCGGCGGCATCAGGCTTATTGCTAATTACCGCAGCGATCTGTGCTGGCCATTGTTGGGATTGTGAGGCTTGGACGATGGCTTGCATATTGCTACCGCGTCCAGAAATAAGGATGACGATTTTTTTCATTGCCGCATTGTACCTCTGTCCCGGTCTAAGCCCAAGCAAAAAGCCTGAATTCGACTAAATTCAGGCTTTCTAGATATCACAAAATCAACTACTCAAAAGAATAAAAAACTCTGAATGCCACTTTCTTTTTAGCCCAATAGTCGGCAGCATCGCGAAACACATCAAGTAAGGTTTCGCGTAATTCTTTATCAAAATGCTCGGTATTTGGCAAATGCTCTATCACCACGACGAAACCATTTTGCTGCCCAGCTTTATGTACTGAATCGGTCAAACAGTCATAAAGTGCGTCAAAATTATGGCCAAAATAACTAGGAAAACCAAATGAGTCTGCAATCGTATTTAACACTTCTTGTTTATTCAAGTTATGAGCGCAATACGCGTATAAAAAATGCTGACCGGTGGCGGTCGCTTCTGCCTGCAAGTCTGGGCTACGAAAAGCTCTGATTGATTGCACTGCATTGGGGCTAACCGTGCTTAACAAACTCATTTCATCCTCAATAGGTGGTTGGCGTAATATTTATAACGATAATATCAACAACGATTACAACGATAGTCACGACAATAAACGTCGCCAATATTAAATTCGCAAGCTTCTAAGGACACAGAGTTCTACTCTTTAATCCGCTTGAAACTGGCGTAATGATCATCGGTGTAGTAAAACTCAGAATAAGACAGACGCTCGCCGCCGGCAATAATGCGTCTAGCTCCACGATTTCTTGAGTAGGGTGTCTTCACAGTATATTCGCGATAATAGCCACGGGCACGTTTGGGCAATTGGCGTTCATAGTTACCAAACACGGAACCGTCTTTATCATAAGGAAAAGGTCCACCTTGCTGAATTAAACGTAAAGTCTGCTTCGCTTCTGGTGGCAAATCACGCACATTGATTTGACCGACATCCCCAGCCAAAGCACTGAAACAGATGCCTAGATACAGACTAAAAATTAGCAACAACTGTCTTAAATGAATTCGCATTAAATTGGCATTAAAGAAGCAGAGTTAAAATAAAGATCAAAAAGTATAATCGCACGCCTAGCGCTTGTCAGTCAAATAAGGTTTTAAGCTAAGTTCGTTTCCACTTCAGGTTCATCTTGCTTGGAGGCGTTCTGCGCTTGAAAGAAGCGAATCACCTCAGCCTTCATAGCGAAAGTATCTTTGACACCCAAGGCGATTAATTCTTTCGTATAACTAGCCTCAAACAACAAGTACGACGCTAACGCCGAACCCCGTACGTCGGTGGCACCAATACCTCCTAGCATAGTACGCACAGGCAAAGGTAAGCTTTGAGTGTGACGGCTGGCGATCTCGTCTAAGCGCTCAGATGGCGCAATCACCAGCAAATCGACGGGTTTCAGTGGAGTTCTTTCGAGCAAATCAGCAGGTAGCATAGACAGTGTCTTATTGATGCGGGTCAGACGCTCAATATCAACTGCCAAACTATCCAAAAATATACTCGACATCGCATGACCGGCAATTTGAGCCAAACTAGGATAAGTTGCCAAATCAAAATTCTGACGCGCTGGCTCAGACAAACGCCCTGCCCCGACGATTAACACCTTATTCGCGCCAAGATGAATCGCGGGAGAAATCGGTGCAAGCTGGCGCATAGAACCGTCACCACAATATTCAAGGTGACCGCCCCAATTTAACGGAATAGAAGGAAAAATAAAAGGGATGGCAGATGATGCCAATAGATGCTGAACGCCGATAAAATCGCGTTGCGCTAAACGCTGGCTGCGAACCCAAGGTTCAATATCATTTAGCGTCTGATAAAAAGTGAGATGATGCCCAGTGGTGTAGGATGAGGCAGTGACCGCAAGCGCTTGCAAATCACCCGTTTCAAAAGCTTTGTCCAAGCGCTCCATATCTAACATACGATGCAACAAGCCCGCCAAAGGGGAGTTATCGAGCAAGGAAGTTGGCGGTGACTTGCGCCATTTATTCAAAAGCCAACCGAAAGACATAATCGACAGCCAGCGCGCGCCGGAGCGTATCACGCCTAAGGAGTCTGCCCTATACACTTGTGCAGCCTCGAAGTTACTCCAAATGTGCATGATGCTATCGACCGACTCTTTGAAATGATCGATACGAGATGCAAGCGCGGTTGCATTGATGGCACCAGCGGAAGTGCCACAAATAATACCAAAGGGATTTTTTTTAGGATCCCAGCCTTGCTCTAACAAGATATCTGAGATCGCTTTGAGGACACCGACCTGGTATGCGGCACGAGCACCGCCACCGGTCAGTATCAAGCCTGTCGTGGCATTACTATTCATTCCTATCAGACTCCAAAAAGCAAATTTTTCTTATGCTTCTAGTGTATTCGCGTACAAGACAAATGTCTGCAAGAAAGCAAGAAACTGTGATTTTTGGAGCAAAAATCTGGAACTTATTTTGGTTGCATACGAATTGCGCCATCCAAACGTATCGTTTCACCGTTCAACATCATGTTTTCAATAATGGATTTTGCCAATTGAGCATATTCATTTGGTTTACCTAAACGGGATGGGAACGGTACCATTTTACCTAAAGCATCTTGCACTTCTTGCGGCATACCTAACAACATTGGCGTTTCAAAAATACCAGGTGCGATCGTCATAACGCGAATGCCGTTGCGCGACAAGTCGCGTGCCATAGGCAAAGTCAATCCAACTACCGCTGCCTTAGAAGAAGCATATGCTGCTTGCCCCATTTGACCATCGAAGGCCGCGACAGATGCGGTATTAATAATAATACCGCGCTCGTCTTGGATCGCTTCCGTTTTGCTCATAGCTTCTGCTGCCAATCGTGCCATGTTGAACGTACCTACCAAATTAATATTCACTACGCGTTGGAATAATTCCAAAGGATGCGCCCCATCTTTGCCGACTGTTTTAACAGCTGGTGCCACACCGGCGCAATTGATCAAGCCGCGCAAAGTACCCGCCGCAGTAGCAGCGGCAAGAACTGCCTGACCATCAGCTTCTTGTGTCACGTCGCACTTCACGAATGTCGCATTCAATTCTGCAGCCAATTTTTGTCCAGCCTCTGCCTGCACGTCGGCGATCACGACTTTACCGCCATTTGCAGTAATCATGCGAGCAGTTGCCTCGCCCAAACCCGATGCGCCGCCAGTGATGATAAATACATTATTTTGAATTTGCATACTTCCCTCTGCTCTAAAATGAAATAAATAAGTTGATCAAGAAACTCGTCAAGCATTCCGCAAAAGACCAGATACTATGACGTTAACGTAAACGTCAATTATCTCGCTTTTCGCTCTTTGTCGAAAGTAAAAAATACACAAACAATAAAAAAGCAGTGATTGCATCACAATCACTGCCTTTTCACAATGCTACGTTGGCGAGACTTAAATCAAGTCAATTTCTACTTAGATGCTGCCTCACCAGCGGACGCCGCTTTTACTTTCACGACATCCAAACCGACTGGTGCTTCCATTTGTGGCAATACATCCGCTTTGTGAGAAATCACTGGGGCAGGCTGCACTGGGGCTTTCAGCCAAGGTACCAAGGGGAATAAAGGTACCAGTAACAAAGCCACGATATTAATAATTTTAATCAAAGGATTTACTGCAGGACCTGCCGTATCTTTGTAAGGATCACCGACGGTATCACCAGTTACCGCAGCCTTATGCGCCTCGGAACCTTTACCACCAAAATGACCATCTTCAATATATTTCTTGGCGTTATCCCAAGCACCACCACCCGTAGTCATGGAAATCGCGACGAACAAGCCTGTGATAATCGTTCCCATCAACATCCCGCCTAAAGCCGCTGGACCCAGTGTTAGGCCAACTAAGATAGGTACGACTACTGGCAACAAGGAAGGCAAAATCATTTCCTTGATCGCCGATGCAGTCAGCATATCGACCGCTTTGTCGTATTCTGGCTTACCAGTGCCATCCATGATACCTTTAATATCACGGAATTGACGACGCACTTCCACTACCACCGCACCTGCAGCACGCCCCACCGCTTCCATCGCCATGGCGCCGAATAAGTAAGGTATCAAACCGCCAATAAACAAACCGACAATGACCTGTGGATCAGACAGATCAAATTTCACGTCAAGTCCTACCGAGCTCAAAGCATGCGTGTAATCGGCGAACAAAACTAAGGCCGCTAGACCAGCTGAACCGATCGCATAACCCTTAGTCACGGCTTTTGTCGTATTTCCCACGGCATCGAGTGGATCAGTAATCGCACGCACAGACTCATCCATACCTGACATTTCTGCGATACCACCTGCGTTATCGGTAATCGGACCATAAGCATCCAACGCGACAATAATTCCAGCCATGGACAACATGGAAGTTGCAGCGACCGCGATACCATATAAGCCACCACCAAATTTATACGACACCAAAATCGCCACGCAAACCGCCAACACAGGATAAGCAGTGGATTTCATAGAAACGCCAAGACCGGCGATAATATTCGTACCATGCCCAGTCGTAGACGCTTCAGCGATATGGCGCACAGGTTTGAAATCAGTACCGGTGTAATACTCAGTGATGTAGACCATCAAGCCAGTCAATACGATACCGACCACTGCCGAGACCAGCATTTGTTGACGCATCAAGTCATCCTTGAATAACATATAAGTGACCGCAACAAAACCAATCAAAGACAAACCAGCAGCCCACCACAAACCTTTGTACAAGGCTGACATAATCTTTTTACTGGGAGTGTGTTTCACTAGCGAACAGCCGACGATGGAGGCTGGAATCGATACTGCACCCAACATCAGTGGATACACAATTGCCTCTGTCACAGCAGTCGTCACCATCAAAGCACCGAGCAACATAGTCGCAATCAAAGTGACGACATAAGTTTCAAACAAATCGGCCGCCATACCAGCACAATCGCCGACATTATCACCGACGTTATCTGCGATTACCGCAGGATTACGCGGATCATCTTCAGGAATACCTGCTTCGACTTTGCCCACCAAGTCAGCGCCAACGTCTGCACCTTTGGTAAAGATGCCACCGCCAAGCCGAGCAAAAATAGAGATCAAGGATGCACCAAAAGCCAAGCCAATTAAGGGCTTAATCACATCATGCTGGGACATGCCACCGGCAGAACCGCCGCTCAAGTACATATAGAATAAGGCGACGCCGAGTAAGCCTAAACCAGCGACCAACATGCCGGTAATGGCACCACCTTTAAATGCCACATCTAAAGCTTGATTCATACCTTTGGTTGCTGCCTGTGCCGTACGCACGTTGGCACGTACCGAAACATTCATACCGATGAAGCCGCAGGCACCTGACAATACCGCACCGATCAAAAAGCCCATCGCTGTTACTGGACCAAGGCCTGGCAATACCGCGATCGCTATGAATAAAACCACACCAACCATGGCAATTGTTTTATATTGGCGCGCCAAGTAAGCAGCTGCACCTTCCTGAATCGCTGTCGCAATTTCCTGCATACGGGCATTTCCCGCATCCTGTTTCAAAATCCAACTTCTTGTAATTAAACCGTAAAGTACCGCTAGTACTCCACACGCTACAACAATCCACAGACTTAATACCATGTTGACGCCTCCAATTTTTGTTGGTGTTGATTGCGCTTAGCTTTTGACTTAGCGTCACTTAGCACTAATCACACCGTTTATAGAAATAAGCGAAATAGAACAACAGACATTTTTGTTTTTAAAACTGAATCTGGTATTGGGACAAAAACCATACAGAAAATTGTTAAGGGAACCTCCGTCTAAAAATTAAAAATTTTATAAAAACTCAAATCGAAAAAAAAGCGGACACAAGGTCCGCTTTTTTTATTCTGAGAGCGCCGCGAATGCCGCGTCGCGTATGGCATCAACCGCCCCGACGCCTGCAATCTTGCGGTATTTAGGCGCACCTGGTTTGCCCGATTTTGCCCAATCACCATAATAGCTAACCAAAACTTCCGTTTGATTGTGATAGACCGACAAACGTTTCTGCACTGTCTCTTCTTTATCGTCATCACGTTGCACTAAATCCTCACCCGTTTCATCATCCTTAGCTTCGACTTTGGGTGGATTAAATTTCACATGATATGTACGACCTGAACCTGGATGAACACGGCGACCACTCATACGTTCAATTATTGCACTGTCAGGCACGTCGATTTCCAAAACGTAATCGATCGTAACACCGGCGTCTTTCATGGCATCCGCTTGTGGGGTCGTTCTTGGAAAACCATCAAACAAATAACCGTTGGCGCAATCATCTTGTTTTAAGCGCTCTTTAACCAAGCCGATGATGATGTCATCTGATACCAATCCACCAGCATCCATCACTTTTTTTGCTTCCACGCCCAATGGCGTCCCTGCTTTTACTGCAGCACGCAGCATATCACCAGTGGAGATTTGTGGAATACCAAATTTTTCCTTAATGTAATTGGCTTGCGTGCCCTTGCCTGCTCCGGGTGCTCCCAACAAAATAAGACGCATTTTTATTTCCTAGACGAGTTTAATGTTCTGTGAGCCCTGTTCGTTTTCGTACGAACAAGGCATTTAATTTTATGCTGATTGTTTTATTTATTTTTTATTGAATTCTTTACTTGCTGCCGATTATTTTTATCTTGACTCATGGGTGCAAAGCACGGTCATATATTTTGTTCTTTACGAAATTTACCACAGATTTTTCCGCTTGAAACGCTTTCCAAGAGTAACAACATGGATTTTTGTCACAAGTTCAAAAAAATGTTCTGACGCGTTGCAAATCCTCTAGTGTATCAACGCCAGCAACCGGACTTTGCTCAGTTACATGAACCGCAATGGCGATACCGTTCCACAAAACTCGTAATTGCTCTAACGCTTCGATTTGTTCGAGGGGAGAAATTGGCAATGTAGGGTAGGATTGCAAAAATTGATTTTGATATGCATACAAACCGATATGGCGCAGTGCTTGATATCCGTCCGGCATCACCTCTTGATCCAGGGCGAAGGCATCGCGTGCCCAGGGCATCGTTGCGCGAGAAAAATACAAAGCGCGAGAAAATTTATCCAATACCACCTTAACGACATTCGGGTTGAACAAATCCTGCGCCTCATAAATTGCATGCGCAGCGGTCGCCATAGGCGTCTGTGCGCTCACCAAAGACGCGGTAGCAGCAATTAGCGCAGGATCAATCAAGGGCTCATCACCTTGCACATTGACCACTACCGCATCGTTCGCTAATCCCAGCGCAGCAGCGACCTCGGCAATTCTATCGGTACCCGATGGATGATCACTGCGGGTCATTTTCACATCAATGCCATGCGCCCTACATGCAGCAAAAATGTCAGCATGATCAGTCGCCACCACCACCTGAGACGCACCAGACATCAAGGCGCGCTCAGCAGTGCGCACCACCATAGGCTTACCACCGATATCAGCTAAAGGTTTATTCGGCAAGCGGGTCGATGCCAAGCGGGCGGGGACAATGGCAACAAAGCTCATAGAATCACTCAGTCTTTTTAAGTATCCGCGTCCAGCACGCGTGCCTGGTCTTCCCACATAATTGGAATACCATCGCGGATCGGAAATGCCAAACGATCGGCTTTACAAATTAATTCTTGTGCGGTTTTATCGTAGACCAAAGGTCCTTTGCACAAAGGACAGACCAGAACGTCAAGCAGACGGGCATCCATGTTTTTTCTCCGAGGTTAACTTGAGTAACTTGAGCAACTGTGTCTGAAATTCTGTGTCGAGTTCAGCAGAAACAGGTAGCAACCAGATACGCGGATCATCTTTCAAACCCGCAATTTGGCGACATTTTACTGCATCCTTCTCCGTGATAAGAATGATTTCAGCATCAACATGCTGAAATAGATCTGCAGAAAAAGCGAAATGATCGGCTAAAGGCATAGAATTAAATTCCAGGCCATGCGCAGTCAAGGTATCAAAGAAACGTTGCGGGTTCCCTATGCCTGCTGCCGCCAGAATTTTTTTTCCTCGCAACTCGGTCAAAGACTGTCGTAACTCAGAATGCTGAAGATTCATCAATTCATCGGGTCGCAGATGCATGGAGACCACCTCATCGCCAATGCCACGGACATGTACTTTATTTGCAGAATTCAGAACAGTAAAATCGCGCCGACGCTTTACAGATTCACGCAAAGGACCTGCCGGCAATAGCCAGCCATTCCCTATTCCGCGCTCATCAAACATCAGGATTTCCACATCGCGACCAAGTGCGTAGTGCTGCAGACCATCGTCCGAAATAATCACGTCGACCTGTGGATATCGCACTAATAATTGCTGTGCGCTCACCACTCTTTGCCGTCCCACCATCATGGGACATCCGGTACGCTGGGCAATTAATAAAGGTTCATCTCCAACTTCCGTCGCCAAAGAGGCGAACGTCACTTCAGTAATGTTATTTACATGCGCACCATAGCCGCGAGAGATAACACCGGGGGTCCAGCCTGCGAGACGCAATTGCTCGACTAACCAGATAACCATAGGTGTTTTACCAGTACCACCGACATAGATATTGCCGACCACAATGACAGGTACCGGCATTTGTGTCTGAGGTCTATAACCCATTACCAGCAAGCCAAATCGAAAGTTCAGAATGAGACCAAACAATTTGGAAAGAGGCCAAAATAAAATCGGCAAAATGCCGCGCTTCGACCAGGATTTAATCAAAAATGATTCAAATGCCGCGCGCAAAAAAAACTCCTTAACGACGAGTTATCGATACCGCATAAACACAAAGGAGAAATCATCAGAGATTTCTCCTTTGTAGTTGCGCCTTGATATAACTCACTACTTATTTTGAGGTAGAAGTCGCCTGAGCCGCAAAAGTGACTTTCGCTAAACCAGCGATACGTGCCGCCTCTAATACGTCAATCACCGACTGATGGGTGGCTGCGCGGTCTGCATTAATGATGACTACGGGATCCGGTGCACCTGCTTTACCACCATTCATCGCCTCTGCAGCCTTCTTCAAATCATTTGCCAAGTTGGTCGCATCTAAAAAGCTAACTGGCTCGCTATTAATTTTATAGCGACCCTGAGCATCAATACCAATTTCAATTTGACTCGGTTTATCTTGCGCCTTTTCCGCGTCCGCTGTGGGCAAAGTAATTTGCAATTCTGTAAAACGGCTATACGTCGTTGTCACCATCAAGAAAATCAAAATGACCAACAAGACGTCAATAAAGGGAATCAAGTTGATTTCTGGATCTTCCTTGCCCCGTCCTTTACGAAAATTCATACGACTACTTTCTCGTGCTATGAACGATATCGACAAACTTCACCGCTTGCTGCTCCATCTCGACCACGAAGCTGTCAGCTAATGCGCGAAAATGACGGTAAAAAATCATGGCGGGCATAGCGATCAAAAGACCAAAGCCAGTGTTATACAGAGCGACGGAAATACCATGTGCCAATTGAGCTGGATTCGCACCTGATGCATTTTGTGAACCAAAAATTTCTATCATCCCGACTACAGTGCCGAACAAACCCATCAGCGGCGCCAAGGAAGCAATGGTGCCTAAAGTCGTCAGGAATTTCTCCAATTCATGGGCTACCGCGCTACCCGCTTCTTCTATTGATTCTTTCATGACTTCACGCGGTGCATTCACATTACGCAAGCCTGCTGCCAAGACGCGTCCCAATGGCGAATTAGTGGCTAACTGATCGACGACTTCTTGCTTGATTTTTCCACTTTGATAAACACGAATAACTTCTTCCAACAAAGTCTTAGGCAAAATCCGTTGCCTTCTCAAAGATAAAGTTCGCTCAATAATCAAAGCCAAAGCGACAATCGATGCCACCAGTAAGAAATAAATCGGCCAACCAGCCGCCTGAATAATCGCGAACAAATGAAACTCCTTACCAAAAAAATCTAAAAAGTCGTAGAAACTACGACTAGCTACCAACAGCCATGAATGAAAGCTCAGCCCGCAATGTATCGTGTTGTCAGACTGTGAGCAAGTAGCTGCCAGTGAATATTTTCTATCGGGTCGACAACTGTCCCTAAATCAAACGAAAAAATAGATAAATACATACAATCCACAGTTCTGCACAGATTCTGTGCGCAAGATTGTGGATATCCTTGGGGCTAAATTCTAAGCCATTGATTTTAAACAAATTAGCATTACCGCCTCAAAATTGAGCACACAGCAAAAAAGCAAAAATCAGTACTTTATGCACCGTTCAAAAGTTCTGCACACAAACTGTGGAGAACTATGTGCACAAGCGCTGACCATAGTTTTAAGTCATTGATTTAAAATCATAAAAAGTACTTGCAAGAAATTTGAGCAAAGCCTTCTTGAAAGCAATTAATGATTGTTTTCACTAGAATAAAACTACAAATTAGTACTTTTGTGGAAAACTTCACCGAGTTTTGCACACAAATTGTGGATATCTTTGTGAACAAACACAGGACACAATTCTAAGTCGATGATTTTATTGATTTTTGTCGTCTTGCTACAAAATGTGGCAAACGACAATTTAGTTTCCCAAAGACATGTTTTGTATTTTCATCACAATTTCCTGTGGATAACTTTGTGCATAAGCACAAAAGAATCTCTAATTTAGTGGTAGATAAGCAGCCCATTCTCAAACAATTTCACATCATTTAACACTTAAGAATCTAACTTAAAGTAAAAAATCATCTAAAAATCAAACACTTAGAAAACCTTCCTCCATTCTTTTTGACAATCACAGGCTGGCGTGACATGCTCTAACAACTTTTACCTTACTTGTGGACAGCTTTACTTGCAGACGACTTATGGCATCAGATTTTTTCACACAAAACCCAATAAAAACAGAATCCATCCTGCCAGTTTCGGCGCTGAACCAAGCCGTTGCTCAATTACTGGAACGAAGTTTCCCTTTGACGTGGATTTCAGGCGAAATATCCAATTTCACCCGCGCCAGTTCTGGACATTGGTATTTCACACTCAAAGACAGCGCGGCTCAGGTCAGAGCCGTGATGTTTCGCGGCCGTGCACAATATGCGGGTTTTATACCGCGTGAAGGTGACAAAGTTGAAGTACGTGCACTAGTTGGCTTGTACGCACCTCGCGGTGATTATCAAATTAATGTAGAAGCAATACGTCGCGCCGGCGTAGGAAATCTATACGAGGCTTTTTTACAACTAAAAGCCCGCTTGTCGGAAGAAGGTTTATTTTCACCAGAACGAAAACAGGCAATACCTGACTTTGTAAAGACCATAGGAATTGTTACCAGTCCACAAGCTGCAGCCTTACGCGATGTGATAACGAGCCTGCAACGACGCGCACCTCATGTCAAAGTCATTATTTATCCTTGCCCAGTACAAGGTGAAGGTGCAGGTAACAAGATAGCTGCGGCCATCGCGCAAGCAGATGCTGAGGGAAAATGTGAAGTACTCATCGTTTGCCGTGGCGGGGGCAGCATCGAAGACCTGTGGGCGTTTAATGAAGAAGTGGTCGCTCGCACCATAGCCCACTGCGAAATACCGGTGATCAGCGGCGTTGGACATGAAACGGATTTTACGATCAGTGATTTCGTCGCAGATTTACGGGCGCCAACACCCACTGCTGCTGCAGAAATGGCAACCGCACCGACCGCGGACTGGATTTCTTGCTTGCAGCATTGGCAAAGTTTGATGCAAAAACAGATGCGTCGCCAACTAGATACCGAATCACAGAATCTAGACTGGCTTACCCATCGCTTACAGAGCCCTGCGGCTGCCTTAGAAAACAAACGATTACAAATCATCCATAGCGCACAGCGCTTACGCTTTGCCGTCTATAAGCCACAGCAATTGGCGCAATCGAGGCTGACGCATTTCCAGAACAAACTACAACAATACAAACCCAAACCAAAACCTGATTTAGAGAAATTAAGTAATCTACTGCAACAAATGCGCAGCAACATGCGACATCAATTGCAAAGGCAAAAAGTAGACCTCGAAAATCTGCAAACCAAACTAGAGATGCTCAATCCACAGCGTACCCTCGAGCGTGGCTATGTCATTCTCCAGCAATCAGACGGTACTTTAGTACGCAGTGGACAACAGTTAATGTCTGGGAATACGCTGCATTTACGTACCGCGATTGATACGACAGAATTACAAATTGCACAGGTAAAAACACCACAAGCTGCGCATTAGCTGCAAGCATTCGAGCAAAAGCTTACAATGATGGTTTTGGTTCACTCAACTTTATTCAGATTGAGCCAATTGGTTTGAATCGAAAACCCAATTTTTTGACGTTTTTTTCAATTAATCAACTTAGGATCTGCCATGGAACATACTTTGCCAGCATTGCCATACGCCCTCGACGCATTGGCTCCCCATATTTCTCAAGAAACTTTGGAATACCACTATGGTAAGCATCATCAAACTTATGTCACAAACTTGAATAATCTGATCAAGGGCACCGAGTTTGAAAACGCAACATTGGAAGAAATCGTTAAAAAATCTTCCGCTGGCATCTTCAACAATGCAGCACAAATTTGGAACCACACGTTTTATTGGAATGGCTTGAAACCAAATGGCGGCGGCGCACCAACCGGCGCGTTGGCCGACGCAATCAATGCAAAATGGGGTTCTTTTGATGCATTCAAAGAAGCCTTCACAAAATCATGCGTAGGTAATTTCGGTTCTAGCTGGACATGGTTAGTAAAAAAAGCCGATGGCACTTTGGACATCGTTAACACATCGAACGCTGCAACGCCATTGACTACAACAGATACACCGTTGATCACGTGCGATTTGTGGGAACACGCTTACTACATCGACTACCGCAATGCTCGTCCAAAATATTTGGAGGCATTCTGGGCCTTAGTTAACTGGGAATTCGCAGCGGCGAATTTGGCTTAAATCTGGCTTAATCAGCGGATAAGACGCGGAACTCAGTTTCGATAAAAAAAGCCTGCGATAATATCGCAGGCTTTTTCACTTTTTCTGCACTTTATGATTTTGCGAAGCATACATGTTGGAATCATCGAAGTTCAAACGTTGAACTAATCGCGATCACAACATACTAAGCACCACCCTTCTTTCTAATAAATTCACTATGCCAACTCTTCAAAAAATCCGTTTAGCAATGAGTATTTGCGGCTTGATAGTCAGCACAAGCTGTCTGGCACAAACTCAAGCTTCCCAAGCCATGCAAGATCTGCAAACACTCGCCAGTGACAGAATGCAAGGTCGCGAAATTGGTAGCGCAGGAAGCGCATTAGCTCGGGACTACCTACTAAAACGTATTGTCGATTTAGGTCTTAAGCCTTGCGGCGCAAGTTATGTACAAGATTTTCCAGTGAGTAAATTAGGTCAAACCACGCAAGGAAAAAATATTCTAGCTTGTCAATTTTCGGAACAAAATAGTGCTAAGAAGTTTCTTGTCGTTTCCGCACACTATGATCACCTCGGAATCAAAAATGACAAAATTTATTTTGGCGCTGACGACAATGCCTCTGGTGTCGCCGGCGTCCTAGCGGTAGCACAAAGTTTGCGAGGAAAAGTAACAAAACACAATATCGTCTATGCTTTTTTTGATGGCGAAGAACGTGGTTTATTAGGCGCACATGCTTTTGTAAAGCAAGCATGGATTGCCCCCAAAGACATTACGGCAAATATCAATTTCGATATGATTGCCCGTGGCGATAAAAACGAGTTATTTGCCAGCGGCACTTATCAAAATCCAAGTTTAAAACCGATACTGCAAGAACTCAATGGCACACAAGGAATCAAGCTTTCGTTTGACCATGACAGACCAGAACAAGGCAGCAACGACTGGACTTCGCAATCCGATCACTACGCCTTTTTCAAAGCGGGCATTCCTCATTTGTATTTCGGTGTAGAAGACCATGCGGATTATCATAAGCCAACCGATAGTGCAGAAAAAGTTAATCCAAAATTTTTTGACGGTGCAATAGAAATTGTACAAAAAGCCGTGCAACTGATAGACCAAAAATTTACTCGTAAAGACTAAGCAAAAAAAACGGCACCCAGTTAAGCAGGTGCCGTTTTTTATTTGATGCCTATAACGAATTACCAGATTTACTATCAAACCTAATGATGCTTAACGGGGAATAAAAATGTCTCCGCCAATTGCTTCCAGCTTGGCTCTTTACCGTACATTCGTATCCCCATGGTGAAGACGCGAGTGGCTGCAGATTTAAACCACCACAAGCATGCTAACAGCAAAGTTAATGACAAAAACCACTGCCACATTGGCACTTCCGCATGCGCTATACGCAATGGCATCGCGGCAAATGAAGTCAGTGGGAACATGCTCAACACTTGCATCATCATGCCTTCTGCATTGTCGATACCGCTATAAGCCAATCCAACAGGTATCGCTGGTAAAAACATCATAATGCTGCGACTTGAATGATTGGGATCGTCGATTGTTGCCGCAAACGCCGCCATAAAACTATTCACCAACAGCATACCCAAGATCACAAACAAAATGGCGGAGAACAATTCAAAAGCTCCGACAGGAAGCGACACATCCGGTTTACCGGAGATCACCGCCACGCCCTGAATGAACAAGAAAAACAGCAAGCCGTAACTAAACATAGTTTTGAAACAGAACAGCGAAATACCTAAAATTTTCCCTTCTATCCATTGCGCTGGCGTGATTAAAGTTAACAGCTGTTCCGTCACACGATTTTGTTTTTCACTGGTGATGCCAGTGAATAAATAGCCGAAGCCTGAAAAAATTCCAATGGTTAGCAAGAACAATAAAGCACCGCTCACAAGCGCACGCCCTTTCTCATTCTTATCGTCTTTTTCTGGCTTAAGCATCACAGTCTTAATTTCCGGCAATTCCGTAATTTGTTTTCGCTGCAGGTCAGTCAAAGGCAGCGAAGCGATCTCTCGTTCTTGTTGCCAATTCTGCAGATTGGTTTTTAACTTTCCCTGCCAGCTAGCTTTTTCTTTGACCGTCAATTGCACCCGTTCTTGTTCGCCCTCCTTGGCGATTTCAATTACGGCATGCCAAGTCTCACCAACATTCTTAAGAACCTCAGGTTTAGTTGCTGGACTAACGGCGCTAAACTGAAAACCGTCCAACTTGGGCAAAGTAAAATCACCCACCACCGCTACTTGATAATCTTTATCCAGCGCTGACTTCAAATGCGGCCACAGCATGGAAAATCCGAAGCCTATCAACATTAACGCTATAGAGATGATCTCCTGCTTCCACTTGAAGTAACGTTTAAACTCGAACAGAGCGATATTCCAAATAGTCATGCTATTTCTCCTGACAGTAAGTTGTCCGCATTATGCTTTTGCACAGCCGTCAAATAGAGATCGTGCAAGCTAGGTTGCATGCGGCTGAAGTCTTTTACCTCGGCTAACAACATAACTTGTTGCAGTAATTGATTAACAGTGGCGCCTTCGCGCAATTGCAACAAGTAGGCATTGTCTTCTTGTTGCTCGGCCGTTTCGATCGCGGGACATCGCTGCAACGTTTGCAAAGAAACTTGATTAGCAAAGCGTAATTGATAAAATTTCTCGGGACTCAATTGCTCTATCACTTGCGCTAGACTACCGGATGCCACTTGCTGGCCTTTATTGAGCAATAGCATAGAATCAGCAAGTCGCTCCACCAATGCCATCTGATGTGCGCTCAGGACTATGGTAGTTCCCGTTTGCTTCATCTCATTCAAGATCGTCAGCACGTGTTCTTGGTTGATAGGATCTAGGCCAGAAAAAGGTTCATCCAAGACCAAGAGCTTCGGTTGATGTATCAAGCAACTGATTAACTGCACTTTTTGTTGATTACCTTTAGACAGCTTACTCAGGTTATCCTTCGCCTTTTCATTCAGATCTAAACGCGGTAACCAATACGCCAATTGCTCGGCAATCTGCGCTTTAGTCAAACCACGCAACTTACCTATATAGGTCAAGTTATCAGTGACGCTTTTATCGGGATACAAGCCACGATCTTCTGGCAAGTAAGCAAAACTGGTTTCAGGAATCTTCTCCATTCTCACGTCATCTTCAAACACACTTATCTCGCCTGCATCGGCTTGTGTCAAGCCTACCAGCATACGAATCAGTGAGGACTTACCGGCACCGTTTGGCCCGAGCAAAGCAAAGATCTGCCCGGGTGCAACTGTAAAACTTAAACCTTGCACCGCTTTTACCGTGCTATAAGTTTTCTCCACCTGACTCACTTCTATACTAATCATAAATAGCTCCATGCAATATTAACGAGTTCTCGACAAGATTCACGTTTATCGCTCAATCAAACTCAAACGAATCAATGTTAGTTTGAACTTTAACGATAAAATAAAAGATGAACAGCGAAAGGCGACCAAAGACGAAACTCGTGCCATCAGACACGAGTTTTTTGAAAAAACACGAAAACTATTACTTTGAATTACGCAGCACGACGCGGAAATAAGCGCTGTACAGCCAATACCGCGAGCAATACCAAAGCACCCGCCACAACACCGACTAAGCCATCGGCAATACTAGGTACAATACTTTCCAATACTGGTCCGACTGCGGGGAAGCTACCTGCTGCCTGCGCCATGCTATGAGAAAATTCGCTGATGGCATGAACGCCATGACTGAGGATGCCACCACCCACCAGGAACATCGCAGCGGTACCAATCACGGTCAAAGCTTTCATCAAGCGCGGCGCGAATGCAACAAATCCATCGCCAATGCGACGCTGCACAGCACGTAACCAAGATTGTTCTTGATTGCGTTGCAAATAGAACCCCATATCGTCCAGCTTAACAATCAGCGCCACAAAACCATATACACCTACGGTCATCAAAACGCTAACACCCGCTAACACAGCAACTTGAGTGGAAAAAGCCGCTTGTGCTACGGTGCCTAAGGTGATGATAATAATTTCACCGCTCAGAACAAAGTCAGTGGTTATTGCACCTTTAATTTTGTCTTTTTCAAACTGCACGATGTCCACTTCTTCGTGCGTTAATGCGTGTACCAATTCGGTATGATGTGCTTCGTCTTCCGCATCACTGTGCAAGAATTTATGCGCCAGTTTTTCAAATCCTTCGAAACATAAATAAGCACCACCTACCATCAGCAACGGCATAATCGCCCAAGGTGCAATCGCACTTAACAGCAATGCTAATGGCACCAATATCATCTTATTCTTCATCGAACCTTTTGCTACCGCCCAGACCACCGGCAATTCACGTTCCGCCCGCACACCACTAACTTGCTCTGCATTCAACGCAAGGTCATCACCTAATACGCCAGCAGTTTTTTTTGCCGCGACTTTAGTCATCAGCGCAACATCATCGAGAACGGTAGCAATATCGTCAAGTAGGGTTAAAAGGCTTGCACCAGGCATAAAGACTTTCTTTGTGGATAAGTGTATATGGGGAAATTCTCTATGAAATATCAGCGAAATTTTAAATTCGCAGTTTCAGAGAAAAAACAAAATTCTACTTTACAAATTAGCTAGCCTCTAGCAATTTATCTTGGTGAAAATTTATCTTGATCACCATTGCGCCGTATTCGAACTTAGCAAAGGAACTTTTTAGCAGTGTCCTAGTCTATTTTTACTAATTTTAATCGTGGATAACTCAACACCGCGAATACCCAAGGGAGAAATAATGAAACAAAAAACACTCGCCATTAGTATTGCTTTGATCTACAGCAGCGTATTTGCACTGAGTAGTCCGCTGGCGCAAGCGCAGCTTAGTGGCAAACCAGCACCTGTGATGAAATTAAAGCCGTCAGAATTAAGTCTGGAACAACTTTATCGCGCCCAGCCCTATTCGGGTAAAGCTGCTACGCAATTACGGTTTAGTTACGATGCTCGTTACCTTGCCTATGCATGGAACCCATTTGGTGAAGAAGGCAGTGACTTATACATTCACGATACAGAAACAGGGAAAACCAATCGTATCACTTCGCCTTCAGTGATGAAAACCTATGATGCACCTGAAGACTGGGATCGCTTTGAGAAAAAACTCAAACAAAAAGAAAAAGAACTGAGCGAGCGTCAAGCGAAGGCGGAGGCTCAAGCAGCTTACTTACGCGGTGAAAAAGTCGATCTTTTGCAATGGGAACGCGCAGCGATTGAAGAACTGAAACGCGAATTGGCCGAAAAGAAAAGCAAAGCAGCCGAATTAAAGGCAGAAAAAGACGCGGAAGCGGTCAAAGAAAAAGCCGCTAACAGCGCTGGAGCAGGGGTCAAGGAAAGTGCAAGTGCCAGCAAAACTGAGACCGATAAAAAAGAAGCTGAAAAAGAGTTATGGGAATTACGCGACGAATTAAAGAAAAAACTCGCTAAAGAGAAACTCAAAAATAGTGACCTATATCCTGGCATAGAAAACTTAGTTTGGGCAAAACAAGCACAAGAACTGATATTTCAATACCGCGGCGATCTGTTTCGCTTGCAGGCACAAACAGGAAAAATTGAACGACTGACTAAAACCGACAAAGTCGAACGTATCCTTTCTTATACCGCCGACGACAGCGGTTATCTGTACATGGATGAAAAACGTATTTATGCTGCCAGTTTTAGCAATGGCGCATTACGCCAGCTTAATCCTGAACTGATACACGCTGACGATGTTGAGAAAAAATACTCGCTAACTAGCACGGTCTTGAGCGAAGACAAACAATGGATGGCGATCACCGCCAACGCAGCTCCTGCCGATCCAAGCAAAGCACCACAAGGTCGTCAAGTTGAAATTATGAATTATGGCGAACGCTTTGCCACTGCAAAAAAAGTCGGTCGTGAAGTATCAGATGATAAACGCACCGTACCAGCTTCAGCTTTATATATTCGCAAAGTCAGTGATGACTCTATGCGCCAGCCACAAGCTGTTTTCACCAATGACGGTGGCGATATCTGGTTCGAAATGAGCCGTGTGGCTTTTAGCAAAGATGGCAGTCAATACACCTTCTCAACCTGGGAGCGCGAAAAAGAATTACTGCGCATTTATGTCGGCAATAGCGCCGACAATGCAAAACCAAGAATCATCTTTGAACGTCGCAAGCAAGTTGGGCACGAAGTGGTCGATGTCGTATCGCCGCAATTCACACCAGATGGTAAACAATTGATCGCCGTATTAGATGAGCTAGGCTATCGTCAGCCTTACCGAATTGATACCGCGACCGGAAGCGCGACTGCCCTGCTCAAAGGTGATTTTGAAGCGCACCAGATACTTGGTTTCAGCCCAGATAGCAGTACGATGTTTGTCATGGCAAATCGTGATGACTTTGCTGCGATGAATCTATTCAAAGTGACTCTGGCGAATGGTGAAATGCAAGCCTTAGGGCAAAGTGGTGATTTCCATCGCGCCAGCGCGATCAGCGAGAGTGGACAGAAATTGGCCAGCGTGGCGGGACAATGGTCAAACCGACCTGAATTGAAACTACTTGAACTGCAAGCCAATAGTAAAGTCAGCAGTAAAACCTTAACCGACAGCCACGACCCTAAATGGAATGCCGTCAATCTGATTCAACCAGAACGTTTTAGCTTTACGAATCGTCACGGCGATAAGATCGAAGCCTATGCTTTCAAACCGCAAAATTGGAGCAGCGGCGATAGTCGCCCTGCGATTGTTTACACCTACGGCGGCCCACTTGGTGATCGACACATTATTGAGACTGACAGTTTTCAAGCAACCGCTTATTTGTTCGGTATGTATATGGCAGCGAAACACGGTTATGTCACAGTCGCAGTCGATCCGCGGGGTCACTCAAACTATGGTCGAAAATTCAGTGATGCAAATTGGGAACAGGCTGGTAAACCCCAAACCGAAGACTTAGAAGATCTCGCGAAATATATGCAGAAGAAATTTGGCGTGGACGGCAAACGCATAGGATTGACGGGCTGGAGTTTTGGTGGCTTCCAAACGCAATACACGATGTACACCAGCCCAGATATTTTCGCTGCAGGCATTGCAGGCGCAGGGCCAACCGAATGGGAAAACTACAATAGCTGGTACAGCGGTCGCACGATCGGCAAGGTCGATCGTAGCAAACCTAACCTACGCCGCTATTCCCTATTACCACTGACAGTAGGTCTGAAAAAACCTTTGATGTTGGTACACGGCATGCAAGATCCTAATGTTCTATACCAAGACACAGTCAATGTCTATCGCGCCCTGCTGGAAAATGGTAAAGAAAGTCTGGTCGATTTATTCCTCGATCCCGATGGTGAACACGGTATGGGCGGCGCGGTCAAACCAAAAGCATGGCACAAAAAATATGAAAGCTTTTTCTTACAGCACTTAGGTAGGGCAAGGTAACTCGTCAATCCAAAGTAAAAAAGGACGCAAATGACTCGCGTCCTTTTTTGATCCTCATTTGAACTAGTTTCGATTAAATACTTCGTTGCAGTTGCTCCAAGCGCTGTTCATGACGCAAGCGCCAGTTTTCCAAATCATCCAGACTACGATTGAGATCACGAATAGACCGACGGTTGTCAAGTATTTGCTGATCACGACGTTTTTCGCGATCGGTCGCTTCTTTAACCGCATTCTGATCTTTACTATTTTTTATAATATCCTGGTCCTTACGAGAATCTTTATCTAATTGACGGATTCGATAATCAACATCGTTACGACGGTCAAGTGCATAGCGAATATCACGTTCTACTCGCTCTTTTTCTCGCCAAGTTATTTCATATTTTTGTCCATTATCATAAGCGTTCTTTGCCCTGGCTTGCACTACCAATTGACAAACACTGAGTTCAAAATACGTTGATTGACGGCCAAAGCCGAACGCATTTTCAGGACTGCAATAACGCATGTTTTCGGCGTTCCAAGCTTGCAAGTAAATATCTTTCGTCTGATCGATAACAAACACCTTGTCTTTACGAGCATTGGCAATACGCTCTTCGATTCTTTGTGGTTTACCAAAGCCATCGTCTTTGCCCGCGTCATGCCAATACGCTCGCAAACGATTCTCCCACATCGCTTGATAGGCATCTTCGACAAATTTCAGTTCACGTTTTTTAGCATCAACCCGACGCATGTATCGATCCCAGCCATTGGTTGCATCCGCCCAGGCAGTACGTTTCCAATATTCGACGATCTCGGTGTCCCACGCCATCTGATAAGCATCGCTGCGCACTAAAACCTGACGCTCTTTGGCAGCTAGCACATGTTGCTGCAACTTCTTGTCGGAGTTGCCCTGGCGCGCATCTTCGAAGCCCAAGAGTGTCCAATAAGCTTGATTGCCACGTTGCCAACCAGTTTGAAAAGCAGTCTGATTAAAGGGGATATCACCGGCATTCGCAGCCCTCTGCGTTTCTATCGGCGCTGCGAGGCCCGCAACGCCATCCTGATCGCCAATGGCAATCCAATAGTCTGCATTGCCTTGACGCCAACCTGTATCATAGGCGGTCGGATTAAGCGGGGTTTTGTTTTCTAGTACGCCTTCAGAACGAATTTGCGTTTGGTAGAAAGTCGCAGGTCTAGGGAAACGCCCGTCAGTTTCGCCTAATTTTTGCCAGAATTGCGTGTTACCGCTCGCCCATCCACTTTGATAAAAGCCAGCCGATTCCGTTTTAATTTTGTCGCCATCAACACCCGCACAAAATGATCGACGCTCCTCAAAATTAGCAGGTAAACCTTTGACACCATCTTTATTACCGATCACATTCCAATCACCTTGTTTGCAATCTTTAATTTGTCGCATCGTTGACTGACAGCCGCTCAAAGTGAGGCTAAATAAGCCAAATAGGCCAAATGAGCTAACGATAAGCAAGTTTTTCAATTGAACATTGAGTGGAAATATCGACATGGTGTGTTTAAATATAGATGAAGTAAAATCAATAACGCCTAAGTGGGCAGTATGTTGACAACAATGTTAACTATTGTAAATCGCCTCATCCGCACACCTCACAAAAAGCTGCGACAATATGCCATCTTTTCAAAAGTATCGACTATGTCAAACACTTCACCATTAGCAAAAACCGAATCGCCTAGCAGCATAGCTACCCTCAGCGGTCTACTTCCGTTTCTTCGTCCCTATCGCCGTCAGTTTATTTTCGCTGGTATTGCTTTAGTCGTTGCCGCCTGCGCGACTCTAACGATTCCCTATGCGTTTCGACAAATGATCGATATGGGATTCAGCAAAATTGGTGATGGTGGCACACATGGTATCGAGCATGTGAATCTGACTTTCTTAGCTTTATTCGGCGTCGCTGTCATTTTAGGTATTGCGACCGCAGCCCGATTCTATATGGTGTCTTGGATAGGTGAGCGTGTGACAGCCGACATACGTAATGCGGTTTATGCGCACGTAGTGACGCAGAGCCCAGAGTTTTTTGAAACCACGCAGACGGGCGAAGTATTATCGCGCTTGACGACCGATACGACCTTGATTCAGGCGGTAGTCGGTACGAGCATTAGCCTGGCTTTACGGAATATCCTTCTATTCATTGGCGGTTTGGTGATGCTGTTTATCACTAGCCCATTGCTCTCTTCTATCATTATCGTGATGCTGGTGCTAGTCATTCTTCCCATTATCTTGTTCGGGCGACGTGTACGTAAATTGTCACGCGATTCGCAAGATCGCATTGCCGACGCTTCGGCTGTGGCAGGTGAGATTTTGAATGCCATGCCGACTGTCCAAGCCTACACCCATGAACGCATTGAAGCACAACGTTTTGCGAATACGGTAGAGCATGCTTTTAGCGCCGCGATGCGCCGCATACGGGCGAGGTCCTTATTAACGATGATTGCCATACTTTTGATCTTTGGCGCCATCGTATTTGTATTGTGGTTAGGGGCCCAATCCGTGATGCAAGGTGAAATGACAGGCGGGAAACTAGGTCAATTTATTTTATACGCCTCCATCGTTGCAGGTGCCATCGGCGCCTTATCCGAAGTTTTAGGTGAAGCACAACGCGCCGCAGGTGCCACGGAACGTTTACTTGAACTGATGTCAGTGCAGTCACCGATTACTTCTCCGGAAAAACCACTGGCACTGCCACTTGAAGACACGCATGGTGCCAGAGTCACGCTGCAAGATATTTTGTTTCATTATCCATCCCGTCCTCAAACCGCCGCTTTAAGCCATATTGACTTAGAAATTAAGGCGGGTGAAACCGTGGCTCTGGTCGGGTCTTCAGGCGCAGGAAAAACGACTTTATTCCAATTGCTTTTGCGCTTCTACGATCCGCAACAAGGCAGCCTCAGCATTGATGGCGTTAACATTCGCGACCTTGATCTGCACAGTTTACGAGACACAATAGGTATCGTACCGCAAGACACCGTGATCTTCTCCGCTAATGCTATGGAAAATATTCGCTATGGGAGGATCGATGCGAGTGACGAGGACGTTATACAAGCAGCGAAAATGGCCGCAGCGCATGAATTTATTGAACGCCTACCAGAAGGCTATCAGTCTTTCTTGGGAGAGCGTGGTGTGCGCTTGTCAGGTGGGCAAAAGCAAAGAATAGCAATAGCTCGTGCGCTCTTGAAAAATCCACGCCTGATGCTGTTAGACGAAGCAACTAGTGCCTTAGACGCAGAGTCTGAGCGACTAGTACAACAAGCTTTAGAAAGTGCGATGCAAGGACGCACCACCATTATCATTGCGCATAGACTGGCGACGGTGCAAAGAGCCGATAGAATCATCGTGCTTGAACACGGTCAAGTGGTTGAAATAGGCACTCATGCCAGCTTGATGAAACAGTCCGGTGTTTATGCAAATCTAGCGTCCTTACAGTTTCATATTTCGGAACCGGGAACGATTTAGCGACCCAAAAGATACTTCGACTTGAAAATAAGAAACGCACTCATTATCGAGTGCGTTTTTTTGAGCGCTTCGAGGAAGTAAGCTATTTACGATAAACCTCTTGCCCGGCCAACCATGTTTGCAAGACCTGCGTCTTATACAAATCTTTGACTGGCACTTTAAAAATATCCTGATCAATCACAATAAAATCAGCCCATTTACCGCGCTCTAAACTACCAAGTATTTTTTCCTGATGCCCCGCATAAGCGGCATCCAAAGTGAAGCAACGGAAAGCTTCTTTTACCGTCATCGCCTGCTCTGGGTACCAACCATTCACCGGTTTTTGCTCAAAATTTTGTCGGCTGACTGCGGCATAAATACCCCAAAATGGGTTCGGGCTTTCGATAGGAAAGTCAGATCCGCAAGGAATAGTAGACCCTTGTTTTAAGAAAGTACGCCAAGCATAAGCCCCCTTAATACGTTGCTTGCCGACTCGATCTTCAGCCATATTCATATCTGAAGTCGCGTGCGTAGGTTGCATAGACGGGATAATCTTTAACTTAGCGACGCGCGGAATATCACTTAATTCCAATACCTGTGCGTGCTCTATCCTGTGACGCAAAACGCTGGCATCCTGTGCTTTTGGTATCGTCGCAAGGCTTTCAATTACTTGACGATTACCAGCATCACCGATCGCATGCACATTCACCTGATAGCCACGTGCAGCTGCTTTTTGCACCATTGCTTGCATGTCTTTGTCGGCCGAGAACAACAACCCTTTGGTGTGAGGTGCGTCACTATAAGGCGCTAACAAAGCGGCACCACGGCTTCCCAACGCACCATCGGAATACAATTTAACGGCGCGTAAAGCATAACGGTCATCCGCCATCCCTAGCAAAGGCCCTTGTTTAGAAACGCTATCAAAGAATTGATCGACACCGCTAATCATGCCGTAAACCCGTGTCGTCAAACTATGCTTGTTGGCATATTCACGAAACAAGGCATCCGCTTGCGCATCCACGCCGGCATCATGCACACTGGTCAAACCCACACTGCGCATTTGTTTTAAAGCCGCATCCAATGCCAAACGCTGTTCCGCATCATTCTTCGCAGGAATCACTCTTTCTATCAAATGCATCGCGCTGTCAACGAATATTCCGGTTGCCTGTCCATTAGCATCACGTTCGACTTTTCCGCCAACCGGATCAGCGGTTTCCTTGTTAATGCCAGCCAATTGCATTGCTTTACTATTGGCCCAACCAGCGTGTCCATCAACCCGACGAAGCCAGACCGGTCTATCGGCGAGCACCGCATCTATTTCTTGTGCTATCGGAAAACGGCCTAGCTTCCAGATTGCCTGATTCCATTCGCCCCCCAAAATCCACTGCTGCTGAGGGAATTTCGCCGCATACTGTGCAATTGCAGTTTGTGCTTCGGCCAGATTCAAGGTATTGCGCAGGCCCAATTGGCTCTCAGCTTGCCCCAAACTAAAAATATGTCCGTGTGCATCAATTAAGCCTGGCAATACCGTCTTACCTGCTAAATCAACATGTTTGACGTTTGCAAATTTTTTCTCTAATTGTTTTTGATCCCCGGTTGCAACAACTTTGCCCGCCTCATCAATCAACATCGCATCAAAGCGTTGCAGCTGATTTTTGCTGTTCAGGGTGTAGCCGTTTGCTTTAATGAACAATGTCTGAGCATCGGCGTTAAGACCCAATACTGCCAGACTTAGCAGGCTAAATTTTGCAAACACCTGCATGCGCTTTACCCAATTGGTTTGCGCCGCAGTGCCATCCTTGTCGTTCTGCCTCATGTCTCACTCCCTATTTGATATATAAAGATTCTAATTCTGACTATTCTTCGATTCTTCCGCGCTTTTATTTGAACCTTGATCGCCAGGCACAGCAAAGACAGACAAATTAATCAGGAACAAAGTTCCATGTTACATAAGTTTCATTGGAGCAAAACAACGAACCAAAATCAATTTAACTTTTCAATTTAGCTAAAAATCAGAGCAGTTTTTCCTTGACCTTGAAATGCAGGTTTGCGTACACTTCGCTGTTGCCCATCTCACAGTCGATTGTATCGATTCTTTTCTCATTATGAAACGATTTAGTTACTGTCTCAGTACCCTTACACTTGCCATCTTAGGAATTGCGACCAGTAACGCCTACGGACAAAACACTGAAACACTGAAGTTATCAAAAAGTTTGAGTGAGACCACGCTACTTCAACAGCGCGCAGTAACAGAATCAGACTCATCAGACATTCCCCTCGCCGAAGAATCATTGACGATTATAGAATCCGATCTGTGGAGCCGGATTCGAAATGGCTATGCGATACCTAATCTAGAAAATCAATTAGTCAATACGCAAACCAATTGGTATAGCACCAGAATTGACTACTTACAGCGCATCATACAACGCGGCTCTCGCTATCTGTATCACGTGGTTGAGGCATTAGATAAGCGTGGCATGCCGACCGATTTGGCGTTGTTACCATTCATCGAATCGGCCTTTAACCCGCAAGCCATCTCATCGGCAAAAGCCTCTGGTATGTGGCAATTTATGCCAGCGACGGGTCGTGACTTCAATTTAAGACAGACTATTTTCAAAGATGACCGACGCGGCGTACTAGACTCTACCGAGGCCGCGCTCGATTATCTGCAGCGACTTTACAATATGTTTGGTGACTGGCAGTTAGCACTGGCCGCTTACAATTGGGGTGAAGGCTCGGTTCAACGCGCGATCAAAAAACAGCAAGCCTTGGGACTGCCTATCGATTTCGATAGTTTATCGGCACGCATGCCAAACGAAACCAAAAATTATGTTCCCAAGCTACAAGCAGTAAAAAACATCATCGGGCATCCCGAACTGTTTAACATCAACCTGCCTCGCTTGGACAACGTGCCTTACTTCACCAGCGTCAAAAAAAATCGTGATATCGACGTCAATCTAGCGGCGCAATTGGCCGAGCTTCCGATCAGCGAATTCAAGGCACTCAATCCACAGTTTAACCGGCCAGTCATTACGGGTAGCAACCGCACGACGATATTGTTGCCAATCGAAAATGCGACGATGTTTCAAAACAATCTTATGACATGGAAAGGCCCGCTCTCATCGTGGACGACACTCAATGTCAACAAGACCGAACGTGTGGAGTCCTTAGCCACACGTTTCGGATTTAAGCCGGATGTGGTCAGGGATGTCAATGCGATTCCCGCCAAGATGTTCGTCAAAGCAGGTTCGACAATTCTTGTTCCAAAGTCTTCACGTTCCAGTGACGAAAATATCCCGACCCAGGTAGCAGAACAAGCACAGCTTACTATTGAAAAAGGTCACGCTGGCACACGTAAGATTTACGTTAAAGTCGGTAAAAAAGAGAATCTGGCAGCGATCGCAAAACGTTACAAATTGAGCGTTACTGAAATTAAGGAATGGAATAATCTACGCAAAGATCAAGTTGCACCAGGAACCAAGTTAGCGCTGCAAATCCCGGCAAAAGGAAAAACACGGCAATTGGCAAGCACCTCAAAAACGGGCCTTAAGCGAGGCTCAGATAAACAGAATATAAGCAAGAATACAGCCCAGTTAAATAAGAAAAGCGTGAAACGTCTAGCCTCCAGCCAAGACAGCAAAAGACGTAAGAAAAATGGATAATTACTCAAATGGCCAATTTTGCGCGCTAGCTGAAATTAGTCCCAGCCAGTACTAGCTTACAATTCAGAATACATAAAAAAAGCAGCCAATGGCTGCTTTTTTTGAACTACTCAAGTCAAACTACTATTTGAATGTTTACTTCGCTTGATTCGCGTAGATAATCCAAAAACGGGCTAAGTCGGCTGTACCGTCTTTGCCTTGAACTGCTTTCAAAGTTTTCAGACCAGCAGCTTTTTTACCAGCCATCAAATAAGCCATGCCCAAGTGTAAATTGGCATCATCTGGGTGTTTCAGATTATCTTTTTTAACGCCTTGCTCCATCAGGCTGATACCTTTGTCGTACTCGCCACCAGTCGCGTAGGCAAAACCAAGATTGGCCAAAGCCATACCATCATTGTTTTTCAATGCATCTGCCTCGAGTGCTGCACGAGCTGCTTTAGATTCTGCCAGACGTTTATTCGCCAAATCTTTCAAACGTCCATGACGAGCTGCTTCTGAACCCGTGCCCAAAACACCGGCTTTATAACCCTGGTCAATAATTTTCAAAGCTTCTGCCGAGTTACCATCCTGAATCGCGATCTGAGCCATTTCCATGAAATCGCTAGTCTTAGTCAACTGACCGACTGCCAATTTCAAACGGAACAAATCCATTGTCAAACGGCTGGAGAAATCTGATTTGCGCTCTACACTATTGAGCAAATTGACCCAGTATTCTTTCTTACCATAATACATCACGAGTTTTTCCAAAGTCGCTAAGTAAGCCGCTTTATCACCACTCTTTTGCACTGCGTAAGCATAGGTTTCCAAAGTTGATTGACTTGGAACACGACCAGCTTTTTCAGCAGCCTGAATCTCAGCTTTGGTTTCTTTCAATGCACCAGCGCTATCGCCACCTAAGGATTTCGCTTGAATCATGTACTGACGAGCTGAGCTATCAGTACCACCTTCACTGAAATAGCGCTCATACATTTTAGCTGCTTTGGCGTAGTTATTCGCTTTGAAGTAAGAATTTGCCAATACCAAAATCAATTGCAACTGATCCTTGCTCGGCAGTTTATTCGCAGCGACAATGATTTCACCAGAGCGTATCACTGCATCGTTATCACCAGCCGCAGAAGCAACTGAGAGACGCATACGTTCGATAGTGAAAGTCTCATTGACCGTTTTGTTACCTACGCGATCCGTTTCTTGCAGCTTAGCAAGCGCATCGCGGAATTTTTTTGCTTTATACAAGTCGCCTGCTTGTTGCACAATTTTACCAACTTCGGCGCGCATCGCTTCTTGAGCATAAGCTGTATTACCAGCAACACCAGTTAATTCAGGAACTGTTGCACAACCAATAGCAGCGATAAGAATTGCCAGTTGTGATAAGCGTAGGTGCTTCATATTTGATCTCTCAATCAACAAAAATTAATAAATTTTAGCCTAACAAACCAAGGAGTTTGCTCGCGTGTTTTCACTAGGTGATTTCACTTATTCTACAATCTAAACCATCTAAACGTAAGCTGTCTAAGCATAACGCATAATACAAAAAAAGGCAGGGAAATCCCTGCCCTCTTCTGTTAAACATCTATCTGAATTTAAGAATAAATCTTATTTCAAATTGAATGTTTAATTTTTCAAGAACTGCTCATTACCAATCATACCCAACTTGGTGATACCACGGCTTTGCGCTGATGCCATCACCGCTGCGACAGAGCGATAAGCAACCAAACGATTTGGTTGGAGATGAATCTCAGGTTGAGGATTCATCGCGGCAGCCGCAACGAAGCGATCATCCAACTGTGGACGGTTAACTACTTCACCATTCCAAGTAATCGTACCATCAAAGTCCACGTCAATCTTCACCACAGTTGGCGGGACATCCGGTGGAGGTTGGTTCGTATTTTGCGGCATATTTAAATTCACCGCGTGATTGGCGATTGGTAGTGTCGTAATAAACATAATAATCAAGACCAACATAACGTCGATCATTGGTGTCATATTCATTTCCATCATTGGTTCTGGATCACCACCAGAACCGGAGCTCATATTCATGCCCATGCGATTCTCCTTTTAGCTTTTTGGTGGCGGTTCAAGAACGAAACCAACTTTTGCAATACCTGAGCGCTGCACTGTCAAAATCGTTTTACCGATAGATTCGTAGCGCGCATTTTGATCGCCACGAATATGCACTTCAGGTTGCGGCACTTTCACTGCTTCTTTTGACATTTTTTCAAACAATTCATCATCAGAAGCAATTGGAGTACGATAACCTTGCCAGTAAATATCACCATCTTTATTGACAGTGATAATCACATTTTTTGCATCAGGATTGTACGGATCATTTTTCTCTGCAGGCAGAGTAACTTTTGTCAAGTTTAATACTACGGGTGACGTGATGATAAAAATGATCAGCAACACCAACATAATATCCACGAGTGGCGTGGTATTAATGGTGCTGTTGACTTCATCTTCACCGCTATCACCGCCGATTTGCATTGCCATAATTGTTTCTCTTCGGTTAATTCTATTCACTGAACATCAAGTAAGTGCCAGCACCTACTTGATGGGACAGAATTGAAATAATAAAAACGATAGTCGTCTTAATTACCTAGATTATTTATTTGCGTTAGCTTTGCTCATCGCGCCAGACAATACTACAGAGTGCAAATCAGCGCCGAATGCACGGATGTCTTCCATAACAGACTTGTTACGACGCAACAAATAGTTGTAGCCCAAAACTGCTGGAACCGCTACCGCCAAACCGATCGCCGTCATGATCAAAGCTGCACCAACTGGACCCGCAACTTTATCAATAGAAGAGTTACCTGAGCTACCAATCGCAACCAAGGCGTTGTAAATACCCATAACGGTACCGAACAAACCGATAAATGGTGCTGTAGAACCTACAGTAGCCAAGAAAGTCAAACCTTCACTCAAACGGCTTTGAACTTTGTCAACAGAACGTTGGATAGACATTGTTACCCATGAATTCAAATCGATTTGTTCCAACAAAGCACCTTCATGGTGTTCGCTAGCATTCAAACCAGATTCAGCGATGAAACGGTATGGGCTGCCTTCTTTCAAAGTAGACAAGCCTGTAGAAACGTTCGCAGCTTTCCAGAACTTGCGAGCTTCTTTAGCTTGACCGCTCAATTTTGCCAAATCGATTACTTTAGTAATCAAAATATACCAACTGAACATAGACATCAAACCCATGATTGCCAATGTAATTTGATCGACCAAATGACCGTGTTTAATCAAATGCGCCAAGCTGTACGGATCTTCTACTGCTGGTTTTGCTTCAGCAGACGGCAAAGATGCATCAGATGCAGCCGCTGGTGCAGCAGCAGCTTCAGGAGCACTAGCAGCAACTTCTGTCGCTGCAGATGCAGATGCAGATGCTTCTTGTGCGAATACAGGTGCGGTTGTCATTGTGGCTGTTAATGCAAATAAAATTGCCGCCAGGAATGTGCTTACTTTAGCGCGGGTTTTCATGTAGATACTTCCTTTAAAAAAAATTTAATACTTACGTTGGTTGTGAGTAAAACGTTACTTTTTTATGACTCTTGTTGCATGTTGGCTCTGTTTTAATCAAGCTTCCAAACGTATTGAACTTGAGTCGTAGTTTCTTGAGGCTTACCGTCAATCGTACCTGGCTTATTTTTGCAAGAACCAGCTAACAACTGCGCTCTAACTGCATTATCAAGACCTCTAAAACCACTAGATTTGACAATATTTACTGCTGTCACCAAGCCATCTGCACCTGTGGTCACAGACAAAGTGGTTACACCTGTTTCTTCATTACGCAACGAAGCTCGTGGATACTCTGGCTTACAGCCAGCTTGTTCAAAGTCAATCTTTGCAGCAACATAGACTGGAGCTGCAGCTGCCTTAGGCGCTTCAGACACCGGTGCTGCCGCCTTTGTCATCGTGTTGCTCTCAGGCTTTACGTTTGACACAGTAGAGATCGCATTTGGTGATGGCGCTTGCTGTGCAACCTGAACCTCTGGAGGAGGAATAAACGGTGGCGGCGGCGTCATCAACTTTGGTGGCGGCGGCGGCGGTGTATCTGGTGGTGGCGGTGGTGGTGGAGGCGTCTCCTTCACTACGGCTTCCATCGGTTTTTGAACAAACTTAACTAACTTACTACCTAAGCCGTTCATTAACGCCCAGCCAAGAATAATGTGAAAAACAATTACCACACCCAAACCAAAAAATTTCTTTCCCGGTTCCTGTTGGCGTCCTGAAAAATCCATACCTACTCCTCCAATACCACAACAATTTCAATTAGGTTCAAACGTCTACGAATCGAACTACCAATCATTTTCCACGAAAGTCCAACAACCGATTCAAATAATCAACTAGCAGTCAATCCGATTACCGGCAACAGGTTACCAATATGACGGTTGCCCCACCATACTCACGCTGAACTGTCAGAACCATGGTTTTAACATACTCATGTGGGTATTTATTTACTTACAAATCGTTTAGTCGCCTTTAGACGCATATCGCAAGCAATTACAGCGCTTGAAAACAACGACAAATTCGACTTTATATCTTAAAAGATACTACAAAAATTGAAGCAGCTGCTTTATCACTTGATATTCGAAAAAAACACCCCAAATAGCTTTTAATAAAACATTGTTTTTTTTAAATCTTTCCGAAAAACAGCGTCTATTTTGACACAAACAAAGCTGAGAATGGAAGTTGCTTCTATGTTGCTATGCAGCATAGAATTTGCATGAAGACAAGCACGTGATTTTTTCTTAATGCTTACTTACTTAAAATGCAAAGCCTATAACCCCTATTTCCAGCGCCGCATATTCCTCCTTCTGACCTTCAAATGTACTATTCTTACAGAAGCACGGGGATGATTCTAATAGGAAATACTTCAAGCGTGTGAAATTTGCTGAAATGCATCACTTAAACAAAAATACTTGAAAAAAAACTCTATTTACGGTAATGATTTTTTTATTACCGCATCGCAATAAACCGATCGAAAAATAGATATATTAATTTCCAAATAGAGGCCCTAGGCATTTGACGCTAGTTATTATTTGCCCTATCGTGCCTGAGCAACTACAATTCCGACCTATCAGTAAATTCCGCATCCTGAGTAATTTCCTGCTTTTCAGTTTTTTGCAAGTTAATTTGTACCAAAAATACATTACTTCAAATGCAATTAAATACAAGCATCGCAAGATAATTAAGGATCGCGGTCATTTTCGTCTTAAACCTCAGTGTGAAATCGGTATATTTGAACTCATGCGCCCTTCAGCGCAAAAACAATACTTTTTTTACGGTAACCCCTTGGAGTGAATATGGCATTTTTGCAAGGCAAGAAAATTCTAATAACTGGTTTATTATCAAACCGATCAATTGCCTATGGCATCGCTCAAGCTTGTCATCGCGAAGGCGCTGAATTGGCGTTCACTTATGTAGGCGAACGATTCAAAGACCGCATCACCGACTTCGCTAAAGAATTTAATAGTGAATTGGTGTTTGATTGTGACGTAAGTAGCGATGAGCAAATCGCCGCGGTGTTTACCGATTTGGCAAAATCATGGGAGAAATTAGATGGCGTAGTACATGCCATCGGCTTTGCGCCACGTGAGGCAATTGCTGGCGATTTCTTAGATGGTTTTTCACGCGAAGCTTTCCGTATCGCGCACGATATCTCTGCCTACAGCTTCCCAGCTTTAGCCAAAGCAGCCTTACCCATGATGAATGAAAATTCTTCTTTGCTGACTTTGTCTTATCTTGGCGCTATCCGTGCGATCCCTTATTACAACACCATGGGCTTAGCAAAAGCATCCCTAGAAGCAAGCGTGCGTTACCTCGCTGAAAACTTGGGCAAAAAAGGCATACGTGTTAACGGGATCTCCGCTGGCCCGATCAAAACATTAGCCGCCAGCGGCATCAAAGACTTCGGTACATTGTTGGGCTTCGTTGCCGAACACGCACCTCTGCGCCGCAATGTCACCATAGAAGAGGTTGGCAACACCGCGGCATTCTTATTGTCACCATTAGCTAGCGGCATCACGGGTGAGATCACTTATGTTGACGGTGGGTTTTCTCATGTAATGGGGTTAACACCGGATTAATTTTAGCTTGAAGCATCTATTGAAAAAGATGTTGTCATGCTTATTGTGATACTTGGTTAATTCGCAAAATTCGTGAGCTGAAAGTCTGGTTTGAGATCGTAATCCTCTTCCCAACTTTCAGCTTTTTTGCATCCGCACCTTCTATCCTTTCCTACCCAACTAATAGCAATAAAAAATTCAAAGTATTGTTTCGGTGCGAATCGCAAAAACTCGCGCTTTTTCATGCGACTCAATGTGATCTGATGGCGGTATGAATCCCCAACTTACACATTACAATTAAGACTTTTTTCTCGCTACTGAAGTAGCAACTTTTTTGCTGCACATTTAAAAACTTCAGACTAGTTATAACCACTCTTTTTATAAGCTCTGCACGCAAAAATTAAAGCTTATGGACTGTGCTTCTCAATCTCTCCGCTCCCTCTTTATTGACTTTCTATTACCCAGTTCTCGGGCAGATATGACTAAGGTGCGCATCAACTTCATACAGCTAAATTAAGCTAAATAACTGGGATTCTCGCCAGTTTTCTTTGAGAATCTTGCTAAATTGCAAGGGCGAGTAAAGAAGCAGAATTTATTTATCAGGCTTAAACTAAATCAAGAATCTAATGCAAGCACGAGAAATTTCATGTACACTCTTATTTTTGCAATGCAATATAAAATATCGCTTTGCATTATTAGGTAATAAATAAGTAACGAGTAGCACCGTAGCCCTTGCGTATCGAGAACTGCTGATACAGCAATGTAAAGCCCTCCCGCCCTGTATGTCTGGTTTCACACATAGACATCGTCCCGGCGCAAAGCTTTTGTGCCGAAATTTCATCGCATTCCTTCTTGTACCTTCTTGGTACTGGTTTTCTTTGTTCATTTCGTTTGGTTGACGCTGCTTTTTAGCGCGCTAAGTTTTTGCTTAGCGCTAATTTATTCAGAGCGTATTCAAGCGCAATTATCTGCTATATAGCCACAAGCCATGTCACGCGATGATCGTTTTAATATGCTATTTGAATTACAACGAAAGATAGATTAAATGACTTTTGAATCACTAGGCCTCCACACGTCCATTCTGCGCGCTATTGCTGATACTGGCTATACAACACCAACAGCAGTTCAGGAACAAGCTGTTCCTGCCGCTATCGCAGGTCGTGACTTACTGGTGTCCTCACAAACAGGCTCAGGCAAAACTGCCGCCTTTATGTTACCTGCATTGCACAAGTTTGCAGCCGCAGCAGAAGTAATGGATGTTAACGCATCCTCAAAAACACCGAATCAAGAACGTCAAGCAGCTCGTGCCCGTGGCGATCGCCCTCGTTTCCAAGCTGCCAAGCCAAAAATGTTGGTATTGACACCAACTCGTGAATTGGCGTTGCAGGTAACGACAGCCACTGACAAATACAGCGCCTACTCACGTCGTGTCAAAGCAGTCTCAATTTTGGGCGGCATGCCTTACCCAAAACAAATGCAACTTTTGTCCCGCAATCCAGAAATCTTGGTGGCAACACCTGGCCGTTTGATCGACCACATGGAATCTGGCAAGATTGATTTTTCAGAATTAGAGATTTTGGTATTGGACGAAGCTGATCGCATGTTGGATATGGGCTTTATCGACGATATCGAAAAAATCGTAGCGGCAACACCAGCAACACGTCAAACCATGTTGTTCTCAGCAACTTTAGATGGCGTCGTTGGCACCATGGCGCGTCGCATTACTAAAGACCCAATGATTATTCAAATCGCTGGTTCTGCGACGAAGCATGAAAATATTCAACAAAAAGTCCATTTCGTCGATGATTTGTCGCACAAAAATCGTTTACTCGATCACTTACTACGGGATGAGTCTTTAGATCAAGCGGTAGTGTTTACCGCGACAAAACGTGATGCAGATACGATCGCAGATCGTTTGAATATCGCTGGTTTCGCAGCCGCTGCTTTACATGGCGACATGCATCAAGGCGCACGCAACCGCACGTTAGATTCCCTGCGTCGCGGTCAAGTGCGCGTTTTAGTAGCAACTGATGTCGCTGCGCGCGGTATCGACGTACCAGGCATTACTCACGTATTCAACTACGACTTGCCTAAATTCCCAGAAGATTATGTACATCGTATCGGTCGTACTGGTCGTGCTGGTCGTAAGGGCTTAGCAATCTCTTTGGTGAATCATGCAGAAAGCATGAACGTCAAACGTATCGAGCGCTTTACTAAGCAATTGATTCCTGTCGATGTGGTTGAGGGTTTCGAACCTAAGAAAACCGCCATGGCAGCGCGCGCTCCAGCACGCAAAGCAAGTGGCTGGAAACCAGGTGACAAGCGCACGACAGGCAATAGTTTCGGCAACAGCAGCAAGCCAGGTCAACGTAGTTTCAGCAAGCCAAATGCGGCTCCACGCAGTGAAGGTAGTGGTTTCGGTGGCGGTGCTGCAAAATCACGTTTTGGTGATGCGAATGGCAATCGTCGTAGTTTTGGCGATCGTTAATCTCGCCACCTTTGCTTAGTAGAATTAAAAAAGCGACCCGCAAGGGTCGCTTTTTTTATGTGCCATCGTTCTACATTCGATGCCGATAGCAGGATAGGCGGGAAGCCCATGGGTGAAACCAAGCCACCACAATCATCAATGTGGTGCCAATATAAGTCAGAAAAACTGTCTCCTATCTTTCTTCTATTTAGACCGAGAAATGATCTCTTTCATGCGCTGCAATTTAGGTGAAACAAGCGGCACGGTCAGCATCGTACTTGCAATCGCCATCAAGAGTAGAGCAGTAAAAGTCTCACTAGTAATAACTTTTTTATCGAGCAAAATATTGACGAAGATGATCATAATCAAGGCCTTGGTCTGCAATAGCCAACCAATAATACTCGCCTCGCCTTTTTCCCATTTTAAAATTTTACCTGCCAGTTGTACCCCGATTAATTTTCCACTGACGGATGCCAGCAAAAGTGCAGCGGCGACAATAAACACGGCAGAACCACCCATTGCCCAATTGGTACGCAAGCCTGTACTTAAAAAGAATACCGGCATAATTGCCAACAATACATGATGGCGCATCAAGTCCATTTTTTCTTGATTAAACCAATGCGCATCCATTACCGCACCCGCCAAGAAAGCACCTACCATAAAGTGTAATCCTGCCCAGTCCGCCCCGAGGCTACAAGCCGCTAACCAAATCAAACCAACATACCAACGATCACGCTCTTGCAGCCAGACCATGATGCGCCGATAAAATATCGTCACGACCGCAAACACCAGCAAAAATCCAATCTGACGTGTAACCCTATCCCAATCCAACATGATCAAAGCCAGAACACCCCAAATTGCGATATCGTCTACACTGGCATAACGCAAGATGCGTTGTCCAATAGGCTGACGCAAAATTTCTAATTTCTCCATCAACAAAATGAGAATCGGCAAAGCAGTGACGGCGCACGCCATCCCCACGCCCAAAACAAATTGCCAACTCCGCGCGCCCGGCCCTATCCATCCCACAAATCCGAGCATTCCTAGCGCTACGGCTGAGCCAAAAATCAGCGGCATGGCCAAAGCTAAGCTAGCAGTAACACCACTTTCAAAGCGATGCTCCCATGCCTTAGCTAAATCCAGCTCGATACCGGCGATCATCACAAAAATCATCACTGCCCACCAGGCAATGCCATTTAGCGATTGGATCACAGCAGGATTAAACACGAATTGGTAATAATCTGGGAAAACAGCGCCTAAGACACCAGGGCCCAATAAAATACCCGTAATAATTTGCACGACCACTAATGGCGCATAATAGTCTGTCTTGCAGACGCGCCAAATTAAATAAGGGATCGAAAAAATTAGCAGCATTGCCAATAAAAAGATCTCAGTCGTCGTCATAGTTTGATGCATAAGCTCCCCATCTTTTTTTGATAGTTGTTACCGGATTCTCGTCCGATTTTTATGTGTGTTTCGCATTTTTAGGCAGCTATCGTCACTCCAATAAAATGGAAAGGATTCCACATTTAATCAGTGTTTATTTTGAAATGCAAATGAATTTAAGAATGTGAAGCCAGTAAACTTATTAGTACATAAAAATTAAGCTTACATAATTTTTATGTACTAAGTCGTAAGCCAACACGAAATTAGCGTTGATCAAAATGTTATTGCTGCTTCTACTGATTCCTGGACAAAATTTCTCTTAAGCTATTTTAATTCGCATCAAGCACTAAAGGTGTAAGTAGTTCAAAATTGGCCGTACAGCTTCACACCAATATTCTATAATCATTAATTCAAAATCAACCGTCAAGCACCTTCATGAGCGATAGCACCAGCACTAGCCCTTTTCGATTGACCTCGTTTTCACATGGCGGCGGTTGCGGCTGCAAAATTGCGCCAGGAGTACTGGCCGAAATTCTCAAAAAATCAACTGGCTTTCCAGTACCTCCCGCACTCATGGTGGGGATAGAAACCTCGGATGATGCCGCGGTCTACAAACTCAATGAAGACCAAGCCTTAATTGCAACGACCGACTTCTTCATGCCTATCGTTGATGATCCCTATGATTTTGGTCGTATCGCCGCGACCAATGCGATCTCCGATGTGTATGCGATGGGCGGTACGCCGATAATGGCACTGGCTTTAGTTGGTATGCCTGTTAATCAAATTCCACTCGATGTCATAGGCAAGATTATCGAGGGTGGCGAGCGTATTTGTCGCGAAGCCGGAATTCCTATTGCCGGTGGTCACAGCATTGATTCGATCGAGCCAATTTATGGCTTAGTGGTAATGGGATTGATCCATCCGTCTAAGGTCAAACGCAATTCCAGTGCACGCGTTGGCGACCAACTAGTATTAGGTAAACCCTTAGGTGTGGGTATTTTGTCGGCTGCCTTAAAAAAACAGAAATTAGATGCGGATGGCTATGCCAGCATGATCGCCAACACAACTAAACTAAACAAACCAGGCCAGGCGTTGTCGCAACTCGACGCTGTGCATGCGATGACCGATGTAACCGGCTTTGGTTTACTTGGACATCTATTAGAAATCTGCCGCGGAGCGCAAGTTGGTGCCACGTTGCGTGCTGCCGATATTCCCTTTCTGCCACAAGTTAAAGCACTCGCGGCGGCTGGGTGTATTACGGGCGCGTCTGCCCGTAATTTTGCTGCCTACGGTGAAGACGTTCGTTTTAGCCATAAGGATGACATTACACAAGCGCTATTAACAGATCCTCAAACTTCAGGCGGACTTTTAGTAGCCTGCGCACCTGAAGCACTTGCACAAGTGTTGGAAATATTTCATAAAAATGATTTTCAAGATGCTGCTGTGATTGGCGAAATCGTCGCTGGCCCTGCACAAATTCAAGTCTTGTCCAACTAAATTTTTTACTTACTTTTGCCTATCTCATTTCACTACCATCATGAACCAACTCGAACAACTGAAACAATATACAACCGTGGTCGCTGACACCGGCGATTTTCAATCCATGCAGGCCTACACGCCGCGCGATGCGACGACTAATCCTTCCCTGATATTGAAGGCTGTACAAAAGCCAGAATATCAGCCCCTGCTTGCGGAAGCTGTGACACGAAATGCAGGCAAATCCACCGATGAAATTATCGATCAATTGTTGATTAGTTTTGGTCTGAAAATCTTGGAGATCGTGCCCGGTCGAGTATCCACTGAAACCGATGCAAGGCTCTCATTTGATACTGACGCAACCGTCGCTAAGGGTCGTCAGTTGATCGCCTTATATGAAGCGGCAGGCATTTCGCGCGAACGTATTCTGATTAAAATTGCTTCCACCTGGGAAGGTATCCGTGCTGCTGAAATCCTGGAGAAAGATGGCATACGTTGCAATATGACTTTGCTGTTCAGCCTAGCTCAAGCAGCCGCCTGCGCGGAAGCGGGTGCGCAATTGATCTCACCGTTTGTAGGTCGTATTTATGACTGGTACAAAAAACAAACTGGACAAGAAATTTTCGGTGCGGATGATCCTGGTGTTTTGTCGGTCAAGAAGATTTATAACTACTATCGTAAGTTCGGCTACCAAACCGAGATAATGGGAGCGAGCTTCCGTAACACCTCACAAATCCTAGAATTAGCCGGTTGTGACTTACTAACGATCAGCCCCGATCTCTTACAAAAACTCAGTGATTCGACCAACGCTGTGAGCGCAAAATTAAATAAAGAGGCTGCTTTAGCCAGCGATTTACAAAAAATTGAAGCTGATGAAAAGTCTTTCCGTTTCGCTTTAAACGAAGACGCCATGGCGACAGAAAAATTAGCAGAGGGGATACGCTTGTTCTGTGCTGACACGATTAAGTTAGAGCAGATAATTGTTGGTATGCGCTAAGCATTTTAGACGCCACTTAGATTATCGTAAGAGCTAACTTAAGTTGCAGTTAAGCTACATTTGAATGTAAAAAGCCGCAGAAACCACCCTGCGGTTTTTCATACTTCGAGTGACTTTTCTTACAAATAACTGATCCAAAGTTTGTACACATCGAATTTGGAAATTAACGCATTACGAAGCGAATTCGAAAGAACTGGGTTCATTACTTAACGAGTACAAAATTTAGAGAAATTACTGATGGAATCAATCTCAATGCCACTTCCTCACTCAGCGGCCTATGACTAAGGCTTAACTCAAGACAGAGTCGACACCACGGTTCGCCAACTGATCAGCACGTTCATTACCAACATCTCCGGCGTGCCCCCGCACCCAGATCCATTCGATTTTATGGGTGTTTTTTGCTGCATCCAATGCCTGCCATAAATCGACATTCTTAACTGGCGCTTTAGATGCTGTTTTCCAACCTTTAGCCTTCCACCCCTCTATCCACTCAGTGATGCCTTTTAATACGTATTGACTATCCGTATGCAAAGCAATTTCACAAGGCCGTTTTAGGGCGTCCAACGCCTGAATTACCGCCATCAATTCCATACGGTTATTCGTGGTGTCTTTTTCTCCACCAAATAACTCCTTTTCCTTATGTCCAGCGATCAACAATGCTCCCCAGCCACCCACGCCGGGATTTCCTTTACAGGCACCGTCTGTATATATTTTAATTTTATCCATGTTCTTTAATTTTATTGGTAACGGGCACTGCGCTGCCACGTTTAACCGTTTTCCGCTTAAATGCGGGACCGACCAAATGCATGCCGCGCACCCGTTTGACGGCCTCAAACATATACACTGCTCCCAAATAAGGCCACCAGCGTCGTCCCATACTTTCCATCAAATGCGAGTTTTCCAACCACTGCGCATTGCGCACTGGCAATGCATAACAGCCGAATCGTGTTTGACTCACTTCCATGCTGAGCAATTTCAACCAATCCTTCAAACGATGAGGGCTGATAAACTCACCTTTTTCAGGTAAAAAATGATGTCCAGTCTGACGACCTAGTAATTGTCGTGCGCCCCAAAGACTAGTCCGGTTTAAGCCGCTAATAATGACTCGTCCTTCCGGTATCAAAATTCTATCGACTTCACGCAGAATTTGATGCGGTTCAGAAGCAAATTCCAAGACATGTGGCAAGACAACAAGATCAATACTTTGGGTATCAAATGGTAATTCAGCGAAATCGTGCACCAAGACCACTTGTTGTGACAAGGTCGATTTATTCTTAGACACACTACTGTCAGTCTGCCATCGATGCGGCATGCGGCTTGCAGCGAGCGCAGATAGCTCAGGCAAACCTAATTGTAAGGCATGAAAACCGAAAATATCGGCGGTTAACAAGTCAAACTGCGCTTGCTCCCAAGCTCGGATATAGCTGCCCTCGGGCTGCATCAACCACTCACCTAGGTCTATAATGGGCGCTTGCGTAGAATTTAATGCGTTCACTTCTTCACTTCACTTTAAGCAATCATGATGACTCAGCCCTTAAGTATATTGACTGTGCCCGCATTTGACGACAATTATCTGTGGCTCGCGCATAATGGCCAGCATGCTATCGTTATCGACCCGGGAGATGCTGAGGCGATTGTACAAGCTTTAGCTCAACATAACTTACAACTAAGCACCATTCTATTAACGCATCATCATCCTGACCACATCGGCGGCGTTCCCGCTTTAGTCGAAAAATTCAAAGTTCCGGTGTATGGACCTTCGAATGATGGCATTACAGGAATAGACCATGCGTTAAATGACGGCGATGTCGTTTCTATTGCCGAATTAGATATGCAATTGGAAGTTATTGCCGTTCCCGGACACACGCTTGGACACATTGCTTATTATGTAGCGAAACAAGCTTGGTTGTTCTGCGGTGATACTTTGTTCGCGGGTGGTTGTGGTCGACTGTTTGAGGGAACGCCTGCACAAATGTTGAATTCATTAGATCGCCTGGCGGCGCTGCCTGACGACACCGCCGTTTATTGCGCGCATGAATACACGCTGTCCAATTTGCGCTTCGCCCAAGAAGTCGAACCTGCTAATCAAGCTTTAGCCTCACGCATACAAAGTGAGCAGGCGAAACGAGAACAGAATACTCCTACGATACCAAGTCAAATCGGTTTAGAAAAACAAACTAATCCATTCTTGCGCATACGCGAGGCTGCCGTGCAAGCGCGCCTGGTCGCCGCGGGAAAAATCTTTGCAGACCAAGATGATGCAAGCAATTTTGCCGCTTTACGCGAATGGAAAAATACTTACCGCTAATGCTTTTTATTGTAGGCACTGCGAACACATCTCGCGCCGCTGAAAACTTACTATGCCCGTAAATAGAATCGCCGTAACCTCATTAGTCTTATTTTGCAAAGTCGTCGACAACTATGGCGATATCGGAATTTGTTGGCGACTTGCCCGACAGCTCAATAATGAACACGGCATTCAGGTGCATTTGTGGGTGGATGATTTACTCAGCTTTCAGAGGATTTGTCCACAGGTGAAAACCGATCTGGATTTGCAAACGATAGAAGGCGTACGAGTGCAAAATTGGTGCAATCAAGACGGCATATATGCAAAGGAAACCATCGCCGATATCGTCATCGAGTTTTTTGCTTGCGACATCCCTTCTGGTTACATTTCTGCGATGGCACAATGTGATCGCGCTCCGATCTGGATCAACTTAGAAGGATTAACTGCCGAAGAATGGGTGGAAGGATGCCATACTTTACCCTCACCTCATCCGTCTTTGCCACTGACAAAATATTTTTTCTTTCCCGGTTTTAATGCGAGAACCGGTGGTCTAATACATGAGAGATCATTGGATCAGCAAAGGCGGGATTTTCTGGCAGCAGAGCAAACAAGAACCAACTTCCTCGGGCAACTTGGTGTTTTACCTGAAGAGATGCAGTCGCTAAAAATCTCTTTATTTTGCTATCCGCATGCGCCTGTCGCAGAACTTTTTACTGCATGGACACATCATCCGCTTCCTGTACTTTGCCTAGTACCTGAAGGTGTCGCAAGCGAAACGCTTAAACATTTTTTTGGTACCGCTCCTACCGCAGGTAAACACTATCAACAAGGTGCTCTGACCGTGCGTGTGATTCCTTTCATGCCGCAAGCGGATTACGACAAACTGCTGTGGTCCTGCGATGTTAATTTTGTGCGCGGCGAAGACTCTTTCGTGCGAGCGCAATGGGCGGCAAAACCTTTTATCTGGCACATTTATCCACAAGACGAAAATCTGCATCACAAAAAATTAAAAGCCTTTTTGCAAACCCATCTTGCTACAACCGACAGCAGCCGAGCGCTTTCCTTGTCGTGGAACGGCGGTCTGGCAGGTCACGACTGCTCAAACTTGTGGTCAGATTTGAATGCTGACCTGAGCGCCATTGAGGTGCTAAGCATAGAGTGGTTGGCGCGAATGAACGCAGTGGGTGATTTGGCATCAAATTTATTGAGCTTCGCCAACACGAAACGATAAATGCACACAAAAATAGGTTAAAATGTGCGGTTAATTTTTAATGTATTTTCAATTCAATCAAACGTAAGCTTGCAAGGCACTATTTAAAATAGGCCAGTAGGCAACAGATGATTTTTAAGCAACCTACTTTTTACCTATATTTACTATGAAACCTGCAAAAGAAATTCGCGTCGGCAACATTATTATGGTCGACAGCAAGCCTATGATCGTTCTCCGCTCTGACGTCAACGGCTCTAGCCGTACTGGCTTCACTTACAAGTGGAAAATGAAAAACTTGTTGACGAACAGCCCTCAAGAAAACGTGTTCCGCGGCGACGACAAGTTTGACGTAGTTGTATTGGACAAAAAGCCTGTCACTTATTCTTACTTCGCAGATCCATTATTTGTATTCATGGATACGGACTACAATCAGTATGAAATAGAAGAAGAAAACTTAGGCGATGCATTACATTATTTAAAAGATGGCATGGAATGCGAAGCGGTATTTTATGATGGCAAAGCAATTTCTGTAGAATTGCCGACGACTATCGCACGTCAAATCATTTACTCTGAGCCAGCAGTTAAGGGCAATACTTCCGGTAACGTTTTGAAAGAAGCAAAAATCGAAAACGCGATTGAAGCGAACTGCCATATCGTGCAAGTACCACTATTCGTGAGCCAAGATGACATCATTGAAATCGACACACGCACTAACGAATACAAGCGCGTAGTACGTAACTAATCAAGCGACTTCAAATAAGAACCTCGGTCAGCGAAAGCGATCGAGGTTTTTTTACGCCTCAAATAAAAAACGCCGATGAATAAATCATCGGCGTTTTCTGCTTCAACTTTTATTCTTATTGGCCCGTCTAGTTTGGCAACCAAACCGCAAACGACAAAAGTAATAGCAAAAGCATCCACAACAACAAAGCACGCCAAACCAAACCAACTGCGCTCTGCAACGCACGAGGACTAGCTTCCACACCAGGCTGGGACTCCATCTCTAGACTATCGACATCGACCGCACTGGCGTCAGCGTTCAAGACCACGAGAGCCTTAGTCTCTGGTTCGCCCAAACGAACGCCTATCGCGCCACCACCCGCCGATAAAATAATTCCGAGCAACTCATCCGTCCAGCGACTGGCGTAATTGCGCCATGAGTAGATCGCATCTTCAAAATTACCTACCACCGCAAACGCGACCGCGGTCAATCGCGCTGGCACCCAATCTATCCAATAAAAAACTTTTTTTGCGAATTGCCCAAATTCTTCATTTTGCATATGCTCAGGTTCGCACCATTCACGCGACAAGAATTCAGACATCCTATACATCACCGCACAAGCGGGGCCGACTGGCATCAAGAACCAAAAAAACACACCAAACACGTTGCGATGTGAGGCGATTAAAGAACGCTCAACCGCACTGCGCGCAATATCAGTCGCATCCATGCCAGAACAATCTCTATTAATCCAATCGGACAGATGCTTACGTGCAGCATCATCATCACCCGAATTTAAAGCAATTTGTATTGAGGTAAAGTAGTGGCTATAGCGTCGAAATCCTAAGGTCAGATAAACGATAATGACATTCCAAATAAAGGCTGCGAAGGGATTCAAGCGCAGGCATAACCAGTAAACCAAGGCTGTCGGTATAGTCAAAGCACCGACCACAATAAACCAACCAGTACGTCCATGATGTGCCTTACCGGCGTTACACCAGTTCTCGACCTTAATCGCAAACTGTTGCACCTGGGTATATACAGGGTTATCCACTCTCAGTGGCTTGAGTTGCTCAATCAAGAGCGCGAAGAGTATGGAAAGAAATGTCATAGTGGGTCTTCAAACTTCCCTGTGCAGGAATGGCTTAGAAAAGAGCTCCAGTGTAAACTGATTTGGACGGTTTATGAAGTAGATCACGCCCTCATTCGGGCAGATCAGCACTTAAAAAATGGAATAAATTACGCAGCATGCCCGCTGTCGCTCCCCAGATAAAATAATCCTGATAAGGCATCGCATAAAAGCTGCGCGAACCACGCCCATCCGGAAAATCAATCTGGCGGCGCTGATGATGACGCGGGTCCATCAGAAAACTCAGAGGCACTTCAAAAATCGATGCGACTTCAAATGGATCTGAATTAAACTCATAAGGCGGATGCACCAATCCTACCACGGGCGTGACCGAAAATCCGGTACCTGTATAGTATTGCGGTAAGCGCCCCAATACTTCGATCTGGCTCTCAACCAAACCTATTTCCTCTTGCGTTTCACGCAAAGCCGTGTGCTCTGCGGAGATATCTATAGCCTCAACCCGACCACCAGGAAAACTGATTTGACCGCCGTGGTGATGCAGATGCGCCGCCCTTTGCGTCAACAACACTTGCAAACCGTGCTGGCGCGCAATGATAGGTATCAATACCGAAGCCGGCCTGAATGCTTTGCCTTTAAATAAACTAGATTCCCCTGTGTTTTCAGGCGACCAGAGAATATCCTGCAGAAAGCGATGTCGCAGAAAATCCAAGGACAGCCTGACGGACGGCAAAACTGGTTCATCCGCGTAAGAATGAATTGCCAACAACTGAGGATCAAAGCTAGTAGTCACGATAGTCCGGACATTAAGGTAAATAAAAGCAAAAAAGGGATGCCACTGGCACCCCTTCTTTAAGACTCACAAAACAGACATTGCTATGATTAAACAGCAGCTGCTTTGCGGTTTGGTAATTTCTCTTTAATACGAGCAGATTTACCTGAACGCTCACGCAAGTAGTACAACTTAGCGCGACGTACATCACCACGACGTTTCACTTCGATAGAAGCGATCAATGGTGAGTACAATTGGAATGTACGCTCAACGCCTTCACCGGAAGAAATTTTACGAACGATGAAGTTCGAATTCAAACCACGGTTACGACGGGAAATAACAACGCCTTCGTACGCCTGTGCACGCTTACGTGTGCCTTCAACGACATTAACGTTAACAACGACTGTATCACCAGGCGCGAACGCAGGGATATTTTTGCCTAAGCGAGCAATTTCTTCTTGCTCTAATGTTTGGATCAAATCCATTTTTATCACTCCAGATACCATCTTGCTGACGCCTATAAAACTTTGCTCAGTAGAGGATGGGGTTAAACATGTGAACTCAAGTTTATTAAATTCACTCTAAACACACGCAAAAATTTTGCATGTTTTATTCGTACAAAAGTAACGAATTCTTTACTAAGGCCTAAACAATAAAAGCGATAAAATCGATCAATTCGTATTCAGCGATTTTAAAAATTGCTCATCCGTCTTAGTTAGCAAACCCGACTTGCGCGCTTGCTCAATTAATTCTGGGCGCTTCTGCCAACTCACCAATAAGGATTGCTGACGTCGCCATTTTGCGATCTCTGCGTGATTACCACCCATCAAGACCGTGGGCACAGATTGATCTTCAAAAATTTCTGGTCTGGTGTAATGCGGGCAATCCAGCAAACCATTCACGAAACTATCTTCGACCGCCGATGCCTCATCATGCAAGACACCAGGTAATTGACGAATCACTGCATCCATCAAAGCCATTGCAGGCAATTCACCACCGGATAACACAAAATCACCGAGGCTAATTTCTTCATCGACTTCACGATCTAACAGCCTTTGATCGACAGCTTCGTAACGACCACACAATAATACCAAACCATCTTGCTCTGCCCACTCCATCACACGGGTGTGATTCATAGGTTTGCCTTGTGGCGATAAATAAAGCACTTTAGGCTTTCCAAAGCCTTGATTCTGCTGTCGCGCTTTTGCTGCATGTAAGGCCAACTGCAAAGGTTTGCCCATCATCACCATACCTGGACCACCACCATAAGGCCGATCATCCACAGTGCGATGCTTATCTGTCGTGAAATCACGTGGATTCCAAAACTGCAATGCGCATTTTTTTTGCTCAAATGCCCGTCGCGTCACACCAGATTCAGTAATCGCAGCAAACATTTCTGGGAACAGCGTAATGACGTCAAATTGCATCCATCACGCTCCACAATGCAAACAACCACGATTCTTTACAAGCTGGGATTTAATAATCACTACCCCAATCAACCACGATCTTTTTCGCTTCACGATCGACTTCTTTAACGAAATGATCGACAAAAGGAATTAAGCGTTCATGCTTCATCAATTCTGATTCGGGCACATCGCTAGCTGCGACCCGTAAGATTGACTGCGCACCGTTGTCCATCATAGCGCGAACAACGCCAAGGTCTTCACCTTGTAAATTCTGTACTGCTAAGCCAATCAAATCGACCCAGTAAAACTCGTCTTGCTCCAGCGCAGGAAAGGCCTGACGCGAAACTTTGACTACAGTGCCTTTTAAGGCTTCTGCTGCTGTACGATCTGGCACTTCATCCAAGCGTGCGACCACATCTTCGCCATGTATCTTAGAGCTTAGACGCTTCACTTCACGTAATTCACGTAAATTCGGAGCAACACCAGCTTGCGCCGCACTTTCCAACCAGAACAGGGGTGCTTCCAACAAGGCATCCGCGGTGGTCGAATATGGACGAATTTTTACCCACCCTTGAAGACCAAATGCCCCTGAGACATAGCCAACTATGACTAAATCATCAGGAGCAGATTGATTTGCAGATACTTGCACTGCCTGCCCTACTTCAATTAAAGCAGACAATTAAGCTGCTTTTTTTGCTACTTGGGCAACCAAACGAGCAACAGCTGGTGACAATTGTGCACCTACGCCTTGCCAGTAAGCCAAACGATCTGCAGCAACGCGAACTTCTTCAGCATTGCCAGTTGCTACTGGATTGTAAAAACCGATACGTTCGATGAAACGACCATCACGACGATTGCGTGAATCAGCTGCAACGATATTGTAGAAAGGGCGCTTTTTTGCACCACCACGAGCTAAACGAATAACGACCATAATATTTCCAAAAAATTGTCAAAGGACGGAAAAAGCCGCAAATTATAGCCCGCAAAGCAGTAACTTCGCAAGGACTATTCAATGGTGGCTTTGTAAAACCAAGTATTTTACTCGATTTTTGTCGCATATTTGTGGCTCCAATCAAAGAAATTCGAATGCTTGTGTATTTTGATTGTGAATCGCAATGAATAAAGATGGGATGTAACAAATCCGATAAAATCACTATTTACCTAAAAGCATCAAAAATCCAATATGACAACCGCCGCACATAAAAACAAAACCCTCGCCGTCTTAATTTCCCTTGTATTTGGCAGCTTGGGCGGACATCGATTTTATCTATATGGCAAGCGTGATAATTTCGCCTGGCTGCATTTCACTAGCCTGCCACTTTCGATCTTGCTATCAAAACTCTATTTCAATCTGAATTTCTTTGTTACCTATGCGCCTTGGATGCTGTCATTTTTGATCAGCATACTGATGTGCCTAGTGCTAGGTTTGAAGTCGGATGAACATTGGGACGCACAGTTTAATTCGCAATCCGGCAAGCAAAGTGCTTCCTCTTGGCCTCTAGCACTGCTACTAGTTTTTAGTGTCGGACTCGGTGCAATTTCATTGTTGTTTGTAATGGCTCGCGGCTTTGATCTACTGTACACAGGTGGTGCGTACGGCTAAGCGTTTTCCTGCCTCAAATGCATTCTTAAAAATAGAAATGGCGCGAAGTCAAAAACTTCGCGCCATTTTTACAAGCACTCGAACTACCGCAAATTCTTAGAATTGTTCTTCACTCAAAGCCAACACACCTGCACTACCGTCCACGATAGAAGAACGCAAACCTTGCGCTGTACTCAAGATGTGATCAGAAAAGAAACGCGCTGTTGCGACTTTCGCCTGATTGAAACTGGCATCGCCCTCACCAGCTTGCAATTTTTTCTGAGCGATCAAAGCCGCACGCGCCATCTGCCAACCACCTAATACGACACCCGTCAATTTCAAATATGGCACACTGCCGGAGAACACTGCTTTGATATCTGATTTAAAATTGGTCACAACAAAGTCAACCACATCTTCCATCGCTTTGGCACCGATAGCTAATTGCGTTGCAATAGCTTTCAGATTTACATCACCCGTTGCATTCAATTCAGCTTCAACAACCCGCACTTGAGCGATGAAATGTTTCGCGATAGCGCCAGCATCACGATAGGTTTTACGTCCCACCAAATCATTCGCCTGAATCGCGGTAGTGCCTTCATAGATCGTCAAAATCTGCGCATCGCGATAATGTTGAGCCGCGCCAGTTTCTTCGATAAAACCCATACCGCCATGCACTTGCACACCAGTCGATGTTACGTCTAAAGACAACTCAGTTGACCAGCCTTTAACGATAGGTACTAAAAACTCATATGCCACCTGATTTTGTTTGCGCACTTCTGCATCTGCGTGGTGATGTGCCTTATCACTCATCGCAGCAGCGACATACGCCAAAGCGCGTGAACCTTCAATCTGTGCGCGCATTGACATCAACATACGACGAACATCGGGATGATGAATAATGCTCACCGGCCCTGCAGAACCTGCCAGATCACGTGACTGAACGCGGTCTTTCGCATATTGCACCGCTTTCTGATACGCGCGTTCAGCAACCGCCACGCCTTGCATGCCAACTCCAAAACGCGCAGCATTCATCATGATGAACATATATTCTAGCCCACGGTTTTCTTCGCCGACCAAAGTGCCAATCGCACCACCATTATCACCAAATTGCAAGACGCAAGTTGGGCTCGCTTTGATACCCAGCTTATGCTCAATCGAAACACAATGTGCGTCGTTACGCGCACCGAGACTACCATCCGCATTTACCAAGAATTTCGGTACGATAAACAGAGAAATGCCCTTAACACCTTCCGGGGCGTCAGGCGTACGTGCCAACACCAGATGCACAATATTTTCCGCCATATCGTGCTCACCATAAGTGATAAAAATCTTAGTGCCGAATACTTTATATGTTCCATCATCTTGTGGCACAGCACGAGTACGCACCATTGCCAAATCCGAACCAGCCTGTGGTTCGGTCAAATTCATCGTACCGGTCCATTTGCCAGAGATCAAATTTTCCAGATAAGTCGCTTTATCAGCATCACTACCCGCGGTCAGAAGCGCTTCTATTGCGCCATCGCTCAACAAAGGGCACAGAGCAAAAGACAAATTCGCCGAGTGCAGCATTTCGATGCACGGGGTTGCCACCAATTTTGGCAAGCCTTGACCGCCAAACTCGGCTGGGTGCTGCACGCCTTGCCAGCCTGCTTCGCCAAACATCTTAAAAGCTTCTTTAAAGCCTTTAGTCGTGAAAACTTGACCATCTTTCCAGTAACTTGGGTCTTGATCACCCGCCCAATTCAAAGGTGCGATTACTTCGCTTGTAAAACGTGCCTTCTCTTCCAAGATCGCTTCTACGGTTTCTGCGGTCGCATCTTCGCAACCTGGCAAAGCATTCACTTCATTCAAACCAGCCAGTTCGTTCATCACAAACAGCATGTCTTTCTGTGGGGCGACGTAACTCATACTATCTCCAATTCAAAAAATCTATTTTCGTACTCAAAAAAAGACAAAAAGCGCAGAGAACATTATTAATTTTCTCTGCGCTTTATTATTTCTCTCTCTAGTAAGCGTGCTATCCGACGCTCAGACTTAACCTAACTCTGCAACCAATTGAGGCACGATTTCAAACAAATCACCAACGATACCGTAGTCTGCTACGGAGAAAATCGGTGCCTCCGGATCTTTGTTGATCGCCACAATAGTTTTGGAATCTTTCATACCAGCCAAATGCTGGATTGCGCCTGAGATACCTACCGCAATATACAAAGTTGGTGCAACGATCTTACCTGTTTGACCAACTTGCCAATCGTTCGGTACATAACCTGCATCCACAGCTGCACGAGACGCACCCATTGCTGCACCAAGTTTATCTGCCAATGGTTCAAGTACTTTGAATGCTTCTGCTGAGCCCATACCGCGACCACCAGAGACAATCACTTTCGCTGCTGTCAATTCTGGTCGATCTGATTTAGCAACTTCACGTGAGACGAAAGCTGACTTGCCGCTATCGGCAACAGCTGCCAAAATCTCAACTGCAGCGGAACCACCTGATGCTGCAGCATCAAAGCCTGTGGTACGTACCGTAATCACTTTTACCGCATCAGTCGATTGCACAGTTGCAATCGCGTTACCAGCATAAATCGGACGTTCAAAAGTATCTGGGCTGTCGATCTTTGTTATTTCAGAAATTTGGGCCACGTCCAATTTCGCCGCAACGCGTGGCAAAATGTTTTTGCCGTAGGCAGTTGCCGGTGCCAAAATATGGCTGTAGCCAGAAGCAATTGTCAAAACTTGTTCTGCCACATTTTCCGCCAAGCCTTCCGCGAAGTAAGTTGCATCAGCGTGCAATACTTTCGCTACACCAGCGATTTGCGCTGCTGCTTGCGCTGCGGCGGCTGCATTGTGCCCCGCAACTAAAACGTGTACATCACCACCACATTGAGTTGCGGCCGTGATGGTATTGAGTGTGCTGCCTTTCAGGCTAGCATTATCGTGTTCAGCGATGACGAGTGTAGTCATGATGGTTTCCACTTGTTTCCGCAAATTCCCACAGAATTTGCTTAAAAATTTGATTGAAATGAATAAGTAAAAAAGTTCGCAAACAGAAGATTAACCAACAACTTTGGCTTCATTCTTCAACTTGCTCACTAAAGTCGCGACGTCAGGAACAATGATCCCCGCGGAGCGTTTTGCTGGCTCAGCTACTTTCAATGTCTTAACGCGAGAAGTCACATCAACGCCCAAATCTACTGGTTTGACGTTATCCAAAGTTTTCTTTTTCGCCTTCATGATGTTTGGCAAAGTCACATAGCGTGGCTCATTCAAACGCAAATCTGTCGTGATGATTGCAGGCAAAGTCAGACTCAAAGTTTCCAGACCGCCGTCCACTTCGCGAGTAACGGTTGCTTTACCATCCGCGACTACGACCTTAGATGCAAATGTCGCTTGTGGCCAGCCCAATAAAGCCGCCAACATCTGACCGGTTTGATTGCAGTCATCATCAATCGCTTGCTTACCCAAGATGATCAACTGTGGCTGTTCTTTGTCCGCTAAAGCTTTGAGCAATTTAGCCACTGCCAGAGGTTGCAACTCTTCATCAGTCTCAACCAAAACACCACGATCAGCACCAATCGCCATGGCAGTACGCAGCGTTTCCTGACATTGCAGTACGCCGCAAGAAACCGCAACGACTTCAGTCACAACACCAGCTTCTTTTAAGCGGGTCGCTTCTTCTACGGCGATTTCATCAAATGGATTCATAGACATCTTGACGTTAGCAACATCAACGCCAGAGCCATCGGATTTGACGCGGACTTTAACGTTGTAGTCAACCACGCGCTTAACTGGTACTAAGACTTTCATAGTTTTGCCTTTACTGTGCTGTGCTAAGATAAAAATAACAAAGATAAAAAACGAATAATAAAACCAAAGAATTCTGTTGCACGCTTACGCGAAGGTGACATTAAACCTTTCGAATTGACGTAAACGTAAAGTAACTGATTATAGATGTTAACAGGAAACGCGTCTGCATTTTTAGAACGTTCGTTCTTTTTTGTGAAAACTGATGAATTCTTCTATGAAATCCAATCATTTTGATAAAAAAAAACCACAAAAATATTTGTGGTTTTTTAAGACTTTGTCATTCTGAGCTCATTTCAAACACTAAACAAACTCCATGTTAAGCGGACATTCTAAGCAGATCGTTTGATTTATTTGCGTTTCAAAAAATACTCAAATTCATTGCTGACTTCTAAATGCGATAACAACTCATTGCCGGTTTGCTTCGAGAAAGCCTTGAAATCACGTACCGAACCGGGATCAGTCGCAATCACGCGCAAGACTTCGCCCGTAATCATTTCGGCTAAAGCTTTTTTTGCTTTTAAGATAGGAAGCGGGCAATTTAATCCTCGGGCATCCAGTTCTTTATTGAATTGCATGATTTTACCTGTTACAAAAATAAGAATAGCTTTTGAAAAAACAAACAAACTGCTAAAACATAACGCAGACAATTCTACCGGAAATTCAAATAAATTGTGCAACGCAACAAGCAAAACTTGTTTTACTTTTGCGTCCATCCAATATTAACAGCGACAACTGCAATCATTAATATAAGAGATGGCTTAAATACTTGCGATCACGCCCTACTCAAGCTTCTCTCACTGCACTTCAACGCTGCAATTAGCGATATCGCCTACAACTTTGCTGCCAACCAACTAGGAACCGCAGCCAAAGCTGCTGCTAAGCCTTCTGGATTCGTACCACCTGCCTGCGCCATGTCTGGGCGACCGCCACCTTTACCACCAACCTGTTGTGCTACGAAATTAACCAGATCACCGGCTTTAACTTTGCTTGTGCAATCTGCACTTACACCAGCTGTCAAACTCACTTTGCCATCAATCACGGAAGCCAACACGACTACCGCAGTTTTTAGTTGATCTTTGAGACGCGTGACAGAATCACGCAACGCGTTCGCATCGGCGCCATCCAAAGTCGCTACCAAGACTTTTACGCCATTGATATCCAACGCTTGTGACAACATCGCATCTGCTTGATTTGACGCCAATTTTGATTTCAATGCAGCGACTTCTTTTTCCAGTGATTTCATTTGCTCTTGCCACTGATTCAGTCGTGAGCCTATATCTTCCGGCTGCACTTTCATCGTCGCCGCAACTTGACTGATTCGGGCATCCATATCTTGTACAAGACTGAATGCTACTTCGCCAGTTACCGCTTCAACCCGACGAATACCGGCAGCAATACCGCCCTCGCCCACAATCTTAAATAAGCCAATATCACCAGTACGATGAACGTGTACACCGCCGCACAACTCACGAGATGTACCGATGTCCAAGACACGCACTTCATCGCCATATTTCTCACCGAAAAGTGCCATCGCACCATGTTTTACTGCGTCATCAAACGACATTAATTGCGCCTGAGTTGCGACGTTCTCCAAGATTTCGCGGTTGACGATGACTTCCACTTGACGAATTTCTTCAGCTGTCATTGGTGCGTTATGACTAAAGTCGAAACGCGTTTTTTCCGCATCAACCAAAGAACCTTTTTGAGCGACGTGCGCACCGAGCACTTCGCGCAAAGCTTTGTGCATTAAATGTGTTGCAGAGTGATTGCGAATTGTATGTCCGCGCAAAACTTTGTCGACTTGGGCATTAACAGCATCGCCAATGGATAAGCTACCAGCACTCAATACACCATGATGACCGAACACGTCAGCTTGAATTTTCTGCGTATCAGCGACGTCGAAAGCAACGCCATTAGCGGCTTGCAGCACGCCAGCATCGCCGCACTGACCACCAGATTCAGCGTAGAACGGCGTCACATCCAACACTACAATCGCGGCCTGACCTGCTTCAACTTTTTGCACCGCTGCACCATCGACATACAAAGCAATTACTTTACTGTCGTAGCTTAACTGCTCATATCCAACGAATTTCGATTTTTCACCGTTGTATTCAATTGCCGTGTTCATCTTAAACTTGCCAGCAGCACGCGCCATTTGCTTTTGATTCGCCATCGCTGCGTCAAAGCCTGCTTCGTCCAACACTACATTGCGTTCACGGCAAATGTCGGCCGTTAAATCGAGTGGAAAGCCATAAGTATCGTACAAAGTGAAGGCAGTATTGCCATCTAAATTCTTGCTATCTTTGGCCAGCGCCGCTTCGAGAATCTTCATGCCGTGCTCCAGCGTTTCGCCAAAACGTTCTTCTTCTTGCTTCAAGACTTGTGCAACGCGTTCACCTGCCTCTGCCAACTCTGGATAGGCCACGCCCATCTCTTTCACCAAATCAGTCACCAACTTGAAGAAGAATGGTTTGGTTTGTCCGAGTTTATGGCCATGACGCAAAGCACGGCGCGTAATGCGGCGCAATACATAACCGCGACCTTCATTGCCTGGAATGATGCCATCAACGATCAAGAAGCCTGCGCAGCGAATATGATCGGCGATCACTTTCAAAGAGTTATTGCTCAAATCAGCACAGCCAGTTTCGCGCGCAGCTGCTTTGATCAAAGCTTGGAAAGTATCAATTTCGTAGTTGGAGTGCACGTGCTGCAAAACTGCTGCAATACGCTCCAAGCCCATGCCGGTATCAACGCATGGTTTTGGCAATGGATGCAAGACACCTTGTTCATCTTTATTGAATTGCATGAAGACCAAGTTCCATACTTCAATGAAGCGGTCGCCATTTTCATCAGGCGAACCTGGAGGACCGCCCCAAATTTCAGCACCGTGGTCATAAAAAATTTCACTGCAAGGGCCGCAAGGACCGGTATCTGCCATCTGCCAGAAATTATCGGATGCGTAACGAGCGCCTTTATTGTCGCCAATGCGGATGATGCGGTCAGCGGGGACGCCTATTTCGTTTTTCCAAATATCGTAGGCTTCGTCGTCTTCCTGATAGACGGTGACAGTCAGTTTGTCTTTAGGCAAACCATATACGACCGTTAACAATTCCCACGCATAGTTAATTGCATCGCGCTTGAAATAATCGCCAAACGAGAAGTTACCCAGCATTTCAAAGAAAGTATGGTGACGTGCTGTGTAACCTACGTTTTCCAAATCATTGTGCTTACCGCCAGCACGCACACTACGTTGAGCTGTCGTTGCACGCGTGTAATTGCGCTTATCTTGTCCTAGGAATACATCTTTAAACTGCACCATGCCCGAGTTGGTGAACAACAAGGTTGGATCATTGCCGGGAATAAGACTGGAAGAACGGACGATGCTATGTCCTTTAGATTCAAAGAATTTGAGGAATTTATCGCGAATTTCTGACGAGTTCATAGTTTAAATAGAGGCAAAGGCCATGCAAAAAGTGAATTTAACCTTTGATTATACGTGAAGAAGCAGTCATTTTTCTCACGAAAACAAAAAACCCGCCTAGTGCACGCACATAAGCGGGTTTCAGTTCAATTGTCTGATCGTGATTTCAAAGACTCAGCGCATTACGCATCGGCCTAGTAATCCCTTAACAACTTGGACAAGGATCCATTTTTTGCACCTCGTTCTATTGCCGCATCAATTTTATCCATCGTATACTGTTGATGAGTCTTGGAACTGGCAAAATGTATCGTGTCAAGAAAAATAGGATTGAGCGATACGTTAAAAGTCCGGCCAGACAGTTCAGGATCATTAAAACCAGGTACGACTTTTTGGTTAATTGCTTGAACAATCTCTTCACGCCCCACGCGATTCGCAAAGGGCACAAAGATAATGTCACTTCGCCTTGAAATCAACTTCCTAAATCGTTCTTGATAAGTCAACAAATCTTCCTGTACTGTAAAAATAGTATTGCGCGCCCTGTCATATTCGATGCCATGCGTAATTCCTACGCTGGCAGTAACCAACTTAGCTTTCAAATCTTTTAACTCAGCCAATCGCGCATTTTCTGGACCATAAGAAATCGCCCATACAGGCAAGTGGACTACGGGTAAAGAGAACCGATATAACTCAAGTCGTTCACTCGTTTTTGAAAAACCGTAAATAATGCCATTGCCCTTCATGACCTCTAATTGAGCACGTTTCCATGGCAAATAAATGACAGAAAATTTCAAGCCAGCCTCGCGCTCAAAATATTGAAAGACTTTACTCACTTGCGGCGTCAGCGGGACAACGTTTCCTTTTGCATCCCGAATTTCTGGATAATACAAATTGACATTCTGCTTTGTCCACCCAAAAGATGACGGGCTCACGATCACGGTTAAGGCAAGTGAGCATAGACGAATAAATCGCAATATTGACATAGAAAAAATTCGGTTCTGACTGTACGCCGGAAGTATGAACCGTTTATTTTATTGGTCAATTGAAATATTGTGATACGGCACTATTGTGCCAAATTTGGTAACTTTGTGTCGCCAATTTGACGACACAAGCTATTCTGGCGTGCTCAATACAAAATAGTTGTTCATCTTGAGCATTTTGTACTGAGCACTCAGTCCATCAGCGCAACAATCCGTATCAATCAGAGTTGCGACGAACCTCTTTAGTTGTGTTTTTTATTATATATTTTTTTACTGGCACGATTTTGCTCCGCCTGTAACTTCGCACGCTCTGCAGCAGTTACCACACCATCGGCCTTTGCAGCTTTTTTGTCCGCTTGAATTTTTGCTTCACGATTTTCTAAATGGGCAGTTTCTTTTGCGGTTAATTCACCCGATTGCACGCCCTCTGCAATTCGTTTTTGCTGTGCGACCTGACGCTTGCCTACATGCGGTGTGGCCGTAGTTTGTGCAAACACTGGAATAGTCAATGCCATTGCGAGCGACAATACAATACTATTTTTCATTTTCATGATCTTTCCTTTTTCATCAATATGAGGCTATTTATCAAGGGAGTTCTAATTTCTTATTTCTAGTTTCAGCATCGTGCTGATGAAAACTATAACGCGACAACTTGGAAAATGATGACTCATTTTTTGTAAGGAAAGTAAGCATTTGTAAGTACGGCGAAAAAATTCTCAAGCATGCTGAGCAAAATCGGTATGGATTAAATCAATGCGATCAGTACAAAAACCATCGACGCCCCAAGACATAATTTCACGTCCCCGCTCAGGGACATTTACTGTGTAGCAAAACAAACCATATCCTGCCTCTTTAATTTCTTTTGCCCAGGCGGGTGTTAGCTTTTTTTGATTAGTGTGCAAGGCTACTGCCTCTAATCTGCGTAAGGAATCTAACCAGTCGGGTTCAAATTCATCAAGCAGATAAGCACGCGCAATTTCAGGTGCCGCTTGTTTTGCCGATAGTAAAGCGTCGAGAGAGAACGAAGAAAATAAGGGGGGCACCAAAGCAGGATTACCCGTTTCTAATAATTTTCTCGTCAGAGTCGCAACCACTCGGCCAGTTTCTTTTTCAAAACCGGCTGCAGGTTTGATTTCCACGTTCATCCAAATCTGATGCGTCTGGCAGAATAAAAAAACCTCTTCATAACTGGGTACACGCACTTGAGCGAAACGAGGATCAAACCAAGAACCAGCATCCATCTGCAATAGATCCTGCGCCAAAGTTGTCGCTACCGAGCCCGTTCCGAGCACCGTTCTACCAAATTCAGGGTCATGCATTAGCACAGGTACGCCATCCTTTGATAACATCACATCAAACTCGACCGCCCTGAAACCATAATCTAAGCCACACTGCATCGCTGCCGAAGTATTTTCCGGTGCCAAACTACCGCCACCACGGTGCGCTACGATTTTAGGATAAGGCCACATCGGATACTCCCTCAACAATCCAGTGAAATGAAGACAGCATATATGCAGAACTCCCCACAACACAAGACCGCATTGGGACATATTCGAGTATTAGATTTGACGCGCGTTCTAGCTGGCCCTTGGTGTTCACAAAATCTGGCGGACCTAGGCGCAGAAGTGATCAAAGTTGAGCGTCCAGGTTGTGGCGATGACACACGCAGTTGGGGGCCGCCTTATTTGAAAGACAGTGCGGGCAATAACACCAGCGAAGCGGCTTATTATTTAGCAGCCAATCGCGGCAAACAAGCGATCACCGTCGATATTTCTACATCCGAAGGTCAGGAGATTATTCGCGCTTTGGTACGGCAATCTGACATCGTATTGGAAAACTATAAAGTTGGTCAGCTCAAAAAATATGGCCTGGATTACGCCTCACTGCAACAAATTAAACCCAACATCGTCTATTGCTCCATCACCGGCTTTGGACAAGATGGTCCATATGCACAGCGTGCTGGTTACGACTTTATCATCCAAGGTATGGGCGGCTTAATGTCTCTCACTGGTGAACGCGATGACTTACCTGGAGGTGGGCCACAAAAAGCAGGGGTTGCTATCACTGACTTGATGACCGGCATGTATGCCACAATTGCAGTATTAGCAGCACTTACACACAGAGACAAAACTGGCGAAGGACAATACATAGACATGGCATTACTCGATGTCCAAGTCGCCATGCTGGCGAATATGGGCACCAATTATCTTCACAGTGGCAAAGCGCCGCAACGCTGGGGCAATGCCCATCAGAACATCGTTCCCTATCAAACGTTCGCCACAGCTGATGGGCATATCATCGTCGCAGCAGGTAACGATGCGCAATATCGAAAGTTTGTGCAGATAGGTGGCCGCGACGAGCTAGCTAAGGACGCACGTTTTCTAACAAATCCACTGAGAGTAGAACACCGCGATGTCCTAGTTCCAATTTTGGCTGACATGGTAAAAACCAAAACAAAAGCGGAATGGATCAGCACACTAGAAGCGGCAGGCGTTCCTTGTGGTCCAATCAATAATTTAGATGAAGTCTTTCACGACCCGCAGGTACAAGCGCGACACATGCAAGTAGAAATGCCGCACCCAAGTTCGGGCAGCGTGCGCCTGGTCGGCAGTCCGATGAAGTTATCAAAAACCCCCGTTCAATATGATCAAGCACCGCCGCTTTTGGGGCAACACACAGAACACTGCCTGCGCACCCTACTCAATTTCGACGATGCAAAAATAGCTAACTTAAAGACAACTGGGATTATTTGAAGAGACTGCACAGTGCGTGTCGCAATACTGTTCAAGTTCGCATAGGGGTAAATACAGGAAAAGCGTCAACTGCGCTCATCGCGAGCGCGTTATCGGTTTATCGCGCTATCCCGCTACTCTCTTAGGAAAAAATCATGCGAAAACTTATCATTATTACTGCGGTACTGATACTCAGCCAATTGACAGGCTGTGTTGCGCATCGCTATCACAGTTCTGCCGCAAGAAATTACAACGCGAATGATGCTTACAGCAATCAATACGCCTATCAAAACCAAGGCCAATACCAAGAAGTGTATCGCGATCAATACGTATCCCAAACACCTCAAGTTTCGACGCAATATCAGGATAACTACGCTTATCAAGATAATTACAATTCAAGCTACCAAAACAATTCGGATATCGCACAGATCGTCGCAATTCGCAATAAAGCTCAAGTTCGCGAAACTGGCGGCGGCGGTGCGGTTGTCGGCGCGATTTTAGGCGGCATCATCGGCAATCAATTAGCACGAGGCGACGATCATAATTCCAGTAGTTCACGCTACGATCGCCGCGGCAATAGTCGTTATTACGGCAGCAGAAGTAGCAGCAATGAAGGCGGCCGTGCGGCAGCGACCGTCGGCGGTGCCATCATCGGTGGCCTGATTGGTAACCAAGTCGATCGATCGTCTTCGGAACAAGTCTCTCGTACTGAAATCACTTTACGCCTGACCAACGGCAGAACGCAGGCAGTAATAATGGATAATCCCGGACAATTCCGTGTTGGCGATAGAGTCAGAGTGGCGAATCAAAACGGACGTTTAGTGATTATGTAAGAACACTGAAAAAAACATTAAATTTATAAACGTTCATTTTCAGTACTTTCAATAAAAAACGCGGTGTGATTTCTCACGCCGCGTTTTCGTTTGTACTACAAATTACTTACAACTGCCTCATAGTCCACTCACAAATTACTTCGCTGCTGCGGCAGCCGCTTTCTTCGCCGCACCTGCGAAATCACCAGCGTAGTAATGCGCAATATTTTCAGGCTTGATGAACTTACGAATCGCCGCGTTAACTTGATCCAAAGTCAACGCCGCAATCTTCGCGTCCAATTCCGCATCAAATGCCATGCTACGGCCCAAGAACAACTGATTACGCAGCGCACCTGCCAAAGCTGGATCTTGTGCGCGTCGCAGCGTGAAAGTCTGTGCCAAAGCTTGTTTTGCATCAGCCAATTCCGTAACGTTGATACCGTCTTTTACAAATATTGCCAACTCTTCTTTGAAACCGTTTTGCAAACGCTCTAAGTTTTGCGGTGCAAACATCGCGTACAAAGTCAAGCTCGCATTTTTGTCCAAGGCAGGAATAGAGACACCGCTACCTACACCATAACTAATACCTTCTTTTTGACGCAAACGTCCAAACAAGCGAGATTTAATACCGCCGCCCAACACATTATCAGCAACTAATAAGGCCGCATATTCTGGTGCCTGATCATTCAATTCAAATGGTAGATCGGCCAGATAGAAGGCATTCGCTTTATCAGGTGTTTCCAACTTAACTGCGTTGCCTTCAGCCGTCAAAGTTAAGCTCGGCGCACGAGTATACTTCGCCGGACTATTCCAATCACCAATCAGGTTTGCTAATTTAGTTTTTACGACGGCGGTGTCAAAATCACCAACAAGACTAAACTCTGCTGAGCTCGCACCGTAGAAATTTTTATAAAACTCTTTAACCGCATCAAGTTTAATCGCACTGTACTCAGCGATACCGTCGTCAATGCTCGCGGCAAAACGTACGTCACCCTTTTTATACGGTGCATTTTTTTTGACTTTCATCGCTTCTGATGCCGCCGTTTGTGGTTCATTACGGGAGCTTTCTAGCGACGACAAGTTCTCCTTCACCAGCAAATCAAATTCAGATTGAGAGTAGCTTGGTGCACGTAAAACCTCACGTATCACATCCAACAAAGCGGGCAAATTAGCGCGCACCGTTTCGAAACTGACTGTTACGTTTTGGCCAGCACCTGATACAGTTAATTTGGCTTTCAATTCACCCAATTTGGTGTCGAGTTCGGCACGACTAAATTTACTGGAACCACGCATCAGCATATCTGCAGCGATATCAGCGGGGACCACTTTTCCGAACAAAGATTTTTCATCGCCCAAGTGTAAACTCAAACGACCGCTGACGGTTTCACCACGTGTTTTTTTGCTCAGCAAGGCAACTTTTGCACCGTTTGCCAATGTGAACTTTTCAGTACGCTTATCGATATTCGCTGGTGTCGCATCGAAAGTCTCACCCGCTTCAACCTTAGCACGACCTTTATAACCATCTACTAATTTCGCAACATCTGGTACGTCAGGAATCTCAGCACGATCAGGTGTTGCCACTGGAATGAACTGACCAAAACTACGGTTGTCTTGCTTATAGTAATTCTCCGCTACGCGTGCAATGTCTGCCAAAGTCAATGCTTCAATACGATCACGTTGAATAAAGAATAAACGCCAGTCGCCCATAGCAATCGATTCTGACATACTGACGCACAAGCGTTGCGGATCGTTCAGTGTTTTTTCTAATTCGTTCAAGAGCGTCGTTTTCGCGCGCTTTAGTTCAGCTTCAGTAACTGGATTTTTTTCCAGACCTTCGACTGTTTCTATTAGAATTTTCTTAGCAGCATCAACACTTTGATCTTTACTCAAAATCGACAAATACATCGCATAGCCAGGCTCCGCCAACTGGAAAGTAACATTGGCCACGCCCACCGCTTGCTTGGTTTCCACTAACTGTTTATGCAAACGCCCATTGGGCGCGGAACCTAAAATATCACCCAAAGCAGCAATGGCTGCCGCATCAGCGTGGCTACCAGCCGCAGTTGGATACAACACGGCCGCCATTTGTTGATCGGTTACGCGACGAACCGTCACTTCACGCACGCCATCACGTGCTTGTTCACGGGTCCAGGTTTTTTCAATTTGACGGCTAGGTTTAGCAATCCCGCCAAAGGTTTTTTCTATCATTGCCAATGTCGCTGCGGTATCAAATTTACCCGCCACCATCAATACCGCATTGTCCGGCTGATAGAATTTACGGTAGAAACCTTGCAGATTTTCAATCTTGACGCCTTCTACGTCTGAGCGAGCGCCTATCGTGTTATTGCCATAATTGTGCCAATCAAATGTGACAGCTGCCAATTGCTTCCATAGCACACGGAAAGGATTGTTTTCGCCAATTTCCATCTCATTGCGTACAACGGAGAATTCAGTATCTAGGTCACTACGTGCGATTTTAGAATTGATCATACGATCCGCTTCCATACTCAATGCCCATTTCAAATTATCTTCACTGGCAGGGAACGTTTCATAGTAGTTGGTGCGATCATAAAACGTCGTGCCATTAAATTGCATGCCACGCTTACTCAATTGGTCCATCAAGTTGCCGCTGGTCTTAGTTCCCTTGAATAATAAATGCTCTAGCAAATGCGCCATCCCGGTTTCGCCGTAGCTTTCATGGCGTGAGCCAACCAAATAGGTCACATTGACTGTCGTCGTTGGCTTGGAAGCATCCGGTGCCAATAACACACGCAAGCCATTGGCTAAGCGATATTCAGTAATGCCTTCGACTGAGGTGTAGGTTGTAGCAGTCGCCGCAGCAGGCGAAGCTTTCGCAGCTTTTACCGGTTTCGCAGCAGGTGCTTTTGTATCTTGCGCAAAAGCGGACAAAGACAAAGAAGCAGAACCAAACGCCAACACACAGGCGAGACATACGGGTTTAAGTTTCATATTGTTCCCATTGGTAGAAAATTGTGGCAATAAAAGCGGCATAGGGCGAGCGAATATTGCCTTGTGTCAAATAATTGTTTTCTTATCGTTCGTTTAATAAAAACGACAGGTCAAGAATATCAAAAATGACATACTTTGAGGTGACTTCAGATCAAAATAGTTTATTTGTGGATGAAATACAGAAAAAGACGGACGAATCTAATTGCTACACTTTGCAATCTTTACCTTCACCCACATTCTTAATTCAAGCACTCTCTAACAAGCAATTTATGACCAGAGATTCGTTAAAATAATTGATTGTCGATTCAACTATAAATTAACGTCGTTAGATCAACGCAGGAGAAAAAAAAGACCTGATTACCAAGGACGGTAGGTACCAATCTTGAGTGTCTCATCCTTGGCTTAACACAATTATTTAGGCAACAAAACATCCACCAATCAGGCTTAAGGCTAAAATGCTGCATCTTGCAAAAGCCATAGCAGAATTCATCACAAACAACGAGCAAGTATTCCCACAGGAGAAAATATGAAAATAAGAGATTTTGTATTGAGTGCAGCCGCCTTAGCATTGGCTAGCATTAACATGAGTTCCGTTGCTCTTGCCGAGCAACGTGGCTTTACGGTTGAAGATCTGGTCAAAATGGAGCGGGTCGCCAGTCCGATGGTTTCGCCAGATGGCAAGCTGGTCGTCTATGCACAGCGTACGACAGATTTGGAAAAAAATCGCGGTCGTTGGGATTTGTGGATGATCAATCTGACTGATGCCATACCCACACCAAAAAAACTCACCAACGTCGTCAACAGCAACGAAGGAAATAACTCAGGTCCGCAATGGTCGGCCAAAGGAGACGCGATTTATTTTGTTTCCAGCCGTTCTGGTAGCGGTCAGGTGTGGCGTTTGCCAGTCGCTGGTGGCGAAGCGCAAAAAGTCACTGACTTGCCGCTCGATGTCGAAAGCTTCAAAGTCGCGCCAACGGAAAATCGCATCGCGATGGCTATCGAAGTATTTCGTGATTGCGCGGATTTGACGTGCACGAAAGAAAAACTCGAGGCGAAATCCAAAGTCAAAGCGACAGGCAAAATTCATGACAAACTTTTTATTCGTCATTGGGATACGTGGGCTGATGGTCGTCGTAATGTATTGTATTCCGCAGCCTTGGATGCAAATCATGTCGCCAGCAAAGCGCCTGTTAGTTTATCGGGCGCCTTAGAAGCCGACGTCCACTCCAAACCCGACGGTGATCAAGAAGATTACGCCTTCACGCCTGACGGCAATAGCGTCGTGTTTTCAGCACGCGTCGCCGGCAAATCCGAATCCTGGTCCACCAACTTCGATCTTTTCAAAGTGCCGGCAACTGGCGGCGCAGCACCACAAAATCTCACCGCTGATAATCCTGCTTGGGATGCTAAACCAGCGTTTTCACCCGACGGCAATACGCTGGCTTATCTGGCGATGAAACGCCCTGGTTTTGAAGCAGATCGTTTTCAGATTATGTTGATGGACATGAAGACCGGTAAAAAACGTGCTTTGGCAGAAAAATGGGATCGTTCAGCAACCAATTTGACTTGGTCAGAAGATGGTAAAACTTTGTACACTAGCGCCTTCGATCTCGGCCAGTTACGTTTGTTCGCGATTGACGCGAACAATGGCACCGTCAGAGCTTTAAGCGATAAAGGTTCTGTCGCTGGTTATGATGTACGTGGTAATACTGCGGTGATCGCAAAAGCAGATCTCGGTTCTGGCGCGCAACTGTTTTTCTCCGATGTCAGCAAAGCTGCGTGGAAGCCCGTCACCGACCTCAACAAACAAGCTTTGGCTAATGTCAGTTTTGGCGAATACGAGCAATTTAGCTATGCGGGTGCCAAGGGCGAAAAAGTGTATGGCTACGTCATGAAACCATGGAATGCGAAAGCGGGACAGAAGTATCCAGTTGCCTTCATCGTACACGGTGGACCGCAAAGCAGTTTCGCCAACAACTGGAGCTATCGCTGGAATCCACAAGTGTATGCAGGCGCAGGTTATGCCGTGGTCTTTATTGATTTCCACGGCTCACTAGGCTACGGTCAAAAATTTACCGATGCAATCAGTCAGGATTGGGGTGGTAAACCTTTAGTTGATCTGAAGCTTGGCATGGCCGCCGCAGCCAAACAATTCTCATGGATCGATAAAAAAAATGCCTGCGCGCTCGGCGCTTCCTACGGTGGCTACATGATGAACTGGATCGCCGGTAACTGGAGCGATGGTTTCAAATGCATCGTAAATCATGCTGGTGTATTCGATACCCGTGCCATGTATTACTCGACCGAAGAACTCTGGTTTAACGAATGGGAAAATGGCGGTACTTATTACGATGTCCCAGCCAAGCATGAAAAATTCAATCCAGTGAGTCATGTTAAAAACTGGAAAACGCCGATGCTAGTTACACAAGGTGAATTGGACTTCCGCATTCCGAGTACACAGTCCTTTGGCGCTTTCACCGCCTTGCAACGTCGCGGCATCGAAAGTCAATTGCTGACCTTCCCGGATGAAAATCATCACATTTTGAAACCAGCGAATTCCCTGCTGTGGCATCACACAGTACTGGATTGGATGGGGAAATATTTACCTAGATAATTAGCCTATATAGGTTTTGAAAAAAAGGGCGCATGGGGGCAACTCAGTTGCTCCCTTTTTTTTGCCAATTGGTCTATTACTAGTGTCGCGGTTTAGTCGCAAGAATTTTCGTGATGGTCATTGTGTCAGTGGACAGTGTTAAGATCGCTGGCAACGAAGCAATTTCACAAGGAAAAACACTATGCCCTCACAAATTTCAAAAACATGGTTGATGCTGGCACCTTTAGTATTAATCTTCTCGGGAGGGTTAGTGCCTCTGCCGGCTCATGCACAAGCACAAGTCTACGCACCAGCAGAATTCAAAGATGCAGATCGGCTGCAAAAAGTCATGGCATTGATTCCCGAGGTCGATAAGCTTTACGCAGATCTGGCCAAAACGGAGCATTTACCCGGCTTAAGCTATGGCATTGTGATGGACGGCAAGCTGATTCATACTTACTCGCAAGGTATGGCGAATCTGGAACGCAGAACACCTGTGACTACGAAGACTCAATTTCGAATTGCGTCCATGACCAAAAGCTTTGCCACAATGGCGACGCTCCGCCTACGCGATCAAGGCTTACTAAAACTTGATGACCCTGTGAGTCAATATTTACCCGAGTTACGCAATATCCGTTTGCCGACCATAGACTCACCGGCTCTCACGATACGTCACTTGATGACGATGACAACAGGCCTACCAGAAGACAATCCTTGGGGCGACCGTCAAATGGCTTTAAACAACCGTAGCCTGGAGCAATTTGTTGGTGGCGGTTTGTCTTTTTCAAATGTACCGGGCGGCACTTTTGAGTACAGTAATCTTGGTTACGTTTTGCTAGGCAAAGTCATCTCTAAAGTAAGCAAGATGCGTTTTCAAGATTACATTACCAAAAACATTCTGTTACCACTAGGAATGAAAGACACAATTTGGGAATACACAAAAGCGCCTGTCGACCAATTTGCGCTGGGCTACCAATGGCGCAATAATCAATGGGAAGCCGAACCAATTTTGCACGATGGTGATGCTGCCGCGATGGGCGGTTTAATAACCACCATAGAAGACTTCGCCTTGTATACTGCCTTTCATTTATCCGCATGGCCTGCGCGTAACGAGCTTGATAATGCGCCCGTCAAACGCGCCAGTCTGCGAGAGATGCAGCAAGCACAGATTTTCGCAGGCATGCAAACAAAATCGACCCTGTTAGATGGCGTCACAGCTAATCCTCGCTTCATCTCCTACGCCTATGGATTACGCACAACACGAGATAGTCAAAATGTGATTGTAGTGGGTCATGGCGGTGGACTACCAGGCTACGGCAGTCAATTTTACTTCGCACCCGATCATGGAATTGCCGTGATCGCTTTTAGTAATTTACGTTACGGTCCGGTATACGGTTTGACCGGAAAAGCGCTCAACTTACTGATAGAAAAAGCCAAGCTTCCGGCACGCAGCGTGCAAGCACCGGGCATACTATTGCAGCGTCAACAGCAAGTAGCAGAATTAATTCAACACTGGGATCTGGCGTTGGGAAATGCGATTGCGGCTGACAATTTCTTCCTCGATTATTCACCCGAAGACCGTATCGCAGAAAGTAAGAAACATTTCGACAGCATAGGAAAGGTACTTAGCGTAAGCGCTATCCGCGCAGAAAATCAATTGCGTGGTAACTTTGAAATCAAGGGTGAGAACGGCGGCTTGCTCATCGCCTTTACCTTGACACCAGAACCCGATCCAAAAGTGCAGTTTATTAGTATTAGCAAAATCAGCAATCCATAATTTAGAAAATAACGCTGCCCAGTTTCGTAATTCTTAACTGGGCGCCATTTTTTATTGCGGAAAAATTCACTAGCCTAAAGATCCGAGCTTTTCTCGGTACCTACATAATGGTTCATCGTCTAAACCATGAATTGATTTTATTGATTAAGGCTAGTACAGTAACTCTCACTTTTTTCTATTAATTGATAAATGTATGCTCACTTTCGAGGACTGATTGAGCTTCCCATTCTTTACACACTTGGATAGGCGCGCTTCGCAGATATGAATCTCCAGCAAATACTGCAAGAAGGTTTTCAATTACATCAAGCTGGACAGCTGCAGGCAGCCCGTGACAGATATCATGACGTATTGGTACAGCAACCTCAGCATTTCGATGCCCTGCATCTATCCGGTGTGATTGCAGGCCAACTGGGTGAGCTAGATCTTGCGCTAGATCTCTTGTCAAAGGCATGTGTGCTCAACCCTCTAGATCAAGCAGCCAAGACAAACTTAGCAAAAGCGGCTTCGGACCTAGGCAACCATGCTGTCGCTGTTCAATACCTACAAGCGGTATTACAAACCAATCCCGACGACTCTGAACTAAGTTATGCATTAGCACTCAATTATTTTCATGCGAAGGATTACCGCAACGCGATTCACTATTTCGACCTTGCATTACGACTGCGTCCCAATTGGGCGGAAGCACATTGCAATCGTGCGAACGCCTTGTATGAATCGAACAGATATGTGGAAGCTTTGAACGATATCGATTTAGCGATCAAGCTCAATCCTCAATATGCGGTTGCTCATTTCAATCGCGGAAACACACTGCAAAAATTAAATCAACTTGACGAAGCACAAAGCAGCTTTGAACAAGCAATCACACTTCAACCAACGTTGAAGCAAGCGCACATAAATTTGTGCCAACTGCACTATCAGCGTGGCGAATACCTTGCTGCATACACAACCAGTAACGCAGCCCTGCAAATAGATGCGCGACAAGCCTCCGGATATAACTGTCGCGGCCTTGCAGCCATGGAACTCGGAGATTACCGCACGGCGCAAAAAGATTTCGAACAAGCGATCGCGATTCAACCGAATTTTGTGCATGCCTATACAAATCTAGGGAAACTTCTCCGTTACACCAATCAACAAGCAGCTGCGATCGCCTGTTATAGGCAAGCACTGGCTATCGATTCCAATTCTGCTATTGCAATCTTCGGACTAGGATTATGTGAACTACAGATTGGAGACTTCTTCAACGGCTGGACGCATTACGAAGCGCGGTGGCACTCTGACATCCTCGCCAATCCAGATTTAGCCAGGAAATTCAAGCAACCAGCTTGGGATGGCACAACCTCACTCGTTGGTAAAAATATCTTGCTCCATGCTGAACAAGGCTACGGTGACACCATACAGTTTTGTCGCTATGCGCGCTTGGTTAAGGCGCGCGGTGCTCGAGTTCTTCTTGAAGTACCCGCTGCTTTGTTCGCACTCTTTGAAAACTTAGAAGGCGTCGACCATTTGGTGAGACGCGGGGATACCCTTCCGGAGTTTAACTACCATTGTCCACTCATGAGCTTGCCCTACGCATTGCGATTTGAATGTGCAGGAATTTTCGCATTACCGCCTTATTTAAGCGTATCTGAACAACAAAAAGAGCACTGGCAACGGATCCTCAACAACACTTTAAGTGACCAACGCAAAGGCGTAATTAGCAATCGAGAAGAAAACATACATTGCAAGGAAAAACGAAAACGGATCGGTCTCGTGTGGAGCGGCAATCCTCAATTTAAGAATGATGTCAGCCGAAGCCTTTCATTAGAAAAACTCATACCCTACTTACCAAATCGAATTGACTATATCTGCCTGCAAAAAGAAGTATCAACTGCAGATATTGCTCAATTGCAAACACGCCCAGATATCCAACTCTTCTCGGAGCAACTACGCAATTTCTCAGATACGGCCGCTTTATGCACTGAACTCGACCTTGTAGTTACAGTTGACACAAGTGTCGCGCATCTCGCTTCCGCATTAGGTGTTCCTACTATCGTTCTGCTAGCCACCAATTCAGATTGGCGCTGGCTACTCCATCACGATAAGACGCCATGGTATGAGTCCGTAAGTCTAATCAGACAAACTCAAGCGGGACAATGGGACGGTGCACTTAGCGTATTACAGGGCAAGCTGCTAGAAAACATTGAATGAAGGACCTAGTCAATGCGCTTAATCTCATAGTCTCCCTATTCAAGGAAGATCTATTTAGAAAAAACGCACAACTCCAAAATAAAAGCATTGAGCGTAGAGTTCACGCATCGCCGTCGTCAACACCATCCTATACTCCCAACAGATTCTTGCGTGTCAGCTTTAAAATCAAGGGCGAAAACGCCGGCTTGCTCATCGCTTCCACCTTGAAACCAGAACCCGATCCTAGAATTCAGTTTATTAGTATCAGCAAGGCTAATGATCCATCATCCATAATCCGTAATCTGCATAGAAAAATGCCACCCAGTTTCATGTCAAACTGAGCGGCTTTTTTTCCAAAACAAAAGATTCAATGGTTTATTGCCCTACTTTATCTCCTCGGAATCCTATCACCGTCGCATTCGCCCAGTTCGCGCAAACTGCCGCACTGGTTTTCTTTTTCACGCCGGTCGTAGTTAAACGTAAAACCTCTACACCACGAATATCGAGCTCAGGTTTAACGACCGCTGGAGCGACGATTAAGCCACTATCAAAGAGAAGGCGGCCATCGCCATAAACTTGAAATTGCAAACCGCCATTTTGACGGCAGGCATCATCAATACCGACATCAGCACGGAAAGTTTGCCAACTTCCATTTAAACGATATGTGATGTCGCTGGCGTCAACTACTCCCATGCCTTTACGGAATTTCAAGCCATTCATTTGCATCATGCCTTCCGCATTACTTGGCGTTCTGCTGTTCACTTTGTCTTTCAACACAAGGCTTTGCTTTTGCACGGATTTGGATGGCAGCACGGACTGATCCGATAACGACAATTGCAATCGCGGCAGATCGGGGGTCTGTTGCTCCAATAAGGCAAACTCAGAAATCGTAATCGGTGGCACTGCCAGAGGCGTGAAGGCATTATAAGCACGAGGTGCAGTTGCCGCATCGTTGCTGGTCAAGACCATAGGATCTTGCGCATTTCCGCCTTCATCCTGATCATGCGTGCTCAAAATACGGAATCTAAATAGACGCCCTGCTTTCGCGGCGAACTCAACTCTCTGCTTGCCTTCTTGTTTTTTCAAGCGTCCGGTGAACACGGGCTTAGCCCATTCACCATTGCTATCAGCCATATAAATTTCAAAGTCTTTGACCTGGCCAGCTTCCCAATGTTTGTCATTACGCGGCGCGATTTCAAAGCCTCTGATCATGCGGCGCTCACCCAATGCCAGCGTAAATTCATGCGCGCCGGTTTTTTGCGATTGATCACGCAGGGTTCTGAACCAAGTACCCGGTTTGCCATCGAATGCGTTTTCTAAAGGATGACCGGGTTCTTCAGCGGGGCGATTAAGTACAATCAAAGTATCTGCCGCCACCACATCACCGCTTGCCGGTGCGGCAGGATAGTCGGCTGTCGCTACGAGGCTCGCATTGGCAGCTATCGCCAAACGCACTTGCAGGGATTGTCGTATATCGAGCTTAGTTGTCTTAACATACACTACCCCATACTTCTCTGTTGCATCGTAAAACCACGTGCCAACTGTATTTGTCGCATCAAATTCTGCGCGTGATTTGACTTCGGCTAAATTTTGCCCTTGCAAAAATACTTGTTGAGGTTTCACCCGAGTGTGAATTTTAAACTCTTGTACACGCGTTTTTTCTATGCCTTGATACTGACCTTGCACACCGTCGAGTTGCAGCGTAATGTCACCCGCCGCTCCACGTGGTGCAATCACTCGTAAAGATTGTGTACTCTTTTCACCTTGCAGATATTGACGGGTTTCGCCGTCGTCTTCGTACAAAGTGTAGGTCGAATCACCGTGCGGGTAGATATCCCAAGTCAAGACATCTTTGGCGACCTGACCGTCGTACAAGGAGCTAGGATACATAGGTAAAATCGCACCAGCGCGCACAAACACGGGCAAGCGATCCAAAGTCACTTGGTAGTCGATGACTTTGCCCTGCGCGCCCACATCTATTACCCGACCATCGGCATAATCTATCCACTGTCCTTGCGGCAAATAGATTCCCTTACGCCAGCCTTTGCTCGCTGCCTGACTACGATACACGGGCGCGATCAACAAATCTTTACCTAAGAAAAATTGATACTTGTAAGCCTCGTTATTGGCATTCACATCTTGCGGATAATCCCACATCAAACCACGTACCAGCGGTGCTCCCGTTTGCTCTGCTTCCTGTGCCAACGTGTACATATACGGCATCAAGCGCATTTTGAGCTTCAGATAATCGCGGTTAATACTGCGATATGGCTCATCAAAAGCCCAAGGATGTTTGCGTGAATTTTGCGACCAGCCTGACATGCCCATGAGCACCGGCGTAAACGTTTTCCATTGCAGATCACGGGTGAAGGTTTCTGGACTACCACCAAAGATGCCATCCACGTCGCCAGTCGCGTAAGCTTGTCCTGACAAGCCAGACCCAATCAAGGTTGGAATATGCCAGCGTATATAATCCCAGCTACCGCTTTGATCGCCAGTCCAGGTCACTGCGTAGCGTTGCATGCCAGCCCAACCCATCACTGTCCATAAGAAAGGGCGTGAATTGGAATTGTCTAAAATTCCCTGCGCTGCGGCTTGATTTGCATCGAGTGCAAATTGATAACCTGCGCCAGTCCAGGCCACATCTAGCTTTTGCGCTCGGCTTCCAGCCGTGCCGACTTCCCATTTGATTTTGTCGACACCGTTCTCAGTCCAAAGGCCAGTACGAAAACCGTATTTTTTCAGACCAGCAACCACGCCTTCAAGGTCGGTATAGCCACAACCATAACCATCATTCGGCAATATCCAACCGCCCGGCATGTCGTGCTCGCGATATTTCGCCGCAACAGATAGCACCACGTCTGGGGTTTTACCGGTCGGCCCATCGCTCCATCCTTTTGGTACGGTTCCCGGCTTCTTAATATTGTCGCCGTCGTTATAGCAATCTGCATCGCCATATTCGTAAGCCCAGCGTGGCAAAATTTTTGCGCGACCAGTCAGTTCGGTGTACGCATTCAAAACATCCTTGATGTTATCGCCGACAAAGTAGTAGGCATCAAAGCGTTTTTCATTGTGGCTGGTGGTGATGAAATCAATTGCACGGAAATCGTAACTGCCGTTACTCCAAGTATTGCGTAGCACGCCATAGCCTTTGTTACTCATGTAAAACGGTGCTGGGCTTGGTCTGTCGTTTTCTTCCCAGCCGCCTGAGTAAGACACTTCTAAGCTTTTCCCTTTAAACGCATAGCTGCCATTTTGCTGACCGCCACCAAAGAACACCTCATCCGGTGTAGTCGATAGCGTTTGAAAACTGCTTTTCTCCGCAATATCCAGTGACTGCATTTCTTGCCATAACAAGCTCTTATTATCGGCCTTATACAAGGCTAAACGCAGCGGCTTTTTGTAGATACGTAAAGCCATTTTGGCGGTTTGCAATAATTGATAATCGCACTTATCTGTGAGCTGATAATCAACTTTAGCGTAATCCTTTTTCAGTATTATCGGTGCGGCTTTATCACCAGCGCCGGTCAACTTGCCTTCGCTGCCAGCCCACACGCGAAACATATCTGGACGCAGCAAACTGATTTCTAATAAATGACCTTTGTCACTAATTATCCTCACGTTGCTGGCGTTAGCAGGAGATTCAATTTGACGAAGATTTCCGACAGCGGCCGCATAAGTGTTCGTTGACAGAACTATACTCGTTGTAAATACGGCGACAATTGCCGCTTGCATGAGGCTTTGTTTGAATAAGGAGGACAAATATGCAGGCATGATGGAATTCAAATTAAAGATTGTGGAGAGTCTTGAAATGTAAAGGCAAATCCGATTTACCAACAGCGAGTTTTTTTCCGCTCTCGTCAAACGAAACTAAACGACCAGCCTTTTCAAGACTGAGACTTTAGGGCCACACAAGCGGTGAACATAATACTGGGTCATACGCGAAACGTTTTCACGCGAACGCGTACTTACTACAATAATTTTCTCCGCCTGTTTTGCACAAGCGAGTGCCAGATCTAGGCATTGTTGGCTATCGCCGAAAAAGGCGAGCTCTTCGAATTGCGCTTGTGATACTGAGCTCTTGTCCGCGCTCCTTGGCAAAGCGAATACCACGCAACGGTGTGCCGTTGATTCTTTAGAAAAACTCAGGTCTAAAATTCTTGAGCACAGTTCTTGGCGTAACTGATCCTTTGGAATACCTAGACCAAAAGTTTCGAGTAAAACTTTTTCGCTGCTCAATAACAGCACATCTTTTCTAAATAGTGGCATCACAACACCAGACTAGGCTTAACGCGCCTGCGCCTCACTAATCAACCATTGATGAAACGCGAGGAAGGCGGCGTTTTCTTTCATGTCAGCGGCATAAATTAAGTAGTAATCAAGGCGCAGCGGTGTCTCTACATTAAACGGGCGCACCAAACGTCCGGCAGCAATATCGTATTCGACTAATAAGGATTGCCCGAGTGCGACCCCCTGTCCGTCTATCGCTGCTTGCAAGGCCATCAACGCCAGTGTGAATAATGGGCCTTTGCGCACATCTTTATCGTTCACGCCCAAAGTCGAAAACCAAGATTGCCAGCTAGGATAATCAGGGTCATTCATGGCACTGACTTCATGCAACAAAGTCTGCTTGCTCAAGTCAGAAGGTGTCGTCATTGCTTTAGCAATCGCGGGACTGCAAACCGGGAACACTTCGGTCACGATGAAAGGCTCAATCCGAAAATCAGCAAATTGCGTGCGCCTGAAATCGATAGAAATATCGCAGTCCCGATAACTACGATCCACTTCGGACACAATTTCAACGCGCACTTGTGGATGTCGATTCAAGAAACGATACAAGCGTGGCACTAGCCATTTGGAGCCAAATGAAGGTGGCACACCAACCCGCAGCAAGACATTATTATCATTGAGCAGGTTGTCCGTCGCTTGTTGAAAAATTTTGAAACCTTCACGTATGCGTGGCAGATAGCGTTCGCCCGCTTCGGTCAGCTTTAAGACATTATTACTGCGCTGGAACAGGTCTAAGCCAAGAAAATCTTCGAGTAACTTAATCTGATGACTGACGGCGGCATTTGTTACATGCAATTCTTCCGCCGCACGCGTGAAGTTCAGGCGTCGCGCCGCGACTTCAAAAACTTTTAATGCGTTTAGTGGTGGAAGACGTTTCGACATAGTACCCTCATTGAAAAACGATACCATATCAGAAGTTCATTTAATAAAACTTAATGAAAGCTTGAAAATTTATTGTTGTTCTAATGTTGCCCTAGCTTCCAATAGAAGTGCTAACATTTTGATCACGATTATTTCGAATCATAAAAATTGAATTTTATCGAGCTTCTGGATTTCGCCATGATCAGTCCATAAAAACATAGCAAAAGCTGGATAATTATTAAACTGATCAGTAAATTAGAGTTATCTCCTCAAATATTTCTTAATGACATCTCAAATATTCCTCGCTTGCTCAGCCCGCCCCAGCCCGTTAAGCTGCGATCAATCTGTTGAAGTCAGCTTGAGCTGCCGCATTCGAGTGTGTTCATGCTTTGCGTTCACTCTTTATTTACTCCTTATACATACAATCTATGGGATAACTGTGAACGCTAGGATTGACTCAAATTGACTTCTTCCGTGCGTCACCCAAAATTTCACTTAGGTCTTATTTGACATGACTCATATTATTACTATCGATACAGGCACGACCAACACCCGCGTTACGCTATGGCGAGACAGCGAGGTACTGGCCCATGAAGCATGCGAAATCGGCGTGCGTGATACCGCGATTAGCGGCAGTCGCGAAAAACTACAAAACGGTGTGCGCGATACAATTAACAAGACGCTGGCCACGGCCCAAGTGAGTGAGGACCAGATCGATCTGGTCATAGGCTCGGGCATGATCAGCTCAAATGTCGGCCTGTTTGAATTGCCGCATGTCTTTGCACCGGCTGGCTTACAACAATTAGCACGTGGCATGGTTTCGGTGACGATACCCGAAGTATTCGCTAAACCAATCTGGTTCGTGCCTGGCGTTAAGAATGTCGTAGACAATATCGGCTTGCATAATTGCGAAGCGATGGACATGATGCGCGGCGAAGAAGTCGAAGTCATGAATGTGATAGAACAACTCGGCATCACCGGCCCGGCCATGATGGTGATGCCAGGTTCGCACTCTAAGTTTGTTTGCATCGATGACAAAAATCGCATCACTGGCTGCGTCACCACCTTGGCCGGTGAGCTGATGTACGTAATCACGCACAATACCATTCTGGCACAATCTTTAGATTCACAATTCGCGACCTCTATCAATGAAGAGATGTTATTGGCAGGTGCGCAATCGGCACAAACTATCGGCCTTGGTCGAACCTGTTTCAACGTGCGCACACTCGATCAATTCACGATTTACGAGCGCAATGACCGCGCCAACTTCTTACTCGGCGCCATCCTCGGTGCCGACTTGCTGACCTTAAAAAATAGCACAGCGATCAAAATGATGCCAGGTACGCCAGTCGTCATTTGCGGCAAACCGATTATGAAAGAAGCTTTGGCAATCCTGATCAAGAACGATGATTATTTCTCAGGAAAAATCACCGTCGTATCCGATGAAACTCAGGCGCATCTTGCGGGACAAGGTGCGATCTTAGTTGCCACGGCTCGCGGTTTGATCAAGTAAATTCAGTCAATACGAGAACATACCGATATGACTACCAAGACACTGCAAGTAGGCTTTGGTATCGACTACGATTCAAATTCCACGATAAATTTTTTACGAGTACAACATGACTAAAGATATCACACGCTTCGGCAATATTCCCTCAGGTGCAGGTGGTCAACGCTTACCATTTTCACCCGCTGTACGCGCTGGCGATTTTGTATTTTGCTCAGGCCAGGTAGCAATGAAGGAAAACGGCGAAATCGAAACGGGCGGCATAGAATCTCAAACTCGTCGCACTATGGAAAATGTGAAAAAAGTATTGGCATTGGCTGGATGTGAATTGAGTGACGTAGTCAAAGTTAGCGTCTGGCTCGATGATACACGCGACTTCTGGACCTTCAATCGCATCTACACCGAGTACTTTGGTGAGCATCCACCAGCGCGCTCTTGTGTGCAATCAGCGATGATGGTTGATTGCAAAGTGGAGATAGAAGTGACGGCTTACAAACCGATCTAACACGAAATCAAATAACGAAGGTGTGCAGAGCGCACCCGACCAATTTGCAATCTAAATGTTTTTCGAGGATGCCATGACGCAGTCATCTTACCGCTCACTGTACACCTACGCATGGGATATCGCCGACATAGGTGTCACGCAATTTGTTGATGAAGTGCTCGCTATGGGCATCACCGATGTGACTTTAGCGACGTCCTATCACGCTGGAAAATTTATCCGTCCCCACGCAAAAAAGCCACCTTGTGTAATCTTCCCTGAAGACGGTGTCACCTACTTCGATCCTGATCTGAGCCGTTATGGCGACATCAAGCCACAAGCACATAGCGATGATGCGATTCGCGCGGTACTACCAGCGCTACTAAACGATGGAAGAGTCAAAGTACATGGCTGGACGGTGCTTTTACATAATACCCGTCTCGGCACCGCACTCCCCCAGTTCACTGTCAAAAATGCGTTTGGTGATGGCTATGTGTATAGCCTCTGCCCTATGCAGTCATCGGTGTTCGACTACGCTGTAAATCTGTGCGCCGACCTTACTCATCAACATGCGCTCACCAGCATCGTTCTCGAATCGCCAGGTTGGCAACCTTACGGCCACGGTTATCATCACGAATTCGCGCAAGTCACCAGTAACGCTTGGTTAGACAATATGCTGGGTATGTGTTTTTGTGATGCCTGTAAGACTGCGGCAAGAGAAAAAGGGATAAGCATCGATGCACTACAGACGCGAGTACAAGACAATATTAAAAACTACTTGGCTTTACCAGCTGATGCCAATGCAGATCAAGCGGCCAGCTGGACTCAGTCGGATCTGTTGAGCGATGCGGATTTACTGGCTTTTATCGGCTTGCGTCAGGATCGTGTCACACGATTAGTGACAGAAATTCGCGCGGCGATTCCAAGCAACTGTCAACTCGCCGTCATCCCAACGGTACAAAGACCCACTTCTGCGTGTTGGACCGAAGGCAGTGATCTCAAGGCATTGTCCGAAGTTGCTGACTATATCGAAATCCCTTTCTACGAACCTAACGCCAATCGTGCCATTGCCGATGCTTGGGAAAGTCTGCGTCAAATCGGCCACCCAGAAAAAGTACGAGCCATTTTACGGCCAGGTTTTCCAGACCTGAATCAAGGCGCAGAACTAGGCGCCGCGATGGCAGGCATTCAAGCATTAGGCATCAAGGATTTTGCGTTTTACAACTATGGCTTGCTACCGCAATATCAGCTCGATCATCTGGCTAAGACCTTAAAGGAAAGCACTTAAATGACAAACACCGTGGCAAATACAGTGTCAAACACAGTGGCGCGCAACATCCTCATCACCGGCGCCTGCGGCGGCATCGGTCGCGCACTCTGCCAAGCGTTTGTGAATGCAGGCGATCACGTCTACGCACAAGATCGTGAAGCCACACAATTAGCTGAATTAGTCGCGCAACTAGGCGCAGACAAGTGCAGCGCGGTGGTCGCCGACATTACAAATGCCAGCCAACTCAAACAAGCTTTAAGCGCGGTGGTCGCTAAACACGGCGAAGTAAATGTCTTAGTCGCCAACGCAGGCGCAGCTCAGGCTTTGACGCTACAAAGCACGACCGAGGAAAGCTGGAAGCTAGATATGGATCTCAATCTGAATGGAACTTTCCATACGGTTGAAGCAGTTAGACCAGCGATGCAGGCGGCAGGCAAAGGCAACATCGTGATTATCGGCAGCGTCAACGGCATGACGTCGTTTGGACATCCAGCCTATAGCGTGGCGAAAGCTGGTTTGATCAGTTATACCAAAGCTCTGGCAATGGAGTTCGGCAAGTTTGGCATACGGGCGAATATGGTTTGCCCAGGCACGGTGAAGACCCAAGCTTGGCAAGCCCGCGTGGATAAAAATCCGCAAGTGTTTGAGGATTTGAAGAAGTGGTATCCGCTGCGGGATTTTGCGACGCCTGAAGATATTGCGGATGCTGTGATGTTTTTAGCTTCTGATGCAGCTAGGGTGATTACTGGGGTGGTGCTGCCGGTGGATGGTGGATTGATGGCGGGGAATCAGGTGTTTGCTCGGGAGTTGACGCAGGAGGAGATTTAGGTTTTGTTTGTTTGTTTGTTTGTTTGTTTGTTTGTTTGTTTGTTTGATTGATTGATTGATTGATTGATTAATTGAATGGCTGGTCGTTTCATTTACGTTTTGGTTTTGCTGATGTGTCTGTTGGTCGGGTGTGGCCCGACAGCCAATTACCTTTTTTGCTTCGCCAAAAAAGGTAATCCAAAAAAGGCGACCGTAGACTCGCCCTACGGGTGCTTACGCTACGCTACAGAATAATTTGTGCATCACAAAAATGGGAAAGTGTTGAAACTCGCTACGCTCAGACAACAACACTTTCTTATCCATTTTCTGTGACGCACAAATTACATCGTCTCAAACGGGGGTGGGTCAAAAACAAAGTCAAAAACAAAAAACAACGACCTACAACTGTTATTAGAAAAATAAACATCCGTCGTTTCTGATTGCTTTGCTTTTGCTGTTGATTTTGACGCTGTTCCACTTCTGACACTGCCAATTGTGCAGGGCAGAAAATGGATAAAGAAAGCTTTGTTGTCTGAGCGAAGCGAGTTTCGAAGCTTTCCCATTTTTTGTCCTGCAGAATTGGGAACCCGAAGGGCAGTGGCAACGTGGTCGCCTTTTTTGGGTTACCTTTTTTGGCGAAGCAAAAAAGGTAACTAGCTGTCGGGCTACCCCCGACCTGCAAACGATAAGCAACCAAAAAAGATAAATCAAGAAACTAGAAATTCATCTGACTATTTAAATCAAGGTATAAAAGTATTTCAAGCAGTGAGCGATGAATTACGCTTAAGCAAAAACCCAAAGAGACACTCTCAACTCACCGAGAGCAACAAACAAAAAACGGAAAAACCATGACCCACAACGCACCATCATCACAGTCAAAAAAACAAGTCGTAGTCGCCATGTTCTTCATCGCCCTACTCTTCTTCATCCTAGGCTTTGTTACTTGGCTCAACGGCTCGCTCATCCCTTTCCTCAAAATCGTTTGCAACCTCAACGACTTCCAAGCGCTCTGGGTTACCTTTGCTTTCTATATCGCCTATACCGTGATGGCATTGCCATCAGCGGCCGTGCTCAGTCGCATTGGCTACAAAAACGGCATGACCGCCAGCCTCGGTGTAATGGCTGTAGGTGCTTTGATGTTCATCCCTGCTGCAAAAACCAGTTACTACGGCCTATTTTTACTTGCACTGTTCACGCTCGCAACCGGTATGACTTTGATGCAAACCGCGATTAACCCTTACATCGTTTGCATAGGTTCGCGCGAGAGTGCAGCGATGCGTATCAGTATTATGGGGTTGTTCAACAAAGGTGCTGGGATTGTGGTGCCTATGGTTTTCTCCGCATTGATTTTGTCTGGTATTGATCAGTCCTCAACTTCCACCGCTGCACTGGCAGCGATGGATCAAATCGCACGTGAAGCTTTGCGTGCCGACCTTGCTTCACGCTTGGTGACGCCGTATATCGTCATGGCGATAGGTTTGGTGGTCTTTATGGCTATCATCCATTTTTCATCTTTACCTGATTTAGATTTACAAGACGAAGATCAAAGCAGCACAACACGCTTTGGTGTTCTGCAATTTCCACAATTAGTTTTGGGTGCACTCACCCTATTTGCTTATGTCGGTGTGGAAGTCATCGCAGGCGACACAATTGGTCTATACGGTCAACATCTGGGTGTGCAACACTTTTTGAAACTCACTTCTTATACGATGGGTTTTATGGTCTTGGGTTATTTGCTCGGTGCAGTGGCAATTCCTAAATTTTTATCGCAAAAAAATGCGTTAATTTTATCGGCAGCATGTGGTCTATTTTTTGTCCTTGGTGTCATGAATAGCTCATCCACCGACAGCGGCATCGCTCAAGCCTTGGTGGGTTGGGCTGGTGTTCCGGTGGTGCCAAATTCGGTGATGTTCCTCGCCATGCTAGGTTTTGCGAATGCATTGGTTTGGCCTGCGGTATGGCCTCTGGCGCTCGAAGGTTTGGGCAAATACACAGCGGCTGGCTCAGCCTTGCTAATCATGGGCATCGCAGGTGGCGCGATCTTGCCTATGGCTTACGGTCACTTCTCAGATACTGGCGGTTCGCAAAGCGCTTACTGGGTCATGTTGCCGTGTTATGCGATGATCTTGTTCTATGCGCTCAAAGGGCACAAAATCAGTCGTTGGAAATAATCTCTCTCATTTTTTATTCAAGCATCATGTTAAATCTCAGCACACTAGATCAGCAAAGCCTGTTACCCGGCACCAAAGGCCTGGCTTTGACCCAAGCTTTACAACAACAAGATATCGCCCAACAGCAATGGAATGTACTGAATGCCGACACCAGTTTTCCAGTGGCTGTATTGAAACAATCAGCCTTGCAACACAATCTGCAATGGATGAAGAAATTCTGTGACACCATGAACGTCGTGCTCGCTCCTCATGGTAAGACCACGATGTCGCCACAGCTATTTGACATGCAACTAGAAAATGGCGCTTGGGGAATGACGCTCGCTACTGTCAACCAAACGTTGATCGCTCATCGTTTCGGCGTACACCGCGTACTACTCGCAAATCAGCTCATCAGCCGCAGTGATACACAAGCGGTATTGGCGTTAATGAAAGCCGATGCCACTTTTGAATTTTTCGCACTTACTGATTCCCTTGATGGCGTGCAGCGTATGGCAGAACAAGTCCAAGCAGCTGGATTGAATCGTCCTCTGCCTTTGTTGGTCGAATTGGGTTTCGCCGGTGGTCGCACTGGCTGCCGTAGCCAAAATGATGCATTAGCAGTTGCACGAGCGATACATCAAAGTCCTTACCTACAACTAGCAGGTATAGAGGGTTATGAAGGTCTGCTAGTCGGCAAGCACAGAGATCAAGATTTGGTCGCCGTCAAAGCGTTTATCAATGATTTAATCACACTCACGCAGCAAGCCGACTCAGAAGGTTTATTTGCTGGTGAGAATATTTTGTTATCCGCTGGCGGCTCGGCGTATTTTGATTTGGTTGGACGTGGTTTTGAGCAGACCTTGCAGCTCTCGCGCCCTGTCACTTCGATACTACGTAGTGGCTGCTATGTGACGCATGACCATGGCTTCTACAATCACTTATTGCATGAAATGCAGACGCGCGAAAGCGTAGTTGAAGTCGATAATCTGCGTCCAGCCTTAGAAGTCTGGAGTATGGTGCAATCGCGCCCTGAACCAGATCTCGCCATTTTGACCATGGGCAAACGCGATGCCTCGTACGACATCGATCTACCTTTCCCGGTACAAACACACCGACCTGGCAGCACAACTGCGCCACTCGATTTACCCGCAGGCTGCAAAATAGAAAAAATGAACGACCAGCACGCGTATTTACGCCTACCGAAAGACAGTCCAATCTGCGAAACTCTGCAAGTAGGGGATTTGATTGCCTGCGGCATTTCACATCCATGCACAACCTTTGATAAATGGCCTGTGATTTTGGTAGTCGATGATGACTACCAAGTGCAATCGGCCATCAATACTTTTTTCTAAACTGTAGAACGGGTAAATCCCGCGCCACGGAACTTTATTAATTACAGTGCGATTTACACCCGCCCTACAAAAGCCATGACTAAGCCGACCTACGACATCATCATCCGCAACGCTGACGTCATCGACGGCAGCGGCACCGCGCCCTATCGTGCCGATATCGCGATTGCCGAACAAAAAATAGTCGCGATCGCGCCAGCGCTGAGTTTGCATGGCTATGAAATTCTCGATGCCACTGGCCTAGTGGTTGCACCCGGCTTTATCGACGTCCACACCCACGACGACAGAGAAGTTTTGGATGCGCCAGCGATGCTACCAAAACTGACGCAAGGCGTGACTACAGTCATAGCAGGCAATTGTGGCATAAGCCTATCGCCGTGGATAGCAGACAAAGCACCGCCCGCACCACTTAGCTTGATTGGCACGCAAAAAGACTATCGTTATGCCAGCGTCCAAGATTACGCCAAGGCCGTAAAGCAAGCGCAGCCAGCGGTAAACGTTGGGATGCTGATCGGACATTCGACTTTACGTGTGAATGCAGTCGCCGATTTGAATCGCGGTGCGAATGCCGAAGAAATCAAAGTCATGCAAGACTTGTTGGCCGAAGGCATGCATGCTGGCGCTTTAGGTTTTAGTTCAGGCTTGTTCTACCAGACTAGCAAAGCAGCAGACAACGCCGAAGTCATCGCATTAGCCACAATATGTGCAGCAGCGGGTGGCGTGTATACCTCGCATATTCGCGATGAATACAATGGCGTGATCGATGCCTTAGCCGAGGCTTGCGATGCGGGTAAAGAAGCACAATTGCCGGTCATCCTATCGCATCACAAATGCGCAGGGCCAGCGAACTGGGGCCGTACCACAGAAACCTTAGCCTACGTCACTGAGCGCCGCAAGACGCAAGCAGTCGGCCTCGACGCTTATCCCTACACAGCAGGTTCAACTGTACTCGACCCTGATTATGTCGATGGTGTGATCCGCATCATGATCAGTTTTTCCCAACCACATCCAGAAATGCAAGGACGTGATCTGGCAGACATTGCAGCCGAGTGGCATGTCGATCAAAAAGAAGCTGCACGCCGCTTGCATCCGGCAGGCGCGGTGTATTTCCAAATGCGTGAAGACGATGTAGAGCGTGTTTTAAGCTACCCACACACGATGATAGGTTCTGACGGTCTGCCACATGACAGCCATCCACACCCACGCTTATGGGGCGCATTTCCACGCGTATTAGGGCACTATAGCCGCGACAGAAAATTATTCACTTTGGCTGAAGCAGTGCGCCGCATGACCACACTCTCAGCAGATCATTTTGGTTTGAAACAACGCGGACGGATCGCACTCAATTGCTGGGCAGATCTCGTGGTATTTGATCCCGCGACAATTTCCGACCAAGCCACATTTGCGTCGCCTAAACAAGCTGCAACAGGTATTCATTGGGTATTAGTGAATGGAGCCATCGCGCTATCCAATGGCAAGCCTAACTCCAGTCGACATGGCCAGGTGCTTGACCGACACCGGGAACGATTCCCCTTTTAAATCAAAAAAATACTTGTTGCGATATAACCCCGACAAGTTTTTCACAGAAACGAGACAGCATTCGCCGCAAATATCCGGCTTTTTTGATTTTGCCTGCACATGCAGCTTGCTTCCTTATATGATGCGCTAAGCTCTGCTGAAACGAGAGAAGTCTTGTGCTAACCAACAGCGCTAAAAAGACATTGAATCCAGCTTTATACTGGCTAGTATTCATTAATTGAAGTGAGATGCTTCGAACTATAATGCTAGGCTTAAGTTAGCATTGGGCTATATATACGCAAAGGCAAAATATGCCGCAGTCGCTCCTTACCACTCATTCATCGTCAATCAACCGCGTATTGGTCATCGATGACGATCCAATGCAATTGGAATACATCGGTGTTCTGTTACGTTCAATGGGTATAAACGACGTATTCTGTGCAGCAGAAGGCAGTGCAGCATTGCCTTACCTTGACGATGCGACCATGCCCCTTGACCTCATTATTTGCGATTTACTTATGCCTACAATGGACGGTTTCGACGTCCTATGGCAATTGGCTAAACGTGAGTGCAAAACGCCCTTAATTATCAATTCAGGTCAATCTGCAAATGTTCTGCATAGCGCCGTCCTAGTCGCCCATCTCAAATCGCTCAACTTAGTCGGCCAATTAAAAAAGCCCACGACACCAGAACAATTTATCAAGCTCATTAACGACTTTCTTGATGATCAAAATTCGACGCGATAGTTAAGTGATTCACACCAAACAAGCAACAACTTTGAACGGTATCGCAAACCTACGTTAGAACGAGTCAAGCAGCTTCAAATGTTTTGACAAGGCCGCCAACATTGCTGACCGTCACATTATCAATCGCGGCATGAACTTCCACGGCTTGCCCGTCTTTTAACATCACCATTCGCTCGGTGGCATTAATCGTTTCTGGTCTGTGCGCGACCATGTCTTAACGGTTTTTATTTCCTACTTAGTTTGTGCTTTAGCCCCAAATAGATTGTGACTCAATGTCCAAGTCATTGGTGAAAACGAACAGGAAGAAGGTCGTACGGTCGTCTAAAACAGAACCGATAATAAAATTTCTACTACATATATTTGTCATAAAGAACAAGTACGCTATCATTATGTCACCCAAGTTTGGATATTCATGTTTTTTGGATTTGAGAGGCAAGTCGTATCTCATCTAAACGAGTTTTCTAACAAAAAAATTAAAATAAACAGTCCATGAAGACATTCTCCCAAAAACAAAGCATCCACTTTACATTCACTACCATCGTTTTGATTTCCTTTTCTGGAGTTCATGCGCAAGAGAGTAATGTCAAGCAAAGTGAATCTAATACAGCACAAAGAGTACCCGCCGATAAAACTATAGCGCAAACGCAGCAAGTCGAAATTAAAGCCAAAAGCGAAATCGAAAATTCACGACGCGATGCTGCTGCTAAGACCATAGTCAGCAATGCCGAGTTAACACGCTATGGCGACAACAATATTGCCGATGCGATGAAACGTGTTCCGGGCGTGACGGTAGTAAAAGGAATAATGCAATTACCGGGAATGGGCGCGGGTTATACCCAAGTCCTTGTCGACGGTGAGCCCCCGCGCGGAATTAGCATCAATAATATTCCCATGTCCACCATAGAACGCGTTGAAATTTATCGGTTGGGCAGCGCCGAGTTCAGTAGTCAAGCCATAGCCGGAACGATTAATATTATTTTGAAAAAAGTACCCAGTTCTGCCCAGCAACAAATTAAAGTCAGCGTAGGCCATTACCGATCAACCATGCCTAGTGTTGAATGGAGGTCTTCGGATAAACGGGACAATATCTCGTACTCATTGTCGCTGCGAGCATCGAAGTTTGGGTATCCCTTTTCGACCAAAACATCGACCATTGAATACGACAAGCAAGATCAAAAAATACGTGAAGACTTTCAGGTGACGGATGACTATTCATCAGACAAATCTATCTCCATTAACCCGGTCATTCAGTTCAAAAACAAAGAAGGTTTAAGTGTCCGATCCAGCAGCAACTTCCAAGCTGAGGATGGAACTAGCCATTCAGAGCAAAATTATCAATTTATACTTGGCAAAAACTTACCCATCCAAGCCACGATCAGCGATACCGATGCACGTCGCAATGGTGGGAATAGTTCGATCAGAATCACTAATCAAATCTTTAGCGATGTCAAACTCGACTTTAATGTTAGTGTGAATGGTGTTACATCGAATAGTAAGAACCATACACTGAACTATAGCGATCCCGATAAACTTGCATTTATACGATCATCCAGCAGCGATACACGCGAAAATGGTTTTAGTACTACACTCAAATTGAGCGCACCAAGTAGTGAAGAACACGACATTGTAGGTGGCTTGAATTTTTCCACGGGGCGCAATAAAAACAGACGCTTTCAAACGGACTCTGACCCCTCGTTTAAGCCTATCGAAACTAGCGATCAAACCGCACATTCTGTCGTCGACAATCTCGCGTTCTTTGCGCAAGATGAATGGAAATTTCGCAAAGCATCTTCTGCCTATTTTGGGCTTCGATGGGAAGCAGTACGAGTGCAAAGCGACGGCAATACTCAGACTACAGTAAAAAATACGTCCAGCGTGTTAAGCCCTATCATACAAACGCTCTGGCAACTCAATCCTGAAAATTCTGATCGCCTACGTGTAGGCATATCGCGAACCTACAAAGCGCCAAGCAATTCCCTATTAACCTCACCCAGGCTCGTCTTTCCGAATAATTCCATAGACAATCCAAGTAGATTGGGCAACCCTGAGCTAAAACCGGAGTTGGCGTGGTCACTGCAAACGTCTTTTGAGCATAACGATAAACAAGACTTGAGCTATAGCGCCAGAGCGGTGATTCGAAAAATTTCTGACCTTCATCGCGAACAAATCAGTTTCTTTGATGGAATATGGTGGCGCCGTTATGTGAATGCTGGCGAAGGACTTTCCAAGGTCTTGAGTTTCGAGGCGCAATTTCCACTCAAGCGCTTCTTTGCGGATAGTCCGAATACCAACTTTAGCTTCTATGCGGGACGTACTTGGTCTTCCATTTCATTTTTGCCAAAACCGGATAACCTGCTTGTGCCTGGCAAAGTTAGTGCTAACATGAGCGTCGATTACAGTGCTAAGGAAATCCCACTGGCTCTAGGAGCAAGCCTGCGCTATCAAGACAGTAATCCAATTCTTCTCAATAGTGTCCAGCGTAACTTCGCTCATTCCAACGTGGATTTGGATATGTACGCTTCGTGGAAGTTCACCAAAAAGACTAACTTGCGATTTTCGGTGGACAATGCATTACTGCACGACTACCCAAACATCAGCCAATTCTCGAGTCAAGACTCCACCATCTGGCGTAATAATTACATCAAAACTTACCGTGTCTTCAGGTTAAATCTTGAGCATAGTTTTTAGAGCAGTCTAGAAGCATTTATAGCGAAAAAAGGTCGAAGGTCCGGTTCCCAACAGCTAATTTAAATAATCACTAAAAGCCGGGTGCGTATAACAAAAAAAGTTTATCCCATCTCAAATTTCGAAAATCTTGATTCACTCACAGGAACTCAATTCTCTCCAGATTAATAGCCATCAAGCTGATGGTTAATCATGCCACCAAAACTTTCTCTTGACCCTTCGCAATATTACAATTCGCAAGAGAGTTTGCTACAGCAAGAACTTCCACTGCAAGCCCATCCTTCAACATCACAATACGCTCGGCGGCATTGATCGTCTCTGGTCTGTGCGCGACCATAATGCGCGTTAAAGACAATTGCGCCAACGCCTGATTTACCTTGTGTTCGTTCTCAATATCGAGATGGCTAGTCGCCTCGTCTAGCGCGAGGATTCTGGGTTGTTTATACAAAGCTCTGGCTAATAAAACCCGCTGCTTTTGCCCACCCGACAAACTGCTTCCCATGTCACCAACTAAGGTTTGATATCCCATAGGCATCGCCACAATATCCTGATGTATCGCAGCAGCTTGTGCGCATTGCTCGACCTGCGCCTGATTGCTATGACTATCAAAAAAAGCGATATTATCGCTGATCGACCCCGCCAGCAAAACGTCTTCTTGCATGACCGTTCCAACTAACTGACGATAGGTCTTTAAACCAAGTTGCGTGATAGGTATGTTATCGATCAGGACTTCACCCTCGGTCGGCTTTAACAAGCCTAAGATGATCTTGCACAAAGTCGTTTTACCGCAGCCAGACGGTCCAACTAAAGCGATGCTTTGTCCGACTGGGATACTTAAATCCACGCCATTTAATACCCAAGGCTCACCATCGGCATAACGAAACTTCACATTCTTAAGTGTGATACTCGCCTGTATTCTCGACACATCGGTCTCTACAAGCGACTCTTTTTCTGCTTCCTCCAACACGATATCGGCAAGACGTTCGCTGTGCATACTCAGCATTTTGTAACTGACAAACAAGCCAATTAAGTTAGAAATACGTCCTGTGAAAGTACCTGCGTAACTGGAAAATGCCATCAACATACCGACCGTCAATACATTTTGCATCACCAGACCTGCACCGATATAAAACAATAGCAAGCCTTGTATACCAAAGATAAAGGTATTACTTACACTAAACAGTATCGACATCTTCTGCGTTTTAATATCGCGGTTCTGCACGTCGATTTTCAGATTTTGCCAACGCGCTAAACGCTCGGTCTCTCGCCCAAATAATTTCAAAGGCGTAATCGCCCGCATGGTTTCTAGAAAATGACTACTTTCTTTTGCTGATAAAACCAGACGCTCTTGCGATGCTTCGCGAAACGGTTGATAAAACGCCCAGCGCAACAGTGCATAGATAAACACCGCGGCGACCACCAGCAAAGTCAATTTCACGCTATACATCACCATCATGCCGAGTGCCATGATCACCATTAAACCGTCTAAAGCGGTTTCGAGAAACATGCTGGTTAAAGTACCTTGAATCGCACCTATGCTACCAAAGCGTGAAACCACATCACCCAGATGTCGCTTCTCAAAATAACTGACAGGGAGGCGCACCAGATGCGCCAACACACGCGCTGACCATTGCATACTGACATCCATACTCCAGCGCATCAAAAACCAGCTACGCGCCAGCCCAATCGCAGTCTGCGTCACCATCAATAAGGCGAAGCCAAATACCAAGACCACCAGCAATTCCTTATCACCACTGACGATCACATCATCAATCACAAACTGATTAAATAGAGGTGACATGATGGCAAAGATTTCCAAGGCAAACGCCAAAGCAATCACTTGCACAATCGCGCGACGCAAACCGACAATTGGCCCGGTCAAATCACGCAGATTGACTTGTTTACGTTCGTCCTTCGCTTTGAATTCAGGACTAGGACTCAGCTCCAATGCCACACCCGTAAAATGCTGCGAGGCCTCCTTTAAAGACACTTTACGCTCACCCACCGCTGGGTCGAACAAGATCAAAGTCACGCGACCACGCAAGTCTTTCTTGACCTTTTTAAGCACGACAAAATGATTCAAGTTCCAATGCAAAATACAGGGCAAAGCTAAATCAGACATTTCATCGAGTTCTAATCGCAAGGGACGAGAATTAAGATGCATTGCAGAAGCATGCCGCATCAATTGCGCAAGCGTTGCGCCTTTCAAACTAATCGAGAATTGTCGGCGTAAATCGGCCAAGTCGGTGTGGTGACCGAAATGACTGGCGATCATGGCTAGGCAAGCTAGGCCGCATTCTGAGGATTCGGTTTGAAGGATGATACTCATGTTTGGATTACTTAAAAAATTTCGACGTAACAACTTAATTCGCATTATTGTAGTTTGCGCAAACCATCTAAAATCGTCGGATTAGGATCAGTCGCAATTGCAAATTCTGGCTCCCCCGAAATCTTATAAAAATATTGCATAACTTGCAGATAATGCTCACTTTGGTCTCCATCAATTCCTTTCACACCGAGCGCATTTAAAGTCTTAACGCTAGGCGCATAATAGGCAACTAATTTTCCATTTTTCATTCCTTTGTCTATGCTCTGTGTCACATCAAATAGTAAAGTATTGATACCAACAGACCGAAAAAGAACTTGTTCATTTTCCGCAGTTTCATTTCCCGAAATACATCTGGGATCATCAGTTGCATGACATGGTGCTTCTTTCCCCCCCATCGCTTGCACACTTCCATGAAATCCAACAATGCCATTAATTTTCTTCTCAAAGCCAGCAAGAAATAAATAGTTTGCGCATGAGGAAATGCAAAAACCGTTGACAACTATCTTCAACTTTCTATCTTGAATAACATTAGCAATCTTTAACGCCTCTCTGACGTTCCCCCCAGCAGAGTTCAACCAAACCTCATTAATTCCATGGTCAAGCTTTCTGTCAAATTCATCAAATGTACCTTTGCCAATCGTACCGTTCAGCGATAGAGTCGTACTAGAAACTCTCGACCACTGGCACTTCCCGATACAGCTCTCGTTTCCGAAAGATCGGTATGCTGAGCCCACGACACCCGCTTTATCAAACTCAGCATCCCAATTGATGTCGCGGCGCTTTTCATTACAAGCAGTAAAAAAAAGCAACATAAACACAAAGAAAATTAATCGCATTGCACACCATATCCAATTAAACCTCGCTACCTTATTCTCGCGCGACACTTAACAAACAGAGCAGCGCGAGATTTTCGTGCGATTACTTGTATTTATATTCTTTTCTTACCTGCCCTGTCACGGTACAAGTGATTTCGCCGTCATCTTTATCGCGCTCACAATTCGTGGTTGTAGTTATTTCCTCACGTAATTTTTCCTTTTCATTTTCTGCCTCTTTCGCCAAATATCCAATAATCGCTGCGCCTATAACTGCAATTGCCCCAATAACAGCAATTAAAATTGGATTGTATCCACCCTCACCTCCAGTGGGATCGGTCTGCGGAGGGAAGTCAATCAAACGATCATTACTCACATAAATAGGCCCGAGTTCGCCACCAGCCACAAACACCAGCTCTTCATTTGTAATTAAACGCATTTTGTGTTACTCCTATACATGGTTAAGTTGAACCCATCGATCCTATACCGATGGGTTTTACTGCCTCCGTACAAGGTGTAGTGACCTGTGTACGGTTTTTTTGCGGTGAGTGGGCTTATGCTCACTCACTTGCAAATCTTAGCAAGCCTTAACTACTTGCCTTGTTCAACCAGTTTCACAACTCTGCCGTTTTTGTTACTGCCAGCACGGGTTCAATAATCCATTCCCAAATCTTGCGTTTGTCTTGTACTACGTCAGCCTCCAATGTCATACCGGGCTTGATGGTTTGCGCGTGTCCATAGGCGTTGATGGTTTGCTGCTTGAGTCGCACTTTGATGCGGTACAGAGCTTCATTACTGTTAAAGCCCAAGATGTTTTGCTGTGCGTTACTCAAGATCGTACTGGCAAGATGTTGGGGTAACTCGTTGGGCGCAAACGGAGTCTTGCTCACATCGATCACAGTCCCTGCTTGTAAGCCGAATTTTTGGTAAGGGTAGGCGTTGTAACGTATGAGGACTTGCTGTCCTGCGCTCACGAAGCCAGCCGTTTTGCTCGGTGCATACAGATGCACTTCTAAAGCTTGCTGCTCTTTTGAGTCGTTACTGTCCACATTAGGAATGAGCGTGGCCAGCACTTGTCCGCCACTGATGTTTTGCCCCGTTTGGTTGGTGATGGCGGTGACCATGCCTGATTGAGGTGCCACAATTTGGCTAGATTGACGATTATTGTTTTCGGCGATTTCTTGTTGTAAGCCAGCTTTGGCTCGGCTGAGTTGCGCTAGCTCGGTCGCGAGAGTATTCGATAAGGTGTTCATTTCAGATTGGACGTTAACCTGATTCGCCTGCAACTGGGTTTTATTGCGCTGGAGACTACTTAGCCTTGTCGAGAGATCGAGATTTTCTTCGATTTTTTGCTGAGTTTGGGCGGCTGACACATAACCGCTATTTTGTAGCGTTTGGAATTTATCGATACTTTGCTGTGATAAATTCAAGCGACGTTTCGCCAACAGAATTTCCTGATCGATTTGCTCTGATTCGACCTGGAGATTGACTAGCCTTTGCTGCAAAACTAATTTTCTTTCTTGTGTTGCGCTCTCACGCAAGCGCTGTTCCGTCGTCAAAGTATCTTGTCTGGAACGTAGCTGATTAGCGATCAAGGCGGTGATTTCACCCTGACTGTTTTGTCTTTGCGTCGACAGCGTAAATAAGACCTGCCCTGCCCGCACGACATCGCCTTCTTTAATATGACTTTGCGTTAATACGCCAGAATTAGGCGCAGCAACACTGATATTACCTGCGGTTGGTACCGTAATACCCGTAACTCGTGCCTTTTTCGTCATATTGCCCAAACTCAGGAAGGCAATCAACGCAATAGAAACGGCCAACGCGATGCCAGCAATCAACCAAGAAGAGATAGGTTGCGCCAGACGAATAGCGCCCATCCAATTGCTGCCTAACGCGGCGGTGACTTCTGAGCGGAAAAGCGAACTTCCAGCTGAAGTAGTTTTAGGCTCTTCTATAGTTGGCAGCGCAATAGTCATAAGATTTATCGCTAATTCCAGGAAAGTGGGTTTTACTTTAATGAATAAATTAGAGCATAAATTTACCAAAAATAATACTTTTTTTTAAATTTTAATTGATATTTAATTATATATAAGTTTACTGAAAATACAAATATTTAAAGTAAATTTTGAATATTTTTGTCAATTAACCAATTTACTAATTCTGATTTGAGTCCTTGGCTCTATAACAATTGAAGCTAAATCATAAAGCAATGTAGAAAACCACTTCTTACAATTCATTGCAGGTCCGCAATTTTCTTTCCTACCGTTGTCGTCACAAAATTCACAAAGATCCATCAAGCTGTTGCGTGAACTCGCTCTTACCCCTGGTTTTAACGCCATACGACTACAAACTCAGGTATTCTAGGCCCAAGTCTTTTTTGTAATTAAAACATTTGTCTTGCACGATAAATACAACTAACTCAACACGTCACAGGATACGACTATGTCTTTAAAAAAATACGTACAACTAAGCAGTCTGGCCGCAGCACTACTAAGCAGCAGCGTCATGCTGGCACCGATCAGCATGGCAGCCGATGTGGTACAGGTCCAAGAAGTCATAAAAAGTAAAAAACAACTGGAGCAATTAGCCGATGCGTTTTACACCGCGCGCGTTCAATTTGATCCTTTGCAGTTCGCTACCATCAATGGCGATGGTCGTTTCAACGATCAACTTGGCATCAATATCGCGCCACAAAATCGCGCCAAGCAATTTGCATTGATGCATAAAATGCAGAAGCAATTAAAGCAAATTAAGCGTAATCATCTTGCGGAAAAAGATCAGCTCAATTATGACCTGCTCGCTTTTGAGCTCGACAGTGCACTGCACTTTGAACACTTTCCAGAACACTTATTGCCTATTAATCAGATGGACAATGTGCCCAGCATTTTGGCGAATTTCGCCAGTGGTGATGGTGCACAACCTTTGACAACCGTGGCGCAATATTATGCTTATCTAAAACGTCTAGAACTTTTGCCAGTTTGGATCGCACAAGCAAAAACCAATATGCAAGAAGGTATACGCCGTGGCATCGTCCATCCGAAATCGATCATACGAACCATGCTGCCCCAATTCCAACAGCTCGCTGCGAAGACGACGGAAGAGAGTATTTTTTACACGCCAATTAAACATTTCCCAGCGCAATTTTCTGCGGAAGATAAGCAAAAACTGACTCAAGCCTATCAACAAACCATACAAACAAAGCTCAATCCTGCATTGACGCAATTGCTGCAATTTCTAGAAACAGACTACCTGAAGGCCGGGCGTGATAGCACTGGTTATAGTGCCTTGCCTAATGGCGCTGCGTGGTATGCGATGCGCATCAAAGATCACACAACGACCGATCTCAAACCTGAGCAAATCCATGCCTTAGGCTTGCAAGAAGTCGCGCGCATTCAACAGCAATGGGCAGAATTGGGGCCACGTTTGGGCTATACCGGCCCTGCTATCGAATTGCCACAGTGGGTCGCAGCGCAAGACAAGTTTAAGTCATTCAACAGTGATGCTGAAGTGCTGGAGGCTTATCGTCAAATCGATGCGAAAGTGCGTGCCAAGTTACCAGAATTATTCAACTTACTTCCTAAAGGAAAATTAGAGCTACAGCTTGAACCCGAATTAAGTCGTGCCACTGCGTCCGATCACTACACACCACCCGCTGCAGATGGCTCGGTGCCTGGTATCTTCTGGCCAGTTGTAAACGATCCTAAGAAATACAGCCGCGTTGGTATGGCGACTTTATTTTTGCACGAAGGGCAACCGGGACATCACTTACATGCAGCACTTCTGAAAGAAATTGATCTGCCTTTGTACCGAAAGTTTAATACTGAAAATCTCAATAGCGCTGCGTTCACGGAAGGCTGGGCTTTGTACTCTGAAACCTTGGGTAAAGAACTTGGTCTGTACGACAATCCAGAATATTATTTTGGACACTTGAATGATGAATTGTTACGTGCCGTGCGCTTGGTCGTCGATACCGGCATGCATGCCAAAGGCTGGACGCGCGAACAAGCCATTAGCTATATGCAGAAAAATTTAGGCTACAACGAAGCAAGGGCTAAAAATCAAATAGAACGTTATATGGTTTTACCAGGACAAGCACTGGCTTATAAAATTGGGGCGCGTAAAATCTTGGAATTACGTGCCAGAGCGGAAAAAGCCCTGGGTAACAAATTCACGCTGGCGAAATTTCATGAGGTCGTGATCGGCGATGGCACCTTACCCATGCCAATTCTAGAAGCGCAAGTTGATCGCTGGATCGCAAAGAATAAGTAGTTCACGCGCGTATTCTGCGGTATCAAGAGTAACCCTACTGTCTATCAAGGTTCAAGCTAGTAATGCGAGTGAGCTCCTTTCGGCTCATTCGCATATCCAAGTGGTATGCCAACACGCCCCTAACTCTCCGACTGTCGATAAACGCTAATTCAGCCAGACAATAGTGCAGTTCAGCCCGCAAAAACTGCCGTTTATCCCAAAGTCGTTGCCGGATACCAGAAAGATAAGCAAACTAGAACTGTCTCAATGCTACTAGGCATTGTTTCAACCTCCCTTTTTCGTCATCCCAACCCCGGTTGCGATGACGTTTTTTTTGCCTTGGCTTTAGCGTTTTGGCGGAAATGCATTGGACTTCTTTACAAACACCGCTATACTTTTCTTAGAAATATTGGTTTCCCTGGGGAATCAATACTAATCCTCTCACGATACTCATCAATAGTTGCAGCCCGTTTGTATGCCAGTTTTTTGGCACAAAAAACTAGTCCCCAAAGGCGCCAGACTGTGTACGCAAAATTTTTATCGCAGCGCTATCTCGAACTCCGCCACATGCTTCGTGGCTTGCTACTTCTATTTTCCCTAGTATTCCTTGATCTTTGGTTCAGCCACGAATGCCATGCCATCATGCCTGAAAAAGTTAGCTTATTGATTCGCGAGCTACGCAATGACAAGGGTGAAATCATTCCTATTAAAGCGGAAATACAGCAACTCCTACTATTCTTGGAGCGCGAGGCAAATATTAATTTCAAGATTGAATATTATCCTATGGCGCGCCTGCTGAATCAGCTGAAAAATGGCGATGGGATAGGCTTTGGCTTATCAAAAAATAGTGAAAGATTAATGACAATGCGCTTTTCGGATCCGGTATACGCCAATTATGTGTGGATAGTTACACGTAAAAATAACAGCTTTCCATTTATGACTATTGATGACTTAAAAGGAAAGACCATAGGTGTCATGAGAGGGGTCAGCTATGGCGATGAATTTGATGAAAAGAAGAATAATTTATTTACGGTAGAAGAAGACACAGCCTCCCATGTAGCACGCCTAAAAAAGCTGGCCATGAGGCGTATGGATGCTATGTTATTTGGCGCAAGACAAAGCAACGCCAAAGAGGTTCAAGCCTTGCTTCATCAAATGCAAAACGTAGATCGTTCGCATATTCTGGATGCTTCAGAAACTGATTTCACTGTGCTAGCTAACCCTATGCGCATGGACGAATTGCATTTTGCTACGAACTTAACTAAATATGGCGAGTTAATAAAACGTCTTAACGTCGCCATAGATCGAGGTAAGAGAAACGGGGAGATAAGCAGAATTCTCAATCTAACAAAATAAGTCTCGACTCAACGCCGTTGCTTCAAAAAGCGCACCAGCATGTCGCCAAAATCGGCGATATTCTTATTCGAAATAATGTCTAAGTTGTCTTTAGACGTATGCCATTCGGATAAATTCGTCCAGTCAATAATATGCAAGAAAGGTAGACCCATTTGCGCAAACGGCAAGTGATCGTCCTCGATCGAAACATTCGCCAGCGCGATCTTAGTCGTGGTTTTTTGTGCCAACAATTTTTGTGCCAAAAGCGGATGGGAGCCGTTGGTAATAAACAGATTCTGATTTTTGTGCCCTATCATATCGAGCACCAACACCGCTTTCACTGGCAAACCCTGATAACTAATCCCATCAAACTTGCGTTCTAATGTCGCAGCAAATGCGCGTGAGCCGTGAATATTATCCTGTATGCCTAACAAACGATCACCGTCGCTCCATTCGGGCAGCGTCGCTTCTTCACCGTCGAAAAAAGCGAGTCCAATACTGCAATCAAGGAATCGTCCCGTCTCAGGCATGACAGCTTTCATGCTGGCTTCCTGTTTACGAATTTGGCTAATCACGCGACCCAGCTCCTGCATTGCAGCAGTGGAAGAACCGCCATCATTGGCGCCAACAAATTTAAAATCTTTATAAATCTTCGTGTCGTAATGTCCGCCTATCAGCAACATACAACGGTCGCTGCCTTTAGAAACCGCAATGATATTCTCGCCTTCGACTTCTTTTACTGGTACCGCATTTTTGTCTTTACCACCCAACTTATCATGCGCGAGATTAGGAATCTTTGTCTTAAATTTTTGAATCTGCGTATCCCAGCCCTGCTTCACCAAACCAGCTTTTATCTCTGATGCGAGCTTTTTCTGTTCACTACTTGCCATAGGGTGTGGAGCATGGGTAAAGCGTTGCATCGCTTGTGCAATATTCGTAACACTGAATTGATCTAAAGCTTTTGAACTATCCGAATTAACTTCGAACGGTGCAGCATTCGCAGATACAGTAAAAGCAACGGCAATGCAAAATGATATGAGCCAGGAACCAGACGACTTAGACATGCAAACTCCCTAATTTATATAGCAAACTTAGACGGCAAACTTAGACGGCAAACTTAGACGGCAAACTGTAAGCGATAAAGATTCGCATAAGCACCTTCTTTTGCCAATAATTCGGCATGCGTGCCTATCTCAACTATCGTCCCTTCTACTAAGACAACAATCCGGCTGGCACGTTCAATGGTTGATAAGCGATGCGCTATGACTAGCGTGGTACGACCTTGCATCAACTCATCTAAAGCCGCCTGTACCGCGCGTTCAGATTCACTATCTAAAGCGGATGTCGCCTCATCCAAAATCAACACGGGCGCATTCTTATATATAGCGCGGGCAATTGCTAAGCGCTGACGTTGCCCTCCAGACAAACGCATGCCGTTATCACCAATCATGGTATTCACACCATCTGGCATTTCGTTAACCACATCTTGTAAATATGCTGCTTGAATCGCATAAGCGATACGTGCGGATTCAGGCGTTGGGTCGCCGTAGGCGATATTAGCGGCAATCGTATCATCAAACAAAATCACATTCTGACTCACCATCGCGATTTGTTGCCTTAAGCTTTTAAGCGAGATGTCAGCAAGAGCAATACCGTCTAGCAAAATCTGACCGTCATTGGGCTCATAAAATCGGGGTACAAGATTGACCAAAGAAGTTTTACCACCACCAGACATACCGACCAAGGCGATGGTTTCACCCGCATGGATGTGCAAATTGATGTCAGTTAAAGCAGGTTGCTCCTGCCCGGGATAAGTGAAGCCCAGATTGACAAATTCCAATTGGCCTGTGGCACGTCTTGTAATTTCCTGACCACGCTCGACTTCAGGAATCGCATCGACCATGCCATACACCGATTCTGCTGCGGCCATTCCACGTTGCAAAGGGCCATTCAAATCCGCCAAGCGTTTCAGTGGCGTCAGCAGCATCATCATAGCGGTAATGAAAGTCACAAAATCACCTACCGTCGTGGCATCCTTACGCGCTTGTGCCAGCGCCAGCATGATTACAATCGCGACTGCCAGTGAGGCCAGAATCTGCGTAAGTGGAGTGGTAAAGGACACTGCCACCGTGCTTTTCATCGTGAAACGACCGAGTTTCTTGTTCTTAGCTTCGAAGCGTTGCTGTTCATACTGCTGCCCGCCAAAAATGCGTATCACCTGATGAGCACGTGTCGTCTCTTCTATCACCTGCGTCAATTCACCACTAACTTCTAAAGATTGATGATTGAGCTTACGCAAACGTTTGCTGACACCACGCACCAAGATCGTCATTCCCGGAATCAAAATAAGCGTCACCAAGGTTAGCTTCCAGTTCAACCAAATCAGATAGCCCATCAGCACCGCCACCGTCAGTGAATCGCGGAATAAAGTCGTGATCGAGACCTTCACCATTTCGACGATTTGTTGGGCTTCAAACATGATGGTATTGATGATGCGCCCGCTTGATTCGGCGTGATAAAAGGCGACCGGCACATGCAATAATTTATCGAATACTTTTGCCCTCAATTCGTTCAATAAGTTGACCGAAATGCGGCTCATCAAATAGCTGGTCGTGAAGGTACAAGCACCACGAATGACAAAGATGCCGATCAAGATTGCTGGCACATACCACAAAGGAAAGTCCATTTGCTGTCCCTTAAAGCCATGATCCAGCAATTTCCCCAACCCCCAAGGCAGAGCCACTTCGGTCAATGCCGTACCGCACATCGTAAGCACGGTCAGAATCAGATAGGCGCGGTATTGAGTGACCGAAGTCCAAAGTCGCTTCAAAATTGGGGTATTTAGTTTAGCCATGTATTCTTGTTCAAATAGTTGTACGGCGCACAGTGAGATCACCCACACCTGCTAAGGGTATTGCCAGCAAGATCAACATCGCAAAAGCAAACACCCCATCACGCAGAATCGCGTTAAAGCATGCTGCAAACATCATTCCCACAGTCAACATCGACAGCAACATCGCACGTTCACTATGCGTCCCTGCGACCATCTGACGTGCAATACGCAGCTGTGTTCCCCAAATCATTAGTAAGGCCAGCAATCCTGCGATGCCGAGTTCAAACCAATACAGCAAATAATCATTATGTGGCGTAGTCATTTTTTCGCTAATCTGACCTTGGGCTTTTTGTTGATACATAGGCAGCCAATTACCTATCCCATGTCCTATCCATGGACTTTGGCTAATCATTTGCCAGGTATTCATATAAAGCTCTAAGCGCATGCCATCTTCGCTCACTTGTTTAGTCTGGCCAAAGTCACGTACCTGATGCACGGTGCAGATACCGCGATTGAGCAAAATTTGAGCGCCACTCATCTTGTACACATCGTGCATTTCTTTCGCAAGGCAAGTTGCTGGTGCAGACATTTGCGCGATACGTGAAATCGAAAAAACAGCGGCAAAAAAAAGTGCCATCACTGCGACCAATTGCCACCAGCGAAAACTAAAATTACGGAAAACTAACAAGCCACACAAAAGTACAAACAGCAAACTCGCCGTACGTGATTTGCTACACAGCACCAAGGCGACCAACACATATACAAAACTCACAGCACGCCACAGTGTGAAATTTTTGCGCAATCGCCATTCGTGCAACATCCATGCAGCTGCTATCGCCATTAACAAACCCAACAAAATGGACTTGTTACCTTCATATACAACATAACTCCTGAACAGTTTAATATCAGGCAATACACCCAAATTACTTAAATAGAACAGGCTGGCGGCGATCACCGCACCTATAAAAAAATGACGAACCGCCTTTTGCTGCCAGCCCCCACTGCCTATGCTCAACATAGGAAACAAAAACCAATAAGTCTGGTAATGTGAAAAAGCAGCGGCGAATTCACCGACAGGATGTGTATGAATCAGGCTGATCAGCGCAGAGATCACGCTTAAGCCAATCACTGGCAAAAGTAAGGTCGATGATTTCATCCGCGCCAGCTTATTTTGCCAATCGCCAGACAAGGCCCATGCCAGCAAAAACAAAAGCAATCCTGCATACATCAAGCCGACTTGAAAAAAAAGTGTAAGCGGTAAGTAGCTTAAAATTTGCGCCGGCAATTGCAGACGCCAATCAGGATTCGCGATTGTTTTTGACATGGACATATCAGTTATATTCTATCTTCACGTTCGCAGGGTTTAACCAATCACCGAGTTTCTTACGCAGCTGATCATCAGGATTTACCCGCCAAGCATCCGACAAATACAATTCAGCCGCCGCCGTTTGATTTGCATAATCTATCAATACGGGACAACCTTCGTTGTTCAAATGGGCTTGCAAGATCTCTGCGAGTTTTTTGGTATCTGTCTTATCATTCAGCTTGACGCGCAAACCTTGGGAAAATTGTACGCGTGCCCGACCAATGTCCATCACGCGCTCTGCTGTAATACGCAAGCCGCCGTTGAATCGATCTTCCGATACTTTGCCCATCACGGCCAAGAATTCATCTTCTTTAAAAATGCCTTTGAATTCTTCCGCCAATTCGCCGTACACAGTGACTTCGACGACCGCCGTACCATCATCTAAAGTGACGATCAACAATCGTCCACGCTGCGTCATTTGCGTTCGCAAGCCTGCAATCACACCACCGATCAAACGCAGGTCCCGCGATGGTTCCACTTTTGCCAAAGTCGTTTTGATAAATTGCCGCACTTCTGGCGCGTAGGCATCAAACAAATGTCCCGACAGATAGAATCCGAGCGCCTGCTTCTCTTCCAGCAAACGCTGACGATCAGACCAATGCTCGGCCGTCACATATTCTGGAGGAGGAATCATGTCATCATCATCGCCGAATAAGCTGACCTGATTCGCAGAGGCCTCGGCCTGTTCTGCAACAGTCAAAGCAAAATCCACAGTAGCCAATAACACCGCTCTATCTTGCTTTAAACAATCCATTGCGCCGGCGCGTATCAATGATTCTATTGTACGACGATTGACCTGACGCTTATCGACTCGTTTGCAAAAATCAAAAATATCAGTGAACGGGCCACCATTTTTGCGCGCGATGACAATGCTTTCAATCGCGTTTTGCCCGGAACCTTTGACTGCACCTAAACCATAACGAATTTGCGTCGCCTTTTTACCGGTTTCACCCACAGGCATAAAGCGATAGTCCGATTGATTGATATCAGGTGCCAGCATTTTCAGCTTGCAGATATCGATCGCGTCTTCGACCAAGATTTTTACCTTGTCGGTATCGTCCATCGCCAGCGACATATTGGCTGCCATAAATGCGGCAGGATGATGGGCTTTCAGATACGCGGTGTGATACGACAATAAAGCATACGCTGCAGCATGCGATTTATTAAAACCATAGCCCGCGAATTTTTCCATCAAGTCGAAAATCTCGTCGGCTTTTTCTTGTGGCAAACCATCTTTGGCAGCACCGTCGCGGAAAATTTGGCGATGCTCGGCCATCTCTTCGGCTTTCTTTTTACCCATTGCACGACGCAACAAATCCGCGCCGCCAAGTGAGTAGCCACCGACCACCTGCGCCATCTGCATAACCTGTTCCTGATACACCATAATGCCGTAGGTTTCAGACAAGATGCCTTCGGTACGCGGATCGGGATAATCAAATTTTTCACCGTGCTTACGCTTACAGAAATCAGGAATCAAATCCATAGGACCCGGGCGATACAACGCCACCAGCGCAATAATGTCTTCGAAGCGATCGGGACGCGCGTCTTTCAACATGCCTTGCATGCCGCGGCTTTCCAGCTGGAAGACGGCGACGGTTTTCGCTTTGGTGAGGAGTTCGTATGAAGCTCTATCGTCTAGCGGCAATTTGGATAAATCAAAATCTGCCATCGCAGGATCGAGCATTTTGATATAGCGCACTGCGCGATCCAAAATCGTTAAAGTGGTCAAACCCAAAAAGTCGAACTTCACCAGTCCGACGGCTTCGACGTCATCTTTATCGTACTGCGACACCACACCAGAATCGCCACCCTGCGTGTAAAGCGGGCAGAAATCGGTCAGCTTACCCGGCGCGATCAAAACGCCACCAGCATGCATACCGATGTTCCGCGTAATACCTTCAACTTGTTGTGCTAAGTCGAGCAAAGTTTTGACTTCTTCTTCGTTTTCTTGACGCTCTGCTAGCAAAGGTTCTTCGACGATCGCTTCGGCAATCGTGACTTGCTTGCCCGGTTTAAATGGAATCAGTTTCGACACGCCATCGCAAAACATATAACCAAAATCAAGTACACGACCGACGTCACGAATCGCTCCTTTGGCTGCCATGGTACCAAAGGTGGCGATCTGCGATACCGCTTCTTTGCCATAGCGATCTTTTACGTATTGAATCACGCGGTCGCGGCCTTCCTGACAGAAATCAATATCAAAGTCGGGCATGGAGACGCGTTCTGGATTCAGGAAACGTTCGAACAGCAAATTGTATTGCAGCGGATCCAAATCAGTAATCAAGAGCGCGTACGCGACCAAGGAACCTGCACCAGAACCACGACCAGGCCCAACCGGCACGCCGTTATTTTTTGCCCATTGAATAAAGTCCGCAACAATCAAGAAGTAACCGGGGAAACCCATTTTGATAATGGTGTCGGTTTCAAACTTGAGGCGCGCTTCATAGCGCTCGCGGTTCTGTTCGCGCTTTTCTGGATTTGGGAAAAGATTTTCTAAACGGAATTCCAAACCGCGCTTTGCTTCGAACACCAAAAAATCATTGATGGTCATGCCCTCTGGCGTAGGAAAGTCCGGCAACTTCGGTTTGCCGAGTTCTAATTTCAAATTGCAACGTTTGGCAATTTCAACCGAGTTCGCCAGCGCTCCGGGAATATCGGCAAACAAAGCGAGCATTTCTTCACGCGATTTAAAGCATTGCTGATCATTGAACTTGCGCGCACGTCTGCCATTCGCCAGCATTTCGCCCTCCGCAATACAAGTACGTGCTTCATGCGCAGTAAAATCGTCTTTGCTCAAAAATTGGATAGGATGGGTGGCAACCACAGGCAAACTCAAACGCTGCGCGAGCTTTACCGCTTGCTTGACGTGCGGCTCCATATTGGGCTGACCGGCTCTTTGGATTTCGATATAAAAGTGATTCGGAAAAATACTGGCCCAACGCTGCGCATTGCGCTCAGCTAATTCAAGATTGCCATTGTCAATCGCAATCCCAACGTCGCCAAAGTGTGCACCGGACAAAGCGATCAAACCTTGCTCGCTGTCGGTTTCAAATAGTTCTTGTAACCATTCGAATTTAATTTCGGCACGTCCACGATGTTGATTTTCTAGCCAGGCTCTTGCCAACAATTCACACAAGCGCAAATAGCCATGACGCGATTTCACCAATAATAAAAGGCGCGATGGTTTATCTCTATCGTGATCGTTAGTAATCCAAACATCACATCCAGCAACAGGTTTTATGCCCTTGCTGCGACTGGCCTTATAAAATTTGACCAATCCAAATAAATTACCTAAATCCGTTAAAGCCAAAGAGGCTTGTTTATCTTTCGCAGCCGCTTTAACAACGTCATCTATCCGTACCAAGCCATCCACGATCGAATATTCGGAATGCATGCGCAAATGTACAAACTGGGGAAACGCAGTTACCTGACTAGGTTGGATAATATTGGCCTCGGGGGCTATTTGAGGGTTAGTAGCGAGTTCTGTATTCATCTCGCTATTTTACCGTGTTGCGGCAGGCTTGGAGTGCAAACCTGCGAGGGATGAGACCCTAAATAAAAAGCTGCAACAAGACGCCCCCTACGCCAGCAGTTCCGGCAAAACGCTCTAACCCGGGGAGAACCGTGTATAAATATTCGATAAATCGAGGTATCTATACACAAGAATAGGTTTGACGGCCTTGAACTAAGCCTACTTCGTGCGAGGATTTAATCGTGTTGCATAAATTAACTAAAATATAATCGATCGGTGTTAAAGAAAACGCAGTCTTCTTCCTCTTCTATCGAAATTTCTAGATAACCCGACTCAACTAATTCCTGCAAACCTAGAATTATTTTTGTTTCAGGCAAGTGTAGGTATTTAGCGGAAAACTGCGCGACAATTTGCCTCAAAGGCTTGCCTGGCGTGCACAATAACCATAGGTCGTGCGTCTCAACTGCCTTTAAATGTATTGGTGCACGGGTGATTCCTGGCTGATAAGGATGGGCAGCGCGCACAGTGGATTCTTTGGAGATCCCAATAACTGCTCTGCGCCTCGCCCAAAATACTGCTTCTGGCCAACGCGTTTCACGTTGATAGTATTGCCATTGTGTTTGTAGATATTGTTTAAAATCCTGCTCAATTGCCTGGGCATAAGTGCTCAACAAATCGCCTTTAGAAAATAAACTATCAACAGCAATAAAAGCACCATGTATTCCACTTGTAAGAGCACGAGGAATACCAGTTGAAGAAATAGGATCATAAGATGCAACAGCATCGCCTACCGCCACCCAGTCCTTTCCACCTGTGGCACTCAAATAAGAGGAATAACATGGAAATGAACGTGGCATTTCAGTGAAATCAGCACAGCGCACCGACTCTTCCACATTGGTCAAATTCCTCAACAGAGCACGCCACACATCAGGATGGCAGGCTTGCATTCTATTCACGATATCGGGATCACTCATCAAGACGACAGATACCCGATTACCCGGCATTGATGAGATATACCACCAGCCATATTCGCAGGCTTCCACCTGATTCTCTGCCTTCAATTGGCAGTTTTTTGGCAAGTCGCCAATGCAAGCGACACCGATCAATCGATCGTACACGGTCAATGCCAAATTTAAATTAGTGCGCATCACACCCCGACGTCCGGAGGCATCGATAATGTATTTGCAAAAAATAGTTTGCATCTCTTGTCCATCGGATTTGATTTCAACCCGCCATCCACGCTCCGACTGACGGACACAAGTCACAACCTGACTATGACAAAGCAATTCACCGCCACGCGCTACAAAGTTATCTGCCAGCATACGCTCAAAAGCCAATCGATCAAGCTCCCAGCCTGCCCCATTCGGGGTAAACATATAAGCAATTTGTTTTGGAGTGCTGCTCCCCCACGCAACCCGACTGTAAAACGGCGCTAAATTTTGCGACGCGACAAACTCATCCCACACCCCAAGGTACTCCAAGTTTGAACGCACACTGGAGGGAAGAGATTCCCCGAACTTAGCAATGAGGTAGTTTCCGCGCTCGACGATCATCACGCTCAAATCACCACGTTTTAGTAAATTCAATCCAGCAGAGCTGCCCGCAGGCCCGCCGCCAAGAATCAGCACGTCGACGTGTTTTGCTGCTTTGAATTTAGCGGAATCTGGCATATCCATGACGAACCTTTAACTACAAAGACTAAAAAATGTAATCAAATCAAATGAATCGATAACAATCGTATGGATACAGACTCAGCAATTCCCATGCCAGCACATTGACGCGTAAAAAATATTCTTTTTAAAATACATTGGAATACGATATGTGAGAAAGTTAAAAAAAATACTTTGACACCTAAAGAGAACAACGCCACTGACTGGTAGACTTCAATTTTCAAAATAACGACAAAAGCAATACGCTTAAAGATCCTAGTTTTAGCGACTCACCTTAAGCAAACAGGAGCTTGCCGAGAGGTTTATGCATATTTGCAGGTTTTTTTGCAAAAAAGAGTTATAGATATTCAATGCTTAAGCCATAATAGAGATTTGCCTGCGTGAATATCGGACTAGATACGAGCGTAATAGTCGTTGTCATGTAAAATATTTTTTACACGTAAATTCATAAGCGCCCAACCACCTTACTTTGCCTGACCAATACCAATGAGCTCCGTTGATTACACAATCACATCACCCGTTGCGTTAAGCACGCAAAATAATCGCCATCTCCTAGGCATGACGATCGCCTGGCACCCAGATTTGGCTCGCATTGGCGATCAACACATTGGCGGCATAGACGCAGGGGTCATCGAGCTCAGCCGTTTTAGCCCAACTTTTCAACAAATAACTAGCGACCCTTTACCAATCGGGCATGGTGGCATTTCGCGAGACCCTGTACGTATCGTGCGCGACGCCAGCGATGGAATTACTATTTGCCCTCCTAACAGTCGTATGGTGGTTGAAATCAATGGCAAAGAAATTCGGGATCCAACCTATCTAAGTACTGCACAAATTGAGGCGGGCGCGATTCTTGGCCTAGGCAGAGCCGTATATATTTGCATCCACTGGATGCGTTGTTTACCCAAACAAAACCCGGTTGAGGGTTTCCTTGGGGTTGGCAGCAACTCGATTCAGACGCGCGATTTGATTCGCTTAGCAGCTACCAATGATAGTACCGTCCTACTGTTAGGTGAAACTGGAACTGGCAAAGAAGTCGCAGCACAAGGAATACATAATTTAAGTAAGCGCAATACACACAAACTGGTCTCGGTTAACATGGCTGCGTTAAATGAATCACTCGCAGCGGCTGACTTGTTTGGTGCGACGCGTGGCGCCTACACAGGTGCGCAAACGACACGTGACGGTTTTTTCAGCGAAGCACAAAATTCGACGCTATTTCTGGACGAAATTGGCAATACACCAGCGACGGTCCAACCTATGCTTTTGCGCGTGCTTGAAAACGGCGAATACAGACCACTGGGCGCTACTCGCGACGCACGGTCGACCGCTCGACTTATTACTGCCACAGATCAAGATTTGTATGATGAGTCATTTAATCATGCGCTATTGCGCCGGCTGGAAAGTTTCATTATTCGCATTCCGCCTTTACGTGCGCGGCGTGAAGATATAGGTATCTTGCTAAGGGATCTGCTTCAGAATAGAAATTTAACCGCCATTGATGCGTCTCAAATTCCGTATTCTTTGATTAGCGACATGCTCAATTTCGATTGGCCAGGCAATATACGTCAACTCGGCAACACCTTCAAACGAGCATTGCTCTCTATACAAATGGGTGAGTTTCCCGTATTGGCGAATATCGTTGACCGCCCCAAAATGACCGCAAGCGCCAGCGCAGAGATGCGGCAACCTGCAAGCGCCCCAGCTAATTTTCAACTACCACGAAATTTGACAAGTCCTGCGAAATCAGAAGTGACTCCAGACAATGAGGGATTGCTTGAACGCAAAAAACTGCGAGACTTGACTGAACAAGATGTGGTCGATGCCATGGAAAAACACCAATGGACTATACAATACGCAGCCGATGATTTGGGAATCTCGCGTCCGTCCATGTATAAGTTAATTGAAAGCAACCGCCAAATCCGACGCGTGGAGCAAATACCCGCGGCAGAGATTCAAGAGCAGTTTCAACTTGCTAACAATCAGGTAGAGCAATGTGCGTCTCGTCTAAAAACACCAAGTGAGGCACTGCGTCGTCATTTAAAAGGTTTGGGCTGGATTACATAGCAATCACAACGAAATGTCAAAATGAGTCAGCTGCGTGGCTTAGGTACGAGAACAAGCCAACTGGGCTACAAACATGTGACGCATCATAAGCCTGGACAACATTGACAACAAGTCAGTTTAGTGAGGAAACCAAGCTTAAGGTTGCAGATACTTTGGATCACGTCGAAGCGCAAGCAGTTCAGGTTCCGCCTCTATCGATTTGCTAGGATAACCCAACGACTTTGCTTTTACCAATGCAGCTAAAGCCTCTCCACGCTTACCTAATATTTCGTAACTAACAGCAGCACGAAACTGTACTTCTGGGTTGTCAGGCGCTAACGACAAAGCTTTTTGCAGCTTGATTTGGCTTTCTCCAGCAGCCCCCAATTTGGCCGCATATAAAGCCATCCGCGATAGCAAATCAACGTTGTTTGGTGATTGGATCAGCTTTTCCGCTAATATAGAGCGCGCTTTATCATATGCCTTGTTGGCCGCTTCACTGCGACCTGGCAACCAAGACAAAGTATCTGCCAGTTTGGCCCAGCCAAGATCATCGTTAGGATTTCCTTTTCCTTCAGTCACGGCAGTCTCAAATGCAGCCGTTGCCGCGACATAATCGCCTCGAGCAAACAAAACATTACCAAGTGCGGTCGATAACTCAGCACTAGGATAAACTTTCAAGCCTGACTGCAATGTCGCCACAGCGTCATCCGCTTTATTTTGTCGCATCAATACCTGTGCCAAACCAATATATCCGTTACTCACATCGGGCTTTAATTTAATGCTCAATCCATATGCATCTAAAGCTTCTTTATAATTTCCTTGCAGCGCATAAATTTGACCTAACTGAGCGGGAAACAAACACTCTTGCGAAAACCGCTGTGCGCCTTGAGTAGCAAGCTGCAACGCTTCATCTAGTCGTTTAGCACGGATCAGAACATCTACTTTTAAGCTCCACGCTAAATGACTATTTGGATCTAGCGCCAAACCGCGCTCCAACTCCGCCAATGCCTGAGAATATTGATCTCGCAAAGAAAAAACCTTAGCGTTGGCAATATGACTGATCGCGAGAAAATCATTGAACTTTAGCGCCTGCTGCGCACTTGCTTCCGCCTTTTGTAGCCAAATAACATCCTGACCATTATTGGCGAAGCGTGAACTGTAAATAAGCGACATACTCGCCATCGCTGCTGCATTTTCAGGTGAGCGAGACAAAATCCTTACAAAATGCTGTTCTGCTTCATCAATCTTCGCGTGTTGATCAAAATAGGCCAAAGCCTGCAGGCCTTGTTGCATTTCTTGCGCCTCAGAATAAGCTTGAAGATTAACCGTCATTTTCTGCCAATACGGCTGTGAATACCAAAGTCCGATTAGTCCCGCGAATAAACTTAATCCGATAAACCCGCGCAGCATCGGCTTACGCAACTGGCGCCAGTCGATTTCACGTGGCGTGGGATTAGGTATGGCAGCTAATTTTAGCGACTTCAAATCCAAAGACAATGATCTGAGAGATGGCGGGTCTAAAGCCGCCAAATGCGCACATTGCAGCGCAACTTCTTTCATACTTTCCAGACGTTGATCCATTTGACGAGCAGTCATCACACGCACCAGTTGGCGCAATGACAATGGCAAATCATCAGGCCAAGGCCATTGATCAGAATTCGATTGCATCAATGCTGCTGCCAACGCCAATCCAGACAAATTAGAAAATGGTCTCGCGCCAGTTAACAGTTCATAGAAAATCACACCCAATGCATAAATATCTGCGCTCGGACGAAGTGTAGACCCTGTTAATAATTCCGGCGCCATATAGGCTATCGTTCCCTGCGGGTCGGATTGCACTAAGGAAGTTGTCGCATCGCGATCTGCTTGGGTCGCCAAACCAAAGTCTAAGATGCGTATCACACCACCCGGTTCTTGCATCAGATTTGATGGTTTGAGATCACCATGTATTAAACCTGCGCTGTGAGCTTCTTGCATCGCTTGCGCAATTTGACGGATGATATCTATTGCTTCTTGGGCAGAAGGCGGCTGCGTCTCCATCAACTGCCGTAAAGTTCTACCGGGCACCAGCTCCATGACGATGGCTTGGCTTTGGTCCGTTTGCTCCAGTGCATGAACTTTAACGAATGCCGGATGCTGTAAAGAAGCTGCCAACCGCGCTTCTTTCACAAGATCAACACCGGCTGCAATATTCTTCAGATACTTAATCGCCACCTGACGATGTAGTTTGGTATCCCAAGCACTGAATACTTGACCAAAACCTCCCTCACCCAGGCTTTCACCAAGTTGATAATGCAGTAATTGTTTGGTGTTAATGACATTGTCTGTTGATGCAGGCATGAGAAAATTTCAATACAAAAGCCGAGTTAATACGACGCAACGTTTATTCTAACTCGGATTGTATAGTTCCAACATCATGTATAGACAAATCAAGGAGACTTAACTTGCTTTGTAGCCTGAATGCAAAATCAGCTTAATATTTTTAGTACGAGTAATTAGATTATTGTTTTAAATTTAAAAAAAACAAATTCATCAATATTCTTAGCCATGCGAAAACTAACTACAAATATAGCTAGTCGCCTGGCGCGATGATTAGAATTGGCGGCACAGCATCTGGATCAAACAAACGCAAGTAAAAATAGCCTATACCTGCAGTTCCTAACATCAAATTGGGCGTTTCGCCTGCGTTCCCGTTTCCACAAGACCAAGGCAAGCCTTTCTTCATATGATGATCGTAACCATCAAAACCAATTTTTTCAGCGATAGCGGTGAGCTCAGGGCGAAGTAATTTCTGACCTGCCATTATCAACAATTCTGCATTACCAGCAACACCATGACAAAGTGAAAAATTACCCAGCTTAGAAAGCGGCGATTGCGATAAGACCATAGCAGTCGTGTTGATCGCAGCGTCTAGATCTTCCAGAATAAGACCGTTATCTGTTACCAGCTTCGCATTGCGCAAACGAGATAGCCCAATACCGGGAGCGCCATGGCACCATCCCAAATAGTAACTCTCGCGCTGCGCTGAATTGGTAGCCGACATGATTCTCAAATCTTGCCAATTACCCCGCTCGCTATTAAAAAACTGCGACTCATAACGTAAGCCCTGCATTGCGGTATCTCGAAATGTTTGATCTCCGCTCACCTGAGATAATTCCAGCAGAGCGGTAACAATTCCCGCAACACCGTGTGAATGTCCCACCAAGTTTTGTTTAACTGGCATCTGGACCGTATGCCAAGATGTTCCAGCCTCACTAGTGACTGCCATTTTTAGCAAATGCTGGCCATGTGCTAAAGCCAACTCGAGTAATTCTGGACGCTGATAACGCTGCGACATACCAATCAACACGGGAATAGCGCCAGCGCTACCGCTCAGCACATCGATCATTTGATTGTCGAAGGGCACATACTGCAAACCACTGAGCAGGGCCAAACCACGAGCGATCAATTCTTCTTTTTGAAGTAATTCTCCCGCACGAATCGCAGCATAAGCAATGCCGACCTGACCTGTGTAAAACCCGTGCTGCTGCCTGACTTCAATCTTTGGTGCGATAGAAAGCGCCTGACGCAAACCACCTTCGGCCACACGCGATTGTTGCTGGTCTTGGGTAAATTGAGATAGCTCAGCCAAAAACAAAGCAATTCCTGAGGTACCGCTATATAAATCGGCTAACAGCGAGCGATAACAGGTACTCATCTGATACTGCACACTCTCCATCGACCACCCAAGCCATGTGCAACGATTTTTATCCCATAGCGCATCGCGACAAAACTCACGACCAATTTTGTCGGCAATTTGCAAAAATTCTTGGTGACCTATACTCATAATGGCTCCGACAGTACAAGGGCATTATCAGCATTAGAGACGGCCACAAAAATATCTAGTGAGAACGGATTCAGATATGGTTTTTCCAGATTCAAATTATAGGTTTCAAAACGTTTTTCAATTGCTCGCATACGATCATCCACCGCTTGCGTTCCCTCTTCCCATGCTGAGACTAGGCCTTCAGCGACGATACGACAACGATGCATCCCAAAACTTTCGCCAGTACCAGGATCTTCAGCGACGCCAATTCCACTCATTATGCGTTGACAAAACATAGGTACGGGATCATGCAATCGGGCACCAAGCAAAACCGGCAAAGTCGCAAGAAGTGATACAACAAAATGATAGTAACGTCTCGCAATGTACAGCACCGCAGCATCGGCTCTGCCATATTGGCGTGGGTCAACGAGCGTTTTAAAATGAAATGGCACATAATATTTGTTCAGCATGGAACTCAACTCCGCTAATAGAGAGGTCGCCGCTTCTGCATCTATATTGAAATACAAACGCACAGCGCTGTAGTCATCAAACTGATCTGCCAGGTGACTACCAAACGAATGAAAAAACGCTGCTTGCAATTCACTATTTGCTGGATAGACTCGTAAGCTCACCAAATCACCCGTTTGTGCACCGTGACTTTTCATGGTTTCGCTGAGAAAAGCGCCTGCGACTGCCGAGCGACTGCGATCAGCTTTTTGGACAAATATTTTTCCGTTCGTTGCAATCTGGTAGATTTTCCATCCTCGATCCCAATTCTCTTTCGTCGCATTTGCCTTATTTAATGCTACGGTTAAATCGGACGGGAACAGATTTAACTCTGTATTTTCTGAAGTTACATTTTCAGAAGTCGTAGCGGATTCGGTCTGTCTACTATCCCGGATATAGCATTGGTCATAAAGTTGCTGGCAGATATTTTGTGTGAGTGCTAAATGCGAAGTTTGCGTTGCATCACTCGCACTCGAAGCTGCAATGGTGTATAACGTTTCTCGAAAACTATAAGAATAGGCGTCGCGTATCTGTAGGTCGGCACAAATAGCTTTTAGTTCCTGCATAATACTCTTGGCGGTCATTGGACGATTTCTTCGGCGTGATCCTGCGTTAAACCAAACAAGTCACACACTGAACGTGCAGGGTCTAACAAAATTTGATGACTCAGCAAAAGCATGATTTGAGAGTGTTTGGTCAGCTCAGTTAATTGGCAAGACCATTCGAACGCGGTCAAGACCAAACGTGCAGCCGCAAATTCAACGCACCGTAAAAAAAGAGCATCTGTTTCAGCAGCAGGTATCCGCATCGTCGAACAATAACTATTCCAAAACGCGCGTATCGAAGGAAAAATGATGTCAGCTTTTTTAAGCACGAAGTTAAATGCATCTTCCTCCTTGAATTCTGTTAGGACGGTACTCTTAATTAAATGCACCAAATAAGCCTGCAATATGCCTGCAACATCCCAACAAGCATCGCCGAGATCAAGCAGCTCCCAATCAATAATCTTTAGCTGCAATGTACCATCTGCATCCAAAAAAACCAGGCAGTTATCCCATTTCATATCACCATGAATAATGCGATCGACGCGCCATGTTTGACGCAAACCCTGTAAGTTTCTAGGAAGCTCAGCGTTTTTATTGAGGAAATCAATAAACGCAATAGCTCCCCCTGTCGCGCCTGCTGGCGCCTCTGTAAACGAAAGTATCCATGGAATCTGCTGACGGAATTGTTGCAATTGATCGGGCTGTAAATTTTCTAAAGCAACGGCATCATGATAGCTTGCCATTACTGTGCCCAATAGGCTTGCCACTTCGACAGATAATGCACCACAGCGATTAAAATACTCGGAAAGGTTCTCGGCGCCGACAAACAATTCCAAGCATAAACTATGACGCCCGATGTCGTGATCGATTAAGCGCGGAATATGTTTAACCCATGCGGGGAAAGCTTGCGCGAATTGGTAGCAAGCGACCTCGCGCTGTAAGGTGACCTTGCTCAAGCTATCCAAAGTCTTGACCTGTTTCACAAACAAGCCACTTCGAGCATCACGCATCACTTTGAAATTTCGATTGCGTTGACCTGCTTCAATCACTTTGAACTCGCCGTCGACGACAGACGGAAGTTGGATTAAATTTCGTGACAGTAAATAATGCACCAGATTAGATGCAGTAAAAAACATTGTTTAACTCAAACTTTCTTTGTTCTTTGATCGATGTGACTTATAAAAGACAGACGTGGTAGATATTGCGACACCATCCAATGTCAGAGCATCATCATTAAGGCGCGTGCCGCAATGATCAATGCGCTGACAATTTCAGCATTTATTCTAACTTAAGCTGGACAGCAGACTTGAGTCGAAGTAGGGGCTGAACCTTCTCGTTGAGATGGTGCAACCAATTCCTTTTGCTCAGGGCAGCAAACTTGAGTAGAGGTAGGATCTGAATTACCGCCTTGAGCTGGTGCAACGTAGTCAGTCTGAACTGGGCAGCAAACTTGAGTTGAGGTTGGCGGTGGAGTTGTTGCACCAATTGGGCAGCAGACTTGTGTTGAGGTCGGCGGCGGAAGCGAGGCATCGATTGGACAGCAAACTTGTGTTGAAGTTGGCGGTGGTGGCATCGCATCCACTGGGCAACATACTTGTGTTGAAGTGTTATTGTCGCCGCAACACACTTGCGTCGAAGTATTTGTTGGCGTTGACGGTGCTGCATCCGCTGGGCAGCAGATTTGTGTCGAAGTGGGTACAGAATTGTCGCTTGCTTGTTGAGTCATTTACTATTCTCCAGTCAATATTAAAAAAAAAGATTCACAACGAGTTACAAAATCGAACTCACGAACAACATTTATTTTTGCTGTAGCTGTTACTCGTCAGCAAAGATCGTGCCATATTTTTTTCCAAATCCCGTTATACCCGCTGGAACGCTGAACTTAGCACTGAGTTGGGTACATTGTGTAAGGTTGGTTCAATCCAAAGATGTGGATCGCACCGGGCCCACCAGCAAAATAATTCGCAAAAACACCGTCGACTAAAGTGGGCGGATTAAGCGTAAAGACCGTCACATCGGCAGCTGACAGAACTTCAAAACTAGCAGAATTGTCATTGGGATCATTGCCATGCGCTGCCGTCTGCACACGTGCAAGTTGAGAATGTGCCGCGTAGGCTCCGTCGCTGTAACTAGCATACACAGACTGTACACCATAAAGATCGCCCTGTTGAGGAGCTGCGCTGGCATCAAACGCTGTCTGTCCATCACAATTAAACACGAATCCAAATTGATCAGCGACGACATTTTCCTGCACAATTTGTGAGCCATATGAAGGAATTAATTGCACATGTACGGCGTTACCACGACTAGGAAAAGGTTCCAATCCTAAGTTGTTCCGTAGGCGTGCATCATCATGATCGAGGCAAATCTCTACAGCAAAATCAACGTACTGAGGAAAATTCTCTTTGCCGTAATTTTGCCTGAAAATGGCATACTTATCGAAGGGCGTATTCTTGATATCGCCGTTCGACAAATCAATACGATCATAGCCAACCATTTGCTCAGTTACGACATTAGTTGTGCCAGGCTCGGCGCAAAGAATGAAATCCTCTTCCGATAGATTGTATTTTTCTGTCGTCATCAGGTTCGACTTAAAATCGCTAAGTGGCGTATCAAGTAAAATATTACTGACGATGAGTGCCCTATCGCGCACGATCAAGTTTGGAGCATCTTGGCAATCATCAATAAAGTCTCGTAAGGTATTTGAGATCAATTGATAAGTCGAACCCGAGGCGTTTTGTAGCTGCTGAGCCAAGGTAGCGACAATGGCATTGCGTGCGATAACACTTTCTGAGGCAAACACATTATCAATATTTGCGACACGAGCAGTAACGGCGGTACCAAAAACGAAAGTCCAGTTTGGATACTCAGAAGCATTAAAAACAAGTGCCAAATCGCTCATTAATCCCGGTAACGGATCATCCTTTTCCGAAGCGTAAATGTACGGTCCTTGCGTACTGTGGAAAAAAAATTCTGGCGCCATAAACAAGTTGATGACCTGTTTGCTATCCTCGTTGGCAGGCAATTGCGCTTTCGCGGAATCAACCGCATTCTTCAAGATAGCAATACGTGCAGCAATATCTTTTCGGGTATCAGCGTTACCTAAATAAACCCCTGTGCCGACCGACGACAGCGCCGGTCCGGTTGGGATCGCATAAGAGATAAATCGTATTTTTGCGTAGTTAGTTGTACTCATATTCAATCATGTCGAAAATTAATCTTTAATATCAATCAAATTCACGAGTCTACGAATCAACATTCGCCCGACTAGAGCCCCATGGCAAACTTTATCTTGCAAGCGCTCCCACTATTATTTGAAACGTGAATCGCTACGTAAGCCTTTCAAAATTGGGTGTGTTTCAATTCTTTGCAAAGAAAATCCCAGTTTCTTCGCTTTCAAAATAGCGTCTAAGGCACGCTCTCTTTCCCCAATTAATTCAAATGTCAAACCGGCAAAAAACAAACGATCTGGGTGATTAGGTGCTATTTTCAAAGCCTGTAGCGCCAAAACCTTTGCTTGAGAAAAGTCACCTAGGCGCGCCAGTATCATACTCATTTCAACTAGCAATACCTCGTCGTCAGGCGAACGGTTCAAACGGATTTCCAATAATTTTTTGGCCTTTTCATAGGCCGCGATACCCTCTTTCTCTCTTCCAGGCACCCACATTAAAGCCTCTGCCAATTCAAACCAGCGGAAGTAACTGCCTGTTACGCCACGCTCCGGTGACGCTGCATTTCCGAATGCAGCGGCCGCTGCCGCGAAATCCTGCTGCTTAAATTTTATGTTTCCCAGGGTCGCATACAAATACGCATTGGGTCGCACTTGCAAACCTTGCTGTATCACCTGCAGCGCTTCCTGAGTACGCCCCTGCAATTCTATCGCCTGCGCTAATAGCGCATAACCATTTGCAGAATCCGGCTGACGCGTCAAGCTCATACGCAATGCTGTTTCAGCCAATTTATAATCATGCTGAGCAAGATGAGTGCCACCTTTCATATCGAGTAAGAATCTATCCTCGGGAAAAATTTTAGCGCCTTGCTCTGCCCAAGCAATTGCCTCACCATAGCGATTTGATTCGAACAATGAACTCATTTTGGTATGCCACGCAAATAAATTTTTCGGTTCCAAAACCAAAGCCTTATCTGCCGCTTCCAATGCCAAATCCAATTTATGATGCCAGTGTAAAATCTTCGCATCGGCCACTAGACTAATCGCCAGATTAGGATTTAACTTCATCGCTTGTTGAGCACTGGCTTTTGATTTTTGCAGCCATATTTCATCACGTTTTTCTGCATGATAACGAGATATATAAACGATGGACATATAGGCAACCGCTGCTGCATGTTCGGGCGTGCGCTCGAGCACATTCATAAAATGCTCGCTCGCGGCATCCAATTTTGATAGATCTGGCCTATACATGTGCTGGGTCAATAGTGCGATACCTTGTTCCATTTCACGCGACTCGGAATAGGGTTTAATTGCCTTAGCAATCTGCGGCCAATATGGTTTACTCTGCCACGCAGCAATGCCACAGAGACTGAATAACAAGGCAAACATCACCACTAGATTGCGCCGCCTTTGTTGATTTTTTTTCGCAATTTGCTCACGCAATACAGCCAAATCTAACGAGGCAGAACTATTTGAAAGCGGATCATTCGCTGTCAGAGATTTAATCTCGGTCACGACCTGTGCACTACCAATACGCTTCCCAGCGTCTCTGTCCGTCATACTCAAGATTATCTTCTTCTGCCCATCTAAGATCGATTTTGACCATGGCCACTGCTCGGACTTAGTTTGCACCTGAGCAGCAACCAGCGCTAATCCATGGAGTTCAGCGAAAGGCAATGCGCCATTGAGCATTTCATACCAAATTATTCCCAAAGCAAAAACATCACCGGCAGCTGTTGCTTTTGAATTGGCAAACCGCTCTGCAGCCATGTACGGAATACTGTTATGAGGATCGCTCAAGTCGGGCACGTCGGATGGGTGTATTTCATGTTGACTGACTAATCCGAAATTCAAAATACGAACTTTTCCGGAACCATCGACAATCAAATTTGAGGGTTTGATATCGCCGTGTATCAATCCTGCAGCATGAGCTTCTTGCATTGCACTTGCGAGCTGCAACACAATCCCAAGAATCAAGCGATCTTTGCCGTGATGTTCCTTGATCCAATCGCTGAAGCGGACGCCTGTCACTAACTCCATCACAATAAACAAGCTGTCTTGCGCTTCTTCAAGCGCATGAATTTTGACAAATGCAGCATGTTTCAAAGATGCAGCAAGACGCGCCTCTTTAATCAGCGTTTCCTGTGCCTGTGCAATTGAATGCGATTGTTTAATTTGCTTGATCGCGACTAATCGATGGAGCTGCGTATCCCACGCCTCAAACACTTGCGTCGATAGGGTCGAACTGAGCTTCGCACGAATTTCATAGTGTTTGAATGTTCCAGATATCACGCCATCATCTGCATCGCTTAGTGCAGACTGACTATGATTGGAATTTATTAAGCTCATTATTTCGACACTTCATTGAATTTTTTGTTGTTCTGGAGATAGTGTTGACTTTAACATTAAATATCAATTTTTATGGGAATTCTAACCACTTTACATGTACATTGTGCTTTTTTACAAATAAACATATTTACGTTTGACATGTAAATATGTTCAAGCAATTCACACAATGAAGATGGCCTCGTTTGCTCAAGCTCGATTTCATGGATTTTACTGAAACTTGGATTAACTGCACCTAAAGAATCAGCGCGCAGAATCAAAACGACTTTTCCCAAATCGAGTTAAGACAGATAGACGGTTGTTAATTCCCCGTTGGAATCAGCGTCCGATTTTACCGAGCGCTCGCTTCGCACAAAGTTATTGCTCAATAGAGTCGGTACACTAAACATTTCTTATTCAAGAGCACTTAATCTTCGCAAAACAAAAGCTGCAAAGATCGAAAATTAAATCACCTATCAATTTTCGTTAAGCGCTTCATTTTTTATACATACTCCGATATACCTTCCTCGCTAACATGCGCAGCGGACATGACTTTAGCCTCACTTTCGCCTTATAATGCTGAAAAATCAAAGACTTAATTAATTTTCTCAGTAAAGTTCCTCATGCAATCTGCAACTACACCCTACGTAAATATCTCAGCCTACAAATTCATCACTTTCAACGATACAACAGAAAAACGGCCTGAGTTTATCGCCAAGTGCCAAGAACTAAATCTAAAAGGCACGGTACTGTTGACACCTGAAGGGATCAATATGTTTTTGGCTGGTTTGCGCCATGAAATTGACGCTTATATGGACTGGTTACACAGTGACTCTCGCTTTGCCGATATCGTGGCCAAAGAAAGTTTCTCTGACCATCAGCCATTCACAAAGTTACTGGTAAAAATCAAGCCTGAAATCATTACTATGCGCATGCCTTTGATTAAGCCAGAAGAGGGTCGCGCGCCCTCAGTCGAAGCGAAGACGCTGAAGCGATGGCTGGATCAAGGTCATGATGACAATGGCAAACCTGTGGTCATGGTCGATACGCGCAATGATTTTGAAGTCGATGTCGGTAGCTTTGACAATACGATTGATTACCGGATCAGCAAATTCACAGAGTTTCCTGCAGTGATTGAAGCCAACCGCGACTCATTGAACGACAAAACCGTGGTCACCTTCTGCACGGGTGGCATTCGCTGTGAGAAGGCCGCGATTCATATGCAAAACGTCGGCTTCGATAGCGTATATCAACTCGAAGGTGGTATTTTGAAATACTTTGAAGAAGTCGGTGGTGATCATTATCATGGTGACTGCTTTGTGTTTGACTACCGTACTGCTCTAAATCCAAAACTCGAAGCAACCGATACCAAGCAATGTTTTGCCTGCCGCGCTGTTGTTACACCACGCGAGCAATTATCTCCTTGGTATATCGAAGCAAAATCCTGCCCTCATTGCAAGAAAATGAGTAAAGAGCAAACGTCAGCTGATTAAGCTTATACGGTCGAGTAGGTAAAGAGTAAGTCAAAAAGACAGCCATGGATTCATCGCTGTCTTTTTTGTTTTCATGAAGATTTATTGCACGGACGACTTAGTCGCATACAAATATTTGTTAGACTTACTGATTGTCACCTTTCATTCAATTTTCATCACGTATCTGCATGTCAGTCATCTATCGCGGTCGCTTCGCTCCCTCACCTACGGGGCCATTACATTTTGGTTCACTGGTAGCTGCTATGGCAAGCTATCTGGATGCCAAAGCGCACCGGGGAGAATGGCTACTGCGCATAGAAGATCTCGATTTTGATCGCAACGTACGAGGGGCAGATGAAGAGATCATCGCTTCACTACAACGCTGTGGTATGCAATGGGATGGCGATATCACCTGGCAAAGTCAACGTACGACTTTGTATCAAGAAGCATTAGACAAATTGGGAGATCATGTATTTGCGTGCAGTTGTTCACGCAAAGAAATTGCAGATTCTCGTTTACGTGCAGGTTTAGAGGACAATCAAATCTATCCTGGCACTTGCCGTAGCGGCATACAAAATGGCAAAGCTGCCCGCTCATTCCGGTTACGAGTACCCGATGGAGAGGCGGCTCAATTTCATTTTAAAGATCGACTACTTGGCAAGCAAGATCAGGATCTTAGTAGTAAGGTCGGGGATTTCGTCTTAAAGCGTGCTGACGGTTTTTGGGCTTACCAATTAGCAGTCGTGGTGGATGATGCGGCACAAGGCATCAACGCTATTGTCCGTGGCGCTGACTTATTGGATTCCAGCGCACGACAAATCTATTTACAACAATTACTGCAATTGCCTACGCCTAGCTATTTGCATGTTCCTGTGGTCGTCAATCAAACTGGAGAGAAGCTGTCTAAACAAACCGGTGCACTGGCATTTGATAAGGGTGACAACGATTTAATGAAAGATGCCTTACTCCCTGCAGCCGAATTTCTCGGACTACAAATAACATCAGGTACGCATGATCTGCCTACATTTTGGCAAGAAGCGACATTAGCGTGGTCTTTGCAATATCTGAGCGTCGGGCACCGTCATTAATCCAGCAGACAAAAAAACCGGAAAACAAAAAAAGTTTTCCGGTTTTTCATTCAAAACTTACTGCTGAAGCCATTGCAATAATCTAAGGATATTGAGCATATCGGGTTTTAGGACATCTTCCCAAAACCACCCAATAATGCTGCCTTCTTTTGCGGTTTAACAGGATCGGACTTGGCGCCTAAAGCTGCCGTTACTTGAGCAGGGCTGGCACTAGGTTCATAAGGTTTTAAAAACCATGGGTCAACTTTCTCACGTGGTGCCTGATAGCTGCGCGCAGGACGATCAGTTTGTTTATTCGAACTACCACGATCACTACGGTCACCCCTATCACCCCGATCAGCGAACGAAGAGACTTTACGTTCGGAGTGCAATGAGGTTGCGATAAAACCGGCTAATTGCAAACGTACAATTTTCTGCTTAATCAATTTCTCAATATCGACTAACAAACGCTCGTCTTTATCGGTATGTAAAGAAATTGCATCACCCTTCGCACCTGCACGGCCAGTACGACCAATACGATGCACATAATCTTCAGCGTTATAAGGTAGATCAAAGTTGATCACACACGGCATCTCAGAAATATCCAAACCGCGCGCCGCGACATCTGTGGCAACCAAGATCTCTACTTCGCCGCGCTTAAACGCTTCTAATGCTGCCATCCGTTCTTGTTGTGATTTATCACCGTGAATTGCTGTTGCTTTGATGCCTTGCTTAACCAAATGCACTGCAACACGTGAAGCTCCTATCTTCGTGTTTGAAAACACGATGACTTGTTTCAAACCACGTTCACGAATAATAAATGCAACCGCATCACGTTTTTCGTCTTCAGCGACTTTGTACAAAACTTGTGTCACATTTTCAGCGGTCGCATTGCTGCGTGCCACTTCTATCGTCACAGGATCATTTAAGAAACTGGCTGACAGTTTTTTGATTTCTGGCGAAAACGTCGCTGAGAACATCAAATTCTGACGTTGTTTCGGCAACAAATTAATGATGCGCTGCAGGTCGGGTAAAAATCCCATATCCAACATACGATCTGCTTCATCCATAATCAAAATTTGGGTTTGCGACAGATTCACAGTTTTTTGCTGTACGTGATCCAACAAGCGTCCAGGTGTCGCGATCACGATCTCAACACCGTTACGCAAAATCGCGGTTTGCGGTGCCATATCTACGCCACCGAATACAACCGTGGCACGCAAGTGGGTATGACGCGAATACGCTTTTACATTCTCTGCCACCTGATCTGCCAACTCACGGGTTGGTGTCAAAATCAAAGCACGCACAGGATGACGTGCAGGCGATGCACTATTGTTGGCATGCGCCATCAACAATTGAATAATCGGCAGAGAAAAGCCCGCCGTTTTACCAGTGCCAGTTTGCGCGGCTCCCATGACATCGCGACCTTGCAAGACGACAGGAATCGCTTGTGCTTGAATTGGCGTTGGATGTACGTATCCTTGGTCGTTTAGAGCACGTAAGATTTCTGGTGCCAAACCAAAGGAGTCAAAACGAAGGGTATCAGCAACTGGCTCAGCGGCTGTCTGTAACGGGGTATCGGTCATGTTTTGCATAGTGTGCCTCCCGTGGGTCTAACACGGCATCAAGTGAGGAAATTCGTGATGTTGCGTCAGCAAAAGTAAAGGCGTGGGTGTATTTCAATAGACGCGCATTATAACACTATGCGTGTTGATATCTTCTTTTCAAAGAGGAATACGGAATTTTTTGATTAAAAATTAGACGGTATCGCATTAACAACATCGATAAATTGGTGGGCCTCCCGTGAGTCGAACACGGTACCAACGGATTATGAGTCCGCTGCTCTAACCAACATGAGCTAGAGGCCCTATTTGCTAAAGCACGAACGCGCCCCAGAAAACGAGCGCTCATTGTATTACATTAGACGTAATTGACACAAGGCTTACAGAGGATAAATGCGCGATTCTTCGAGCTAATCAAATACATTTTCGCCAAATTCAAACGCTGCGCGACAAAATAAAACCGCACAATCTTTCAATTGCGCGGTTTTATCAAATTCGATCATAGACAAACTTTTTAGCAAGATCCTCATCGACTCACTGGATCAATCAATTCCCTTCGAGAAAGCTTTTCAGCTTATCTGAGCGTGATGGGTGGCGCAGCTTACGCAACGCTTTTGCCTCTATTTGTCGAATGCGCTCACGCGTTACGTCAAATTGTTTGCCGACTTCTTCCAAAGTATGATCGGTCGACATCTCTACACCAAAACGCATACGCAATACTTTGGCTTCGCGCGGTGTTAAAGAGTCCAAGACATCCTTCACCACATTGCGCATAGATGCGTGCAAAGCCGCATCTGCTGGTGCTAAGGTGTGATTGTCTTCAATGAAATCACCCAAATGGGAATCATCATCGTCACCGATAGGCGTTTCCATCGAGATCGGTTCTTTCGCAATCTTCATGATTTTGCGAATTTTATCTTCTGGCATTTCCATCTTGATCGCTAAAGTTGCCGGATCTGGTTCTGCACCAGTTTCTTGCAAAATTTGACGCGAGATACGATTCATTTTATTGATCGTTTCTATCATATGCACAGGAATACGAATCGTACGTGCTTGATCCGCAATAGAACGTGTAATTGCCTGACGAATCCACCAAGTTGCATAGGTCGAAAATTTATAGCCGCGACGATATTCAAACTTATCAACCGCTTTCATCAAACCAATATTACCTTCTTGAATCAAATCCAAGAATTGCAAACCGCGATTAGTGTATTTTTTGGCGATAGAAATTACCAGGCGCAAGTTTGCCTCGGTCATCTCACGCTTCGCTTTGCGCGCTTTCATTTCGCCTGCAGACATCTTTTTATTGATGCCGCGTAAGTCAGGCAAAGGCAAAACCACACGTGCTTGCAAGTCGATCAATTTTTGTTGCAATTGCTGAACACTAGGAACATTACGTCCCAAAATCGCGCTGTAAGAATGACCCGAGTTCACTTCGCCATCAACCCAAGCGAGATTGGTTTCATTACCAGGGAAAACTTTAATGAAATGTGAGCGAGGCATACCACAACGATTCACGACGACATCCAAAATTTGTTTCTCGACATGGCGCACTTCGTCTACTTGACCACGCAATGTATCACACAGTTTTTCTACTACTTTTGCGGTGAAACGAATACCAAGCAATTCACTAGAAATCGTTTCTTGCGCTTTTATATAATTCTTTGAGTTGTAGCCTTCTTTTTCGAAAGACTTACGCATTTTGTCGAAGTTTTCCGAGATGATCGCGAATTTGGCCAGAGAATCACGCTTCAACTGCTCTAACTGTTCGGCAGAAATACCCGCCGCAACAGCTGCACTGTCTTCCTCTTCCTCTTCTTCTTCGTCCTCGTCTTCTTCGTCTTCTTCGTCTTCTTCGCTTTCGGCAACAACAATCGGTGCTTTTTCTTCTTCAGTTTCCGCATTAGGATCGACTAAGCCATCAACGATATCGTCGACTTTAATTTCATCACTGGCGATGCGCTCTGCTTGCGCGAGAATTTCTGCGATTGTAGTTGGACAAGCGGAGATCGCTTGTATCATGTCCTTCAGACCTTCTTCGATCTTCTTGGCGATAACGATCTCGCCTTCACGCGTCAACAATTCGACCGTACCCATTTCGCGCATATACATACGCACTGGATCTGTGGTGCGGCCAAAGTCAGAATCGACCGTGGACAAGGCAGCTTCAGCTGCAGCTTCGACTTCATCATCATCGCTAGCCACTGTTACGACGTTATCTGACAACAGCAATGCTTCAGCATCAGGCGCTTGTTCGTAGACCGCAACACCCATGTCATTGAAAGTGCTGATAATGCCTTCGATTGCTTCTGGATCGACAACGTTTTCCGGCAAGTGATCATTAATTTCTGCAAAAGTCAGATAGCCACGGTCTTTACCCATCTTAATCAGGGTTTTAAGCCGTTGGCGGCGACGCTCCAACTCTTCTGCGGTCGCTTCTGGATCTGCAGAGAAGGCATCCTTTAATAAAGCTTTTTCTTTCGCCTTACGATCTTTTGCTTTGGCTTTGTCGAGTGCCTTCATCTCAGCGCGCTCTACCGCGTTGAGTGCTGCCATTTCTTCATTTTCAGGCTGATATTCTTTTGGTTTGCGGCCACGACGGCCGGGCACTTTAACACCTGGCAACACATAGCCTGAGGTGTCAATGCTCGCCAACAAAGCAGCATCTGTGGTTTGACTCACTGTAGGCGCAGATCCGGTTTTGATCTCTTGCACTTCGGGTGCCTTTTCAGCTTTAACTGTCGTCTTGGTTGACTTTTTCGCTGGTTTTTCTTCAGCGTGGTCGGCTTTTTCAGTTTTACTGCTAGCGTTTGATGCTTTGGTAATCACAGAGGCTTTCTTTGTTGCAGGTGACGGTATTTCAACTTGTTTTGTAGAATGTTTTTCGACACTCTTGCTCAATTTCGGTTCCGCTTTAGGTTCATTTTTTGTGGCACGTGTTTTTGGCACTTCAACTTCCTTTTTACTCGCCGTCAATTTTACATCTTTACTCGAAATCTTGCTCTCAGCCAATTTTGCAGGCTTCAGTTCTACTTTAGGCGGTTTAGCGCCTTTCGCAAGGACTTTTTTCTCAGAGACTTTAGCCGCAACTGCGCTCGCTCTTACTGTTTTCACCTGTGGCTTTTCCGTGATTTTTACCTTGGCAACCGTTTTTGCCGCTAATTTGGGTGCTGGCTTAGTCGCCACTTTCGCTGCGATCTTTGTTGTTGCCTTAGCCGGTGCTTTTGCTACTGGTTTTGCTGGAACTTTCGCGCTAACTTTTTTTGTAACAGGCTGAGCTGCCGTCTTCACACTAGCTGCTTTGCTTGCAGGTTTGGCGACTTTAGCGGGAGGCTTAGCACTTGCCTTAGCTGGAACCGTTGCCGTTTGTTTAGCAGCGACAGTTTTAGTGGAACTCTTCGTAACTACGGGTGTCAGTTTTTTCGCGGGTTTCTTCATTGCACTAGCCATTGAATCAAACCAACCGACGCGAACAAAATAGTTGAATCTTATAAAAAACAAAGCACTGCCGACAGTAATACCCTGCGGGACAGCGCGACATTTCCTCATTCAAACCACACTTGTCTTTGCGTCGGTGTTTTGGGTTACTCGGAGGAGCCTACGCTCACCTAAACAACACATTCTTGTTATTAACAACCATGACAGTTGCAACAAAGAATGAAAACAACCTAAGACCTTGAATCGAAAGCCTTTAATTATAGCACTTGCCTCTCTTTTACTCAATCAAATGCTTATATATTACGCATTTCACTGAAGCAATTTTTTAGCTTTTTACACAAATTTTCCACTGCATTTCTACATAAACACTCTACGACTTTTTTTGCAAACCCATTTACCACAATTACCCTACTGGGCGACCAGCAGCTTCAACTTCCGCTTCGCGTCGGATAGCGTCTTGCAATTGCATAATCTCTCTATATCTTGCGATGTCTTCCGCTTCACGCAAACCGCGTTGCGCTAGTTGCTCCATCTCCATCTTCAGAACCTGGGTTCGTATTTGTCGCAAAGCACCAGCAAGCTCCATTGCAACAACATCAATATCGGATTCAGTCTGCTCGGCGATTTCCGCAATTAAGGGGTCAAAATCAGCACTACTAGCGCGTAAATTCTCTGCCAAGGCCGCAAAATTTGCCTGATCACCCATAGGTTGGGCAATCAATACTAATTGCCTTAGCATTTCGGCACCATCCGGTGCAATTTTTGCAGCGTCATCCATCATCGCTGGAGTCATCATGACAGCTAGCGAAGGATGTGCGACCAAAATCCGCAAAACTTGTCGCTCCAAACCAACAGGTGCACTGCGCCGACTCTTGGGCGGCGCAATTTTAATTCGTGCTACTGGCTGACTGAGCTCAAACAAAGCTTCAATTTCTGCAGTAGTCGACTGGGTGATTTGAGCCAGATTCCTCACTAATTGCAGACGCAAACCAGAAGGCGTCATTTGCTGGAGTAACGGCTTCGCATCGTATTGCGTCTTAGCTCGCCCTTCCGCGGTACTTAAATCATTATCACCGCTAACCTCTTTGATAAAAAACTGGGACAGCGGCATAGCACCTTCCACCTCTGCGGCAAAAGCTTCAGCACCGAAAGTACGGACAAAACTATCTGGATCATGCTCGACTGGCAAAAATAGAAACTTAATGATTTTATTATCATTCACATGAGCCAAACACGCATCCAATGCGCGCCTCGCGGCACGACGCCCAGCACTATCGCCATCAAAACTAAACACCACCTGATCAGTTTGTCGCAATAATTTTTGCACATGCGTCGGCGTACAAGCAGTTCCCAAGGTCGCCACAGCTTGCGGAAATCCGAGTTGCGCCAAGGCTACTACATCCATATAACCTTCAGTGACCAGCACATAGCCCGCTTCACGGATCGCTTGCCGCGCTTCAAACAAGCCATATAACTCCAAGCCTTTTTGATAGAGCGGCGTTTCTGGCGAGTTTAAGTATTTAGGCTCACCCTGATCCAAAATACGCCCACCAAAACCGATCACTTGTCCCTTTGTATTCCGAATCGGAAACATAATGCGGTCGCGAAAACGATCATAGCGCTTGCGATGTGCACCGTCATCATCACTTTTATCAATGACCATGCCGGATTCAGCCAATGCCGATGCATTATATTCAGCAAATACAGAACGTAAACTATCCCAGCCATCGGGTGCATAACCCAAGCCGAATCGAGCAGCAATTTCTCCAGTCACTCCACGCCGCTTCAAATATTGAATTGCGGTATCTGCACCACGTAATTGTTGACGATAGTAATCGCAAGCTTTCGTCATTACCTCACTCAGAGCAAGGCTTTTCGCAGTTACTTCTGCTCGTTGTGCAGGCAAAAGGCGATCATCTTCAGGCACAACCATACCGTTATTCAGAGCCAAATCTTTCACCGCGTCTACAAAATTCAGGCCTGAATATTCCATCAAAAAGCCAATGGACGTGCCATGCGCACCACACCCAAAACAATGATAAAACTGCTTCGTCGGACTCACTGTAAAACTAGGGGACTTTTCGTTATGAAACGGGCACAAACCCATATAGTTTGCACCGCCTTTTTTCAATTGCACGTACTTGCCCACGACATCAACTATGTCAACGCGAGCAAGCAAATCCTGAATGAAACTTTGAGGAATCACGTAAAAAACCCCATGCAATAAGACAGATACGGCTTCGAGAAGAAACATCCTCCGAAGCCGCGAGATGATAGATCAGAGAAATCACTTATAAATCTGGAAAAATTTCATTTCTTCCAAGAAAAATAAGAAAAACAAAAGAATTACTTCGCTAAAGCTGCTTTCACCAGAGCCGAGACCACAGTCATATCAGCGCGCCCCGCCAGCTTTGGCTTCAACACTGCCATTAATTTACCCATATCTTGCGGTCCAGTTGCCCCCACTTCAGCAACTGCATCATTAACTGCTGCTTGCATCTCTGCTTCACTTAAGCCAGCAGGCATATAAGCAGCTAAGATTACCAATTCAGCTTTTTCGATATCAGCCAAATCCTGGCGACCACCTGCTTCAAATTGCGTAATCGAATCTTTACGCTGTTTGATCATTTTTTCTATAATTGCCAACACCATCGCATCATTAAGTTCTATGCGCTCATCAACTTCTTTTTGCTTTATCGCTGCTGTGATCAAACGGATAGCCCCAAGCTTTGCCGTATCTTTAGCGCGCATTGCCGATTTCATATCTTCGGTGATTTGTTCTTTTAAGCTCATAATATCCTCTAAAAAATCTAGCTTCTTCCAGCTGATATTGGGGCAAGTTCATCAATTACAAACGATGCCACACACAATTAAATGCAGAAAGATGCAAATAAAAATTAAACAATATAAATAAGAAAGCCCGCTGCGGTACACCGGAGCGGGCATGCAAACCTAAAACTGATTAGCACTATTGGGCATTAAGCTGATTTAACATCGACTCAATGCCAAACAGAATTAATACATTTTCTTAGGCAATTGCTGACTACGAATACGTTTGTAGTGGCGTTTAACAGCAGCAGCTAAACGACGCTTACGTTCTGCAGTTGGTTTTTCGTAAAACTCGCGAGCACGCAATTCGGTCAACAGACCGGTCTTTTCGATGGTGCGCTTGAAGCGACGCATGGCGACTTCGAACGGCTCGTTTTCTTTAAGGCGAATTGTGGTCATGTAAGTTCGAACCAATTAAAAATTTATAGGAAGACCGAAATAATAACAGCAAATTCGTAAATAGGGAAGTTAACTGATGAAAACTTACGCAAAAAATCAATTTACTATTGCGGCATTTTTACGACAACGCGACAAATTACTCAATTGCAGTCCCGGCAGCGACGCCGGAAGCCCATGCCCATTGAAAATTAAAACCTCCCAGCCAGCCAGTAACGTCGACCGCTTCGCCAATAAAATAGAGACCTGGCACTTTATTCACCATCATGCTTTGTTGAGAGAGCTCACGCGTATCGACACCACCCCGAGTAACCTCAGCTTTGCGATATCCCTCGGAGCCATTCGGCAGTAGTTCCCAACGATTAAGTTTTTCACCCAAAAGACGAAGGCGTTTGTCCTGCATATCCGCGATTCTCAAACTTCCATCAAATCCGTGCGCCAACAACAATCCGTCTACTAAGCGTACGGGTAAAAATGCAGCCAGATAATTGGCCAGGTTTTTTTTAGTGGTGCTTTTTGCATCAATCAAATCTTGTGCGACATCGACTTCAGGCAATAAATTTACCCGAATCGCCTGCCCTGGCTGCCAAAAGCTAGATATCTGCAATACTGCCGGCCCTGATAATCCGCGATGGGTAAATAACAAATCTTCACGAAACACTGCTTTATTCTTTTTTTCGCCAGTTTCTATGTCGACTTCTAATGAGATGCCGGACAAGGGCACAAATGGTTCCCAACTATCGGCATCAAAAGTCAGCGGCACTAAGGCGGGACGCAGCGCTATCACTTTCAGCTCAAATTCTTTAGCGATACGGAAAGAAAAATCCGTTGCACCTATTTTAGGGATAGACAGGCCGCCAGTTGCGATGACCACACTCTTACTAAATACCACACCTTGATCTGTTTGGATTTCGAATCCTTTTTCGGCTTTTGCAACGGTTTGTACCGAGCAAGGCATACGCCACTGCACCTTACCCATGTCACATTCCGATTTCAGCATACGAATAATCTCTTCCGCACTGTCGTCGCAAAATAACTGCCCTTTGTGTTTTTCATGGAATGCAATCTTATAACGCTTAACCAAGCTCAAGAAATCCTGAGGCGTATAGCGAGACAAAGCACTTTTACAAAAATGAGGATTGTCTGATAGAAAATTTTGAGGCCCAGCATATAAATTCGTAAAGTTGCAACGACCTCCGCCAGAAATGCGTATTTTTTCTGCCAATTTCACCGCATGATCGATCAATAGAACACGCTTGCCCCGTTGCCCTGCAGTTGCAGCGCACATCATGCCAGCAGCACCAGCACCGATCACGATCAGATCAAAATACGACTTGGAATTTTCTTGACTCATAGAGTAATTTTAGATTTTTTCAAAACGCTAAGACTGGCACATGCTAATTTAAACATCGCCAAACCCGTTGAATAAACGACGCAAAATAAAGTTAAGCGGCCTCGTTGGCTAATTTTAATTCCCTGGCGATCTGCAGACATAAATCACGCTGACGGGCAATATTAATAGGAACGGCAATCTCGCCAGCCAAAACTTTTTGCGTCCAAGCTGCAGTCTCGACGGCCTCCGCGCTTAACGGCAAATCTTCAATCACAGCACCTAATTGCGCCTCAGTTTCACATAGACGTCTGTGCTGTCCTAGGTTATAACAATCTATTTGCTGGGCACGCCCAGTGCTTGCGACAGCTTCACCTTCAGTGGCTCGCATCAAAAAAGTCGCGCCTAGCTGCGGCGCGTGCAGCGTTCGCAAATAGGTATCTAGCATGAGCTGATATTCAGGATGGGTATAAGAATTCAAACGTAGTGCTGGATGCCCGGACAACACGAAGGGTTGTAAAAGCTTCACCAAAGTATGCGTAGAATTACGAACACCCAGTACAGCCCGCATCGCCAAGATTCTATGCATTTTAGGTGCAAGAATTTGTATTGGCATAAACGTGAGCTTGGTTTGTTGTAACTGACATTGTGCCTGCGCCGCGTTCTGCGCTGGTTCAAGTCCTAAGACTTTCAAAATATCGGCGGTCGCGACTCGCCCTGCGTCGCGCATGACCCCGTGCAGCAATACAGGTGCGCCCGCTTGCGCTAAAAGCATAGCCAACAAGGGTGTCAAATTTGGTTTTTTTCGCGCACCGTTATAACTAGGAATCACAATGGGCGCAAACTCGCTATCAATCGGTGCTTGCATGGGCACTACTACCGAAACGGCTGCATCGAGAAAGCCAGCAATCTCATCTATGGACTCTCCCTTAATCCGCATGGCTAGCAAAATGCCTCCCATTTCCAAATCGGACACTCTCCCATCCAACATCGCGCTGTATAAATCAAAAGCATCTTGCCTGGATAAACTACGGGCGCCATCTTTACCTCGTCCTATCTCCTTGATAAAACGGGCTGCCCGGAACTCAGAAGGCAGCGCAGATTGGGAAACCGCTTGTTGTTCAAATGACGGCACGGCTTGTAAATTAGTTTGCAGATTATTTTCCATAACGCTAGCTTACACTGTGACTGATAGACTGGCAAAACATCGCTAAGCAACAGAAAACTGCAAAACCAAGGATGCTTTTCGCAAATATTGTTAATTTAGTAGAAATTTCGCTATACTTTACACATCCCATCTAACAAAGAAAAATCATGAATACCTCCACCCCAAATCCCGAAGTGGATTACTCGGGCTTACATGTTTTACTGGTTGACGACGATCAGTTTTTATTAGAGCTGCTTAGCGTCGCTTTGCGTGACCTGGGAGTAGGTTCAATCAAGCTGGCACACAATGGATTGGAAGGCTTAAACACCTATCGCCAAGCAGTACAGCGCCCGAATCTTATTATTTGCGATCTGTGCATGCCCCAATTAGGTGGCATGGAACTACTCAGCCATCTCGCACTGGATGGTTGCCAGGCAGACATCTTAATTATCTCCGGACATAACTTGATACCACCGGTCGATAGCCATTTATCGCTATCAAATTACAATGGACCCATTCTTAATTTCGCGGAAAAAATCGCCCGCATTCAAGGCTTGAAAGTGCATGCCAGTTTCGAAAAACCTATCACACATGAAAAAATTGTGGCTATGCTGGATTTAGTCAAAGCCAATACTGTCAATCCAATGACCAAACCTAGTTTATTCAAACGCTTTATGCTTTAGAAAAACACCGGCTTCGTTGAAAGCAACTACCATTTTATTTCAGCGACAACAAAGCCGTCATTTCGCAAAAAAGACAGCACAGGAGCAACAATGATCTTAGGCTTACGCACTACGATTTATCCAGTCAATGATATCGCCCAAGCCAAAACTTGGTATAGCCAAGTACTGGAACAAGCGCCGTATTTTGATGAGGCTTTTTATGTGGGATTTGCCGTTGGTGGCTTTGAATTAGGCTTAATACCAGATGGCGTTGCTGGTGTTACTGGCAGTCAGGCACTGTGGGGCGTGGCCGATGCAGATTTGGCTTTTGCGCGATTACTATCCCTAGGCGCGACGGCATTAGAAACGGTCACCGAAGTCGGAGGTGGGATTCGTGTGGCGGCAGTTACCGATCCATTTGGCAATCGTTTCGGCATCATTCAAAATCCTCATTTTGATCCGAGTGCGGTACGTTAAAGACAGTAGCTTAAATCAGAATTTAAAATTATTTGTAGTTTCGGCACAGTGCATTCATTGATCGTACCAAACAAAACGCCTTTTCATAGCATTTGCTAGAAAAGGCGTTTTGCATCGTGTAGCTAATCTTTACTGGATCAAAACAAAAGTACTTCGACGATAAGGACAATCTCGATACTAGTCCTCGTTTTCATCATTACCTTCTACTCTTGCTTTTTCAAATGCTTTACCAAAGAATAGGGCATTTTCCAACAAGCGACGACTGCCTAACCAACCACTTCTAAAGCCTAACGCAGCGCTTGCCAAAATCACGCTACCACTACCAATCCGTTCCGCTGTGAAAGCGGCTGAGCCTGCAATTCGTTTGGCATTTTCAGCAGAGACATAGCCACTGACAACTGGAGAGCTGCTATAAGCAGCTACCGTACCGTACCGATCACCTTCTAGTTTATACACATCAGCCTGAGCTCTGAATACAGGCAATTGATCGCGTGGAATACCTGCTGCTAAAGGATGACTGCGATCGATATCCGTTTCAAAAATCACACCCGCAACCAATTCCTTCGCTGCGTTTGCATCCTGATCTTTGTAAGCGAGTCGACTTTCTTTCGGTTTCTTTTCTTCGGTTTTCTTCTCGTCAGATTTCTTATCGTCCACCTCAGATTTTTTTACCCCCTCACCCTTCACCAATTTTGTATGCAAATACGATTGGCTACTAGCCCATTTCATTGCGCCCTCAACGCCGATCACGACGCCGCCTTGCTTCACGAAACGCTCGATATTCTTATTTGCTTCTTCTGACAAACGATAGTTACCGTCTGCCATTACAATATGCGTGTAACGCTCTAAATGCACACTGGCGACACGATCCAGATTCAACTGTGTCACTGGCAAATGCAAATGCGTATCGAGCCAGTGCCAAAGCTCGCCCACTGAAGTCGAATCCAAACCAGCACCGGTCAACATTGCGACTCGCGGACGATCTACCGTTTTCAAACTTGCACTACCTAAGTCGACGCCAGTGCTACCAGCACCTGAAGTCAGCGCCATTACCTCAACGCTGTAATTAGCGGTCGCCTTACGCACTATCTCCGCTACATTGGCCGATGACATACTTTGCATTGCTACTGGAATAACAATACTGCCAATGCCCAGATCTTTGACGCCAGCACTCGTTTGTATACGCATTGGTTTGGTGATTGTACGCAAGCGCAAACCAGTCTGACTCAACTCCGCCAGCAAAGGTGCTGCATCGTCATTTTCCCAAGCAAAAGCATAAGCGATATTTGACTCCGCTTTTAAACTTGCTTTTGGCAAATCGAGCACAGGGTCACCAATCACATCGCCAGCACTTTTTGCACTTGCCAAGTCATATGCCTTGGTAATGCTCCATGCGGATACGTCATAAAATGTATTATCTTTAAATTGTGTACGTAGCTCAGTAATACCTTCCAGCAAACGGTTCTGACGCTGATTGAGTGGCACCGCAATCGCATTTCGTGCGTCGTATCGTTGACCATTAATACTGACATTACCTTTCACTTGGTGCACCGCGATACCATGTTGCTTCAATAAGTTGGCAAAGTCGCGCAGGCGTGCTGGATTGCCTTCAGCTGCAAACAGCATGGCACGATTGGTATCCGCCGCCGCCATTTTTTTCGCTTCTTCAAAGAAGTTCTTTTGATGCGAAATTAGTTGTTCGCGCATCGCATCTGCCGCTTGCAAAGTGCTTAAAGAAGTCGTAATTTGATTCGCGATCGTATGTTCAAATTTCAAAAGGCCGTTACGTGAATCTTGAATATGTCCGCGCGAACTCGCTTGCTCAAACAAGATGCCGACACTACCTTGCACATCCGGATAAGTAGAGCCTTTGCCATAGTAAAAGTCATCGAAACCTTCTCGGCTGAAGTAAAACTCGCCGCGAGCATCAAATGCCTTAGCATGAAATTTCGCGATCGTTTCCGTCAGACTTTGATTATTTTGTGGTGTTAAAGGGTGCGTACGCGAAGGTACACCAGGTTGAAAGAAATAAGTTGCATCGGTACCCTGCTCATGAAAGTCACCAAACACATGCGGTCGCCATGCTTGGAAAGTTGCAACGTGAGCTCTAGATTCTGGATGTTGCAACCATAACCAATCACGATTCAAATCAAACCAATAATGGTTACCACGAGCACTTGGCCAGCTTTGATTATGCTCTAAAGTGTTAGGGTCAGATACGAGAGTTTGACCGCGATATGCATTAGCCCATGATGCGAAACGAGCTAAACCATCAGGATTCAACATGGGATCAATCACAACGACAGTACGTTCTAGCATCTCGTTCACTGAGGCATCTGTGGAACTAGCCAAATGCCATGCTACAGCTGGCGCCGCATTCGCGCCACTCGGTTCATTACCATGCACGCTATAGCCGAGATACACGACCAAGGGCGTGTCGCTTTCACCGCGCCCGCGCGCAGCTTCTATCTCTGCCAAACGCACCTGATTTTTTGGGCTGGTGATAATGACATTCAGTATGGGACGACGTTCATGAGTGTAGCCAACAATTTTCACCTGCACTCTCGGCGACTGACTTGCTAATAATTGATAATAAGCGACCAATTGCTCAGGGCGGGCATGCCACTCACCCAACTCAAATCCAAGACTAGCTGCTGGTGCGGTAATTTTATCGGCACGGGCATGGGCGGGTAATACGGAAGCTGGTGTCGCGGCATAAGCGTGCGCTGCACCCAGTGAAATACAAAAAGCGAGACCAATCGCCTGCACGATTTTTTTAGGGGACATAAATTTATCCTTATTTTAGGGATGTGAGTTGAGTTCCGGTTTAGGCTATATTTTTTCAGACTTTGCTATATTCTTTGGAGTAAGTTTTATACATTTAGTTCAACTCACACAGAAAGCATTTTAAATTCAAAAGCCACGAAATAACGATACATTGGGCTTCTCGAGCTAAGCACCTTCATCAACTTATTCCGATGAAAGAACCGCAATAGCCGCAAAAGCGTTACCATTACGGTCGTTATCACTTTTACTCGCGTAAATATGGAAGGTTTATCCGAACAAGCACTGAGCCAGGTTGCTCAATATTTTTCTGCTTTGGCAGAGCCTAGCCGCTTGCGTATACTAAATTACTTACGTGAGGGAGAGAAAAATGTAGGTGAGCTTGCGGAAGCCTGCGCCTGCTCGCAAGCAAATGTATCACGCCATTTATCAACATTGGCCAAACACGGATTGGTAGCACGTGAAGGTCGTGGTACTTCAGTTTACTATCGCATCGCAGATCCAGGCATTTATGCTTTATGCGATCTGGTCTGTGGCAATGTTGCACGCCAACTAGAAAATCAAGCTTTGTTATTGCATTCTCTAGCACCTAAGAATAAATAATCTCGGCCGATAGATATCATCGATCTTGAGCAATTTAATTTAGTTTCTTACTCGAAAGCATTAGCAACGACTCGACCAAACCCTCCATAACACGCCATAACACGCCATACCTTAAGCAAATCAAGTCATCTAAGGCGACCGAAACACTATGCGAAGGTCATTTAAAAAGCTTTCACCAAGAAACTAAACGCTACCAACACCAACATCCCTGCAAAAATCACTTGCACGGTGGCGGACGGTAACAAGTTAGCAACACGGCGTCCCAACAAAACGCCAGTGACAGATGTGAGCGCGAACACCAGAGAGAAGAGTAAGGGAATTTCGGCACCATGCAAGATCGCAGAAGTAACTGCGACGGATCCAACTAAAGCGATCACCATTAACGAAGTCGCAGCAGCACTTTGCATAGACAGATTGGTAAAATGCCTTAGTAAGGGCACAATGATAAATCCCCCACCAACGCCAAGTAACCCAGTAAAAAATCCAGCGCAGGCACCAATCAAACCAATCACACTGGCGGTTTTTATTGTCCAGTCAAACTTACCTGTTTCACGGTTTACACATGCCATTGCATCCTGCCGCTCGGTAGAATGCGCTGAGCCAAGCAATTGCGTCTTGGCCTGAAAAATCAGACGTGCAACCACAATCAATAAGACAGTAGAAAAAGCCAACATCAACCACCGCTGCGACATATTCTTGGCAACCAAAATACCTAGTGAAGTGAGCGGCGCACCAGCTAATGCCATCAAAGTAGCGGCCTTGTATCTAACTTGTTTGCGGCGCAAACCATCGATGGCACCAATCATTGCACCAAGACTCACTGCTAATAAGGCCACTGGCATCGCCTGCTGCATAGTCCAACCCTGGCTATATACCAACGCAGGCACTGCTAACATACCGCCGCCAGCACCAGTTAAACCCATAATCATTCCGACGCCAATTCCAATACCAAGAACTAGCAATAGGGTAATTAGAGTCATAAATTATCTTGTAAAAGGCGGAAAGGAAACTGAGAAATTAAAAAGCCGCTGAAGAAATGGCGCAAACTTCAGTAAATTAGTTTTACCAATAGCTTGCAAAGTGAACCGCAGCAGGAAGGAATTGTCTTGCGTTCATTTTATGGTTTGATATTATGCAAGTCAATTGGTATTACTCACCCTTAATTCTTATGACACCACAAATCCAAAGTTTTTTTGATCCTGTCACTTGTACCGCCAGCCATTTGGTTTTCGATCAATTTGGCGGGCACGCCGCAATTATTGATCCAGTACTAGATTACGACCCCAAATCTGGTCGCACAAAAACCCAAAGCGCTGACCAGCTGCTTCGAGCATTACATGAACACGAATTAACATTGGAATGGATTATAGAAACACACGCGCACGCAGACCATCTATCCGGCGCGCATCATCTTCAGCAACAAGCGGGCGGCAAAATCGCAATTGGTGCGCATATCAATCAAGTCCAAAATGTCTTCAAAAAACTATTCCATTTAGAATCAGAATTCCCTGTCAATGGCTCTCAATTCAATCATTTGTTTGCGGAGGATGAAGAATTTTTTATTGGCACTTTAAAGGCAAAGGCATTGTATGTTCCCGGGCACACACCAGCGGATATGGCGTATCAAATTGGTGATGCTCTGTTTGTTGGCGATACCATGTTTATGCCTGATGTCGGCACAGCACGTTGCGACTTCCCAGGCGGCGATGCGCATATGCTATTTCGTTCCATCAGAAAATTATTAAGCTTGCCGGACCAGACACGTATTTTTATCTGTCATGACTATCCACCAAACGGACGTGCAATCCGGTTTGAAACCAGTGTCGCCGAACAGAAGCAGAGCAATATCCACGTCCATGATGGCATCAGTGAAGAGGATTTCGTTACCATGCGTAAGGCACGCGATGCGACATTAGACATGCCGGTCTTAATCCTGCCTTCTGTACAAGTTAATATACGAGCGGGTATGTCACCACCACCTGAAGCGAACGGCATCAGTTACTTAAAAATTCCATTGAATGGTCTCTAACAAAAAGTGACGCAGCGTTGTCATCGAGAATGAACGAGCATGACCGTCTTGTCGATCACTTCGTTGCGATGACCCCGTAATCCACTGCAAACAAAAATTTATACTCGCTATGCACAATCAAAACCCTATTCGTCGTATTGCCATTTCTACTGGTGGTGGTGACGCGCCTGGCCTCAATGCAGTGATACGTTCGGTCGTCCTAGCTGCAACTCGCCTTGGTTGGGAGTGCTTTGGCATACGTGAAGGATTTAATGGCATTTTGCGGCCCGATCGTTATCCTGAAAATGGCGTCTTCGTATTAAGCAAAGATCAGGTGCGTGGCATCAGTCATCTGGGCGGCACCATACTCGGCACGACCAATCATGGCAATCCTCTGCGCTTCGTGGTGACGGATGAAAACGGCGAAAAAAAAGAAGTAGATCGTGGTCAAGACATTATTCAGCATCTTAGAGATATGCAAATTGATGCGCTAATCTGTGTGGGCGGCGATGGTACATTGACGATTGCCAATGCCTTACACGAGCGCGGTGTAACTCAAGGTTTGCGTGTGATTGGTGTGCCAAAAACCATCGACAACGATCTCGACAAAACATACACCACATTCGGATTTGATACCGCAGTCGCATTTGCTACCGAATGTATAGACCGACTGCATAGTACGGCCGAGAGTCACCAAAGGATTATGGTAGTTGAGGTCATGGGACGTTATGCAGGATGGATAGCGCTGCATGCTGGCATGGCGAGCACTGCACATGTCATCTTGATTCCAGAAATTCCTTATGATCTGAAAAAAATCGCTGCGAAAGTCGATGCCAGAACAAAAGCCGGACGTCATTACAGCATTATCGTTGTCGCTGAAGGTGCATTGGCAAAAGAAGGCCAACATCATGTGGAACAAGCAGCTGGATTAGGTTCGGTAGAACGCCTGGGTGGTATAGGCGAGCAGTTGGCTCAACAATTACAAAACCAAACCGGAAAAGAAGCTCGTGCAGTCGTTCTTGGTCATCTCTTGCGTGGTGGTAGTCCAACTGCTTTTGACCGCTTATCAGCGATGCGTTTTGGCGCTGCAGCTGTGCGCGCCTTGCAACAAGGCTATTCAGGAATTATGGTCGCGCTCGACTTTCCTAATGTCAGATATGTGAATCTGGCTGAAGTTGCGGGCCGCATGAAAGGTGTGCCTTTAGATGGCGACACTTTACAAACGGCGCGAGATATTGGTATTTCTCTTGGCGATTAATTTGGATAATTCGTACCTAAATTAAAATGGATCAACCCACCCCAAAACTACAGCTACATTTCCTCGCCAGCTTTCGGATGTATGCGAACTAAGACTATGCGTGGGCCATTCATTTTTTTAACGACAGCGTCAAATTGTGGAAATTCAATTTTTTGCCCCTCTTCTGGTAAATCACCCAAAACGTGCATAATCAAGCCACCGATTGATTCAACCTCTTCACTATCTAAATCAATACCTAGCGCGATACCTAAGGTGAATAGGGGCAAACTGCCTTTACCGATCAACGTGCCATCATCTAATAGCGTCCAGTCATTGTCATTCTGACGGAATTCGTCTCGAATCTGTCCTACCAAAGCGCTAAGCAGATTATCCAAGGTTAAAAAACCCACTGGATTGCTATCTCGATAGCCGACCAACGCGAAATGAGGGGCGCCTTTGCGGAAGCGGCGAAACAACTCAAGCGCAGGCATATTCGGAGGTACATATTCAACGTGTCGCAGATGCTTGCCCAAATCTTGCAGAGACTTGCCACTCTGTTGCGCCAAAAATAAATCTTTTAAATGCAAAGTCCCCAAGACTGTTTCACCATCACTGTCGAAGTAGGGATAGCGGCTAAAGCGATTGCGCGCAGCGGTTGCCATGTTTTCCTCCAAGGAGGCATCTTTATACATCGCGACAACTTCATTAATCGGGCGCATCAAATCTGAAATTTCCAAGTCACCAAAATCCAACATCTGCGCCATGATGCTCCATTCATCAGGCGTAAGTTTTTTGCTGGCATGACTGCCGCGCAAGATCGTCTTTAATTCTTCTGGTGAGTAATGAGCATCCTGTCCGTGACCGGCATCTAAACCCAGCCATGAAAGTACAGTGTTAGCACTCTTATTTAAAACCCAGATAACAGGGAACATCGTCCAATAAAAAAGGTACAAAGCTGGTGCGGTCCACAAGGACACACGTTCAGGCATGCGCAGCGCCATCGACTTTGGCGCCAACTCACCAATAACAATGTGCAAGAATGAAATAACAAAGAAGGCGAAAAAGAAGGAAATGGCGTGTATCAATTTGGCGGATTCAACACCCACCTGTAAGAGTATAGGTTCCAGGATGCGGGCAAATGCGGGCTCGCCTATCCAACCTAAACCAAGAGACGCAAGCGTAATACCTAATTGGCAGGCTGATAGATAAGCATCCAAGTGATTATGCACTGTGGCGAGCAAACGCCCCCGGAGCCCATTTGCTTTCGCCAGACTACGCACACGGGTTTGACGAAGCTTGACTAAACCGAACTCGGCCGCCACAAAAAAACCATTGAGCACCACTAAAAATAGCGCCGCCACGATCAAAAGAAAATTATCCAACGACCAACTTTCCGAAATAAAGAAGCTATAACTTTACCCTAGATTTAAGGCCTCGCCATGACAAACTATTGCAAACTAGGAGGAAGCTTCACATAATTTCAATTTATCGTAAGAAAAAATCGAAACTTTCTCGACATAACTTAAGACTCCATCAATAAATAACGGAGCAAGGACAAATATCCACTCCCGTTCGCACCGCTTTTCTCGCATTTCATCATTGTTAAATTGTGTGTCATCGCTTTTCCATTGACAATCGTTAATGCAAAAGTGACACTCCATCCGCCTCATGTACTTTTTCTTTTTTTTACAGGATTTGCCAATGAAACCGCAATTGACTTTGTTACCCTTAATAGCAACATTCCTCGCTTGCAATATCGCCTCAGCACATGAATACGATGCTTTGCTGAAAGCAAAAAAGTACGCGGAAGTAGAGAAAGCGGTCGCCGCGAAGTTAAGCATTGAACCGAACAACCCAGACGCTTTAATTGCCAAAACAGAGCTTATTCTGACGGAGGGCAAAGAAAGTCGCCTAGATGAAGCGAGCAAATATGCAGAACAATGCATCAACGCCAATCCTAAAAATTCTGAATGCCATGAAGCTTTAGGCAATGTGCTCGGGACCAAAGCACAAAAAGGTGGCGTCATGTCGGCGATCAGCTATGTGGGCAAGATCCGTGATTCATTCAAAAAAGCAATAGAGCTCGATCCAAATAATTTCAGCGCCCGCAACTCTTTGATGCAGTTCTATTTACAAGCACCAAGCTTTGTTGGCGGAGGCACTGGTAAGGCCAAAGATTTGGTCGTGGAAACGATCAAATTCAGTCCAGCTGCTGGCGCTTTACTACAAGCTAGTTTAGATTTGCAGGACGGCAATGTAGAACGCGCTACTTCTGCTGCTTTGGCGGTTAATACTAGCAATTCCGACGCGCTGGCACGTCAGCAAAGAAACATTCTGGCAAGCATAGGTCACACGCAAATTAACGAGAAAAAATTTGCTGAAGCAGAGAAAATTTTCCGTGAATTGACACAGCGTTTTCCTGATGCTGTGCACGGCTATTTTGGTTTAGGAAAATCGCTGCAAGAACAAGGTAAAGCCAAAGAGGCCATTCCCCTACTGGAAAAAGCGATGACTATCGACGCCAGCGCATCGGTATTTTATCGTCTAGGAAAAGCTTGGCAAATGCTGGGTGACAAAGTAAAGGCTTTGGCCGCGTTCGAAAAAGCCTTGAACTTCAAACCAGAATTACCAAAGAAAACCAAATCTGAAGTAGAAGATTTGATTAAGTCTTTAAAAAGTTAAATTGAAGTAATTTTTTACCAACTACAATTTAGAGAACAGTCGCTACTCGCAACTTGGTTGCAGACTACAAATCTGCAATCAAGTAAGTTTGAGCCTTATCAAGCAAAGTCCAGATAAGCCAGCATCGACTGTTGCTGGCAGCAAATGCCTAGTTACAATAGTATTCTCAGCTTACAACGCCGCTAAAGAATTACTTTTGTATGAAAACTGCAATGCCTATCTCAACTTCTGCTGTTCCACATAATTTAGTCGAAGACGTACTTGCCATTCTCACCGGTACATTACTGGTGTCGCTAGGCGTTGCCTTGTTTAATCAAGTGGGATTGTTTACCGGTGGTACGGCTGGCCTCGCCTTCCTGATTCATTATGCGACTGGTCTCTCTTTTGGTCTAGTTTTCTTCCTATTAAACATACCGTTTTACTGGTTCGCATGGAAGCGTATGGGTTGGAAATTCACACTCAAAACTTTTTGCTCGGTGGCGCTGGTGTCAGTTTTATCAGGATTACACCCTAAATTAATACAACTAAGCACGCTGACGCCATTCTATGTAGCACTGCTCGGCGGCTCCTTGATGGGAGTAGGTTTTATCGTCTTGTTTAGGCACCAAGCCAGCCTCGGCGGTATCAATATTTTAAGTTTGTATTTACAGGACAAACATGGCATTCGTGCCGGCAAATTACAAATGGGGATGGATGTCTGTATTGTATTAGCATCGTTTATGGTGGTATCTCCTCTTGCCATGCTGGCATCCATACTCGGCGCTGTTGTGCTTAATCTAGCGATCATGCTCAATCACAGGCCAGGTCGCTACATGGCGGTTTAACCCCAATAATAATGAAGGTGATGTTGGAGCATTTCCTCTAAATTTTTTGTGTTTCAACGGTAAATTCCATGGACTTGTGTAAAATCAATAGGCTAAGCACCGCCAGTCGCGAATAGAAGGTTGCAGTGAAGTATTGCTTCATCATTTCTATTAATAAAAGAAGCGGCGCTACCTACCTCACCCACATCCAACCGAGGAAACCCAGATGAATCAAGTTGTCATCAGTGGCACTGGCCTATATACACCTGAGCAATCAATCTCCAACGAAGAACTCATCGACAGTTTTAATGCCTACGTCGAGCAATTCAATACCGAACATGCCGACGCGATAGCCAATGGCAGCGTCACTGCTTTAGAAGCATCCAGTGTCGCTTTTGTTGAGAAGGCATCCGGTATCAAATCACGATATGTGATGGACAAAGCCGGTGTGCTCGACATTAAACGCATGGTGCCGCGCATTCCAGAACGTTCAGACGATGAACCTTCGATCATGTGCCAGATGGCAGTCGCCGCTGCCCTCCAGGCTTTACAACGTGCAGGCAAAACGGTAACCGATGTCGACGCCGTTATTTGCGCTGCCAGCAATATGCAACGCGCCTATCCTGCAATGGCTGTAGAAATTCAAAATGCACTAGGAATAGACGGCTATGGCTACGACATTAATGTCGCCTGCTCCTCTGCAACTTTTGGCATACAAGCTGCCATGAGTGCGATACAAAGCGGTCAGGCACGTGCCGTACTAGTGGTCAATCCTGAAATCACCAGTGGACACTTAAACTGGCGAGATCGAGACAGCCACTTTATTTTCGGTGATGCCTGTACTGCGATCTTGTTAGAGCGCGCTGATCTCGCAACTTCGTCGCACCAATTCGCGATCTTGGGTATGAAACTCAAAACCCAATTCTCAAATAATATTCGCAATAATTTTGGATTCTTAAACCGTGCCGATGAAACTGGCATAGGCAAACCAGACAAATTATTCCGTCAGCAAGGCCGTAAAGTATTTAAAGAAGTCTGCCCTATGGCGGCAGAAACCATCACTACGACTGTTCAAAATTCTGGCTTGGAGATCAGCCAAATTCAACGATTCTGGTTACATCAAGCGAACCTAAATATGAACTTGCTCATTGCGAGACTCATACTCGGCCGTGATGCGACTCCAGAAGAATCACCGACCATTTTAGATACTTACGCCAACACATCGTCAGCCGGATCCATCATTGCTTTCCACAAATATCAAGATGACTTGAATAAGGATGCAATAGGTGTGATCTGCTCCTTCGGTGCTGGTTACTCAATAGGTTGCGTCGTAGTGAAGAAGTTGTGATTTTTATGTGCACTTAAACGAAAGCCGACGCCACGTCGGCTTTCGTTTATTTGGCGCTACCAATCGCGGTCAATATCTGCAACACATTGGCAACAAAATCTGAATGCATCATGGCATCTCCTTTTTTTAGCGAATCCGGACTGAATATTTTCAGTCAAGTTTCTCAAATTAGCCTTCAGCCGCAATCACTTGAGACGCTGCATTGATCACTGCAGCAATTCTGCCTACATCGCGTAATTGCGTGGTCGACATACCTTCTTTTCGTAATAAATCAAAGTGTGATTTCACGCAGAAATGACACTTACCAACGATAGAAGCTGCCAGCGCGTACATTTCGAAGCGACGCTTATCCACACCACCATTGGTCGCATACGCGTTCATACGCAATTGCGCACCTTGCGTCTTAAGATCCTCATCATCCGCCATTTCGACAAATGGATACCAGACATTATTCATGCCCATTAAAGAAGCCGCCGTGAGCGCTGCCTGCACTTCTTCAGGCGCGATGTGGCCAGAATTCTTGATCAAGTCTATAAGTACTTTACTCTTCGCAGCAAACGCCGCAGCCAAGGCAACCGCTACAGCATCGTTACCTTCCAGACTAGAACGTGCAATCGTGCTGTCCACATTCAAACGAATATCTTTAGCATAATCAGGAATGCTATTTTTAATTGAAGTAAGAAATTCCATAGTTTTCACCTATCAAAAAGCGTTTTTAAAACCCGCCGGAGCGGGTTGATTGTACTGCGAGCACTAATATTAACCAATAAAGGTTAGCCGTAATCGCGATTAGAAATTCACATTCTTGGGATGCAGTGCAAGGCGCACACCGGAGCAATATGTCAATATTGCGAGGATCGCACTACGTCAATACTTACGCCGCAATGCGCCCAAAAATTGAATTTATAACGCGATTACAATGTTGAGCCGCCTACTGTACGATTACATGGGCAGAGCTCATCAGTTTGCAAACCATCCAAAATACGCAAGATTTCAGTTGGGTTACGGCCAACGTTTAAGTTATTCACAGAAACGTGTTGAATGACATTGTCTGGATCCACGATGAACGTTGCGCGCAAAGCTACACCAGCGTTGACGTCACGCACACCCAACATATCTACCAAAGAACCTGTCGCGTCGCCGAATGCATAGTGATTCAACTTGTCCAGATCTTTGTGTTCACGGCGCCATGCCAATTTGCAGAATTCGTTATCTGTAGAACCACCCATCAACACGGTATCGCGATCAGCAAAATCATTTGTCAATTTCGCGAATTCTACGATTTCTGTTGGGCAAACAAATGTGAAATCCTTTGGATAGAAATAGATGACTTTCCATTTACCTGGAAAAGACGCTTCAGTGATTGTTTCAAAAGCGGATACACCATTTTCTTCGTGATGATTAAAACCTGGCTTAGCTGCTGGTACGCTAAATGCGTCGAGTTTTTGTCCTACTGTTTTCATTGATTTCTCCTGATGATGAACATGGGTGTTTCAGTTTAAATCTCGCTGGCTCTTAATGTCGAATCCAGCAAGGAAATTGTCGGCAGCGTCATTCGAACTGCATTGAGACGAAGCTTATCACTATGAATTACTACAATCCAATAGATTATTTCTAATATTGTTTTAGGAAAGAGCTAATACGTTTTCTTACCGCGCTATTTCCCGACACTTCAATCAATCTGAATCATCATAATTGAGATTCACTAAACGTGTATGACAGATTTAATTTTTTGCTTAGCGGATCAAACCTAAGGCTACGGTCTAGGCTACTTTGTCTATGAAAGCGATTTTTTGCCTTACAAAAAAGCTGCTGCAAACCCCAAAACAACTATTCTCAAGCACTCTGCGGCTATAATCGCGATTCTTTATTTCCACAATGAGTCTGCCGTGTCCGACCGTTTAGCCGTACTTCCGCAATATTTTTTGCCTAAATATTTATTAACTGCTTTTGCTGGTCTGGTTGCGAATGACCGTGGTGGCAAGCGCACTACACGCCTAATTAATTGGTTTGTCAAAAAATACAATGTCAATATGCTAGAAGCGGCGAATCCCGACACAGCCAGCTATCCCAGCTTTAATGAATTTTTCACGCGCCCTTTGCGCTCTGACGCGCGCCCAATTACATCCTCAAAATATGCGTGCCCGGTAGATGGCGCGATTAGTGAATTTGGCACTATCAATCAAGGGCAGATCTTTCAAGCGAAAGGTCATACTTTTTCGACTATCGCACTAGTAGGTGGCGATGCCAATTTGGCAGCTAAGTATCAAGACGGTCAGTTCGCCAATATTTATTTGAGCCCGCGCGACTATCACCGTATCCACATGCCTTGTGACGGTAGACTAAAACGCATGATTTATGTGCCAGGTGAATTGTTTTCAGTCAATCCCACCACCGCACGTGGCGTCCCGGGTCTATTCGCGCGCAATGAAAGAGTCGTCTGTGTATTCGATTCTCCCTATGGTGAATTTGTCCTTGTACTCGTTGGTGCAACTATCGTTGGCAGCATGCAAACTGCGTGGCACGGCATAGTCAATCCGCCGCGTACGAATAAGATACGTGAATGGACTTATACGGACCAAGATATCCAATTGAAAAAAGGCGAAGAAATGGGTCGCTTCTTACTAGGTTCAACTGTGGTGATGCTGTTTACTAAAGAAAGTATGAATTTCAATTCCACATGGAAACCAGCGGGTGCGGTTCGTTTAGGAGAGGAAATGGGTAGTTAAGGGCACAAAGTAAATATAAAGAATATTCCCCTCAAAAAAAATATCGCGGTACTCGCCCGAAACATTAAATGTAAAGTTCAGTAAAGCAGCTTTCCAAGCTGCTTTCACGTCCATCTAAGTCCGACTGTCACAAAACGTAATAGATTTGACCGATCGCAAACTTCAACTTCCGCAATGCACAAGTTTCTTGCAGTTCGCCCCAATTTGATACATAATCTAAATACGAATTATTCTTATTTAGATTAAATTCAAACTCAATTGTACTTGAGTCACCTATCACTAAGGCTGAACATTATGAATACGCTGCAACAGGCACCATTACCACGTCAATTTGCGACCGGATCTTTAATTGCGATCGCACACTTGGTCGTATTTGGTTTAATCATATTAAATCCTGTCGAGCGCTATCAGAGCAAGCCAAAAGAAACCATCGTCATGATGGTACCGAGCATGTTGCCGCAACCACAAATGCGTGTAGCTAAAGTCGAGAAAACACCGCCTGTTCAGAATGTTGTGACACCAGTGATACCGCAGATTGCGGTAAAAAACGACAACGAAAATGCGATCCAAGTTGCACCAGCAGTTGCCGACATTCCAGCACCAGTTAACCCAACACCCTTAGCGCATACGCCGACGATTGCCAAAGCAGAGCCTATTGGCCCTAAAGTAGTAAGCGCAGTTGAATACATACAGGCACCGCAAGCGGACTATCCAGCGATGGCACGCCGCCTCGGCGAAGAAGGCCGTGTCGTCATGCAAGTTTTAGTCAACGATAAGGGACGCGCTGAAAAGGTAGAAATTCTGAAATCTTCTGGTTTTACGCGCCTCGATGAATCCGCTAAACTAGCTTTACTACGCGCACTATTCAAACCCTATGTTGAAGATGGTAAAGCGACGATGGTATTAGCCACCGCCAGCATTAATTTTTCATTGCGCGGGTAAATACTTTGACCTAGGCAAGATTGACTTAGTTTGAGTCGAAAAAAAAGCATGTGCAACACATGCTTTTTTTTATTCCAAACACCAGTTGCAAACAAGCTATTCCGGCGTCGTTTCTTTAAATGAAGGACGTTCAGATAATTTATCGAATAACTTAGCTAGGTTAGGATAATCATCGTGCCATTTAATTTCTGGGAAACGGAAAGCTAACCATCCAACACAACACGCGACACTAATATCGGCTAAAGTCAAATGATTGCCAACACAAAAACCTGACTCCCCCAACCCTTGGGACATGGATTTCAAACCGGCATTCACCTTGTCCAACTGGCGATTCACCCAAGCCTCACTTTGCTGCGCTGGGTCTCGCATCGTGCGTTCAGCACGAATCAAAACGGCAGCGTCCAAAATACCATCAGCCAAGGCTTCCCAATTCTTTACCTCGGCGCGTTCACGACCGTGCGGTGGAATCAATTTACCGACTGGCGTCAAAGTATCCAGATATTCCACAATCACGCGTGAATCGAACATCGCACCACCGTCCTCCATCAACAAGCAAGGCACTTTGCCAAGTGGATTGGATTGCTGAATCGTCGTATCAGCAGCCCAGACATTTTCCAACAGCAAGGTGTAATCGAGTTTCTTCTCCGCCATCACCACGCGAACTTTTCTTACGTAAGGACTTGCAAGGGAGCCAATGAGTTTCATAATACTTTCACATGATCAAAGTTTTTTACCAAGGGAAATTATATCATCGCTGATCCAGATCAAAGTCTAAAGCACGCCACAAAGATGCCATGGTGACAATAATTAACATGAGAATTAGGCGTCTAAAAATGGTAAAATCTGAGGTTATCCGGATTAATCTGAAGAAACATGCTCTGACTTTGGCTTTCATAGGCGGTCATCGCGAGACGACAATCACCAACCGCAAACAGAAAATTTCTCTCAGTACATTCAGCATTCGAACTCATTCCACCTTCCATTATCTCAACTACTCTTCTCTTCATCATGCCTCTCTCTACTCTATCTGCCCTCTCCCCCCTAGACGGACGCTATGCGTCGAAAGTGGATGCTTTGCGCGCCACACTATCTGAAGCTGGCTTCATGCATCATCGCGTCAAAGTTGAGATTTCCTGGTTGCAAGCTTTGTCTTTAGCGGGCTTTGCGGAAATTAAGCCATTCTCCGCAGCGGCCAATGCATTGTTGGATCGTATTGCCAATGACTTCTCAGAAGAAGATGCTGCGCGTATCAAGTCAATTGAGGCGATAACTAACCACGATGTGAAAGCAGTTGAATACTGGTTGAAAGAATCGGTTGGCCTGGCGCTACCAGATAGCTACAATCATTTGCCGCAACGCAGCTTAAACATTGCTCCGGAAATTACGGCAGAATTAAAAGCCGCGGCCGAGTTTATTCACTTTGCTTGCACCTCTGAGGATATCAACAACACGTCGCACGGCATGATGTTAAAAACGGCACGCGATGGTGTCATGTTGCCAGCACTGCAAAAATTAATTGCCCGCTTAACCGACATTGCACACGACAATGCGGACGTTGCTATGCTGTCACGCACTCATGGTCAAACAGCTAGCCCAACCACATTGGGCAAGGAAATGGCGAATGTGGTCGCGCGTCTGCAACGTGCAGCACAGCGCATTGCTCAAGTTGAGATTCTCGGCAAAATGAATGGTGCAGTCGGTAATTACAACGCACATCTATCCGCCTACCCAAATCATGACTGGGAGAGCTTCTCAAAAAACGTCATCGAACAGCGTCTGGGCTTAACTTACAACCCCTACACGATTCAAATTGAACCACACGATTACATGGCGGAGATGTTCGATGCCTTCGCGCGCGCCAACACGATTTTGCTCGACTTAAATCGCGATATCTGGGGCTATATTTCGGTCGGGTATTTCAAACAAAAAACCAAAGCTGGCGAAATCGGTTCTTCAACGATGCCACATAAAGTGAATCCGATTGACTTCGAAAATTCTGAAGGCAATTTAGGGTTGGCAAATGCGCTGCTCAAGCATTTGTCTGAAAAATTACCGATCTCACGCTGGCAGCGCGACCTGACAGACTCCACCGTGTTGCGCAATATTGGTGTAGCACTTGGCTATACTTTGCTGGCGTACGACAGTTGTGTACGCGGCTTGAATAAATTAGAAACTAATCAAGCGCGTCTGGCGGAAGATTTGGACAATACTTGGGAAGTTTTAGCAGAGCCCGTCCAAACCGTCATGCGTCGTTATGGTGTAGAAAATCCTTACGAGCAGTTAAAAGAACTGACGCGTGGTAAAGGTATTTCTAAAGACGCTTTGCGCGAATTTATTCTCGGTTTAAGTATTCCTCAGGATGCCAAAGACTTGTTGTTAGCAATGACGCCAAGTAGTTACACAGGCAATGCAGCGAAATTGGCGAAAGCGATTTAATGCAATAAAATTGGACTGATCAACCTGATTAAATATTAATAAGATAAAAAGTCTCCAGAAGTGTTTCTGCAGACTTTTTGCTTTTGTACCAATAAAGAACGCTTTTTGAAAGCATTGTGCAGACTTCGCTTTTTTTTGCTATATTAGTTCTACTTCGAACTAATTTCCTTTTTTAGGAGAATTTATGCAACCAGTATCACGCTACCCAGGAAAGAGTGTCTTATTGCACTGGTTGGTCGCTATTTTGATCATTGCCGCGTTTGCTTTGGGTACTTACATGACCGATTTAAAAATCAGTCCGACTAAATTGAAACTGTATTCATGGCATAAATGGATAGGCGTGACTGTTCTGGCTTTGGTGGCAATTCGATTATTGGTACGATTATTCAGCACCGCACCGGCCTATCCTGACAGTATGAAGAAGTGGGAAAAGCAAGTTGCAAGCCTGACTCATATAGCGCTGTATGTACTTATGTTTGCAGTACCGGTTTCTGGCTATCTTTATACCTACGCAGCAGGTTTTCCGGTGGTCTACTTGGGCTTGATTGAGCTGCCCTCATTGATAACACCGAATCCTGAAATGAAAGACAGTTTTAAAGAACTGCATGAGGCTTTAACTACAGGCATGTTGCTACTCGTCTTATTGCATATTGGAGCAGCACTCAAGCATCACTTTATAGACAAAGACAACATCTTGAAAAGGATGTTGCCAGATTTCTCCAACAAGGAATAAGCATGAAAAATCTCGTTCAAGCAGCTCATCTGCTGATGACAAAAATGATCAGCACCTCAAGCCTGACATCAACGTTGTTATTCACGGCAGCTATCAGTCTAACCAGCACCTCTAGCTACGCCGCCGATGCACAAGTCGATCCAGCGAAAAGCACCGTGCATGTGGTTTTCAAACAAATGAATGTGCCAGTCCAAGCACAATTTAAAAAATTTACCGCAATAATTGACTACAACAGCGCCAAACCTGAAAACTCTAAAGCACAAGTAGAGATTGATGCTGGTAGTTTAAATTTGCCCGCACCTGAGTACAACGCTGAAGTATTGAAAAAAGAATGGTTTAATGCAGCGCAATTTCCTAAAGCCAGTTTTACTTCAACGGCGATGAAATCTGCAGGTACAGGAAAACTAGACGTCACCGGCAATCTAACCATCAAAGGTAAAACGGTGCTTGTCAGTTTTCCCTTAAGTGTCAAAACCGAAGGTAAAACCATTAGCTTCGAAGGTAGCTTACCAATTAAACGTCTTACGTTTAACATTGGTGAGGGTGAGTGGAAAGATACCAGCATGATCGCAGATGAAGTCATGATCAAATTCAAGGTTGTAACAAACCAATAAGCCCAAGATGTAAGTTTAAAAAGTAGGTAGTAGAAACATGTAGCAAGCAAAGCAATCGCAGTACCTAACACCTGACATCCCCCCCCTCATTTAGTCGCACCAGATCCATTTATTTTTTAGGAGTATCACCATGAAATTATCCAAAATCCTCGCTGTGGCATTGTTCGCAGTTGCAGCACCAAGCTTCGCTCAAACTTACAAAGTCGATCCTGGCCATACCTATCCAAGCTTTGAAGCTGACCACAAAGGTATTTCTTTCTGGCGCGGGAAGTTCACAAAAACAGAAGGCACGATCACTTTGGATCGCGCCGCAAAAACGGGCACAATGAACATTACCATTGACGCGAGCTCTATCGATTTCGGCCACGCAAAAATGAATGACCATGCAAAAAGCAAAGATATGTTCAATGTGCCGCAATTTCCAAGCATTACTTATGTCGGAAAATCGATGAAGTTTGATGGTGACAAGTTGGTTTCAGTAGAAGGTGAATTGACTTTACTGGGCGTGACCAAACCAGTGCATTTGACCATCAATAAATTCAAGTGCATTCAAGATGGTATGACGAAACAAGAAATCTGCGGCGCGGATGCAAGTGCAGAATTCAAGCGTTCTGATTTCGGCATGAACTTTGCGCTGAACTGGGGTTTTTCTCCTGACGTGAAGTTATCCATTCAGGTAGAAGCTGGTAAGGTCAATTAATATTTATCTTATGCTCGGTGGCTGGCGACTGTCAGCCACTTTTACCCCTTCATTTAACTTCAAAATACAATCAGCTTTAAGCTATTGCTCATGCTAGAAAAGCGCTACTTACGCAGCATTCGCTTACTCTCTGAATGCATGCAAGCCTTCGAAAAGACTTCCTCCAAGCGGGTACGTTCTTTGGGTTTTACCGACTCACAGTTCGATATTATCGCAACCTTGGGCAACACACCTGGCATGACCTGCAAGGAACTGGGCGAAAAAACCTTGATTACAAAAGGTACCTTAACTGGCGTGCTAGACAGGTTAGAGCAAAAAGGTCTAATTCAAAGAGACCGTGGTGAAGACAGGCGTCAGTTATTTATCAAACTAACCGCTGAGGGTGAGCAACAATTCGCCACTGCCTTCCCCGCAGTCGTAAAACAAGGACGAGCCGTGTTCAGCGAATACCGAGCTGAAGATTTTGATGCACTAGAAGCCCAACTATTAAAATTAAAAGCAACGTTAACGCGCTCTTAGTCGCTGTAATACTTTCGATACGAAAGACGCAAAAAAAAAGACGGGATAACCCGTCTTTTTTTATGCCAACATCTTGAGCAGTCCAGTGAGCTACCGATTATGCGCTTAAGCTAATTTGCCGTGGCATTGTTTAAATTTCTTACCGCTACCACATGGGCAAGGATCATTTCGTCCAATCTTCCAGCCTTGATCGACAAACGGCTCCTGCGCGTCATTTCCAGCAATAGGAGACGGCGCTAACATTTCTTCAGGCGATGCGTTTGCATCAAATTCCGCATGTTGATAATGCACATTTTCTATTTGAGATTGTGCCATCTGCTGCTCTGCGGCTTCGATTTCTTCACGCGATTGAATACGCACAGTAACCACAATACGCACAACTTCGTTTTTGATCATATCGAGCATTTGACCAAATAACTCGAAGGCTTCACGTTTGTATTCCTGCTTAGGATTTTTCTGTGCATAACCACGCAAATGAATACCCTGACGCAGATGATCCAATGCAGCCAGATGTTCACGCCAATGACTATCTATGCTCTGCAACATCACACTGCGCTCAAAGCCAGCAAAACTATCCTTACCTACCACTTCAACTTTCGCGTCGTAAACTGCTTTTGCTGCAGCCACCACGCGCTCCAAGATATCTTCGTCGGTTAAATTCTTTTCAGTTTCTAGCAAGCTGACCAACTGTAAATCTAAGGCCCACTCACTCGCCAAAACCGCTTCTAAACCTGCCAGATCCCACTGCTCTTCGACCGTTTCATGCGGCACATATTGACGTACCAAATCATGGAACATACCGTCACGCAAAGACGCAATCATCTCAGACATGTCTTGCGCTTCCAGCAATTCATTACGCTGTTGGTAAATTACCTTACGCTGATCATTCGCGACATCATCATATTCCAACAATTGCTTACGAATATCGAAGTTACGCGCTTCGACCTTGCGTTGTGCTGACTCGATTGAACGACTAACAATGCCAGCTTCAATTGGCTCGCCTTCCGGCATTTTCAATCTGTCCATAATCGCACGTACGCGATCACCAGCAAAAATGCGCAGCAATGCGTCATCTAAAGACAAATAGAAACGCGATGAGCCCGGATCACCCTGGCGACCAGAACGACCACGTAATTGGTTATCAACGCGACGTGATTCATGACGTTCGGTACCGACGATATGCAAACCACCCGCAGCGACAACTTCATCGTGCAGAGATTGCCATTCATCGCGTAATTTTTGCGACTGCATCTGCTTTTCAGTACCAGATAAGGACTCAGACGCTTCTATCAATTGCACTTGCTTAGCGACGTTACCACCTAAGACAATATCTGTACCACGACCTGCCATATTGGTAGCGATAGTAATCGCTTTTGGACGACCGGCTTGGGCGATAATTTCCGCTTCACGTGCATGCTGTTTTGCATTCAAAACGTTATGCGGCAATTTCGCTTTCTCTAAAATACCCGATAATAATTCAGAGTTTTCAATCGACGTGGTACCGACCAAAACTGGTTGCCCGCGTTCGTAGCAGTCCTGAATATCCTTCAGCATCGCGCCGTATTTTTCTTCGGCAGACTTATAAACCTGATCTTGTCTATCCTTACGAGCTGATGGACGATTCGGTGGAATCACCACAGTTTCAAGATTGTAAATTTCTTGGAATTCGTAAGCTTCTGTATCTGCTGTACCCGTCATACCGGACAAGCGCGTGTACATACGGAAGTAATTCTGGAAGGTAATCGATGCCAAAGTCTGATTTTCGTTCTGAATACGAACTGCTTCTTTGGCTTCTACAGCTTGATGCAAACCATCAGACCAGCGACGACCCGTCATCATACGGCCAGTGAACTCATCGACAATCACGATTTCGTCGTTCAAAACAACATAGTGCTGATCTTTGAAATACAGAGCATGTGCGCGCAAAGCAGCGTACAGATGATGCACCAAAGAGATATTCGCTGCATCGTACAGAGACGCGCCTTCTGGTAACAAACCCATCTGCGTCAAAATGCGCTCGGCTTTATCGTGACCCGCTTCAGTCAATAAAACCTGATGTGACTTTTCATCTTTGGTGTAATCGCCAGGCACCTCAACCACGCCTTTGCCGTCCGGTGTTTCTTCACCGATTTGTAAAGTCAGTAATTTTGGCACTTCATTAATTTTGTAGTATAGCTCAGTATGATTTTCTGCCTGACCGGAGATGATCAAAGGCGTACGTGCTTCATCGATCAAAATAGAATCGACTTCATCAACCACGGCAAAGTTCAAAGAACGTTGGACACGATCTTTGGCTTCATACACCATGTTATCGCGCAAGTAATCGAAACCAAATTCATTGTTCGTACCGTAGGTAACATCTGAGCCGTAGGCAACTTGTTTAGCATCGTGTTCTAACTGTGACAAGTTGACACCTGTCGTCAAGCCAAGCCAAGCGTACAACTCACCCATCTGATCCGCATCACGTTGCGCCAAATAGTCATTGACGGTCACAACGTGTACACCTTTACCCGACAAGGCATTCAGATAGATCGGCAAAGTCGCCATCAAGGTTTTACCTTCGCCTGTACCCATTTCGGCAATTTTGCCAAAATGCAAAGCCATACCACCCATCATCTGCACGTCAAAATGACGCATTTTCAGGACGCGCTTACTGGCTTCACGGCAAACTGCAAAAGCCTCAGGAAGTAAAGAATCTAAAGTTTCGCCTTTTGTCAGGCGCTCCTTAAACTCTGATGTTTTCGCTTGTAATTGCTCATCAGTCAAAGCTTCCAACTTTGGCTCTAAGGCGTTGATTTCACGCACAGTTTTTTGATATTGTTTCAAGAGCCGTTGGTTACGGCTACCGAATATTTTGGTCAGGAATGACATGCTTTGATTGAGTTTTGGGTTCTTAAACACTGCGACAATATCATCCAAAGTATTCAGACGAGATTCAAAACGCAGCAAATGTGATTAACTTTTTATTTTAACATGCCTGACGTGCCTTTCCAGGAAATCCAGAGCGGCCAACAGGAAGATTAGGTAGGAGTTGGTGTTAAATCAGACAAAATCAAGAGCCACTATCTAAATTACCATAAAGAAAGTCTTTGATTCGAAATAGTTAACAACGCCAACCAACGTACAGAACTAACGAACTAGACTGGCAATTTTAGAAATATCAGCTCCATCGTTGCCCGCATTTAAAAATTTATGGGGGTTTTGAGGAATCCCTTTAATTCTGACTTCAAAATGTAAATGCGCACCCGTGGAACGCCCAGTAGAACCAATATTCGCAACATGTTGTCCACGTTTAACGATATCGCCCACCTTGGCAAACAATTTTGATGCATGCGCATAACGCGTGATCATATCTCCCCCATGATCAATTTCCAACATATTGCCAAACTCAGGGTGGTATTCAGCTGCAATGACGACCCCTCCAGCGGCTGCCACAATAGGTGTGCCAGTAGGCGCGGAAAAATCTAGTCCCTCGTGAAACGCAGTACGACCCGAGAAAGGATCAAGGCGACGACCAAAAGTTGAAGCATTGTAGCCAACGTTCACCGGTACTATTGTTGGTAGAAGTTTCGCCTGCAACTTAAAACTCATTAACTTAGATTCGACGACATTAAAGTAATCTGAGCGATAGTTAACATCTTTTGCCAACACATCCAAGCTAGTTTGAAAATCCACGAGATTTGAATCAGCCTTGCTAGGTACAACACTCACTTCAGCACCACCACGTCCAGGCGATTCCTTAAAGTTAAACTCCTCAGGCTTAACCCCTGCCAAACCCTGCACACGCTCGCCTAAGGCGTCCAAGCGTATCAATTGAGCCTGCATCTCACCGACCTTCACCGCCATGGCAGCAAGGTTTTCTTTTAGATATTTATCATTTGAAGTGATGCCGAGGCCACCATCATTTTGCAATGCAGCTGGCAATATGGCTTTAACCAGCACAGAATCACTAGTGCTATAACGAGCGGTTAAATTGATGACTAAGACAGAAATACAAAAAGCGAATAAAACAAATAATGAAACAAAAATCGCCAGATGTTTTGACGTCAGCGTAAGCGACTTGGCTTGCGTTAGACGCGAATGCATAATAATCACTTGCATTAACTGATACCCCCGTGATCAACAAGAATAAATTGTGGTAATGTGCCGAATATGCAAGCACCTCAACAACCTTATCGATTAAATATCAAGCGTGGCAAAAAGCTTGCCGATGCCAGTGGTGTCGCTTCATTCTTACAACAAAGCGACAAACTATCACCACTATTACCTACTATAAAGCGAAATCTTTCGCTTCAAAAAGAATGTGGGAGCATACTCCCACCGATCTTTGATGGCTGTGAAGTACTAAACTTGGCTGATGATCAGTTAGTTCTCTCCACACCAAATGCCTCTATTGCCAGTAAACTCAAGCAGCAATTACCTAAATTGCAAGCTCATTTGCAACAGCGAGGTTGGCAGATTAACGCAATCAAGATTAAAGTACAAGTCAAGCGAACTATCGAAAAACCCACCCCTATCAAACAGGCAATATTAAGTAGCAAGGCTATTTCTGCTTTTGCTAGCCTGAAGAGCAACTTAGCCACAACACCACAGAATGCGGATCTGAACGCCGCGCTGGAGCGGCTTTTGCGAAGAAATACTTAGAAAATGTTTTGCAACCTGTCGAGCTTAATTCAGCGCCCATTCACGCTGCTCTTGCTCAAAATAGGAAATAGGTGCCTGACTCGCTTCATCAAAAGTCACGATCTCATAAGCATCTGGTTGCGCCAATAGAACTCGTAATAATTGATTATTCAAGCCATGACCAGACTTATGTGCCGCATAACTTGCTAGGAACGGATGCCCAATCAAATACAAGTCGCCGATCGCATCTAGAATTTTGTGTCGTACAAACTCATCGTCGAAACGCAAGCCATCTGCATTCAAAATACGATACTCGTCCATCACGATCGCATTTTCCAAAGAACCCCCACGTGCCAAACCTATACCGCGTAACATTTCCACATCTTGCATAAAGCCAAAAGTGCGAGCACGGGCCACGTCTTTCACATAGGAGACTTTCTCAAAATCGACCTCGGCTGTTTGCATAGTGCCATCAACAGCAGGATGATTAAATTCTATAAAAAAATGTAATTTAAAACCATCATAGGGCTCCAGTCTGGCCCATTTCTCCGACTTACCTGTTCCCTCGCGGATTTCTACTGGCTTTAAAATGCGGATAAATTTTCTAGCCGCATTTTGCTCAGCGAAACCGGCTTGCTGAAGCAGATAAACAAAAGATGATGCGGAACCATCCATAATCGGAATTTCTTCCGCACTGACATCTATATATAGATTATCAATACCCAAGCCAGCACACGCTGACAAGAGGTGTTCAACAGTAGACACTTTGGCGTCGCCCACTGTCAATGTTGATGCCATCTTGGTATCACCAATATTTAGGGCTGTCGCCGGAAATACCACGGGTGGTTGTAAATCTACGCGGGTAAAAATGATGCCGCTATCGATGGGAGCGGGACGCAAAGTCAGTGTTACCTTAGTGCCGGAATGCACACCGACACCTATCGTTCTCACTACTTGCTGTATGGTTCTTTGTTTTAGCATTCTCAGATTATAAATCGCAATAACAATTTACGCAGAAAATTACCAAGTTACAGATTTTAGATTAACTAACAAAAAAATGCGCACCACACGATGCGCATTTTCATTACTTAACTAAATTCGATTATGCCAACTGTGCCAACATCGTTTCTGCATTCGATACGGCGAAATTACCGCCTTCTTCCACATTCAAATGTTTTACCACGCCATCAACCGCGACCAATGAATAGCGCTGTGAACGCACGCCCATACCAAACTTGCTAAAGTCAGCATCCAAACCTAAAGCTTTACTGAAAGTAGCGTTACCATCAGCCATCATACGCACAACGCCAGTCGCTTTCTGATCGCGACCCCAAGCACCCATGACAAAAGCATCGTTTACAGAAACACACCAGATTTCATCAACGCCTTTTGCTTTCAAAGCAGCAGCATGTTCCACGTAACCAGGTACATGTTTAGCGGAGCAAGTTGGCGTGTACGCGCCAGGTAAACCGAAAATTGCGATGGTTTTACCCTTCGTCAATTCAGCAACATCAAAAGTGTTTGGTCCTAAAGAACAGCCTTCAGACTCCACTTCAATAAACTCGGCCAGGCTACCTACTGGTAATGTATCACCAATCTTGATGCTCATAATGAACTCCCTAAAAATGAAATAATAAGTGGCTTCTCACCTGATCAACTTGCGATACAGGGAAGTGTGCAAGTATGCCTTAAACAGAAAAATTCTGCAGAAAGCAAAACGCCAGTCGATCGACTGGCGTTTTGCTTAATGACGATTTCGACTCGATTAGTCTGCTTGCTTACGCAGGAATGCTGGAATATCATAGGTTTCCATGCCATTCTTTTCTAATGCTCGTACTTGTTCAGTTGCAGAATGACGCCATACTGCAGGCTTCGTCAAACTATCAAAACCTGCACTGACTGAGGTAGTCGCTTTACCAGAAGTTGCAGTGGCCACAGACGCCGCCATCATCATCGGCTCGTCATTAGTACCAGTACGCAACATCGGTGTTTGCACCAACTGAATATTTTTCTTGCCGCGACCTAAGCCGGTTGCAACGACTGTCACACGAATATCATCACCCATGCTTTCATCGTAAGCGATACCTTGAGCGATCGATGCATCAGGCGCAGCGAAGGCACGTACTGCCGCCATCACTTCTTTGATTTCTTTACCCTTCAAACCACGGCTCGCAGTAACGTTGACCAATACGCCGCGCGCACCAGACAAATCAATACCGTCTAACAACGGCGAAGCAACTGCCTGCTCTGCAGCGATGCGAGCACGATCAACACCAGAAGCTGTCGCCGTTCCCATCATCGCTTTACCTTGTTCACCCATAATCGTTTTCACGTCATTAAAATCGACGTTGATATGACCTGGCACATTGATGATTTCTGCGATACCTGCAACCGCATTATTCAACACGTTATCTGCGTGACCCAGCCATTCGATCATACTGTCATCTTCGTAGATCTCTTCGAGTTTTTCATTCAAGATGATGATCAAAGAATCGACATGTTTGGATAAGGCTTCCAGACCTTCATCAGCGATATCCATGCATTTCTTACCTTCGTAAGAAAATGGTTTGGAAACCACCGCTACCGTCAAGGCACCTAATTCTTTAGCGATTTGCGCAACCACCGGCGCAGCGCCAGTGCCAGTGCCACCGCCCATACCTGCGGCGATAAACACCATATGCGAACCACGCAAAGCGTCTTCAATGCGGGAACGAGATTCCTCCGCCAATTGACGACCTACTTCTGGTTTCATGCCGGCACCCAAACCAGTTTCACCAATCTGTATCACATTATGTGCATTAGATTGTGTTAGCGCTTGCGCATCTGTATTTGCAGCGATGAACTCCACGCCAGAAACACCTTTGTTAATCATGTGCTGAACTGCGTTACCACCTGCGCCACCGACACCAACAACTTTGATCACTGTGCCTTGCGTAGCGTTATCGACCATATCGAACTCCATCATGAATCCCCCAAGTAGGCAGTTTTCAGTCGCTAATCCTCACCCTATGTGACGCCTAGCGAATAAAAACTGTAATTCACACCATTATAAAATGATTACAGCAAAAGTTTGTAAAAAATATGCTGTAAATCGCCCTATTTCGTCTATAAAGAAACACTATTTTTCAAAACAAAAGATGGAATTAAAAATTCCCTTGAAACCACTCCTTCATACGTTGCCAAACTGCGTTAGCCGAACCTGCCTGGCGCGTCACAATATGACCTCGTAAGTACTGCTTCTTCGCTTCCAACAACAACCCCAAAACCGTCGCATAGCGCGGACTGCGTACGACATCAGCTAACTGACCTGAGTAGGCTGGCATACCCAAACGCGCAGGCTTTAAGAAAATATCTTCTGCCATTTCTACCATGCCTTGCATCGTAGATGATCCACCCGTCAATACGATACCGGACGACAGCACATCTTCATAACCTGATTCACGCACGACTTGATGCACCAATGCAAACAACTCTTCGACACGCGGTTCTATTACCGCAGCCAACGCCTGACGCGACAATGAACGCGGACCACGATCACCTAAACCTGGTACTTCTAAGGTATCTGCAGGATCGGCCAACACCTGCTTCGCAACGCCGAAACGGATTTTAATTTCCTCGGCTTCCGAGGTTGGCGTGCGCAAAGCCATCGCAATATCATTGGTGATCTGATCGCCAGCGATTGGAATCACCGCAGTATGACGTATTGAACCTTCACTAAAAACAGCGACATCTGTGGTGCCGCCACCAATATCAATCAAGACCACGCCCAATTCTTTTTCATCATTGGTCAACACCGCATCGGCGGACGCCATCGGTTGCAAAATCAAATCTGATACTTCTAAGCCGCAACGACGCACACATTTCACAATGTTTTGAACTGCCGACACAGCACCGGTCACGATATGAACCTTCACTTCGAGACGAATACCGCTCATACCTATTGGCTCACGCACATCGTCTTGACTATCGACGATAAATTCTTGCGGCAAAGTATGGAGTAATTGCTGGTCAGTTGGAATATTCACGGCTTTCGCTGTTTCGATCACGCGCGATACGTCCGCTGCTGTCACTTCCTTATCCTTAATCGCCACCATGCCACTGGAATTGAAGCTGCGAATATGACTACCTGCGATGCCGGTATATACCGTTCGTATCTTACAGTCCGCCATCAACTCGGCTTCTTCCAAAGCTCGCTGTATCGATTCGACAGTCGCTTCGATATTCACGACCACGCCTTTTTTCAAACCTTTCGATTCATGTTGACCTAAACCGATTACTTCATGACGACCATCTGGCATCACTTCAGCAACGACCGCCACAATTTTCGATGTGCCAATATCAAGGCCAACGATCAGGTTTTTTGCGTCTTTTGTCATAGTCTTCCACTTACTTATATTGAGGTACTCGTTACATTCCGAATGACACTTGATTGCTCTACTTATTTCGCAACTACTGCTAACTCCATTACTTACGATTTGATACCACTGACTGATTACTCGTCTTTAATGCCAGGCCGTTCGGATAACGCATATCCACGCTAACGATACTGCCCTGCAGTCTTGTTACTAACTGCGGATACACCTTAATCAACTGATCAACCCTTTTTTTCAAAGCATTGGCTTCCTGCACTTTACCCAATTCCACTTGCAAACCATTGTTCAATTTGACGCTCCAAGCATAGCGACTCGAGTACTGAACCGCTTCTGGTTCCAAATTTAAACTTGCAAACCACTGCTTAAATTGCAGATACTGAGCCACGACTTCTTTTTCGCTGCCATTGGGGCCAGAAAACTCAATGAGCTGAACATCTTCTTCCGCCTCAGCCAAGTTCGCTGTAAAGACATCGCCAGCCACCGAAATCAGACGACCATCCTCACCCCAAGTTCCCAGTACATCGTGCTCTTCTATCCGAACGACCAAAGTATCTGGCCACACTCTTTGCACACTCGCTTTACGAACCCATGGCACAGATTCAAATGCTTGCTTCACATCTTCCAAATTCGTCGTAAAAAAATTCCCCGTGATTTTCGGTACTGCCTGATCCCGTATCGTCAAGGTGTTAACGTGCCGCAATTCGGCTTGTATCCCCTCTTGCCTTCCAACAGTTTTTTCATTCTCAACTCGTACCACATGCAAAGCAAACACAGGACGATGAATTACCCACCAAACGCCTGACACCAACATGGCAAGCAACACGATGCTAAATAAAACATTGGCTGTTGCATTCAACAATTTTGCGTCTTGCCACATAAATTCTTCTATACTCTTTTGCGCGGCAGTTATTGAGAATCTGCTGCGATCTTCAATCGCGCTGTCTTCAAAATCTCAATACAAACATCTTCATAACTCATACCAGCTGCTTTTGCAGCCATAGGTACTAAAGAATGTCCCGTCATCCCCGGTGAAGTGTTAATCTCGATCAGGAATGGTTTGTTATCGCGCGCGCGCAACAAGACGTCAATCCGCGCCCACCCCTCGCAATTGACCGCACGATATGCTTCTTCACACATGCGTTGAATCTCTAAGCTTAAGGACTCGTCCAAAGGCGCTGGGCACAAATATTTTGTATCGTCAGTAAAATACTTATTTTGGTAATCGTAGTTGCCATCTGGTGCCACGATTTCAATTAAAGGTAACGCACGTGCACCAGCACCTCGACCTAAAACTGCAACAGTCAATTCGCGCCCTTGAATAAACTCTTCGGCCAACACTTCCTCATCAAACTGAGCTGCCAATTGATAAGCAGCAGGCAAGGCCTCAGCCGCACTTACTTTGGTGATACCTATAGTAGAGCCCTCGTGCGGCGGTTTGACGATTAAAGGCAGTCCAAGTTCCTGAGTTACTTTAGCCAAATCGCTGTCAGCACTCAACACTGCGTAATTCGGTGTGGTGAGCTGATGATAGAGCCAGATCTTCTTCGTAAAAATTTTATCCATCGCCACTGAGGATGCCATCACGCCACTACCAGTGTAAGGAATGCCCAATTGTTCGAGCGCGCCTTGCAAACTACCGTCTTCTCCATAACGGCCATGCAATGCAATAAAAACACGATCAAATTTTTCAGCAGCCAAATCCGCCAGACTGCGTTCTGCAGGATCAAAACCATGCGCATCAATACCGCGACTTCTTAATGCGTTCAACACACCGGTGCCTGACATGATGGACACATCGCGTTCTGCGGAACGACCGCCGAACAACACGCCAACTTTGCCTAAATCTTTCATCTTGCATCCATCCAATTCAATAATTTTTTACAGTGAACTACTTACGCTTATTTTCCCGCGAGCTTTCCTGGTACCGCACTGATAGAACCTGCTCCCATCACAATCAATACATCGCCATCGCGCAACATTGCCAACAAAGCTTCTGGCATTTCCTGCATCTGCTCGACAAAAATAGGCTCAACTTTCCCAAGCACACGCAATGCACGCGTCATGGCGCGCCCATCAGCGGCGACGATTGCTGCTTCGCCAGCTGCGTAGACTTCTGCCAAAACCACTGCATCAGCAGTTGAAATGACTTTCACAAAATCTTCAAACAAATCACGGGTGCGGGTATAGCGATGCGGTTGAAAAGCCAAGACCAAGCGACGACCAGGATAAGCGCCACTTGCTGCAGCCAGCGTCGCTGCCATTTCAACTGGGTGATGCCCATAATCGTCAACTAAAGCAAAGCTACCGCCACTATCCAACGCAATCTCGCCATAGCGAGTAAAGCGCCGCCCAACACCATTAAATTCACTCAAGGCTTTTTGCGTGGCGCGATCATCAACACCAACTTCACGCGCAATGGCGATGGCAGCGCAAGCGTTTTGGACATTATGCATACCAGGCTGATTCAAACTCACCTGCATATCCTCATAGCCTTTTTGAACTACCGTGAAATGCATCTTGCCGTTTGCAGCACTTGCGTTCACCGCCCGCACTTCGGCTTCTTCATGAAAACCATAGGTAACGATAGTCTTGGTAATTCTCGGCATGATCTCGCGAATATTTGGATCATCCATGCACAACATCGCAACGCCATAAAATGGCAACCTTTGCGTGAAATCGACAAACGCTTGTTTCAATTTATTGAAGTCGTGATCGTAAGTTTCCATATGATCAGCATCAATGTTCGTGATCACTTCTATCATCGGCAATAGATTTAGAAATGATGCATCGGACTCATCCGCTTCAGCCACAATGTATTGACCGCTACCCAGTCGTGCATTCGCACCAGCACTATTTAATAAACCACCAATCACAAACGTAGGATCTAAACCGCCTTCGGCCAAAATGCTCGCCACCAGACTGGTCGTCGTAGTTTTGCCGTGCGTTCCAGCGATCGCAATACCGCTTTTCAAACGCATCAACTCGGTCAACATCAAAGCGCGTGGCACGATAGGAATATGCTTCTCGCGGGCTGCAATCACTTCTGGGTTATCCGGCTTTACCGCGGTCGACGTCACTACCGCATCTGCACCTTCAATATTTTCGGCCGCATGACCCACCGTTACTTTTGCACCCAAACTGGCCAACCTTTGTGACGCCACATTACTACTTAAATCCGAACCAGAAATCACATAACCCAGGTTCAATAGCACCTCGGCGATGCCACTCATCCCTGAGCCACCGATACCGACAAAATGTAAGTGCTTCACTTTATGTTTCATAATAATTCTCTGTTATTTTCTCTTAACTAGTTCTTCTAATATCGCGGCTATCGTTGCACTCGCATCGCGTTTCCCCAATTCATAGGCTTTTGAGGCCAACTGCAAACAGCGTTCACGATTCATACTTTGAATTAACTCTGCCAGACTTGCTGCATTCATTTCTGTTTGCGGCAAATGTACCGCGCCGCCTGCGCCGCTTAACCATTCCGCATTCGCTTTTTGATGTGAGGTACTTGACGCGACTAAAGGCACCAACACACTAGCAACGCCCGCCGCGGTCAACTCTGATACGGTAATGGCGCCGGCACGACAGATTACCAAATCGGCCTCCGCATAACGGCGTGGCATATCATTAATAAAATCCAGAACTTCTGCCTGTACGCCATTCTTTTCATAACGCTGACGCAAATCACTCACATGTTGTTTGCCCGATTGATGCGTAACCAGCGGACGTTGCGCTTCGGGAATTAATGCCAATGCGTCAGGCACTGACTCGTTCAAAATACGCGCGCCTAAACTACCTCCCACCACTAAAATTTTTAATGGCCCTTGATGCTGTGCATAGCGTTGCTGCGGCAATTCCAGATCACAAATTTCGCGGCGGATCGGATTGCCCGTGAATACGAATTTTCGCTCCTGCATTGGTGCAGTCGAAGGTAAGCCAAACATCAGTTTTTTTGCGAACGGTTTCAAGGTCTTATTCGACAAGAGCAAAGGTGCATCCGCATTCATCAACACTAAAGGCTTACCCATCAATGTACTACTTACTCCACCCGGCACAGTCACATATCCACCCATACCAAGAACCACATCGGGACGACGTATTCTGACAATATCGATGCAAGCAAAAAAACTCGCTATCAATTTGTAAGCGCCAGTCAAACTATGCTTCCAACCTTTACCACGCAGCCCCGTAAAATCTAACTGATCCATGGTGATGCCATGCTTCGCCACAATCTCGCCTTCCATCCCGGTCTTCGTTCCCAACCACGAAACGCTCCAACCACGACTTTGCATTTCATCGGCAATAGCTAGGCCGGGAAAAATATGTCCACCAGTACCGGCCGCCATGATCATTAGATGTTTTTTCACTTTGCTTGAATTCGTCATACTCGTCCTCCCCGCATCATGAGCCGATTTTCATAATCGATACGAAGCAACAGAGTCAAACCTATGCAATTAATTAAAACACCGGAACCGCCATAGCTCATCAAAGGTAAAGTCAAACCTTTGGTTGGCAATAGTCCTAAATTCACACCCATATTGATAAAGGTTTGCACGCCTATCCAGATACCAATTCCTTTTGCGGCCAAGCCAGCAAAAGTTGCATCCAAAACGATGGCTTGGCGTCCGATATCAAATGCTCGTTTCACAATCCAGTAAAACAAAAAAATCACGGTAACGACACCTACAAATCCTAACTCTTCACCAATCACCGCCAACAAAAAGTCGGTATGCGCTTCAGGTAAGTAATGCAGCTTTTCAACACTGGCACCGAGGCCAACACCGAATAATTCACCACGCCCAAATGCAATCAATGAATGCGTCAATTGATAAGCCTTGCCCAATGCATTGTCTTCTTCAAAAGGATTCAAGTAAGCGAAAATACGTTCACGACGCCATGGAGACAATAAGATAACTGAAGCAAAAATTCCAACCAATGTCGTGGCGATTCCGCCAAACCAAATACCGTTAATCCCACCTAAAAATAAAATTCCCATCGCGATACAAACGATCACACCAAAAGCGCCGAGATCTGGCTCTAACAACAAGAGCAAACCTAGTACCGCAACCGTCACCATCATCGGTAAAAAGCCTTTGGTCAACTTATGCATATATTCTTGCTTACGCACGGTGTAATCCGCAGCATATAAAACCATGAATAATTTCATTAACTCCGATGGCTGCAGATTAAATACCTTGAATGACAACCAGCGCTTCGCACCGTTCACACCTTTACCTAAGCCGGGTATCAGAACCAACAACAGCAAAACCAAAGTAAAAATAAACAAATAAGGTGCTGCTTTTTGCCAGTCTTCCACTCTCACTCTAAAGACAATAAAACTCATCAAAACAGCGAAGCAAACAAACATCGCCTGACGCACTAAAAAATGATTGTTTTTGTAGTTCGCATACTTGGGTGAATCAGGCAATGAGATCGATGCTGAGTAAACCATCACCATACCAAACACCATCAAGATCAAAGTCACCCAAACTAAAGCCTGGTCATACTCCATCATTTTTGAACGCTGGACAAAGTGGGTTCCATTCTGGCTATTGCCAGACGAACGCCATGGGTTCAAATTCAGGAGTAGCTGCTTCATCAGCAAATCTCACCACGATTTAGCGCAGTCTCGCGCACGGCATCAACAAACACTTGGGCACGATGCGCATAATTCTTAAACATATCCAGACTAGCGCAAGCTGGCGACAACAAGACGATATCGCCTTCTTGCGCAGTTTCGCCTGCGCTTGCCACTGCATTTTCTAAAGTATCGAAATCATGCATCCCTACCGTTGCTATTTCCAACGCCATTCGAATCTCGTTCGCATCTTTACCAATCAATAGAACTGTTTTGACATAGCGCGACACAGGTTCCGCCAAAGGAGAAAAATCCTGTCCTTTGCCGTCACCACCTGCGATCAAAATAATTCGCTTTTCTGTACCCGCATTTTCTTCACCTAGTCCTTTTAGTGCAGCGACAGTCGCCCCAACATTCGTGCCTTTGCTGTCATCAAAGTAATCCACACCAGCAATCGTTGCGACCAACTCCACGCGATGCGGTTCTCCCTTGTATTCTCGCAGTCCATGCAATAAGGGCGCCAAAGGAAGACCGATACCGCGACACAAGGCCAAAGCGGCGAGTGCGTTGCTGGCATTATGCTGACCACGAATCTTCAATGCATCAGCAGGCATCAATCGAGTAATCGTTACTGGGATTTCAACAATCTCTTTTTTACGTTTGCGGGATGTTGGCTGTTCGTCTTCATCAGCATTCGCAACCGCCAACCAGGTCATTCCCTGCTCGTTCAACAAACCAAATTCGCCATCATGCTGCGGCGCATGGCAGGAGAAGCTTAAAAAATGTCCATCGGCGCGTTGCATCGCCATGACTTGATCATCATCACGATTCAACAACTGCAAAGTTGTGGAACCGAAAATTTTAGCTTTGTCAGCGCAATAATTTTTCATATCACCGTGCCAGTCCAGATGATCTTGCGTCACATTCAACACGGTCGCGACATCAGGATTCAAACTTAAATTGGTATGCAGCTGAAAACTCGATAACTCTAAGACCCAGACTTGCGGCAAGGTTTCTGTATCTATGCATTCACATAAGACATCTAACATCGCTGGGCTGATATTGCCGGCGACTTTGACGCTCATGCCAGCGCGTGCGCAGAGTTGCCCGGTCAAGCTGGTGACCGTGGTCTTGCCATTAGTACCTGTGATCGCAATGATTTTCGGCGTGTAAGCATTAGTCAGTTTTAAGTCGGCCAGAGCCTGCGCAAACAACTCAACTTCACCCCACACAAGCAAACCCAATTCTTGTGCGCGCTGCAGTATTGTTTGCAATTCGCCCTGTGGCGATAAGCCGGGGCTAAGCACGATCAGATCTACACCCTCGACTTGTTCAGCTTGAAATTCACCGCCAAAGAATTCAGATTCTGGTGCCATTTTTTTCAAAGCGGGCAAGCGCTCAGGATTCGCACGGGTATCGATGACACGTAGGCGTGCGCCACAGCGGGACAGCCAGCGTGCCATTGCCAGACCTGATTCTCCCAGTCCGACAATCAATACCTGCTTATTCAATAAATCCGAGGAATTCATGCTCACCTTTAATTTTCAACCTAGATCTTTAGTCACTTAATAAAGACAATTACCGTAGCTTCAATGACGACAGACCTACTAACACTAATAACATCGTGACTATCCAAAAACGCACAACCACCTGCGTCTCTTTCCAACCTTTTTGTTCAAAATGGTGATGCAAAGGCGCCATCAAGAACAGGCGCTTACCGACACCATATTTCTTCTTGGTGAATTTAAAGTAGGTCACTTGCAGCATCACGGAAAAAGTCTCCACCACAAAAATGCCACCCATAATGAAGAGCACGACCTCTTGACGCACAATGACCGCGACCGTACCGAGCGCACCACCTAATGCCAGGGCGCCGACGTCACCCATAAACACTTGCGCCGGATGAGCGTTAAACCACAGAAATGCCAGGCCTGCACCAGCCATCGCGCCACAGAAAATCAAGAGCTCACCCGCACCAGAGATATACGGGATTAACAAGTATTTAGAATAACCAGCATGTCCTGTTAAGTAAGCAAAAATACCTAAAGCAGAGCCGACCATGATAGTCGGCATAATTGCGAGACCATCCAAACCGTCAGTCAAATTGACTGCATTACTAGTACCTACAATTACACAAAAAGTTAGTGCAATAAAACCCCACACACCGAGTGGATAGTTAAAGGTTTTGAAAAAAGGAATAATCAAATCAGCCTTAGGTGGCAAATCCATACTAAAACCAGATTGAACCCAAGCCCAAAACAATTCCAGCACCTTGGTATTGGTCGGTGCAGAAACTGAGAATGCTAAATACACCGCAGCCACAATGCCGATCAAAGACTGCCAGAAAAATTTTTCACGTGAGGCCATGCCATTTGGATCGCGATAAACTACCTTGCGATAATCATCGACCCAGCCAATCGCACCGAAACCCAAAGTCACAATCAAAACGACCCACACAAATCGATTGCTCAGGTCTGACCACAAGAGCGTAGAAATACCAATCGAAATCAACACCAAAGCACCACCCATAGTCGGCGTGCCAGACTTAATCAAATGCGTTTGTGGACCATCGGTACGTACTGCCTGTCCAACTTTTAAACGCGTCAACATACGAATCACCGCAGGACCTGCAATCAAGCCTATCGAGATTGCCGTCATCGTAGCGAACACCGCGCGGAAAGTAATAAATCCGAACACACGGAAGAAGCCGATGTCTTGTTTAAAAAGTTCTGCCAACCAAAGCAACATAATATTTTTCCCTAATTTCTCTTTTACTTATTTTCGAATTCTTAAACTTGCTCATTAGTGATTAAATGTGCCACGACACGTTCCATTTTCATGAAACGTGAGCCTTTGACTAAAATCGTGTTACCCGCTTGTGCTTTGCTTTTCAAGTACCCCAATAACTGATCCAAGTCTTCGCAGTGTTGTGAGCCATGGCCAAATGCAAGTGTCGAAGCGCGCGCTAAGTCACCCAAAGTAAACAGATTTTTGACCCCGCGAGCTTTTGCGTACTGTCCGACTTCTTGATGAAACGCCGCGCCGTCAGCGCCTACTTCACCCATATCACCAAGCACCAGCGTGGTCGTATTTTTTGCCGCGACCAAAACATCTATTGCCGCTTTCACCGAGTCAGGGTTAGCGTTATAGGTATCGTCAATGACCAAAGCACCAGCCGCAGCCTGCTTAGCTTGCAAGCGACCAGAGACAGGCGAAAATGCCTGTAGGCCTTCCACAATTTTTTCATTAGAAACACCAATCGCTTTACAACAAGCGGCAGCGGCCAAGGCATTAAGAACATTATGCTGACCAGCAGCGGCCAAGTGCACTGTGACCACTTCACCCAAAATCGACATCTGCAATTCGTTACCAAAGTCTTTTGGAACAAAGCCAGCATGAACATCAGCTTTTGAGCCTGCAAGGGAACTTAGGCCGAATGTGATGTACCGACGATCTGCAGCAAACCCACGCCAGATTGGCGCATAGGCATCATCTGCGGGAAATACGGCGATACCATCAGCCGGCAAGCTTTGAATGACCGCACCGTTTTCTATCGCAACCGCTTCTACGGTTTGCATAAATTCTTGATGTTCGCGCTGTGCGTTATTCACCAGCGCCACATTGACTTGGGCTATCGCGCTTAATACAGCGATCTCGCCGGGATGATTCATCCCAAGCTCGAATACCGCTGCGTGATGTTGTGCCTGCAGACGAAAAACCGTCAATGGCACACCGATTTCGTTGTTCAGATTTCCCTTAGTGGAAATCATATGGTCGCTACCATACTGCGCTAGCAGGATAGCCGCGATCATTTCTTTCACCGTCGTTTTTCCGTTACTACCAGTCACACCGATCACGGGCAAATCAAACTGTTGACGCCAGTAAGTTGCGATCGCTGCCAGCGCCAACTTAGTGTCAGGCACGATTAAAGCTGGTGCTGGAAAGTCAACCGGAATCCGTTCGGCGATCACAGCGACGGCACCTGCTTTCACCACCTCATTTAAGAAATCATGGGCATCAAATGTCTCACCGCGCAAAGCAAGAAAAATATTGCCTGGCTCGACTTTACGACTATCCGTGCTCAGGCCGCCAAATTGCGCATCGGCTGTCACACTAGAATTCGTGACCACTTTCTGCAACGCTAATAGAGAAGAGTGAATCACGTCGCTCTCCTCATGGTGCTATTGGTCGCAACCGTGGCGAGTGCTAACAACGCATGTTCTTCATCTGAGAATGGCCATTTCTTACCATTAATATCCTGATAGGTCTCGTGCCCCTTGCCCGCAATCAAGATCACATCGTTGACCTGCGCATGTTTAACAGCGAACAAGATCGCACTGGCTCTATCTTCAATCGCATGCGGTGTGCCACTCATGCCCTGCAAAATGTCTTGAATGATTTTCGCGGGTAGCTCAGTGCGAGGATTATCACTGGTCACCACTACATGTTCCGCCATCTGCGCAATCTTACCCATTTGTGGACGTTTGCCCGGATCGCGATCACCACCACAACCAAATACACACCACAAATTACCTTGTCGCTCACTGGCGACTCGTTGCAATGTTTCTAAAGTTTTTTCTAATGCATCCGGTGTATGAGCATAATCGACAACAACCATTGCTTGTCCTGCCGAACCAAGCTGTTGCATACGACCTGGTACCGAAGTCAATTTTTCTATACTGGAAATTGCACGGTCAAAAGCGATGCCGCGCATCAATAACACGCCCAAAACCCCCAGCACGTTACTGATATTGAAGCGGCCTATGGTCTGCGCCTTAACCACGCTATTTCCGTAAGCTGACTCCAAATAAAACTGGGTGCCAGTATGGGTCGTCTTTAACTGACTGGCGCGCAATACCGGGACATTTAATTCGGAAGTGTTATCTATGCAGTACGCGAGCAATTTGAGTCCAGGCTGCGTCACTGCAAGTCCTCGCAATAGCTCAGCACCGAAGACATCATCTGCATTGATCACTGCCGCTTGCAAACCCGCCCATTGAAACAGCGCCTGTTTTGCGGCCGCATAGGCCTCCATGGTTTGATGATAGTCGAGATGGTCACGCGTTAAATTAGTGAATAAGGCGACGTCAAAATGCAACGCGTTCAGGCGCCCTTGGTGCAAACCAATGGATGAGGCTTCTATCGCCAGACCTTTCGCACCGTTTTTCTTCAATGCAGCCAAGCGGCGTTGCAGTTGAATTGCGTCGGGGGTAGTGAATCCGGTTTCTTGCAAGCTAGCGACCATGCCTTCTCGATATGTACCTACGCCCAAAGTGCCGATTACTGCGCATGGCGTGTTGTGCAATGACAAGGCTTTTGCTATCCATTGCGAACATGAGGTCTTGCCATTAGTGCCGGTCACAGCAACGCTAAAAATATCCCTATCAGGTGCACCGTACCAAGCACTGGCAATTGCGCCAAGTTGATCGATCAAACCAGAAACAGCTAAATGCGGCACGCTGATTTCTACCGCAGATTGCTCACCGATTTTTTCGTACACAATCGCTGCAGCACCGCGCTCGATAGCATTTTGAATAAACGCACGACCATCACCTTTACCAGCAATGCCGGCAACAATGGGAAAGGCAAAAAATACATCTCCTAGTCCAATTTCACGGGAATCGGACGTCAATTGCGCTTTAGCTGCATCAGCCACATTGGCGCGCAACCAATCGACTATTTCTTGTATCTGTACTGGAATCATAGTTTGGGTCGTCATTACAATGTCTCCGGCACACTTGGCTCAGGAATGATATTCATGACTGAAGAATCGGGTACGACGTTCATAGAACGTAAAACATTGGCGATAATCGCGGCGAAAACCGGACCTGCGACTGTACCTGCGTAGTAAGCGCCGCCACTTGGCTCGTCAAGCATCACCGCAACAATGATGCGTGGATTCGACATCGGCGCAAAGCCGACAAAATCACTCACGTATTTATTCACGTAGCGACCACCTTCAACCTTATGTGCGGTACCCGTTTTTCCGCCAACGCGATAACCAGGAACACGCGCCTGTGTTGCGGTTCCTCCCGGTTGAGTAACACTCTCCAACATGTCGCGCATTTTCATTGCGGTCGATTCTGAGATAACACGAGTGCCCATAGGCATTTCAGCTGATTGCTGGAAGGTCAGTGGGATCAAATCACCCTTACGAGCAAAAATCATATAGGAGCGCGCAATCTGCAATAAAGAAACTGACATACCATGACCATAACTTATGGTGGCTTGCTCAATCGGTTTCCAAGTTTTATAGCTGCGCATACGTCCAGCGACCGCACCGGGAAATCCTATATTAGGTTGCTGTCCAAAACCCAAAGTCGCGAACATTTCCCACATTTCTTTTGGCGGCATTTGCAAAGCAATTTTTGCGGTACCGATATTAGAAGATTTTTGAATCACGCCTGCGACTGTCAAAGTCCCTTGCTTATGCGCGTCATGTATCGTTTGGCTACCGATAGTCATCGCACCGGGCGCTGTTTGAATTATGGTCTCTGGTGTGACTCGACCAGTCTCCAATGCCAGAGCAATCGTGAAAGGCTTCATCGTAGAGCCTGGTTCGAAGGTATCGGTAATCACACGATTACGCAATTGCGCACCGGTCAATACGGAACGGTCATTTGGATTGTAAGTAGGCAGATTGACTAAGGCCAGCACTTCACCTGTCTGAACATCCAACACGACAGCGGCACCGGCTTTCGCTTTGAATTTTTCTACCGCATCTTTCACATGCGTATAAGCGATGTATTGAATTTTGCTGTCTATCGACAACTTCATATCTTTGCCGTCGTGAGGCGGGCGAATCGATTCAATATCTTCTACGATGCGACCAAGGCGATCTTTGATTACACGGCGACTACCAGTCTTGCCCGCGAGATTTTTCTCGGAAGCGAGCTCAATGCCCTCCTGACCTTTGTCTTCGACGTTGGTAAATCCAACGACGTGCGCCATCACTTCACTCTCGGGGTAAAAGCGCTTGTATTCTTTACGAGTTTCTATACCTGGAATATCCAGTGCCACAATCTTATCTGCAACGACTTGTTCTACTTGACGTTTGAGGTAAACAAATTGGCGATCCGAATCAAGTTTCTTTCTCAACTCAGCTTCTGACATCTCTAGTAAGGCTGCTAACTCGCGCAGTTTGGTATCTGGCACATTCAGAACGTCTTCGGGTATCGCCCAGATCGCCTTTACTGGTACTGACGATGCCAATACCTGGCCATGTCTATCTGTAATTTTGCCGCGAGTCGCAGATAATTCCAAGGTACGAGCATAACGATTCTCACCTTGTTTTTGCAAAAACTCAGTCGTCATACCCTGCAAATACAAGGCCCTCGTCATCAACGCAAAAAACGCAGCAAATAAAAAAAATAGCAATAAGCGCGAACGCCATACTGGCAATTTCACTGCCAACACGGGGTTAGTTGAAAATGATACGCCCTTACCAGCAGCCGTTCGAGAATTTGAGTTGGCGCGACTCACTTGACCACCTCTGCAGTTAAATACTGCGTGCGACCTGGTGTCACATGCTCCATACCCAATTCTTGATTGGCCACTGTCTCAATACGGGAATGTTTACCAAAAGTCGATTGATCTAACTTAAGCTGTGCCCACTCTACTTCGTACTGCTTGCTTAAAGTCTGAGCGCGCTCCAATTCAATAAACAAACGGCGCGCCTGATACTGAGAGTTAATCAAGGTCAAGGCACAAATCACCAAAGCAGTACCCAACACGACATTCAAACGCGCACCCATTACGCCTCTCCTGTAAGGCGCTCTGCTACCCGCATGATGGCGGAGCGTGCACGTGGATTGCGCAAGACCTCTTCTTCACTCGGTTTGATTCTAGAGATCAAGCGCATTTGCGGCTTAGGCAAATCAGCTTCACGAATCGGCAAACGGCGATCTGGCTGCACTACCTTGGCTTTAGATGCAAAGAATTGCTTGACGATGCGATCCTCCAGAGAATGAAAACTGATCACCACCATACGGCCATGCGGCGCCAGACTGTCATAAGCCGCGGCTAAACCGATCTCGAGGTCTTCAAGCTCTTTATTGACGAAAATCCGTATAGCTTGAAAGGTGCGAGTTGCCGGGTCTTTGCCCTTCTCGCGAGTTTTGACGGTGTGTGCGACGAGTTCGGCAAGCTGCCGAGTACTTGAAATGGACTCGCTCGCCCTGCGAGCAACAATCGCCTTTGCAATCTGAAAAGCAAACCGTTCTTCCCCATAATTTTCTATGACCTCCCTAATTTTTTGCTCATCCTCTTGCGCCAACCACTCCGCCGCAGAAATGCCGCGAGTCGTATCCATACGCATGTCTAATGGGCCATCATTTCTAAAACTAAAACCTCGTTCTGCATCGTCCACCTGTGGCGATGAAATACCGAGGTCCATCAAAATACCATCCACCTGTGCCACGCCCTGCTCTTGCAAAGCCTCGGACATGGTGGCGAAACTGTCATGCACGATATGAAAACGCGCGTCAGTAATCTGCTGCGCATTAGCAATCGCGTATAAATCTTTATCAAAGGAAATCAGCCGACCTTGAGGACCAAGTTGACTCAAAATCTTGCGACTATGACCGCCACGACCAAACGTACCGTCGACGAAAATCGCGTTGGTGCGGGCACCTTGTATGTCGAGCGCGTTAACTGCCTCGTCTAGCAACACCGTGTGGTGAATGAATTCTTCCTGATGATTCACAGTCATAACGCGCTATCAGAAAGAAAAATTACTGAGTGCTTCGGGCATGCCGCCAGCGATGGCCTGCGCTTCGTTTTCGGCCAACTTGGTAGCATCCCAAATCTCAAAATGAGATCCCATGCCGAGCAACATGACATCGCGTTGCATACCGACGGCATTACGCAGTTCAGGCGTAACCAAGATACGACCAGAGCCATCCATTTCAACGTCAGAAGCATTACCGAGAAAAATACGTTGCCAAGCGCGCGCTGCCATAGGCCATGCGGCGATCTGTTCGCGATGTGATTCCCAGATTGGGCGCGGGAATAAAAGGAGGCAGCCATGAGGATGACGGGTCAAAGTCACCCGACCTTCACATTGCAGAGCGAGCGCGTCACGATGCCGGGCGGGGATAGACATCCTGCCTTTTGCATCCAAATTGAGTGCTGACGCGCCTTGAAACACGATTTTGGCCTTGCTTTCGAGAAATACCTTTGGAAGATTGAAGTAATTTTATGACTAGCTAATTTACGCCACAAAAAAACACTTTTTCACACTTTTCCCCACTTTAGAGGATCACTTGAGCATGGTCAAGCAAATTTATACGTGAAATGTGAAATTATTGAATAAAGTCAATGACTTAGCGCGCACAGTTAAACCTGTAAACGGAAGAATATCTCGATAAATTAGAGACTTACGAAAGATACTGAAAGTAGGACATCAGCTATACCCATGTGTTTAGCTAAATGACCTGAATAATGAATGGAGAGGGAAATGCCACAGTGAGCGAGCGCTCGCTAGCGGATGGTTGGCTCGTGAAAAGCACCTACTAAATCGAGAAATGAGACAGGAAAACAAAGATGGGAAAACAAAAAAGAGTCCAAACTAGCTAGCTGGACTCTTTCTCACAAGCTTTAGTATCGACTAATTATCGATTCTAATTAACCACACAAAGGCAGAGTAACGCCATCGCCACGACCATTATCTTTCAATGTCATTGTAGCTGTCGCAGTAGCACCAAGGCTATCAAGTACGGTGATAGTGATATCAAAGGTTCCGAATGGGACACGCACGCCACTGGAGTCAAACGGCGTAAAGCAACGATCAGTATTTGTGCCAAGGCCTACGCTCAAAACACTGCTACCGGCAGCAATACTCACACTAGACAAACGTTGATCACTAGTAAAGGCACGGTATGGTGGCGTGCCACCAAAAATATTGAGATTAACAATCTCCTTACTGTCTTCACCTAGCACGAAAAGATTCGGAGATATGCGAAGAATCGTATTAATTTGACTAGCCGTTAGGGTAAATGCCTTAGTCTGACCGGACGCATCTGTAATCGTCACGACCGTACTCCCAACATTCAGTAAAGTAGCTGTAAAGTCACCTCCGCTACTAGTCACAGTAGCCGGTGCAACAGAAGCAATGCTAGTGTTATTGACAGTAATCGCATACGGCGGCTTACCACCGCTCACCAGAAATTTCAGGCCATCGCCGACGTTGCCAGTGGCGCCATTTGGTTGCACATCAATTTCAGTAATGGTCGTAGCTGTAACCGTTACACCTATCGTAACGGAGTTACCACTATTATCGTATACAGTCACCTGAGTACTACCTGCTGCGACCGGATTAAGTTCTAGCGTAGTCCCACCGCTGACTTTAGCGGTTACAACACTAGCGTTACCACTAGTTGAACTATATGGCGCCACACCACCACCAATAACATAAGTATCTGATTTACCAACCGCTAAGGTGATACTGTTTCCGGCAGTTGTAAATAAACTCACACCGCTATCGCCAGAGCTGACTGTCACACTAAAACTAACCGAAGCACCCGTCGCATCAAAAATCGTTACCTGTGATGAGCCGACCGCAACACTCGAAATTGTAAATTCCGTGCCACTCACATTCGAAGGCACTGTCACCACAGCGGAATTGCTACTAGTTGCTTTGTAGGGCGCTTTACCACCACCGACGATATAGGTATTGCTGCTACCTTTAGGTGTGACTACACCCGTGCCGGCAGTTGTATAAAGTTCGACGGAACTACCGCCACCCGAACCCACGGTAAGGGCGATCTTAACAGACACACCAGTAGCATCAAACACTAAAAATTCCGCACTACCCGCGCTTACGGCATTAACCGTTAGAACATTATTCGCTACCTCAGCTTTGGCAACGTTAATGTTGCTGCTGGTCGCAACATATGGCGCTGTTCCACCGCCCACTGCATATACCGCTTTCGCACCAGGTTCCATCGTCACGGCACTAGCTGCTGCAATGTATAGCGGAATCACGGTTCCAGTCGGGTCAACCACGACCGTTGTACTGACCGAGTCACCCGTTGCGTCAAACACCATAATTTGGGCCGAACCTTTAGCGATACCTTTGACCGACACTGAATTTCCAGTCAAGGTAACGGTGGCGACGCTCTTATTATTACTAGTCACCAGATACGGTCCGGTACCACCACCCACCATATAATCGTTGATCTCGCCTATACTCGAATTAATGGTTCCTGCAGCAGTTACATATAGAGGCGTTACAGTCCCGCCATTACCGACAGTCACATTCACAGTAACTGCTGTACCAGCACTATCAACAATAATAATTTGGGCAGTCCCGGCTTTAATACCAGAAACAAAGAAGCTATTTTTATTAATCCCAACCGTGGCTATTGACGTATTACTGCTACTCACAAAATAAGCAGGGCTACCGCCACCGATCATAAAGCTATTGGAGAACCCAGGCGCTAAGTTCAAGTTACTTGGCGCTGTCACAAATAAATCTACGGTAGTGTTGCCGCTACCAATCGTCACACTGATGCTAATTTGTGCACCTGTAGAATCACTGATCACAATTTGCGCCGTGCCATTAAGCAGACCCTTAACATTTAAGGTCGTGCCTTTTACTTCCACACTAGCGACGGTCGCATTACTGCTACTCGCTTTATAGGTTGCCGTACCACCGCCAATCTCATAGCTAGCCGTGCTGCCGAGCGCAATACTCGCCGTGGCAGGCGCTGTCGTGTACAGCGATTTACCCGTGGGTATACCTACTGTGCCGGCACCGCCGCCGCAAGATGCAAGCAGTAACGCACTCAGCAGCAATCCAAACAAGGTATAAATCAAGCGAAGTGGGCGCGCGACTTTTGTCGCCAAACTATAAGTCGTATGAGAAACCATAATTATCCAAAAAAATTTACTGCTAATTGAACTTCGATTGAGCGCCATTATCCTATCGATTTTTCTTTTCTGCCTGATTTTATGCAAAGTATATACAAAGTATTTCAAAGGAATGAACGACGTCTCGCAGAGATTTAAGCAGGCGGGCGAAGCTAAATTAAAGACCAATACCAATACTATGTCAGCGATATTTTTGCATAGAACATGATCATTTGTTACAAATTCCCCATGTGAGAAACAACATGACACATTCAAATCCCTGCAAAACAGGTGGATAGTGCGTATCCTTGCGACGAGAAATGCTTATAATCGCCACTAGGACAACAGACCTCAATTTCTATGTACCATTCTCATTTTGGCCTGAACCAATCCCCATTCAGTATCACACCCAACCCCGCCTTCTTTTATTCTGGAAGTAAGCGCGGTGATATTTTGGATGCGCTAATTTATGCCGTAACCCATGGCGAGGGCATTATAAAAGTCACTGGCGAAGTGGGCAGCGGCAAGACTATGCTATGCCGCATGCTGGAAGGCTTAATGCCGGCTCATGTAGAAGTGATTTACCTAGTTAATCCGACCTTAAGTCGTGAAGAAGTCGTGTTCACTATTGCGGGCGAATTATCAATCCCGACCGAAGGAAAACGCCCCGACGAGGTAATACGCTTATTGCATCAAGATTTAATTACCAAGCATATCAATGGCAAACAAGTCGTCTTATTGGTGGAAGAAGCGCAAGCAATGCCACTCGACACTTTGGAGGAAATCCGCCTATTCTCTAATTTGGAAACAGCCCACCACAAGTTATTGCAAATTGTTTTATTTGGCCAGCCAGAATTAGATGAGAATCTCAACTTGCCCAGCATGCGCCAGTTGAAAGAACGGATTACCCACAGTTTTTTGGTACCTCCAATGCCACCGGCTCTCATTCCAGAATTCTTGATGTTTCGCATGCGGGCAGCAGGCTACCACGGCCCGAATGTCTTTAGCAAAGCCGCGATTAAACGCCTGGCAAAAGTATCGGAGGGCATCGTCAGGCGTATTAACATCCTCGCGGACAAGGCATTGCTGGCCGCCTTTGCAGACAATACTCATGCGGTGGAAGCCAAGCACATTAACGCTGCGATCCGCGATAGCGAATTTTCTTCCAAGAAGCCAGATATCGCTTACCAGCCTATTAGCTTAGCAATATTGAGTATGTTATTGCTATCGGGTCTGGCGTATTGGGCACATTGGTCATGGAAAACAAATAACGCCAATAAAGTCGCTGAGCTCAATGCGCCAGCGACAATCACTGCAACGGCTGCAACTAAAAAAAATGCAGGCATCAACACAACACCCGTTGCACTTACAGCCACGCAAACCAATACCGTCAAAAATGAGCAAGACCCGGTATCGACTAGCTCACCACGATCAGAAAAACTGATTGAACCAGTTAATTCCGTTTCCACAGCGCCGCCTGCGACTGAGAATACCAGCGTACTCCAACTACGCGTCGCACAATCAAAAAAATGGCTAGCTGAGACGCCCGACCATTTTTACACGATACAACTGAGTTTAGTCGATAATAGCGACGCATCGAAGTTAGAGGCGCTACTTAAACAATATGCCGGACAATTTGGCATAGACAATATCTATCTCTATCCAACCAAACTAGCGAACCAAGCGCGCTACGGCATTGTCTACAACAGCTTCAACAAGCGCGAAAACGCCTGGCAAAAGCGTAAGGAACTAGAAGAAACCACGGCAATTCGGGCACAATTACGCACGATAGAGGGACTTAAGAGCGAAATGGAGCGCTCACAGAGTGCGGATTTGTGGTGAAATAGAGAAAACTCGCCGCATTAACGCTTAGGTGGCATTAAAATTGCCTCACATATACTCGCCAATGACTTGTAATTGACCAATAACTCGAATCGATGAATAAATTAGCTGTCACCTGTTGCGTTTTCCTCGCTGGCTGCGGTACGCAAGCAATTGCGCCTTCTACCAGTCACATCCAAGAGGCGAATCGAAGTACCGATACGATTCCTGAGCCAGTGCGTCAAAGCGCCAGCATCAGCCCACCTAAGCCCACCCCTAAAGTGGAGACCTATAGTGTCGCTGTCTACAAAGTACCGGTGCAATCCCTGTTATTTGCCTTAGCACGTGATGCCAAAGTCAATGTCGATATCCATTCTGGTATCGAAGGCGAAGTCACTTTGAATGCCTTGGATCAAACCTTGCCGCAAATATTGTCACGCATCGCCAAACAAGTTGATATGCGATTCGAACTAAATGGCGCCAATTTAGTCGTACTGCCAGACACGCCCTTCCTGCGCAACTACAAGATCGATTACGTCAACGTATCGCGTGACACCAGCAGCACCGTCAGTATTGCAACGCAAATCTCGACCACCGGTGGCACCTCGGGCGATAGTAGCGGGGGCAATAACAATTCAACGACATCGGTCTCAAACACCTCGAACAATCGTTTCTGGATAACCTTGGTAGAAAACATCAAGGACACTTTGCGTGAGACCGACAAGCAATTCCCAGACAATAATGCACAAAATGCCGCCAATCAGGCAGCGCCAGCAACGGCCAATGGCACTGCGGGCGCAAATACGACCGCAAACAATAACAATGCTCGTCAAGTTAGCTATCGTGAAGCCGCATCGGTCATCGCCAATCCCGAAACCGGCCTGATTGCCGTACGTGCTACGGGTCGTCAACATGAAAAAATTCAAGAGTTCCTCGACTTGGTGATGTCCAGTGCCAAACGCCAAGTCTTGATCGAGGCGACCGTCATTGAAGTTCAACTCAACGATCAATACCAGCAAGGAATAAACTGGTCATCGTTACGCACCAGTCCCAACGAAGGACCGAATGTCAGTTTCGGTCAAGCAAACGGAAGCGCGTTACCATCCGGTATCAACCCAAGCACCAGTCAAGGCATCCTGAATTTTAATTTCTTGAAACCCTTGACGGGCTTAGGCAATATCGCTGCGACCATACAATTATTAGAATCGTTTGGTAAAGTCAAAGTGCTATCCAGCCCGAAAATTAGCGTTTTGAATAATCAAACGGCTTTGCTGAAAGTAGTAGACAACCGTGTTTACTTCACGATTACGGCAACAACCCAGCAAGGCAGCGTCGGCACCCCCGCTATCACGACCTACACTTCAAGCCTCAATACGGTGCCGGTAGGTTTTGTCATGAGCGTGACTCCGCAGATCGCGGACAGCGAAGAAGTAACGATCAATGTCCGTCCTAGCATTTCTCGCATTATCGGTTTTGTTCAAGATCCCAACCCAGCATTAGCCAATGCGACCGTGCCAGTAGTAAGTCAAGTACCTGTCATACAAACCCGCGAGATGGAATCGGTCTTAAAAGTCAGCAGCGGCCAGATTGCTGTCATGGGTGGTTTGATGCAAGACAGTGTCAATAATTTAAAAGACGAAGTACCCGGTGCCAGTAAAATTCCCTTCTTTGGCAATGCTTTAAGCTACAGAAATGAGACCGCGACTAAATCAGAATTAGTTATTTTTATGCGTCCTATCGTCGTTAAAGATGCGAGTCTGAGCGGTGACTATAAAAATTATCGCTACCTTTTACCGAACGATGCGCCGCTCAATAAAGAACCCTATACGGAACCCGCGCCCAACCAACCGACAAGCAAAACGCCTAACGCAAACAGTGCAAAAAAGGCGGGACAACCATGAGTTTGTTAATGCAGGCGCTCAAGAAAGCAGAGCAAACCAAACAAAAGCAACAAAGCGATGCCGTCCTATCTCTATCGCCGACAGAAAATCATCCAGAAACCGTATTTCCCGCAGCTGAAACGCCGAGTTTGGAACCGGTCAAATCCGAACTTGTGTTAGCGGATGATGCATCGTTGTCGCTCACATTGGATCAGACCAAACCGGAAAGCCATTTTCTAGAAGATGTACTCCCTGCCACGACTATCAGTCAACCCTTGAATGCCTTGGCTGCTCAATATGAACCGTTTATGGGTGAAGGCTTTACAGCCCCCTCATCAGCATCATATGCGGTACAAGAGACAGCACACGAGACCGCACATAACTCCGCACAAAAAACGCCGGAAGCAGATGCTATATTAGAAATGCCGGCAACAAAGCCTGAGCAATCCATGGCGGACAGGCTGCAAAGACCACGAATAGATCCCGAGCAAGTCAGAGCCAATGCAAAAGTAGATCCTTTACTTGCGGCAGAGCAAAAAAAAGCTCAATCCGTTTTTGCCTCAAAAACTATACCAGCAGACCGTAAGAAACCTTGGCTATTCGCCTTTAGCGGCATCAGCCTCTTTGTGTTAGCGGGTGTTGCTTATGTCTATTGGCAAAGCAATCTGATAGAGAATCGACCGGGAATTTTGGGTAGTGCTGTCAATACTGTGCCAGCTCAAATTCCAGAGCAGTTGCCAACACCTGCATCGACTGCGAACACGAATGATATCGCCACTGCTTCAGCCGCGAGCGCGGTTGAAACGAGCACATTGCCGACTGCTATTGCGACAAACTCAAGCGCAAGCACGGCTTCAAATTCGGCGCAAAATCCTGCAAGTAATGCGAACAAAGCATCAAGCAGTGAGCTAAAAATTGCAGCAGTTTCCAAGAAAAATAAGGAGGATGATCTTGGATCTGCGGCCGGGTCATCGAATCAATCGTCGAAAAAATCGGCCAAGCCATCTTCCAGCAATGCCACTAGTTTGCCAGGTCACATCGTACACGACGCGAATGCTATCCAAATTCGCAAAGGCAATAGCGGTAACCAAATCAACCCAACATTGAGTAGCGCTTATCAAGCTTTTTTAGCGGGCGATGTCGCCACGGCAGAACGTCAGTACCAAAGCGTACTAACACAAGAACCGAATAGTCGTGATGCCTTACTCGGCTTGGCTGCACTCGCACTCAATCAAAGAGCTGCAGATAAAGCAGGTGGTTTTTACGGAAAATTATTAGAACTTGATCCAAATGACCCGGAAGCAATTGCTGGCCTCACGAGTTTGCAGCAAGGTGATCCTGTGCAAAGCGAAAGTCGCCTAAAGATCGCCTTAACACTACACCCCAATGCGGGCTCCATCTTGTTTGCATTAGGTAATTTATATGCGCAACAAGGGCGCTGGTCTGACGCACAACAGAATTATTTCCGCGCTTTCACCACACAACCCGTCAATGCCGACTACGCGTTTAATCTGGCGGTCAGTTTGGATAGATTAAATCAAAGCAAACTCGCTAAAGAGTACTATCAACGCGCTTTAGAAGCAGGCCAAAACGGCCCCGGTAATTTTAGTCGCAGCAAAGTGCAACAACGCATTGCCGATCTTGAGAAGGCACTAAATGAGTAAGGCAATTGCAATAGACCGCGGACCAACAAGATGTTTTGTTTTATCCCAGCACGACAAAACAGATAGAGCATAAGCATGGCTGAACCGTTAAAACTCCCCTTGGGCAAACTATTGATCTCAAAAGGGGTCATTAGTGAAGATCAATTACGTATTGCCCTGATTGAGCAGAAAGCAACTAGTTTGCCGCTCGGTAAATTGCTGATTACCTTGGGCTTTGTTACCGAAGCGACAGTACGCGAAGCACTGAGCGAAAACCTGAATCAGCAAAGTACCGATCTGACCAGCATCATCGCTGACGCCAATGCGATCAAATTAGTCTCTAAAGATGTGGCGAAGCGCTATCGCGTGTTCCCTATGGTGTTCGACAAGAATCTACGCAAGCTCATGCTCGCGATGGCCGATACTGCAAATATCGTTGCGCTCGATCAAATCAGCGCAATGCTGGGTAAAGATATCAGCGTCACCCCAATGTTGGCGAGTGAATCTGATATCGTAAAAGCGATTGATCAGTATTACGGTTTTGAATTATCCATTGATGGCATCTTGCAAGAGATCGAAACCGGTGAGATCAATTACAAAAGTCTGCAATCAGTTTCCGATGAGTATAGTCAGCCTTTGGTCCGTTTGATGGACGCTATTTTGGCCGATGCGGTTCAGCAAAACGCATCCGATATTCACTTCGAACCGGAAGAGTTTTTCTTACGCATACGTTACCGTATCGATGGGATTTTGCGGCAAATTCGCAGCTTGCATAAAACCTATTGGCCTGCGATGGTGGTGCGTTTAAAAGTCATGAGCAATATGAATATTGCCGAAACTCGCTCGCCGCAAGATGGTCGGATTTCAATCAATTTTTCCGGTCGACAGATTGACTTTCGTTCAGCAGCGCAACCCACAACGCATGGCGAGAACGTCGTTCTGCGTATTTTGGACAGACAAAAAGGCCTAGTACCCTTAGATAATCTGGGCTTAGAAGAAAACGATCTGATGTTGCTCAAACTGATGATTGCACGCCCTGAAGGCATCATCCTGGTAACCGGCCCTACCGGTAGCGGTAAGACCACGACGCTGTATTCGATCCTGAATCACGTTAATACCGATTCGGTCAACATCATGACCTTGGAAGATCCCGTCGAATATCCTATGCCCATGATACGCCAGACCTCGGTCAACGAATCGGCCAAGATGGGATTTGCAAATGGTATCCGTTCTATGATGCGGCAAGATCCCGACATCATTCTGGTCGGTGAAATTCGCGACACAGAAACCGCTGAAATGGCGTTTAGCGCCGCGATGACCGGACATCAGGTTTACTCCACTTTACATACCAATTCCGCCATCGGTGCGGTACCTCGCTTGCTCGATATCGGCATTTTGCCCGACATCATGGCCGGCAATATCATCGGTATCGTGGCGCAACGCTTGATACGTAAATTATGCGTGCATTGTAAAGAGGAAGTCACTGCAGATGACATGGAAAGACAATTATTGGGAATTAAAAAAGACGATGCCCCGACCCGTATTTATCGCGCAGTAGGCTGCTCACACTGCATGCACCAAGGTTATAAAGGACGTATGTCTATCTTAGAAATTCTTAAGATCGATAGCGAACTCGATGATTTAATCGCGCGCCGCGCAACGCAACGAGAATTGCGTAAAGCGGCACTCGCTGCGGGATTCCGTCCCTTAGTCGAAGACGCGGTAAGACGTGTATTGGAAGGCGTAACGACTTTAGATGAAATTTCACGTGTGGTTGATTTGACAGACAGGCTCAAACCATGACGATGTATAGCTATAGTGCTATTGCCAGCAATGGCAAAAAGCAAAAAGGCAGCATGGATGCGTCCAACGTGCCTGAGCTGGAGCTACGTCTGAAGCGTATGGATTTGGATCTGATCGACTTTAAAGAACAAGCCGCAAAATCTATTTCCTTAGGTCGCGTCAAAGTGACGCGAAAAGATCTCATCAATTTTTGCTTTCATATGGAGCAGATGACGGCGGCGGGCGTACCTATTTTAGAAGGCTTAAGCGATTTACGAGACGGTGCAGAGAATCTGCGTTTTCGCGGTGTCATGGCCGATCTGATTGAAAACATCGAGGGTGGTTCGCAACTATCAGAAGCGATGGAACGTTACCCCATGATCTTTGATCGAACTTTCACCAGCCTGATTACCGCCGGTGAGAAGACGGGACGTATTTCGGAAGTATTTCAAAGCTTGGGCGAAAGCATCAAATGGCAAGATGAATTAGCGGCGCAAACCAAGAAAATTATTATGTATCCGCTGATTGTCGGCATCGTTGTCACGGGTGTTATTTTCTTTTTGATGATTTATCTGGTGCCTCAATTGATCAGCTTTATCACCAGTATGGGACAAGAGTTGCCATTCCATACTAAGGCTTTAATTTTTGTTTCCAATATTTTTATTCACTATTGGTATATTGTCCTAAGCCTACCTTTTTTGTTATGGCTGGGGCTGTTAGTTCTATTAAAAAATAGCCCGGAAGCGCGATTCAAGGCGGATGGCTACAAATTGCGACTATGGATGGTAGGCCCAGTTTTACATAAAATTATTTTGTCCCGCTTCGTCACGTTTTTTGCCTTAATGTATGAATCCGGCATTACGATTTTAGACTGCATACGTCTATCAGAAGATATCGTCGACAACGAAGCCATCGCTGCGGGCTTGCGTCGGGCTGGTGTATTGATCTCAGAAGGCCAAAGCGTTACTGCAGCATTTCAAAGCACAGATATTTTCCCGCCCATGGTGATACGCATGTTAAAGATCGGTGAAACAACAGGCGCTTTGGATACCGCTTTACGCAATGTCAGTTATTTTTATAATCGCGACATCAAAGAAATGATAGAAAGAGTCCAGGCGATGATAGGACCGGCGATGACCGTGATTCTAGGGCTGACTTTAGGCTGGATTATGCTGGCTGTGATGGGACCAATTTACGACAGTTTATCCAAACTAAAATAAGAAAATTAGGAACGATTTTGGCTAAGCACCTGCTCTACCTGACGAACAATCAATTAAGCGCCGTTATCTGGGATAAAGGCGAGCTATCGCACGTCCGGGTTTTTGACAACTATGCCAGCGGTTGGTCCAAGTTTGCTGAGTATTTAGCGGACTTGAGCAAACTCCCTGCTTTTTTTCTGACAGATCTAATTGAAGAAGATTTTCAACGTGACAGTATTCCCCATGTCTTTGGATCTGCACGAAAAAATTTACTTGAGCGTCGTTTGAATTCACTTTATCGTGACACGCCTTATCGTGACGCCAGCCGACAAGGGCGCGAAAAGGATGGGCGCAAAGACGATCAGATGCTATTTAGCGCACTGACCAATCCGCAATTACTCAAACCGTGGATCGACGCTTTACAAAAACTGAAAATCGATATTGCTGGGATTTACTCGGTTGCCTTACTCAATCCGCTACTATTTAAACGCTTGAATTTGGGCAAACAAGCCGCTTTGCTTGTCACCCACCAATCTAGTGGTTTGCGTCAGAGTTTTTTTCAAGATGGCTACTTACGATTTAGTCGCTTAGCACCAGAAACGGCCTGGAGTCCTGAGTCCATTGCCGATACGACCACTATCGAGATTGGCAAAACCCGTCAATTCCTCGCCAGTACCAGACAACTTGCACGCGGCGCACCGCTAGAAATTGTCGTCGTGGCGCAAGATGAAATCCTCACCCGCTTACAAGAACGTACGGTGACAGAGGATGGAACGCATTATCGTTTTATCGATCTGAATGAAGCGCGTCAGGTATTTAAAATGCCCGCCTCGCTGGAATTGACTTACTGTGACCCCTTATTTTTATCATTGCTAGGCACACAGCGGATCGCTAGTCATTATGCGACCGCAGAACAAGCTCGCACCCATTACTATTCGCAACTCAGAGATGCGCTCAATGTCGTCAGCGTCGCTACCGTCGCACTCGCCTTATTTTGGTCGGGATCAAATGGCATTGACGCCTACCAGGCACGCCAAACTGCACAGCAAGCAAAGATAGAAACCTTAAGTGCAATGGCGAAGTATCAGGAAACAACCAACACCATGCCGGCAACGGTTGCCAATCCCTTAGAAATGAGAACGGCGGTCGAGTTGGACCGCACTCTTAGCAAGAACGCGCCCGACCCAAGTGCATTGTTAGTCAGTCTGAGCCGCGCCTTAGATGCCTTACCGCAAATCAAAATACACGAACTCAATTGGAAAAGCAGTGAAACTGATGGTGGCGCTATCGACCCCAATACCATGCCTGCACCGCCTGCTGACGGCGTGATATCAATTTCGCCTGGCCTGTTAGGTATTCCTAAACGAGCTTTTGACATTCTTGAATTGGAAGCGGAAGTCATCCCATTTAAGAATGATTATCGAAGCGCGGTGGAGAGCGTACAGTTGTTCGTCAATGAATTGCAAAAGGATACCCGTCTACAAGTTAGTATTGTCAAACCTGCATTGGATACCCGACCTAGCGTTAAACTGGAAAGCCAGATTGGCAATGATGATGCCTTGGCAAAACCACGTTTTAGTTTAAAAATTATTGGAAAACCTTAAGATGGCGCAAAGTTCACAGCCACCCGCCAAACTAAACATCGGCACGGCCAAAGAGCCGCCCAAATTACGTGGCTTCATGCACGATGATTTCCCTATCATCCGGCAGGCATGTATTCGACTTGGCCTATGCCTGGCTTTCGCGACGCTACTAATTGGCGGGACACATTTTTTCTATTTACAGCAAAATGAATTACAGCTGCAAGCACAAACTGAATTATCACAAGCGCAAGGAAAATATACTTACGCAACCAATGAAAAAAATGATATTCGCGAATTTCAACCCGCCTATATACAGCTCGTTGAACGTGGTTTTGTTGGTGAAGAAAAGCGTTTAGACGTAGTCGAGCTGATCCAAACGATTCAAGCGAAATATCGTTTATTACCTATGAGCTATGAGATATTTCCACAACAAACGGTGGCACTTGACCCAGCGACTCCGTCCGGAGAACTGGAGCTGCGCGCCAGCAAATTGGTATTTAAAATGAACTTATTGCACGAGATGGATATGCTGAATCTGTTCAAAAGTCTGCGCGAGCGAGGTCAATTTATTAATCAGTCTTGCGCCGTCAAAACAAGTAATGCCGTCAGTGCCAACCTCTTACCGAATCAACTCGAAGCAGAATGTAGTCTGCAATGGGTGACGATGAGCCGACGTGTGGCAGCCGATCTGGCGCCTCCCGCTCAGACACAATAAATAACACTCATGCCAACCGATCTAGACACAAAGAATTCGTGATGCCCACATTGCTAACTATGCGAATCAAGCTTCTATCCACCGCATCAGCTTACCTAGGCTGTCATCGATTCTTATCGCCGTCAAATATGCTATCGGCCATGTTATTGTTCGCTCTTTTTTGTGCGGTACCGGCACAAGGACAGAACCTGGGAAGATTATTTTCAACGCCCGCAGAGCGCGTCAATCTGGATCGTTTGCGCTCGCAAAACAAATTGGGAGAGCAGCCAGTTGTCGAAACCTCCCCTGCGCCTGTCACTGAGGTGCCGCCTCAAGAATTTACTCATAACGGTTTTGTAAAACGCAGCAATGGGTTAGAAACGACTTGGATCAATCAACTGCCGAGTCAAGACCAGAAAAAATCGTCGAATATTAAAGTCATACAGCAATTAAGCAAACCGCCTGCCGTCTCTGTGCTGCTATCCTCAGGCAAGCGTCAAGAACTTAAAGTTGGGCAAAGTTTTGATGCCACGACGGGCAAAATACGTGAAGTGTATGAAGCCGCGCCACCGAGACCAATTAAGAAAACTGAGGAAAAGCCTTAGTACCGATGCGCAGTCTTGTTCAGTTACGCATAAAACATCATGGCGTCATTCCTGCATAGGCAGGAATCCAGCGTCTTTGGGGGGTTACGCCGCTGGGTTCCCGTTTTCGCGGGAACGACGAGAAATGCTCAAGAGCTTTACTGAACGACACTAAGCGCTGATGAGTACACTTAAACAATGAGAAAGTGGCATTTCAAGACTAATGAACGCGTTGCTGCAAACTGGCTTTTTTCAAGACCTCAGAAATACTTGGATGGCTGAGATAATCATCAAAATGGCTAAGGCTAATACTCGTATTCAAAGCAGCAACGCGATAAGTAGTAGCTTGGGCGGCCGGTAAGGTTAAAGGCTGGTCTGCAAGATTAGGCATTTCATCGTTACCAGCGCGTTGAGTACCGGGTGGAGGTACTAGAGCAATCGGTCCTATCGTGCCGGGTTGTAGAACCCCAGCAGCATTGTAAGCACCGGCACCCGTTTCTCCATGCGAAATGACGACATAGGCAGCACCCGTTCCCAACACACGATTATTAATACGAGTTGCCCAGCCACCCGCACCACCGACACCATCCCACACGTCCAAACCTTTACCCGCTAAAAAAGTCGCTGGCGGAGTGCAGGTAGCAGGATTCGCAACGCAAGTCGGGGTAGGCGTACGGCAAGCGCCACCACCAGCGACCGAACCGGTACCAGACACATCACAATTACTCATATCCATTAAACGTGGTGCCAATCCTGTTAAAGCTGGATCTACGCGATAGGTAAGGCGAGCCCCCCAAGGATCTCGGCTCTCATCTTCACTTAAACCCAGGGTCACCCACGGTAAAACACCATGCGCCTGCAAAGGGCAACTGGCCAGCTCCAAACCCACATTCGCTGTGCCACTGGCAATTCTTCCATCGGCAGGACATGGCAGGCGTCTGTGCTGCGCCACATAGCTGACTAAGGCCAGATCCACTTTGCTAAGGACTTTGGTTATCGCTGTATTTTTACCTAAACGACGCTGAGCATCCGACATCGCCCATTTTGCAAATACGGCCAAGGCGATAATTGCCACAATCGCGACGATCGTCATCAAAGCGAAGCCAGCTTGCTTTTGCTTTGCATTAATTGGTATGTGCGCGTGGTCCAAGATTGGCTTTCATTAAAACGGTCATGATGGTTGGATGACTTAGGTAGTCGTCAAAGTGCGCCGTTGTTGCCCTATCGTTCATCGGTGCATCGCGATAGGTGTAGGGTATAGATGGTGGCGGAAGAGAAAGAAGAGGTCCGGGAGCGGCAACAGATGCAGGAGGCGGCGGCAACAATGCTCCACCATTGAGATTGAATGTTTCGTCTGCTGTTCCAGAAGCAATATTTCCCGGCTGCGGGGACACACCACTTTTATTATATGCGCCACCGCCACTAGGCCCGTGCGATATCAGCACATAGGCAGCCCCTGTGCCGGCACTTCGGTTATTCTGACGCAATGCCCAGCCTACAGCGCCATTGACGCCATCCCAAACATCTAACCCTTTGTTCTTAAGAAATTCGGCTGGTGAAGTACAATTCGGGCTAGAGGTGCAAGGCGCAGCTGGTATTTTGCATTCACCAATGGCACTTGCTAATCCGATACTCGCAGGATCACAGTTACTCATATCCATTAACCGAGGAAATGTGCTACCCGTCGCCAGTGCGGGATCGACCCTATAGCTAATGCGTCCGCCCCAAGGGTCGGTCGCATCAGCTTCACTCAGTCCCAATGTGACCCAAGGCACGACGCCATTCGCTTGGTTATTCGGGTTGCAGTTGCCTATCGATGACGGTACAGTTGGCCCTAGCCACAAAGTCTCCAGCCCAACACCGGCTGTACCGCTGTCGATAGTACCATCCGCAGGACAAGGCAAACGCTTATACAGCGCGACAAAATTAGCTAAAGCTGTATCTATCGTTTCTAACTGAGTACGCACCGTACTGCGTTGCTGCCCTTCACGCAAACTTCCGGTCACGCCAACGATCATACCAAACGCCAATCCAATAATTAAAAGGACTATCGCAATCTCGACCAAGCTAAAGCCACGCGTTTTTTTTCTCTGTTGCTGAATCATATTTTTTCCTTAAACTAGCTTGCTTGTATTTCAAATTTTATTTTAACGGACATTAAAATTCCAACAAGTTCAGTTGCATAAAACCAAAGCACACAGGGCACCTTGCCGCCGCCACCTCAGGTTTTATTAAATCCAAGCGCCACAAACCACACTATAATCCTAAAATCTATCGACTATTTGGTTTTGTCATTGTTCGACACTTTATACCTAGCGCTAACAAGCACAAACAAACGCCCTATGTTCAAACAAATTTATAGTATCGCTAGCTACACTTTATTGGAAGCATTACGCAATCGCTTGAGTTGGCTGATGCTGATTGTCGCCTTGCTTGGCATAGGTTTAAGTGGCTTTTTGAATGCACTTGCATTAACTGAGAGCCAAGCAACACAGCTTGCTTTGCTCGCGGCTTTTTTACGTTTTTCTGCCGCATTTTTACTGGCCACTTTCGTCGTCACCAGCATGGTGCGCGAATTTAACGATAAGGGTTTGGAATTACTCTTGTCGCTTGCCCTGCCGCGCGCCGCCTATCTACTCGGTAAGCTAGCAGGTTTTGCTGCCTTGGCAGTGGTACCCGCCGTCTTATTTGGCTTGTTGACCTTATTTCTTAGTAGTCCCACGCAAAGCTTGCTATGGACGATTTCGCTCATTTTCGAGTTGTGGATAGTCGCCGCCTTTGCGATGTTATGTGTGCTGAGCTTTAACCAAATCATGGCCGCGTTAAGCGCCACGCTAGGATTTTATTTATTGGCACGCTCTATCACTGCGCTGCAATTGATCGCGAAAGATGCACAACTGGAAGCAAGTAATTCGCAACAGTTTATGGGCATGGTAATGAATGGTATCTCGGCAGTCATTCCGCATTTAGACACGTTCACTAAGACTGAGTGGTTGGTATATCGCACGGGACAGTTAGCAGATTTAAATTCGATTGTGCTACAAAGCGCGATTTGCCTCAGTTTATTGGTAGCGGCAGCCTTGTTCGATCTTTATCGTAAAAACATCTGAGTGAGGCGCCAATTTTATGCGTGAACGCCCTATCTCCACGGTTCCAAAATCGGCACTGGGCTTATTGTTGCTAGCATTTGCGGCGCAATTACTCTGGCATTTTATGCAGCCCCCCGTCACAGCCAAAGCAGAAAATTTAATGGCGCCACCTGACTTAGCGAGCATGCGCTTAGCGAGTTTCGGTGAGCCGATTTCTCTCTCAAAAGTCGCCATGCTGTATGTGCAGGCTTTTGATAATCAAGCAGGGATCAATCTCTCGTTTCAACAACTTGATTATGCGCAGGTTGAAGCTTGGTTAGACCGTTCGCTGGCACTCGATCCACGCTCACAATACCCTCTCTTTGCGGCCAGCCAGTTGTATGGGGAAATCAATAACGACGCCAAGCAAAGACGCATGCTCGATTTTATCTATCGACAATTTTTACTCGACCCCAATCATCGTTGGAAAGCAATGGCACAAGCAGCAAACTTGGCGCGCCATCGTTTGAAAGATTTAACACTGGCACAAAAGTATGCGCAGGCAATTCGTCTGAACTCGACGGCAGCTGAGGTGCCGAGCTGGGCTAAGCAAATGGAAATTTTCTTATTAGAAGATATGAACGAACTAGAGCGTGCCAAAATCTTGCTCGGTGGATTACTTCAAAGTGGACAAATCAGCGACCCTCATGAGTTTAAATTCCTTGAGCAACGTCTAGCGGCAATGGAAGCCTCGGCAGAAAAGAAGACGAAAAAACCATGAACGCTGCGAACACCGCTCACTTACTAGTTGTCGATGATGACCCTGCTTTGCGCATGATGCTCAGAGGCGTTTTGGAGTTACATGATTACCGCGTGAGTGAGGCAGAGTCGCGCAATGCTGCTCTCAGTTTGTTGACCGAACAGAGTGATATTGCGGTGGTCATACTCGACCTCGGCTTACCACCGCACGCACACGCGATTACCGAAGGTATCGCCACCTTGCAGGAGATTCAAGCGGCGATACTTCCGGTCAAAGTGATTGTCTTAACAGGGCAAGATCAAGAAGCCGCAGCGCTGGCCGCCATACGTGAAGGCGCATTTGACTTTCTGGCAAAACCAGCAAGTGCGGAGGCTATTTTACGTGCCGTAAAACGAGCCGAATTATTCTTACAAAAAGAACGCGAATTAGGCGAACAAGGCATTACCCGGATTGCGATCAATGCCCAGATCAGCGATGGTTTGAAGGGTGTGCGCGGCGATGCAGAAGAACGTCTGGTACGGCAAATTCTGAAAGAGACTGGCTTTAACGTCAATCAAAGCGCCAAACGCCTCGGTGTGAAACGCGAGAATATTTATTATTTTTTAAAGAAATTCGGTATCGAGCGCGATGCTTAGTCTGATTTATCCCCTGCTTATCGTTATTGGTGCCACCATAGGCTTGGTACTAACTTACTTATGGTGGCAGGCACGCAGCGCCAGTAAGCATAATCTTGCTTTAATACGCCTGAATGAAGAACATAAATTTGACGCCCCGGCCTTGTTACAGCATGCCTGGCCGCTATTAGAAAGCGCAGGACTGCTTGGCCTACGTTGGAAATGTGACTGGTTTGGCATCGTCATTCAAGCGCAAGAAGGCGTACAGCAAGGCAAACCCGCCAAACAAGAAATCCATATAGGCGAAATGCATTTGGTCATAGAGTTTTTTCAAAACCATCGTGGCGAGAAAAAATATTTTGATGCCACCCTGATCGAAACTTTTCTCCTACTCTTGCGCAGCGATATGTGGATCAAAGCCGGTGCGATCCATGCCACGCTGGCACAAATGTCCAAACTCACCCTGTTCCTGCAACACGACATGAAGAATGTCGCGCAGTTTATTCAATTAATGGCTGATCAATTGGCGGAGATACCGGCAGGTAAAGAGCAACAGGTACTCAATTATCTAAGCAACGCCGCACCCTTGATGCGGCAAAGGGCGGATCGCATCGTACAAACCCTGACGCTAGGCCAGCCTCAAGATGAAATTATCCGCACCGTAGATTTGCAAGAATTACTGAGTTCGCTAGTCAACCTATATCAATTACACGCCAACATCTCGGGATCGGCTCAAATCGATATTGCCGAGACCAGTCTGGAAGGTGCTTTGGAAAATATACTCAAAAATTACAGTGATTTGCATTTACGCCTTGGCGGAGCCAAACCTTTAGTAAAAATAAATATCAGTGAGCAAATTGACAGCATCATCATTACCATAGCATCGGAAGATACCCCCGCAATGCCACAAATAGAGCGTTTATTCGAGCCATTCTGGGGCATGAGTCCGAATGGTTTGGGAATAGGTTTATATCAAGCTAAACATTTACTCGAGAGCTGCGGCGCTACGCTCAGCGTTAGTCAAAGCGATAGTGATCGTTTGTCGTTTATGATCAGATTAGTGAAAAAAGAATCGCCAATCTTAAAAGACAGTATTTCCAATTAATATTAGCGATCAGATCATTGTGCTCGGTTCGATTGAATTATTGCCACATGTAAATAAATTAGACATCTTGCGGTGATTTTTCTTTGTGGTAACTTACACTCCGCAAATAGTTTTAATTCAAGTTCTTGTCGTTTTTTGTATTACTCATGGAGTCTGTATGAAACAAATCAAATCTCAACAATCAGGTTTTACCTTGATTGAAATCGCTATCGTTCTGGTCATCATCGGCTTATTGCTGGGTGGTGTATTGAAAGGCCAGGAATTGATAGAAAATTCTCGTATTAAATCGGTAGTGACCGATATGCGTGGTGTATCTTCCGCATTTACTGGCTATTTTGACCGTTATCGTGCTTTGGCTGGTGATGAAGTACTTGCAACTGCGACAGGACGTGGTTGGACAGTTACGGTTGGTGGCAATGCTGATGGTGTGCTGGCATTACCTGTAGCGAATACTTTTGCTGCAGCAGGTCCAGTAGCTGAACATCTGGCTATGTGGCAGGCTTTACGTGCTTCTGGCTTCTTTACAGGCGCCCAAAATGCTATCGGCCTCAACGCCGTACCACGCGCCGCTACTGGTGGTTCGATTGGCGCAGCTGCTGGCCCATACGGTTTGCAAGGTCCGTCGGTTTGCGTATCTGCATTGACTCACAAGCAGGCTCTCGGCGTGGATACCATTATTGATGGTGCTGCAGGCAATAACGTGGGGGACGCACGTGGTGCAGTAGGTGCAGCACCTTTAAACCCAGTTGCGGCAGTTCCAGCGCTTGTTGCATACAACGAAAGTTTAGCAACAACTTGGACTATGTGCCGTCGCTTGCAATAATCTTCGTTTGATCGAATAAAAAAAGCCGGAAATTTTCCGGCTTTTTTTATGGATGAAGCTAACTCATTTTTATATACAAACTGAGTCTTACATGGCTTTGCTCACAATGCTATGATACTTCGTTAAATAATTCTCCTCGCTTATCACTAACATGACTCACGCCGCCATCCACTTACAGCAAGTCGTCAAAAACTACGACAAAAAAACGGTCTTGAAATCGATCGACCTTGAGATCGCACAAGGCGAGTTTTTTGGTTTGGTGGGTATGAATGGCGCGGGTAAAACCACGATATTAAAATGTCTGCTAGATTTTTGCGCAGTCGATCAAGGGACCATTGATATCTTCGGTGTCAGCAACCGCCTGACGCAAGCACGCGAGCCTTTGGCTTTTTTGCCTGAACGTTTTATGCCGCCGTATTATTTGACCGGTAAAGATTTTTTGACCTACATGCTGCGCTTACAGAATATTCCGTATCAAACCGAGGTAGCGGAACAAGCTTTGCAGGAACTCGATTTAGATTTGTCAGCCTTGACCAAGCCCGTGCGTTCGTATTCCAAAGGCATGACCCAAAAGCTAGGCTTAGCCGCCTGCTTTCTGGCGCAGAAAAAACTCTATGTGTTGGACGAACCCATGAGTGGGCTGGATCCCAAAGCACGCGCCTTATTGCGCGCCCGACTGCAGGCATTGCGCGAACAAGGTGGTACACTGTTTTTCAGCTCACATGCTTTGGCTGACGTAGAAGGCATTTGCGACCGCATGGCGATTTTGCATGAAGGCCAATTGCGCTTTGTAGGCAGTCCGCAAGCTTGTCGTGCGCAATATGCTGCAGACACTTTAGAGCAAGCCTATATGCGCTGTATTAGTTTCCCGCCTTAAGGCCACGACTTAAGGCGGCCATGCACAAGCGTTCAACTTCTATTTTGACGCTCCAACAATTCAACGAAGGCCTCAACAGGCACTGCTTTCGAGAAGTAAAAGCCCTGATATTCATCGCACTGGCAAGCTACCAAAGTCTCCAACTGCGTGACATTTTCCACGCCTTCTGCCACAACTTTCAAACCCAAGGTCTTAGCCATCGCGACGATCGCCAGGACGATCGCGGTGTCGTTTGAATCGCCCGGCATATCTTGAATAAACGACCGGTCAATTTTCAAACTATTCACTGGGAAGCGTTTTAAATAGGCGAGAGAAGAATAACCCGTTCCAAAATCGTCGATAGACAAAGTATATCCGGCAGCATTTAAACCATCCATGTGACGAATCGCCTGCTCGTGATTATTCATCACCATACTTTCGGTGATCTCGAATTCTATGTCCTTCGGTTGGACCTTCCAGAAGTCAATCACCTTCTGCAGTTCACCCAATAAAAAATCGTCATTAAACTGCGCACCCGACAAATTAATTGCGACCCGTCCAAATTCCGTGTTCATCGTTTTAAAGTGTGAGATGTCGCGACAAACCATATCCAACACTTGCAAGCCCATCTTACTGACTAAGCCAGCTTCTTCCGCTAGACCTATAAAATGCGAAGGCAAAATGATGCCGTTCTCAGGATGGTTCCAGCGCACCAGCGCTTCCGCCCCCAGAATTTTTCCGTTTACAACGCTCACTTTAGGTTGGTAATGGACAACAAACTCGCGATTGTCTAGAGCGCGCCTCAGTTGCGCTTCAAATGCTAGGCGTTCTACCGTATGCACATTCATATTCGCATCGTAGAACTGGTAATTGTTTTTGCCATTGTGCTTAGCTCGATACATGGCAATCTCGGCATTCTTCATCAAGGACTGAGCTTCTATGCCATCTTGCGGAAACACGGCGATACCTATGCTGGCGCTGATCTGCAATTCTTGACCATTAATTTCGAATGGTGTTGCTACCGCTTGCAATAGTTTGTCTGCGATATCGGTTAATTCGCGCGGTGTTTTATACCGATCCAACAACAACATGAATTCATCGCCGCCCACCCTCGCGATCGTGTCAGATTCCGAAAGTACTATCTTGAGGCGCGCTGCGACATTGCGCAAAACTTTATCGCCTTCATCGTGATCAAAACTATCGTTAATCGCTTTAAATCGATCCAGATCAAGCAATAACACAGCCAAACTGCCATCCGTATCTTCGGCATAAATCAAGGCCTTCGCTAAATACTGACTCAGTAAAAATCGATTCGGCAACTTGGTGACATCATCGTAATGCGCTAATCGTATCGCCTTTTCTTCGGCACGCTTGCCCTCAATCGCGATACTCGAGACATCAGTGGCTATGCTAATCAGACTCAAATCTTCATTACTTAAGGCAGCGGTTGACTCAGAAAATAGGGTGAAAGTACCGAGTATTAATCCCGTTTTACCCATAATCGGCCAAGAACCTACTGCGGCATAATTTGCCAGTAACTTGCGTTGCGCAATAAACTCCATCGACGGCGAACGGGGAATGTCTTGTGTCCACACTGGGACGACATCAATCACGGCCTCACTCCACACACCGTTCCCGAGGCAAACCGGCGCGTCGGTAAGTTGTCGACGCAAAATCTCGGGGAAGTGCGCGCCTATCGTTTGTGTAAATACTTTTTGATCAATCGTCAGTAACTGTACGCCACAATGCCAATGTGGATTATTACGTTCCACAAAGTGACAAGTATCGATCAAAATAGATTCCAAGCTTTCACTACTACCTATCAATTGCAATAATTGATTTTGCCCTTGTAACAAACGCTCCGCATGTTTGCGTAGTGAGATATCTCGCATCACACAAAAAACCATAGGTTCAGCGGAAATCTTGACTCTGCTTAAGGTCACTTCGCTGTACCAGTCTTTCCCTCGTCTATGCGCAATCCATTCAAATTTTTGCACCTTGCCTTTAAAAGCCAAATCAACAAACTTCTTTATCGCCTCGGCTTTTTTTGCTGCAACCGTAGGTTGAGTGTAGCGAAGATCAGCAGAAAACTCACTAATATCAAGCATCAAAAAATCAGTTTTACTATCAACTGCTAACATTTCCAATGCGTTCTGATTGCCATCAACGAAATTGTAAGATTTATCGATCAACAAAATACCATCTTGTGCATCCTGAAATAACATGCGATATCGGCGTTCGCTCTCACTCAATTTGCCGCGCGACAAACGTAAGTTATTGACCTTGCGATACAACAGATATGCGAGCAACAAAGTAAAACTGACTGAGATCATCGCGATCAACAACTTTTGTTCTACACGTTTACGCCACTCTAACAATGTCGTATCTACATCACGACCAAACACGACGACCAGCGGAAAATCGTTCATCTTTAGATAGGTATAAGTCATCACCTGACCGCTGTCTATCAAGGAATTTTCTACCCGGCCATTTTCAGAAAAACTATTTTGTATGCTTTGCGCTACCTTCGCATCAATGCTCTGGTTTTGCGAGGATGCACTCGTGTTGAGCGTTTGGACGATCAACTTTCCCTCCTTATCGTAGAGAGAAATTTTTGCACCGGCATCTTTTGCTACACGCTCATAGAACTCTTGAAAATAAGATAGATTGATATCGGCCTGTACCTGTCCCATGGGGCGGCCGCTTGCATCGAATAGATTGCGCGCCATCGGCAGTAGGTATTGATTCGTCTTTTTTATGGTGAACGGCTGACCAATAACCACACTGCGTTGGTAAGCGTTCGCTGGCTTATTCAAGTCCGCGATATGCGTCAGTGCTGAAACATCGGTCGCCTCTATCGGGAAGCGTAAGGAAGAAGCCCATAGCATGCCCCGATTATCAATTAAAGAGAGTGCATAAATAAACTGTGAATCACGTCGTTGATTGCTTAAAACTTGGCGCGCCTGCGCCTCGTCATGCGCCACTACTTCATTTTTGCCCTGCAACTCTTCACTCACTGCCATAACGGCTCGGGAGGTGTCACTCAGCACACGATTGGCATGCTCTTCTAAAATCCGTACGCTGAGCAGACTGTTACGATTCGCGGCGGCCAAGGTCAGGTTTTTATCTTGGACGATGGACCACCAAGTTTGTGCAACAATAACGAGAACAATCAGCAAAACGCAGCTTAACAATGCCCAAATCGGAACCTCCCAAGCTTCGTCCTTCTTCGTACTACCTGCCATGTTTCACCTCTTCCTGAATCAATAAGGACTGCGAGTCAATCTCAACCCGTTTTGCTTAGTCGCCGCCTGGATCACAAACATTAATGATCCTCAGGTATCAAAAGATAGCAGCTCACAGCTTACGCAGAACAATATAGGGAAAGTCTATTTGAACCCAGATTTTCCACTAGGCGCATCTTCGACGCTACTTGAGCGCTGGCGGCGCATTTTCGGTGACTCTTTTCGTTCTTCGTTGCAAATAGCTAGCTATTTTCGCCTCATTCACGTAAGAACTGCCTCGAAAAGCGCATCCACCATCGTCTCAAATCCTCATGGAAATTCTGGGTTGAATTGAAGTGTATCACTGCATTTGCAGAGTACCAACAAACATGAGGTACGACATCGTAAAACGCCATAAATTTGACGATCTCTCGACTAGATGAAAACTAAGTAAGGAGATACTGAAGATAGAACTTCCGAATAATGACATGGTGGATCTTGATCGAAACAAGATCGCGAAAAAATGAAGCAGGCCGGTAGGCCGGATTCTGTTACGGCGCTTTGCATTGCTACATCGCGCTATGACAATCATTCCTCTAGGCGACGGATTGCTCCGCCGCTCAAGCTTTCTACCCGCACGCTCAGCGAGCCACCTCAACGCGTGCCTATTTGAAATTGCTCCGGGTGGAGGTTACCGCGTTTCACCCTTTGTGGTTTAGCATAGGCTTGCGCCCGCTACTCCCCAAAGACTCGTCTCTGTGGCCCTATTCCTCGCCTTATACCTCAGCTCGCGCCTTAGCTTTCAACGTACGGCCGTTAGCCGTCACCCTGCTCTATGGAGTCCGGACCTTCCTCCCGTCGCCGTGTGAACACGGCAACCAGCGATTGTCTGGCCTGCTTCGGGCGCTATTGTAACAGTTTGCAGAGCGCTACTCGAGCTGTCGAGCGACTAACCGCTTCTAAGTACACTGAAAATTGGGCAAAAGACGGAAACAAAAATAAAAAAACACCGCCGCAGCGGTGTCTCTTAAGTCTAACTACGTCTGATCAATAGGCATATTATCAGCATTAATCAACACTAAAAATTAGCTCTTGGCATTCAACATCTTTTGTTTCAAAGACTCGTCTGCTGGTACATTGCCTATCCAAATTTTGAGAACGGCGTTATAAAACGCAGCATCATTAATGGTCTCACCTACTTTTTGACCATTAAACTGACAAACGATACCAGTGCCTGGAACCCAATCAAATGTCAAAATATCCCCCTTCTTCAATACGGGCACCAAGGAAAACATTTGACCAAATGTGATCATATGCTTAATGAATTTGGAACGTTCTGCGATATCCAAATTGTTTCTCAAACCATCCATGAAACGCTGACCCAAGTCATCATTACTCAAGTCTCGCAACATCACCAGGGTCACACGTTTGGCGCCGGGCAAGGCCAGAACCTCCGGTGTTGTTGACTTTGCCTCTGGTAAGTAAAGCGCGGCGACGTACACTTTGAAGAACACTTTATAACGTATGCCAGCCCCATTTAACTTTAAAGTTTGCGCGCTCACCTGCGCTGTGTCGTCAAGTTTGATGCCGGCGACCGTCACCGTGTCGGCAAGTGCAGGGGCAGATAAGAAAGCTGCGCAGGCAAGGCTAAACAGCGCCAAGCGGCGCTTGGACATTGATACGAAATTCATTGGTGTCTCCTAGTTTTTTAAATATCATCTCAAAAAAATATTTTTTGATTGACTGTGTTTTTTCCACCGATAAAAGATAGTGAAAAACCCTCCTACACGCAAGCGTTTCATTCTGAAAAGTAGAATTTTGGAGTGCCCCCTCCAAAAGTAGCAAAAATACCATTTTCAAAATGCGGTGGATCAATTGCGACCGGGCTGTACCAAGCGTTTACATTCAATTTGTCGAAATAACTACTATTCTGTTAGCGTATCGCTTTTGCTTCTTCACCTTACCTTCACAACTCAAAGTTTCTATGATTACATCCCGATCTGGTGGTCAATTAGTCGTCGACGCCCTGCAAGTGCATGGAGTGGAATTTATTTTTGGTGTTCCTGGTGAAAGCTATCTGCCAGTACTGGACGCACTACATGATAGTCCTATCCGCTTCATTATCAATCGACAGGAAGGCGGCTCTGCATTTATGGCCGAAGCATACGGCAAATTGACGGGCAAACCCGGAATCTGCTTTGTTACGCGCGGCCCGGGAGCAACTAATGCTGCGATAGGTGTGCATACAGCACAACAAGATTCCACCGCAATGATCTTATTCGTCGGCCAGGTTGGTAATGATTTTGTCGAACGCGAAGCATTCCAAGAAATTGATTATCGACGTATGTATGGGACGATGGCGAAATGGGTGGCACAAATCGATCGAGCCGACCGTATCCCCGAATACATTGCACATGCATTTCAAGTCGCGACCAGCGGCCGACCAGGCCCTGTGGTACTCGCCTTACCAGAAGACTGTTTGGCGGCGCAAGCAAGCGTTACCGACACCCGAGCTTACACAGCAATTCAGGCCTCCCCTTCTGTAACACAAACAGCGCAGATTAGAAATTATCTGGCGCAGGCAAAACGGCCTGTCGTGATTCTAGGTGGTGGCGGTTGGGATGCTGAAGCATGTGCCAAGATCACCCACTTCATCGAAGCCAATCATTTACCAGCGGGTTGCGCTTTCCGCTTTCAAGACCTATTGCCGAACACGCATCCAAACTACATAGGCGATGTTGGTATCGGCATTAACCCCAAATTAGCACAACGTATCAAGGATGCAGATCTGGTTTTGGCAATAGGCCCACGCTTAGGCGAAATGACGACCAGCGGCTACAGCTTACTGGACGCACCAGTTCCGAAACAAACATTGATACACATACATAGCGATGCCTTGGAACTAGGTCGAGTTTACCAAGGTGAATTAATGATCAACAGCGGTATGCCGCAAATCGCCGAAGTTCTAAGCCAAATGGAAGCTGTCAATAGCGATGCATGGCGCAACTCGGTCAGCGAGGCCAAAGCCGAACTACTTGCATGGCAATCTGAGCCCGCCATCTTTGCTCAAGAACAAGCGCCACTCAATTTATGGCAAGTTGTACGCAGCATTCAGCAAGCCTGCCCTGCCGACACGATAATCACGAATGGCGCTGGCAACTACGCGACATGGGCGCATCGTTATTTCCAATATGGAGGGTTCCGTACCCAATTGGCACCGACTTCTGGTGCAATGGGCTATAGCATGCCATCTGCGATTGCGGCCAAAATTGTGCAGCCTGAGCGCACGGTGGTGGTATTCGCAGGTGATGGTGAGTATTTAATGAATGGGCAAGAGCTAGCCACCGCCGTCCAATATCAAGCGGGTGTAATTATTGTGGTGTTCAACAACGGTATGTACGGCACGATACGCATGCATCAGGAGAAAGAATTTCCTGGTCGCGTATCGGGCACTCAATTGCACAACCCAGATTTCGCCGCCTTAGCGCGAGCTTTTGGTGCGGCGGGTGAGATAGTAGAAAAAACGGAAGACTTTGCACCGGCTTTAGCTCGCGCATTGGCGCATACGCGAGAAAAGAATTTACCCGCCCTGATAGAACTGCGATACGACGGTAATTTAATTACCCCTGGCGCTAGTCTGCAAAGCTTACGAAAGCAAGCTCTAGCCAATAAACAAAAAGTCTAGGACGAGACAGGCCCTAGGGCCTGTGAGTATTCTCTGTGCAAGATCAAGGTGGCTTATGAAATGCCGGACTACACTCAACCGGCATCAAAAAATCCAATGAGGAGACGTAATGAGAATTTCATTTCATGGCGCAAATAAGGATGTCACTGGCTCTTGTCACTTAATTCAATGCGCGGGTAAAAAGATCTTAATCGATTGTGGCATGTTCCAAGGAGGGCGTGACTTATCCGAAGAGAACGCCGAAGACTTTGGCTTTGTTGCCAGTGAAATCGATTATGTGCTGCTGACGCATGCCCATCTCGATCATTGTGGACGATTACCCTTATTGGTAAAGCGCGGTTTTCGCGGTGAGATCATTTCTACTTCAGCTACCAAAGATCTAGCACGTTTAGTCTTACTCGATTCCGCCCATCTGCAAGAATCTGAAGCAAAATTTCAAGCAAAAAAATTTGCCCGACACAGCGATGCGCCCCCACCAGACGCTTTATACACCCTGTATGACGCCACCCGTTGTTTTGACTATTTTGGCCGCGAGGCAAAATACGAACACAATATCCACATAGCAAATGGAATCAGCGCGACCTTCTACGAAGCAGGCCACATCTTAGGCTCAGCCTGTATCTTTCTCGATTTGAAAGAAGAAGGCAAACATGTTCGTGTTTTGTTTTCTGGTGATTTGGGTAGTGATGGCAGAAAAATTTTGCGCGATCCTGCGGTACCACCCAAGGCCGATATCGTAGTAATGGAAACAACTTATGGCGATCGCTTGCATCGCTCTTTAGACGATTCAGTGGCAGAACTTTACCAAGCCATCAATAATACTTTCGCGCATGGAGGCAACGTCATCATTCCGACCTTTGCTTTAGAACGTGCGCAAGAAATCCTTTGGTATCTGCGAGAAGGCGTAGAGCGAGGGATTTTATCCGCGTCTATGCATGTGTTCTTAGATTCGCCGATGGCCATCTCTGCGACCCAAATTTTCCGTCAACATCCAGAGTGCTATGACGAAGAAAGCGCGGCCCTGTTTAAGCAAGGGAAAGATCCATTTCATTTATCGAATTTGCATATCACACGTGATCTGGCTGATAGCATGGCGATTAATCGCATCAACGGTGGTGCGGTTATTATGGCTGGCTCTGGCATGTGCACGGGAGGTCGGGTACGGCATCACCTCAAACACCATCTGTGGCGCAAAAACGCTAGCGTGGTGTTTGTTGGCTTCGCGGCTTACGGTACCTTGGCGCGCAAGATTATCGATGGCGCGCGCAGCGTCTACTTTCTCGGTGAAGATTTTTCTGTGAATGCCAACATTTATACTATCAATGGATTTTCAGCGCATGCAGACCGGGATGAATTGCTGGCTTGGCATAAGCAAACCCATGCAAAAAAAACGTTCTTAGTTCACGGCGAAGAAGATGTAATGCATATTTTTGCCAAAAATCTTAACGCAGCAAGCAAAACCGAAGTCATTATCCCTAGCAAATCGCAAGCTTTTGAACTTGGCAACGACATATAGTCACAACCGATTTGCAGATTCACCGTCTTGTTACCAAGCTGAGTACTAGGTGGAATCACCAGTGCAGGGTAAAATTAGTGCTTTCCCCTTGTTGCTGCCCACGGTACACCGGCATTGCATCGCAACTTTCACTTTTTTGGAGTAACAATGATAGCTAAACAGATTTTCAAAGCCGCGTATGTTGGTTTGTTCACTAGCGTGATTACTGGTGTAGCCACACCGGCATTTGCCGGTACTGATTTCACACAACTAAAGACCTTAAACCAAAGCGAATTCCATCGCCTCGCGACTGACTTCACTTCTGTTAGCAGCTATAAAGGCGTGACGCCAGCAGCCCCTTTAGGCATCACGGGTTTTGATATCGGTGGCGAATTGAGCTCCACACAATTAGGCAATAGCTCAGTCTGGAAAAAAGCGGGGGCGGATGTCTCCACTTTGTTTATGCCTAAAATTCATGTACACAAAGGTTTGCCATTCAACATCGATGTCGGCGCCTCGCTCAGCGCAGCGCCTGATTCTGATATCAAATTGTTCGGTATGGAAGCACGCTATGCCTTGATCGAAGGTGGTGTTGCTATGCCTGCTGTGGCAATACGTGGTGCTTACACCAAGTTATCCGGCGTCAGCCAATTCGCTGCAAACACAAAGAGTGTGGAACTGCTAGCGTCTAAAGGTTTCGTCATGTTTACACCGTACGTAGGCATTGGTCGTGTCTGGGGTGCAATTACTCCAAACGTCGGCGGTCTACAAAAAGTATCCCCAACTGCGAACAAACTGTTCGCCGGCATTAACGCCAATTTGGGTTTAGTGAATCTGGGTGCTGAGCTGGATCGTACGGGCGACAACGACACAGTTAGCGTCAAAGTCGGTTTCCGCTGGTAAGGTTTAACACCTAAACTTGCAATGAATACCTTAACTTAAAGCGCGCGACCGACTATGTCTGCGCCATCCATGTCTTTTTATTGTCTAGGCGAACGTGCTGTTGTCATGCAAACGAGCACAGACAAGATTGATCTGATTCATCAGAAGAAACTATGGCATGTGGCGCAGCAATTGCGAGATCTCAATCTCTGCATTGACATCGTGCCAGGCATGAATAATCTGACAGCGATCTTTGATCCGCTACTGCATTCTTCCGACGACATTTTGCGCACATTGAAAGACCTGTTTCAGCATAGCAAAGATAAGTTTCAGGGTGGTCGCGAAATTGCAATTCCAGTGCATTACGGTGGCGATTCTGGGCCTGACTTGCCATTCGTTGCAGAGCATTGTCAGCTATCACTTGAAGACGTCGTCAAGCGTCATTGTGCTGCCAACTATGTCGTGTATTTTTTAGGTTTCCAACCGGGCTTTGCCTATCTCGGTGGTATGCCTGAAAGTTTGGCGACGCCGAGGCGCGCCGAGCCACGCTCGCGTGTGCCTGCAGGCTCAGTCGGAATTGGTGGCAAACAAACTGGGATCTATCCTGCTGCGAGCCCAGGTGGTTGGCAGTTGATTGGTCATACGACACTGAAACTATTTGATCCACAGCGAGCCGAACCAACACTTTTGCAACCGGGTGATAGCGTACGATTTGTTGTCGAACATATTCAGTTCTCTTAACACACGCTACTTAACACACGCTAAATTCCTATGACTATTAGCTCACCCAGCAAGGCAAACCCAAGCGCGGCTAATGGCAAGGATAATCAACTATCTCAGTTGCGTGTACTCAAAGCCGGCATACAAACTTCTGTACAGGATTTAGGGCGACATGGTCAACGTCACTTAGGGATTAGTCAAAGCGGCGCACTTGACCGATACTCCCTCATGCTGGCGAACAAACTGGTCGGAAATGCCGTGCAATGTGCTGGCATAGAAATCGTCATAGGGCCAGTAGAAATTCAATTCCAACGCGATAGCTGGTTTGCGATTGGCGGTGCTAATTTTGCCGCTCTGCTCGACGGTAAATCCGTCGCCAAAGCATGGCGTCACTTTGCGAAAGCGGGTCAAATTCTGCGACTAACAGGCGCAGTTAAAGAAGCACGAGCTTATCTCGCGGTTGATGGTGGGATAGCGGTTCCACAAGTATTGGGATCGCGCTCGACTGACTTACAGGCCGGCTTCGGCGGCTATCATGGTCGCGCCTTAATGTCTGGTGATGTCCTCGAATTAGGCCCCGCACAAGATTTACAAAAGTCACTGGGTGTCCAACAGCGCATCTGGTCGCCAGAAATTCGCGCCATTCCTGGTCCGGAATATGAGCAATTTAGTTCAGCCGCACGCCAGCAGTTTTGGCAGCAAGCATGGAAACTCAGCCCACAAAGTAATCGTATGGGTTGCCGCTTACAAGGCCTCGCTTTACAACGTACCGTGTCGCAGGATTTACTATCGCATGGCGTCTTACCCGGTGTGGTTCAAGTACCGCCGAACGGACTACCCATCATCTTATTAGCCGATGCACAAACAACCGGAGGTTATCCGAAAATTGCTTGTGTGATCGAAGCCGACTTGTGGAAAGTGGCACAGACACCACCCGGTCACAGTTTTTGTTTTATTCCCGTAGAAAACGACACCGCAATTTTGGCGCAAGAAAAATGGCGGAGAGAATTCGCACGAATTGACTGGATTATTCATGCCTGAATCACAAACAACTCAACAGCAATTGTTATCCATAGACTTAAATGCGGATCTAGGCGAAGGCGCAAGTTGTGATGGGCAAATATTGGCGTTGGTCAGCTCTGCCAATATCGCTTGTGGCGGGCATGCTGGCGACGAGGACAGTATGCGTGTCGCAGTTCAACTCGCGCAACAATATGGTGTCACCATCGGCGCGCATCCCAGCTTCGCAGATAAAGAAAATTTTGGACGAAAGATTCAAACACCACCCTATGATCACGTTGCGCAAGACCTACGTGATCAAATAAGTAGTTTAATACGGATTGCAACGGAACACGGCGCGCATCTACGACATGTCAAACCACACGGCGCTTTATACAATCAAGCGGCTTTTGACCCAATTCTGGCTGATATTATTATTCAGGTCATGCAAGATATTGCACCTCAACTCAGCTTCGTCGCTCTAGCAGGTAGTCCGATAATCGGGCGAGCGCGAGCCGCTGGATTGCAGGTCATTAGCGAAGCATTTGCGGACCGACGCTATCGAACCGATGGCAGCCTGGTGCCACGCTCCCAAGCGAACGCTTGCATAGAGCATCGCGATGAGGCCGTTGCACAAAGTCTACAACTCATAAAAAAGCATCAGCTGTGCACCGTTGACGGAGACATAATCAAAGTACAGGCGGATACCATATGCGTACATGGCGATGGCGTACATGCACTCGCGACGATACAGGCATTACGAGCGGCATTTGACGAACATGGTATCGAAGTGACTAGCCAGACCAAAGCATCAAGTAATGGGTGATTTAAGTTCATTAGCGCGAAAAAACAAATTAAAAATAGCAATATCCACAAAGACCCTCGGAGACCCAGATGGACTTAGCAACTTTACTTCCCCTAGTCGGCATTCCCATCATTGTTTTGGGCTTCGCTTTGAAATTTAATCCCTTGTTGGTCGTCGTCAGTGCGGGTTTAGCCACTGGACTGGCCGTTGGTATGGATTTCGCGTTGCTACTAGAAACCTTCGGTGAAAAATTTATGAACAGCCGACAACTTGCCAGTATTATTTTGATCTTACCTATCATCGCCCTATTAGAAAAATTCGGCCTTAAAGAAAGAGCACAAAGCTGGGTTGCCGGAATCCGTAGCGCAACGACTGGACGTATATTGATGTTGTACATAGTAGTACGGCAGTTCACCTGTTCGCTGGGTCTGATCAGCCTAGGCGGTCAGGCTCAGACGGTGCGCCCCTTACTATTCCCTATGGCCGAAGGGGCTGCAATTAGTCAATATGGTGACTTACCAGAAGCGTTACGCGATCGTATCGCTGCCCACGCTGCCGCTTGCGATAACGTCGCATTATTTTTTGGCGAAGACATCTTTATTGCTTTTGGTGCCGTATTGTTGATGAGTGGATTTCTGAAGGAAAATGGCATCAGCAATGTCGAGCCACTCGAGATAGGTTTATGGGCGATCCCTACTGGTCTTTGCGCTTTAATTATTCACTTGCTGCGTTTGTCATTTTTAGACGCAAAAATCGCGCGTGAGATTGCGGAATATAGAACCCTATCCAGTACGCAAAAGCACACGGACAGCGCGGGGCAAACATTATGAATGCACCACATGTATTGATCAGCATTAACTTGATTTTTTATCTAATTGGCTTCATCGTCATGGCGATAGCCTGGATGAGCTTACGTGATCACAGCAATCCTAAACGCCTGACAACCGCCCTATTTTGGTTTTTGTTTGGCATAGGATTTTTATTCGGCGATCTAATGCTGATGTATTTAGGCAAGGCGCTAACGCACAAATTGCAAGGCATTATCGTCATGCTTTTGGCGTTGCTAGCGGGGTTTAATCTCTTAGGTGCTGGCAAATACAATACCGTGGATAAAGCAACCGTCGATGCAGAAAAAGTGGTTTCTGCTAAACGTCTGGGCAACAAACTTTTTTTACCCGCCATCTGCATTCCGATTGTTACCGTCGTCCTTACCATTGCAGGCAAAGATGTCGCGCTGGGCAATTACGCTTTACTCGACCCAAAAAATCTGACACTCGCCTGTCTGACTTTAGCCTGCGTCATCAGCGTTTTATATGCCTGCAAAATCACAGGCGGCACGCCTGTCACTGCGATACAAGAATCGCGTCGCTTGGTCGATGCGATAGGTTGGGCATTAATTTTGCCATTGATGCTCGCCATGTTAGGCGGTGTATTCGTCGCGGCAAAAACTGGGCTGTCCATACAAACCTTGGTCACGCTCTTGGTTAATCCTGATAGTCGCTTAGCCTTGATCATTATTTACTGCCTAGGTATGGCTTTGTTCACCATGATTATGGGGAATGCCTTTGCAGCATTCCCCGTGATGGCGACCGGTATTGCTTTACCTTTTTTGATTCAGCAGCATCACGCTAATCCTGCACCATTGGTGGCAATGGGCATGCTGTCCGGTTACTGTGGCACCTTGATGACACCGATGGCGGCCAATTTCAATATTATCCCCGCAGCATTACTAGAGCTTAAAGACAAATACCTGGTCATTAAATATCAGATTCCAACCGCTGTTGCGGTCTTAGTCTGTAATATCGGTTTGATGTATTTCATCGTCTAATTTCGTTTTCGACTTTCATCTTCCAAATGAGTCTACTCTATGCCGCACATCTTACTCACCGGGTTTGAGCCCTTCAATAACGAGATCACCAATCCAGCTTGGGAAGTTGTGAAGCTGTTTAAAGATAAAAAAATCTTAGCAAATCATACAGTCCACATCGCGCAATTACCCTGTGAATTTGGTCAATCCAATACAGTATTGACGACGTTACTCGCTCAGATTCAGCCGGAAATTGTTATTTGCGTTGGACAAGCTGGCGGTCGTGTCGACATCAGTCTGGAACGTATCGCGATCAACATAGATGATGCGCGCATTCCCGATAATGCGGGGGCGCAGCCTATCGATCAGAGTATTGTGCCAGAGGGACCCGCAGCTTACTTCAGCACACTGCCAATCAAAGCCATCGTTAAGAATCTGCGAGACAACGGTATTCCAGCTAGTGTTTCGCAAACTGCAGGCACCTATGTCTGCAACCATGTATTCTATGGGTTGATGCATTATGCCAACAAATCTAGTCAGATTTTACGCGCAGGTTTTGTACATATACCTTACCTACCGAATCAGGCATGCGCTCATCCTGGTGCAGCAAGTATGGCATTAGAACAAATGAAAAAAGCACTTAATCTCGTTCTCGAGACCAGCATTACCCAAGTAAATGACCTGAAACTAGGTGCTGGAACAACACATTAATCGCACTAGATGGACTTTATTTTGTAAGATTTTTTTCAAAGCATGTTGATCCTTGGGCGCCATATTCTATTTCTTGGCTGTTTGCAGCACTCAAACTCAAAAGCCAAGCTTCATTTTATTATGACCTTTTGGCATCCTGCACAGTACAATACAAATCCATAAAGAAACATTCGCTAGTGCAAAAGCCATCCCGTCCACGTCGCCGCGGAGTTAAGCATGCTGGGTTCGTTGAAAAAACCGAAAATCCTGATTGTCGAAGTCGATGAGCTAGTCGGGATTTTCATACAACTTAAAATTGAACTGTATGGCTGCCAAACCATAGGGCAAGCCAATCGCGGTGATGAGGCGATTCGACTTGCCTGTGAGTTAAAACCCGATCTAATATTAATGAACACTCAGTTGGTCGGTGATATGGATGGAATTACCGCGGCCGAACGAATTTACAAGCACTATACGGTACCCGTTATTTTCCTGACCAATCGACGGTCGGACGAAGAATTCGAAAGAACCACCCGAGCCAACGGCTTTGGTTACATTATCAAACCCTTTTCGGATCAAGAATTACGCACTGTCATCGAGATGGCGCTGTACAAACATGAAGCAAAGTCTCGTCTATTAATTAGCGATCTTGCTCTGAAAGTCATTTCGCAAGGCGTCATCATCACGACCCCCGATCAAGTCATCGTTTCGGTCAATGATGCTTTTATTAAACAAACTGGTTACAGCAATCAAGAAATTGTCGGTAACACCTGTCGCATGATTCAAGGTCCATTGACCAGTGAAACTTCGCGGCTAGCCATTCGTGAGGCAGTCGCGGCGAGACAGCCTTACAACGGTGAAATTCTCAACTACCGTAAAGACGGCAGTTTTTTTTGGAATGAACTCAGCATTACGCCAGTCTTTGATGATCAAGGTCAATTAGCCCATTTTGTTGGCGTGACGCGCGATATCACCGACCGAAAAAGTACATTGGAAGCGCTAAGGCAAAGTGAACATGACTTATTAGAAGCGGAAAAATCGAGTCGGGTCGGACATTGGATCTGGGTTGCAGAAACCAACAAAATTTCCTGGTCTGATGAAATGAAGCGCATTTGGCAACGTGACCCTGATGAGTTCGATGGTGATCTGTTCGAAATGATACGTCGCACTGTGCTGCCAGAAGATCAGCCATTCATAATCAAGACTTGCAAAGAGGCCTTCGAGTCCAAAGAAGACTACGACCCTTTTGAATATCGCATTCTTTTACCCGACAACAGCATACGATCCATATGGGCGAAAACTGGACGCAAACAAAAAGACGCGCAAGGCAGAATCACACGTTTGACCGGTACCGTACAGGACATCACAGAGCGCAAGCAACAAGAAGAAGAGCGTCAGCTCAACCACGCTTTAATGGAACAAGCCTTCGGCAGCTCACCTATCGGTATGGCACTTGTCGATCTCGAAGGAAAATTCCTCAAGGTCAACCGGGTACTGTGCGATATGCTGGGTTATCCAGAAACAGAATTGCTGCAAAATGACTGGCGTCAACATGCTCACCAAGATGATGCTGAAAATGACAAACTACTACTAAAACAATTACTCAGTGGCGCTGTTGAACGCTATGAAATCTACAAACGCTACTGCCACAAAGACGGTGATTTCCTTTGGTTACAGATCAATGTCTCACTATTGCGTGATACGGACGGACTTCCGCTGAACTTTGTCACACAGATTCAAGACATCACGCAGCGCCTCAGCGCCGAAGCACATTTAAACCAATTATCACAAGCGGTGGAGCAAAGTACCGAAGCAATCATCATTACCGACGTGATCGGTAAAATCGAATACGTCAACGATACCTTCGTGCGTAAATCTGGTTTTAGCAAGTTAGAGGTCATTGGTAAGTACCCAAATATCTTAAACTCAGGCATGACACCAACGGAAACCTTTACGACATTGTGGAAGACCGTGCGTGCGGGTAACACCTGGAAAGGCGAACTCATCAACCGGCGCAAGGACGGATCGCTATCAACGGAATATGCCACTATCTCCCCCTTACGTCAGTCAGACGGTAGCATCTCCCATTTTGTCTCAACGCAGGAAGATATTAATGAAAAAAAACAGCTCGGCGAAGAACTCGACAAGCACCGACATCATCTGGAAGAACTGGTAGAAAGTCGTACCAAAGAGTTGGCTATAGCGCGCCAATTAGCAGAAGCAGCGAATCAAGCCAAAAGCAACTTTATCGCGAATATGAGTCATGAAATACGCACGCCAATGAACGGTGTGTTGGGAATGACCTATCTGGCACTGGCCGCCGCTACAGATCCCAAACAACGCGACTACCTACAAAAAATACACTTATCTGGACAGCACCTACTGCACATTGTGGATGATATTTTAGATTTTTCTAAAATTGAGGCCGGCAAAATGACCATCGAGGGCATTGATTTTAGCCTGGATGAATTGCTAGGCAAATTACTGACGATCATGAATACCAAACTTGCTGGTCGTCAACTACAACTGCGTATTCAGGTTGACCCCGACGTACCGCGTCAAATGCATGGCGACCCACACCGCTTGAGTCAAATTCTCATCAATTATACGAACAACGCAATTAAGTTCACCGAACGTGGAGAAATCAAAATTCACGTGAAACGTGCACAAGAATTAGCCGAAGCATGGTTAATCCGCTTCGAGGTCAAAGATCCAGGTATTGGTATGAGTGAGGAGCAACAAAAAAAACTATTTCAATCATTTGAACAAGCTGACAGTTCAACTACCCGTAAATTTGGCGGTACGGGATTGGGCTTAGCAATCAGTAAGCAACTAGCGTTATTAATGGGCGGGGAAGTGGGCGTTCAAAGTGAATTAGGCAAAGGCAGTACCTTTTGGTTCACCGCTATGCTTGCTCAGAGCAAACTACAAGGAGTAGACGCGACACGCCAGCAGAACCAACATAATCCACTGGCACGACTCAAAAAGATTAATCAAGGCCAGTCACAAATTCATATCCTATTTGTTGACGACAATGAGTTTAATCAACAAGTTGGAACGGAGTTATTAGAAACAGCAAACTGCCAAGTAATACTCGCTGCAGATGGCCTACAAGCGGTCAATTTAGTAAAACAAAAGCTGCACAGATTTGACTGCATCTTGATGGATATACAAATGCCTGTCATGGACGGACTTGAGGCAACCCGACAAATTCGGGCGATCCCAGAATTTGCTACCCTACCGGTAGTCGCAATTACGGCCAACGCAATGAAAGAGGACCGTGTCTATTGTCTAACGACAGGCATGAACGATTTTATTCCCAAACCATTCTCTCCCGATTTACTATATTCCACGCTATTGCATTGGGTTGATCGAGAATTGAACAATACGGATAACGAAACAATATCGGTCATTTCGGAAACCCAAAAACAAGACAAACCTACAGCAATTGAGGCTAACATTGATCTGAGTATATTAGCAAAATTAGTCGGCAACTCAGCAGAGAAAATCGGCAAATTTGCACTGAAATTTTTGGACTCAGCGCAACGGGGATTGCAAGAAATTGAAGAGGCACAAAAGAATCAAGATCTGGCAGCAATAGCTGCTCTTGGGCATAAGCTCAAATCAAGTGCGCGCACCGTGGGTGCTATTCAATTTGGCGAACTCTGCCACCAACTTGAGGGTTTAATACCCTCGGGAAACATGGCGCAAGCAAAACCCTTGATAGCTCAATTGCGACCTATGTTGGACCAAGTTGAAATTGAGATCCAACACTATCTGAATCCTCAAACTGCAATTGAGACAGGGGTCAGCGCCATACATGTCGATACGGTTTCGAAAACAGACAAAAATTTCAAACTAAAGCCAGACTTACATATCTTAGTATTGGAAGATGACCCAATTGATATGGAAATCGCTTGTACAATTTTACGTAAAGCAGGTGTTAATCGTATCTCTAACTGTAGCAATGGGGCTCATGCTCTTGCCATATTGAATAACCATCAGCCGGAAATCATACTTTGTGATCTGACTATGCCTGGAATGGATGGCATTAGTTTCTTACGTATTGTTGCCGAAAATGACTATCAAGGGGGAATCATTATCCTGAGCGCTGCGGATCGTAGTGTGATTAAGGCCGCCGAAAATCTGGCGCGAGCTTACGGTTTGAACTTGTTAGGTTCATTGCAAAAACCCTTAGAAACTGAAGAGATGTTGGAAGTGCTGACCCGCCAGTCCTCTTTACCTGCACATTCAAGTGCATTACCCAAAGTGACTTTACTATCGTTAGAAGAATTGAAAAAAGGACTTGCTGAGGATTGTTTAGAAATTCACTTTCAACCAAAAATCTCGATCAGCGCGAAGCGTATCACCGGCGCAGAATGTCTCGCGCGCTGGCGTCATCCTATTCGCGGCTTGCTCGGCCCTTCTGCTTTTGTATCAGGACTTGAAAAACACGGTCTCATAGACACAATGAGTAAGATAGTCTTGGAGAAAAGTGCAATACAACTGCGTCAATGGCATAAACAAGGGCACCAAATAAAGCTGTCAGTTAATATTTCTATGGACAATTTAACTCAGCTCGATTTGCCGGAACAATTTGAATCGATTTTGCAATCAACTGGCGTGCGTCCCTCACAATTCATTTTAGAACTGCCCGAACCACGTCTTATGGAAAATCTGACGGTTAGCCTAGAGATACTGACACGACTGCGTCTGAAAGGATTCGGCTTATCGATCGATGATTTTGGCACTGGGTTTTCAACTATGGAGAATCTCAAACAATTACCTTTCACCGAGTTAAAAATTGATCGCGCCTTTGTGAATGCCGCTTTGGACCACGAAGCAGCAAGAGCAATCTTCAATTCTAGTATTCAACTAGGCAAGATATTTAATTTAAATTTGGTCGCAGAAGGCGTCGAAACAAAACAAGATTGGGACTTCATCGTGGACTCCGGTTGTGACGATGTACAAGGCTACTTCGTGGCTCCAGCCATGCCTGCGAGCGAATTCCTTGAATGGAAAATCGCTTGGGAGAAGAAATTAAAACGTGAAAATTAGAGCGAGATATTGGGACAAGAAAACTGGCTAAATAGCACTTTTGCCGTTTTCTTGAGCTTGCTTTTTATTGCTTGCTTTGCTTTATCACTTCTTGCCAGTGCCATTGAAAAAATTGACCGAAGCACTTTCTAGTGACAATTTTTACCCAAAGGATGGAGCCCATCCCGAACACAAATTCAAAGCGATATCGACGTCTTAGTGTGTTGATCGTAGACGACGATTTCCAGGTGGACTTTGTTTCCTCAATATTAGATGAATTAGGTGTCAGTTAAATAATGGCGGCAAATGGTGGCAAAGCGGGCTTACTCGCTTTTGACAATGCAAAAGCGAGACCTGATCTTTTGCTTTGTGATATACAAATGCCAGATATTGACGGTTTTGAAATTATGAAGAAAATGAGTGAAAGACAATTTGCTGGTGGTGTCGTAATCATGTCCGCTCAAAGTTCGCGCATCATGCATTCGGCCGTTCTGGTTGCGCAATTGTCGCGCCAAAATTTTCTTGGCAATATAACCAAACCCGTCAGCAAGGAAGCAATCGTTGAGAAAATCAATCAAATGCTCGCCAACTAGCAAATTATTCTCTGATCCATTATTTGTCTTGTTTTAAACAATTAAATTAAATTTGTTGGCAGCAAGACACCAACTAGCGCATAAATCTTAGATAAAATTCTGCATTGTTTTTATAAGCTTGAATTGTCTTATAATGCCCGCGCAAATCTGCGGGCATTTTTATTCTTTATCCTTTTTGCTATTTCTTCCATGAATACTCTGCTCTGGCTAGTTGTAATTTACTGGGTTATTTCCGTTGGCCTGGGACTCTACGCAGCACGTTACGTTAATAATTCCAAAGATTTCGCGGTCGCTGGACGTTCCCTGCCTATGTACATTGTCACCGCGACCGTATTTGCAACCTGGTTTGGTTCCGAAACCGTGCTGGGCATTTCCTCCACCTTCGTGAAGGAGGGTTTAAAAGGTGTAGTGGCTGATCCATTTGGCTCCTCTTTATGTCTGATATTTGTGGGCCTTTTCTTCGCGCGACCACTCTACAGAATGAATCTGCTGACCATCGGCGACTATTACAAAGCCAAATACGGTCGTACCGTTGAGGTTTTGGTATCGCTTTGTATTGTTGTTTCTTACCTCGGTTGGGTAGCTGCCCAAATTAAGGCACTCGGCCTCGTCTTTAGCGTCGTATCAGGCGGTGCAGTTGATATGAACACAGGCATGATGATCGGTGCTGGCAGCGTCCTAATCTACACACTGATGGGCGGTATGTGGTCGGTTGCAATTACCGATTTCTTGCAAATGATCATCATTATGATAGGCATGCTGTACATGGGCTGGGAAGTTTCCAACATGGTTGGTGGTGCCGGCGCCGTGATTAACCATGCCGTCAATGCCGGCAAGATGGAATTTTGGCCTGCGCCAACGACCCGTGAGGTTCTGTGGTTCTTCGCCGCTTGGATCACCATGATGCTAGGATCAATTCCACAGCAAGACGTATTTCAACGAGTTGCTTCCGCCAAAACTGAAAATGCGGCAGCTAATTCCGCCGTTCTTGGCGGCAGCCTATATTTCTTGTTTGCTTTCATTCCGATGTTTCTGGCCTATTCAGCAACATTGATTGATCCAACGATGGTGGCTAAGCTGATTAACACCGATTCTCAAATGATTTTGCCAACATTGATCATGACACACATGCCTTTGTTCGCTCAAGTGATGTTCTTTGGTGCCCTACTGTCAGCGATTAAGAGCTGTGCCAGTGCCACCTTATTGGCACCATCCGTGACGTTTTCTGAAAACATTTTGAAACCCTTCTTCCCAAATCAGTCGGATAAACAGTTTCTGTTCATGATGCGTGTGGTGGTCTTGATATTTACCGCGGTTGTGACCTTATTTGCGATGAACACGGAAGCAAGCATCTACAAAATGGTGGAGAACGCCTACAAAGTGACTTTGGTAGCGGCCTTTATTCCATTGGCTTTTGGTCTGTACTGGAAGCCTGCAACAAGACAAGGTGCTATTTTGTCTATCATATTAGGTTTAAGTTCTTGGATTCTGCTGGAAGTGAATGCGCCTGAAGAATTCTGGCCGCCGCAATTGGTTGGGGTCTTGATGAGCTTGGCGGGGATGCTGTTCGGCTCGCTTCTACCGCAATTCAAAGGAAAACTTGCCCATTAAGCAAATTTAATAAGTAAACCGGCTTTTGCATGGCAATCTAAAACTCAAAAAGCAAGCAAGTATCCTTAGGATATTCTAAAGCCCTGAGGCAATTCTGCAAAAATTGCCTGTAAACCGTTATAATTCAGGGTTTTACAAGTTTTCCTAAGGATAAAAATGCCTATCTATGCTTATCGCTGCGATGAATGTGGCTTTGCCAAAGATGTGCTGCAAAAAATGTCGGAAGACCCACTCACGGTTTGCCCTGAATGCAATCAGCCAGCCTTCAAAAAACAAGTCACAGCGGCGGGCTTTCAATTAAAGGGCTCGGGTTGGTATGTGACCGACTTCCGTGGTGGAGCAGGAAATGCAGCGGCAACTGGCGTTGCTGCTAAAAACGAAGATAAAACCGGTGAATCTACAGCAACAGACGCACCAGGTAGCACTGCACCAGCGGTCAGCACATCAAGTACGGATAGCGGCACCGCTGTCAGCACAAGTAGCACTGGCAGCAGCGATAACAAAGCAGCATAAGCAAATCGAACCAAAAAGATTCAGGACCTATGCGTAAATATTTTATTACTGGCTTATTGATACTTGTCCCACTCGCGATCACCGCGTGGGTATTGCATGCCGTCATCAGCACCATGGATCAATCGCTACTGTTACTACCCGAGCAGTGGCGCCCCGAAGCCCTAATTGGCTTTAGGATTCCTGGCTTAGGCGCGGTGCTCACCGTCTTAATCATATTTGTTACGGGTTTATTAACCAAAAATTTTATTGGTAAATATGTCGTCAGTCTATGGGAAAAATTACTCAATCGGATTCCCATCGTCAACTCGATTTACTCCAGTGTCAAACAAGTTTCTGACACGCTGTTTTCTTCGTCCGGCAACGCCTTTAGTAAAGCCTTGTTGATTCAGTATCCGCGCGAAGGGTCTTGGACTATCGCTTTTCTGACTGGCAAACCAGGTCATGCAGTCGCCCAACATCTCGATGGTGACTTCGTCAGCGTCTATGTCCCAACCACCCCCAACCCAACATCTGGGTATTTTCTGATTATCCCCAAAAAGGATGCGATTGAACTTGATATGAGTGTCGATACGGCGCTGAAATACGTAGTTTCTATGGGTGTCGTCGCGCCTGAGGCGGCAGAGCAAGCAGCAACGGCGCAAAACAAGATTTGTAATTAATGTTGTTCAAGACCCTATCTATGCGAATTGAACAAGCCTCACGCTTAGCGAATTAACATCAAAGCTATTAACTTTTAAGAAAACAGGTAAGAAATTATGTCCATGCGTACCAACTACTGCGGCCTTACTACTGAAGCATTACTCGGCCAAACCGTCAGCCTGTGTGGCTGGGTGCATCGCCGTCGTGATCACGGTGGGGTTATTTTTATCGATTTGCGCGACCGTGAAGGTTTGGTGCAAGTAGTATGCGATCCTGATCGCGCTGAAGTCTTTAAGAATGCAGAGACTATACGTAATGAGTTTTGCTTACGCATCACAGGTATCGTACGCAATCGCCCTGATGGCACGATTAATAATAATTTGAAGTCAGGCAAAATCGAAGTCTTGTGCCATGATTTAGAGATTCTGAATCCATCCGTCACGCCACCGTTCCAGTTAGACGATGATAATCTGTCTGAAACAACGCGTTTGACACATCGCGTTTTAGACTTGCGTCGTCCACAAATGCAAAATAATTTGCGTTTGCGTTACAAAGTCGCGATGGAAGTACGTAAATTCCTCGACGAAAACGGCTTTATCGACATCGAAACTCCGATGTTGACCAAATCGACACCAGAAGGTGCACGTGATTATCTAGTCCCATCTCGCGTCAATGCCGGTAATTTCTTCGCTTTGCCACAATCACCACAGTTATTCAAACAACTGTTGATGGTCGCAAACTTTGACCGCTACTACCAAATCACCAAATGCTTCCGCGACGAAGACTTGCGCGCAGATCGTCAGCCAGAATTCACGCAGATCGACTGCGAAACTTCATTCATGAGCGAACAAGAAATTCGCGATATGTTTGAAGGCATGATCCGTGGCGTATTCAAGAAAACACTGGATATCGATTTGCCTAACCCATTCCCAGTCATGGACTTCGCTGAAGCGATGGGTCTGTATGGTTCCGACAAACCAGATATGCGCGTGAAATTGCAATTCACCGACTTGACCGAAGTCATGAAAGACGTGGACTTTAAAGTCTTCTCCAACGCAGCGAACATGCACAATGGCCGCGTAGTCGGCATGTTAGTTCCAGGCGGTGGAAGCATGCCTCGCTCTGAAATCGACGCTTACGATCAATTCGTGCGCATCTACGGCGCTAAAGGTTTGGCTTATATCAAAGTCAATGACAAAGCGGCTGGTCGCGATGGTTTACAAGCGCCTATCGTGAAGAACTTGCACGACGCAGCCCTGGCAAAAATTCTGGAATTGACTGGCGCGAATGATGGCGATTTAATTTTCTTCGGCGCAGACAAAGCTAAAGTCGTCAACGATGCGATTGGTGCATTACGCGTGAAAATCGGTCACAGCGAATTCGGCAAAAACAATGGCTTGTTCGAAGATGCATGGCGCCCACTATGGGTAATCGACTTCCCTATGTTTGAACACGATGAAGAAAACGATCGTTGGACTGCGACCCACCATCCATTCACCGCACCAAAAGATGGCCATGAAGATTTGATGGAAACCGATCCGGGCAAATGTATCGCTAAAGCCTACGACATGGTCTTGAACGGTTGGGAACTCGGTGGTGGCTCCGTGCGTATTCACCGCGCTGAAGTACAAAGCAAAGTATTCCGCGCATTGAAGATCAATGATGACGAAGCACAATTGAAATTCGGTTTCTTGCTCGACGCTTTGCAATACGGCGCGCCTCCGCATGGTGGTTTGGCGTTCGGCTTGGATCGTATCGTGACGATGATGACCGGTGCGGAATCAATCCGTGATGTGATCGCTTTCCCGAAAACACAACGTGCACAATGTTTGCTGACGCAAGCCCCATCTGAAGTCGATGAAAAGCAATTAAAAGAATTGCATATTCGTCTGCGTGCAGTGGAGCCTAAAGTCGTATAAGCCGATACGCACAATCTAAGACAAAATGGCAGACTTCGGTCTGCCATTTTTTTGTTCCGGATTGAGTAAAAATACGATCAAGGAAAACGGTATACTATGTCTCACTCAAGCCTATTACAATGAAACACCGTGTCCTATAAAATCCCTGAATCCGTTCTCGTTATCATCTACTCCCCTGAACTCGAGGTGCTTCTTCTGGAGCGGGCCGATAGACCAGGTTTTTGGCAATCGGTCACGGGCTCTAAGGATAGCATGGAGGAAGACTTAGCATTTACCGCACAACGCGAGGTCCTGGAGGAGACGAGTATTGACGCCAGCTTGCATACACTCAGTGATTGGAAACTGAGTAATGTGTATGAAATTTACCCCGTTTGGCGCCATCGCTATGCTCCAGGTGTGACACAAAACAAAGAGCATGTGTTTGGCTTATGTGTGCCGCGCCAAACTTCCGTTACACTAGCTCCACGCGAACATTTGCGCTTTGAATGGTTACCCTTAAAAGAAGCCGCTGATCGCTGTTTTTCCGCATCAAACGCCGAGGCTATTCTTCAGCTCGGGCGACGACTGCAAACATAGAGCTCTGTAACATCAATCAGGAAGTACTGCCATGAAACTACGCATCGCCACCTACAATATTCATAAAGGGGTGACTGCGTTTGGACGCAAGACACGCATCCATGAATTGAAAGAAGCGATCAAAACACTCGATGCCGATATCGTTTTCCTGCAAGAAGTACAAGGCCAACACGACCACCATGCCAAACGGCACGACACATGGCCGAGTCAAGCACAACATGAATTTCTAGCAGGCGATACACATCAATGCGTCTATGGTATGAATGCAGTGTATGAGCACGGGCATCATGGCAATGCCTTACTAAGTCGTTTGCCGATCAAAACATCAACCAATCGTGATATTTCTGATCATGCTTATGAACAACGTGGCATCTTGCATGTGGTGGTCCAAATAGCAGAATTGGAAGCACACTGCTTTGTTATTCACCTAGGCTTATTTGCTGCTAGCCGACGTCGTCAAGTTCAAGCACTGATTCAACAGATAAAAGAACACGTTCCGCCTCAATCGCCATTGATCATCGCTGGTGACTTTAATGATTGGAGCCAGCGTTTGAGTCACACTTTATACAAAGAACTGAATGTCATTGAAGCTTTCGACAGCGCCCCGCAACTAGGGATAGAACAATTGGCGCCAAAGTTTAAGCTGCGTGGTATCGGCCTAGGACAAAACGCTCATGCCCGCACCTTTCCAGCTGGACTGCCTTGGCTCAGTCTTGATCGCATCTACCTCCGTGGCTTCAAGGTTGAGCATGCGAGAGTCATGCAAGGCGGGTCATGGAAAACTTTATCAGACCATGTGCCGCTCAGTGTCGACCTAAGTTTAAATCGATTTGACTTGATCACTAAGCATTTAGGCTGACGCACGATGCCAAAGATCCTTTACCAAAGTGGGAATCATTTACAACTACACTATACGGGTGAAGCCTTTTTCCCCGCGTTACTTTCCGCAATCGATCAAGCCCGCGAAGAAATTTACCTCGAAACCTATATTTTCGCGCATGACCAAAGTTCAAAAGAAATTGAAGTCGCCTTAATCAAAGCAGCAGCGCGCGAAGTACGGGTTCAAGTCATCATTGATTGGGTCGGCAGCGGTCGCGATGCCAGTATGAAATTGCAAGCGCGTTTTGCACAAAATGGCGTGAGCTGTCGTGTCTTCAATATATGGTTTCGTCGTGGCTTGGTACGCACCCATAGAAAACTTTGCGTGGTCGATAGGGAGACTGCCTTCATTGGCGGTATCAATATCGTTGACGACCTGCTAACTAACGATATACCCCCAAGACAACTCCCCTTTCCTCGCTGGGATTTTGCCATTCAAGCGCAAGGAAGTTGCGTTTCGACGATCCACAAAGAACTTACCGCAGAATGGCTAAAACTTGGCAAAATACCTCTCTTAAATCGCCTGCGCTTGGCCAGAGAGTTACGCCGGACAACTACCATCAGAGGCACTGACGGCAGCGCGGCTGCCGTCGTCTTTCGCGATAATTTACGCCATCGTTTTTCGATTCAAAGCGCCTATTTGCGTGCTCTTGGTAGAGCCAAAACCAAAGCCTATTTTGCCAATCCCTATTTTGCCCCCGGTCGTCGTTTGCGCAATGGCTTAATCAATGCGGCGAAGCGCGGCGTAGATGTGCGGCTACTATTAGGTGTCGGTGAGTTTGATCTACAAGACCTCGTGGCGCAATCGTATTACCCACGGCTGCTGATGCATGGCATCAGAATTTATGAATACCACCGCACACAAATGCATGCCAAAGTGGCAGTCATTGATGGTCAATGGAGTACCGTTGGCTCGAGCAATTTTGACGGCCTTAGCCTTTTCTTAAATCATGAAGCAAACATTCTAATCAACGACAGTGTATTGGGAAGTAAGCTCGAACAGCACCTAATGAAGGGCTTTGAAGAAGCGGTCGAGATTACGGCCGACACCGTCGCTAAACAAAGTTTTTTTCGGCAAATGAAAAATCGATTCGCTTACATGCTGTACCGTTGGGTATTACAATTAGCCACCTTAGGTCAATATCGTTAATTCTGTTTATGAGTTCTTCCACTTCTTTGCGCATCGATAAATGGCTTTGGGCCGCCCGTTTTTTTAAGACACGTAGCCTTGCGACCAACTCGGTTGAACTTGGACGAGTCCTTCAAAACGAACAAAGGGTTAAGCCGGCCCATGCCGTCAAACTCGGCGATCAGCTGGAAATTCAACAGGGCGAGCAAACATGGACTGTCGTCGTTTTGGGATTAAGTGAGGTGCGCGGACCAGCTCCGGTCGCACAAACCCTATATCAAGAAACCGAGGAGAGCAAAGAAAAGCGCCAACAGCGCGCCGAAAACCGCCGCATGCAGGTGGAGCCAAGCATACACATTCAAAGCCGCCCCACTAAGAAACAACGTCGCCAACTCACTCATATTAGTTTCGACTGAGCCAATCACGGGATTCTCAAGCCATGGCAAGCGCTGACCATGTACTTTCTCAATAAACATCATTCCGATGTTGAATAATTGCAAGCTTTTTGGATCGATGGCGTTTACTTTCTTCTGAATCAGTATATATTGTCTAGATGGAATTTTTATACGCAAAATCGGTCTTTTAATGTTCACCACTTGTTCCTTCGAAGGAGAAGCAAATGCAAGCGTTTTACGATTTAAAGATTGCAACAAAACTTATCGTCGGCTTCGTCAGCGTGCTCTTTCTGACAGCATTTTTAGGTCTATTCTCAGTGTCGCAATTGGCAAAGGTGAACGCCGCCGCTGATGAAATTGGCAATGACTGGATGCCGAGTGCGATTGAGGCCATGGGCATGAAAGAAAGCATGTCCCGCATGCGTTCGCAAGAGGCTCAACTGGCAACCGCAGAATCGCCCGACGAAGTCAAAAAATATCAAGAGCGCACCAACGAAGCAATTGAGCAGTTCAAGAAACATCATACGGCTTCACTCAAATATGCGGATCAAGCCGGTGAAAAAAAAGCACTAGACGATACGCTAAGCGCGTTCAATGATTACGTGCAAATCTCCGCAAAAATCGGTAACTTCGCCAAAGAAGCCAATACACCAGCCGCAGTAAATCTCCTGCGCACTGACTCATCTAAAGCGAATAAGAAACTGCGTGACATGGTGGAGAAGATCACTGAAGACCATATCTCCGGTGGCAAGTTGGCCTTCGCAGAAAGTAGTGCCATTTACAAACGTGCGCAAACTTGGGTAGTTGGGGTCATTATCGCTGCCATTATCATTGGCTTAGTGCTCGCAACTTGGTTAGCCCGCATTGTTTCGGCACCACTGAAAGAAGCGGTCGAGTTTGCCGAAGCCATTGCCCGTGGCGACCTCACCCGGACCGTCGTCCCAAGTAGCAGCTGCGAAACCGGCCAATTAATTCAAGCTTTGTCTGATATGAATACGAGCTTGCTGCAAGTAGTTGCAGAAGTACGTACTGGCACCGACCAGATTAACGCTGCATCCGCTTCCATCGCGAGCGGCAATTTAGATTTATCGAACCGGACTGAGGAACAAGCAGGCTCCTTAGAAGAAACTGCGTCGTCGATGGAGGAAATCACCTCAACAATCAAGCACAATAGCGACAACGCACGCCAAGCCAATATCCTCTCGCAATCTGCCACTGCGGTAGCTGTGAAAGGTGGAAGTGTGGTTTCTGAGGTAGTCGCCACCATGACTTCGATCAACGAATCTTCACGTAAAATTGTCGATATCATCAGCGTGATTGATGGTATCGCTTTCCAAACCAATATTCTGGCATTGAACGCCGCTGTTGAAGCAGCGCGTGCCGGTGAACAAGGCCGTGGTTTCGCCGTCGTTGCGTCCGAAGTTCGCAGCTTGGCACAACGTTCAGCCAGCGCAGCTAAAGAGATTAAAGAATTGATTAACGACTCAGTCGAGAAAGTCGGCCAAGGTAGTAAGTTAGTCGACAGTGCCGGTAGCACCATGCAAGAAGTGGTCGATAGCGTCAAACGCGTGAGCGATATGATTAGTGAAATTACCGCTGCAGGCCAAGAGCAAAGCACCGGTATAGATCAAATTAACACTGCGATCATTCAGATGGACAATGTCACACAACAAAACGCTGCCTTAGTGGAAGAGGCGGCAGCTGCCGCGGCGACTTTGCAAGAACAGGCAGAAAACCTAGTCAAAGTGGTGAGCGTCTTTAAACTCGATCACAATACGTTCAACGCGCCACCGCCCCGCCCCGCTGCAAGATCAGCACCGCCCGCGAGCATGGCAGCCCCTCGTATCAAAGCTGCGCCAGCCAAAGCCAAGAGCGAAGAAACGCAGGACTGGGAAGAATTCTAAATGTCCAAAGCTGTACCAACAAAGCCGAGCTCGTCTCGGCTTTGTTGTCTCAAGCGCCAACATGTACAGCAAAATTGATCTAGTTCAGAAATAAAAACCGGGACAAAAGCATCAAATAAGTTAGCAGTCTTTTTCTAAGGTTTCAGAGAGAAAACAAGAACTGTCGCAATCACGCACAGACTTGTAGGTAATCCATTCTAATGGGAGTTTTATGATTGACTTTTGATGTCGCCTGTTGAATAGTACGGTCGTTCGATTAATTTCTTATTCGCATTTTTGTAGTTGAAAAAACAAGCCACAAAACAGCGTAGTAAGATCAAAAAACTGACCAGGCGAAGTTAAACTGAAACAATGACTATTACATCGAAGTTTTTGCGCAAAGGAGAATTAACCCGTGCTGCAATTTTAGAGACTGCGTTGGAAACCGCCAGCCGTGATGGACTGGAAGGTTTAACAATTGGTCTTTTAGCTGACAAGATGAATATGAGTAAGTCCGGCGTCTTTGCGCATTTCGGTTCGCGCGAAGACCTACAGATTGAAGTATTACGTTTGTATCACCATACCTTCGAGCAGGAAGTGTTTTACCCCAGTATGAAAGAAGCGCGTGGTTTACCGCGTTTGCGCTCAATGTTCGCTTTATGGATACAACGGGTAACCAAGGAAATTGCATCGGGTTGTATCTACATTAGTGGTGCCACCGAATACGATGACCGCCATGGTTTGATCCGTGATGAGTTGGTCGCAATGGTGGGTGCTTGGCAAGGTGCTTTGCTGCGAGCCACCATGCAAGCGATGGAACTCCATCACTTGCGTAACGATGTTGAAGCGGAACAAATTGTGTTTGACATGTATGGTTTGATTTTGGCGCTTCATCACGATGCTCGCTTCTTGAAAAAGTCAGGCAGCGTGGAGCGCGCCAGAATAGGTTTTGAGAGGGTGCTTGAGTCGTATGCGCCGAAGAAGTCAGCGTGAATTTAATCAGTGCGTGAATCAGAACACGCCATAGTAGTCAGTCTATTTAGGCAGAAACAGTCCAACCGTTTTTTCGATTTTTTAAAATTTTTTAAATTAGTTCTCAGGAGAATATTATGGGTCAATACGTCGCTCCCCTGCGTGACATGCAATTCGTTTTACATGAATTGTTAGGTGTCGAAGCAGCACTCAAAGAATTGCCTAAGTACGCTGAAGTCGACGCCGACATCATCAATCAGGTATTGGAAGAAGGCGGCAAGTTTTGCTCGGAAGTGATTTTCCCTATCAATCACTCTGGTGATCGTGAAGGCTGCCACCACGACAAGACTACCCATGCTGTCACCACACCAAAAGGTTTCAAAGAAGCCTACCAGCAGTATGTAGAAGCTGGCTGGCCTGCGCTCGCGTGCGATCCAGAATACGGCGGCCAAGGCCTGCCACTGGTGATGAACAATTCCATGTACGAAATGATGAATTCCGGAAATCAAGCTTGGACCATGTATCCAGGTTTATCACACGGTGCCTATGAGTGTTTGCATGAACACGGCACGCCAGAACAAAAAGCGCAGTATTTACCGAAGCTGACTTCTGGCGAATGGACAGGCACGATGTGCTTGACAGAGCCACATTGCGGTACTGATCTTGGTATGTTGCGTTCTAAAGCAGAACCGCAAGGTGATGGCACTTACAAAATCACTGGTGCAAAGATCTTCATCTCTGCGGGTGAACATGACTGCGCAGAAAACATCATTCACTTGGTGTTAGCACGCTTGCCAGATGCACCTGAAGGCTCTAAAGGTATTTCCCTCTTCTTAGTACCGAAGTTCATGCCAAATGCTGATGGCAGCTTAGGTGCACGTAATCCTATTTTCTGCGGCGCGATCGAAGAAAAAATGGGTATTCATGGCAATTCGACTTGCCAAATGAATTTGGATGGCGCAGTGGGCACGCTGATCGGCGCACCACACAAAGGTTTGAACGCGATGTTCGTATTCATGAACGCCGCGCGCTTGGGTGTTGGTATGCAAGGCTTGGGTTTGACTGAAGTCGCTTACCAAAATGCCTTGATCTACGCTAAAGACCGTATTCAAATGCGCAGCCTGTCTGGTCCAAAAGCGCCGGATAAGCCAGCCGATCCTATCATCGTTCACGCTGACGTACGTCGTATGCTATTGACAGCAAAAGCATGGGCAGAAGGTGGTCGTGCATTCTGCTCATATGTCGCTTTACAACTCGACAAAGAATTGAATCACCCAGATGAAGAAGTACGTAAAGAATGTGCGGACGAAGTCGCTTTGCTGACACCGATCATCAAAGCCTTCATCACCGATAACGCATGGACAGCGACTTCTGAATGTTTGCAAGTATTCGGCGGTCACGGTTACATCGCTGAATGGGGTATGGAACAATATGTACGCGATGCTCGTATCAACATGATCTACGAAGGTACAAATACCGTCCAATCTTTGGATTTATTGGGTCGTAAGATTTTGCAAGACAACGGCGCGAAGCTTCGCAAATTCGGTGCAAAAGTACAAGCCTTCGTTGAGGAAAATGGTACTGATGAAGCGATGTCAGAATTCATCACACCGTTGGCAGAACTCGGCGATAAAGTGACTAAGCTGACGATGGAAATTGGTATGAAGGCGTTCCAAAATCCTGATGAAGTTGGTGCGGCTGCGGTTCCCTATTTGCGCGTTGCGGGACATTTAGTCTACAGCTACTTCTTCGCACAAATGGCGAAAATCGCTTTAGCAAAACAAGATTCTGACGACACTTTCTACAAAGCGAAATTAGCAACGATCCGTTTCTACTTTGCACGCTTGTATCCAGAAACAGCGATGTGCATCCGTCAGGCACGTTCTGGTTCTGCGAATTTGTTGTCACTGGAAGCTGATTTATTTTAATTAGTTTTAAGCTCCCTCTCCCGCAAGCGGGAAAGGGTTGGGGTGAAGGTGCTTGAGAAAGATGAAGTTTACTTTTTCTCGAATTGAATGAGCAATCAGCTAGTAATAATTGTTGAGTATGCTGAGCTTCCCTCAACCCTGGCCCCTCTCCCGCTTGCGGGAGAGGGAAATAAAAGTTGTAAAAAATGGCGAAGCGACTTATAGCCGCCCTACCCCAACCAAGTTTGAATTTAATGTAAAGGTAATCCAATGCCTAATTTCATCGTCAAAAAAGTCGCCGTACTCGGCGCAGGTGTGATGGGAGCGCAAATTGCTGCGCACTGTATCAATGCCAAAGTTCCTGTCGTTTTATTCGACTTGCCAGCTAAAGAAGGCCCGAAAAACGGCATCGTTCTCAAAGCGATTGAGAATCTGAAAAAACTCAACCCAGCGCCACTCGGCGACAAAGACGATGCCGCTTTGATCGAAGTCGCAAACTATGAAGACAACCTCGACGTTTTAGCTGGCTGCGATTTGATCATCGAAGCGATTGCTGAACGTATGGATTGGAAACATGATCTGTACAAGAAAGTCGCACCACATATCGCGCCAAATGCGATCTTCGCGTCTAACACTTCTGGTTTGTCGATCACTGCCTTGTCAGAAGGTTTTGACGCTGAACTGAAAGCACGTTTCTGTGGCGTTCACTTCTTTAACCCACCACGTTATATGCATTTGGTCGAATTGATCCCAACTGCAGCAACGCGTTCTGACATCCTCGATCAACTCGAAGGATTCTTGACAACGACTTTGGGTAAAGGCGTAGTTCACGCAAAAGACACACCAAACTTCATCGCGAACCGCGTTGGTATCTTCGGCATGTTGGCAACCATCTATCAAGCAGAACAATTCGGTTTGAGTGTAGATGTCGTTGATGATTTAACTGGTAAAAAATTGGGTCGCGCTTCTTCTGGCACGTTCCGTACTGCTGATGTGGTTGGTCTCGACACCATGGCGCACGTGATCAAAACTATGCAAGACAATTTGCAAGATGATCCTTTCTTCGCGGTCTACAAAACACCAGAAGTATTGGCGAAATTGGTCGCCGCTGGTACGCTCGGTTCCAAATCCGGTGCAGGCTTCTACAAGAAAGTCGGCAAAGATATTCTGCGTTTAGATTTCGCGAGTGGCACTTACGTACCTGGCGGCGCTAAGGCAGACGATTTGGTTGGTCGCATCTTGAAGGAAAAAGATCCTGTCAAGAAAATGAAATCCTTACGTGAGTCAACCAACAAGCAAGCACAGTTCTTGTGGTCTATTTTCCGCGACGCTTTCCATTACATCGCCATTCATGGCGCAACGATTGCTGACAATGCACGCGATATCGACTTCGCTATGCGTTGGGGCTTTGGTTGGAACGTCGGTCCATTTGAAACATGGCAAGCATCTGGTTGGCAACAAGTTGCGACTTGGGTCAAGGAAGATATTGATGCAGGTAAAGCATTGTGCGCAACACCGTTGCCAGCTTGGGTATTCGAAGGCCCAGTGGCTGATAACGCTGGCGTGCATAGCTCTGCAGGTTCATGGTCTATCAGCCGCAGCACCTTCGTTCCACGTTCAAGCTTGGCAGTCTACGATCGTCAAGCATTCCGTGCCCCAGTTCTAGGTGCTGGTGCGGAAACAGGCGCTACCGCAGGAGTGACATTCTTTGAAGATGAATCTGTACGCATCTGGCATCAGAATGATGATGTCTTGATCCTGTCCTTCAAAACGAAGATGCATGTGATCGGCCCAGGCGTCGTCGCGGGTATGGAAAAAGCCTTGGCAGAAGCTGAGAAAAATTTCAAAGGCTTGGTAATCTGGCATGCAGATGCAGCTGAAGGCGGCGCTTTCTCTGCCGGTGCAGATTTGCAAGCGATGTTGCCATTGTTTATGTCTGGTGGTGTGAAAGCGATCGAACCAGCAATCTCACAATTGCAAAACGCGCATCAAGCTTTGAAATACGCGAATGTTCCAGTCATTGCTGCCGTTGCAGGCTTGGCGCTGGGTGGCGGTTGCGAACTGATGATGCACGCATCGAAACGTGTAGCAGCGTTGGAATCGTACATCGGCTTGGTCGAAGTTGGTGTCGGTCTGGTTCCAGGCGGCGGCGGTTTGAAAGAAGCCGCGGTACGTGCAGCCAAAGATGCCAAAGGTACTGACCTCCTGCAATTCTTGAAGAACTACTTCACGAATGCAGCAACTGCGAATGTATCGAAGTCAGCCTTAGAAGCACAGAAGATGGGTTACCTCGATCAAAATGACGTGATCGTTTTCAATGCGTATGAGTTATTGCATGTTGCTAAAGTCGAAGCACGCGCCATGTTTGATGCAGGTTATCGCCCTCCAATGCGTAAGCTGGTGCCAGTCACTGGTCGCCATGGTATCGCGACCATCGGCGCACAAATGATCAATATGCGTGACGGTGGCTTCATCTCGGCGCATGACTTCAAACTCGGCAAAATGATTGCGGAAGTCGTTTCCGGTGGTGACATCGACAACGGCAGCATGGTCAGCGAACAATGGTTGCTCGATATGGAACGCAAAGCGTTTATGGAATTGTTGAATCATCCAAAAACGCAAGAGCGCATCATGGGCATGATGCAAACCGGCAAACCAGTTAGAAACTAATCGAGGACACGACAATGACTACTCAATTACAAGACGCTTACATCGTCGCGGCAACTCGTTCCCCTATTGGTAAATCGGGCCGCGGTATGTTCCGCAACACACGTCCAGATGACTTGCTGGTCGGTGTATTAAAATCCGCTTTAGCGCAAGTGCCAAATCTTGATCCAAAGTTGATCGAGGACGCGATCGTTGGCTGTTCTTTCCCAGAAGGCGCACAAGGCTTGAATATCGCTCGTATGAGCGTTCTTTTAGCTGGCATGCCAAATACTATCGGCGGTGTGACGATCAATCGTTACTGCGCTTCCGGTATCACAGCAGTCGCCATGGCAGCGGATCGTATTCGCGTTGGCCAAGCCGATGTGATGATCGCAGCGGGTGTGGAATCCATGTCCATGGTGCCTATGATGGGTAGCAATCCATCGATGAACATGGCCATCTTGAAAGATGAAAACGCTGGTATCGCTTACGGAATGGGCTTGACTGCAGAAAAAGTCGCGGCACAATGGAAAGTCAGCCGTGAAGCACAAGATGCTTTCGCACTGCAATCGCATCAACGTGCTTTGGCTGCACAAGCGGCTGGTTACTTCGACGCTGAAACGACACCATTCGAAATCATCGACCGTGTACCTAATTTGGTGACTGGCGAAATCGAACTCAAAACACGTACAGTGAATCGTGACGAAGGTGCGCGTCCAGATACATCCTTGGAAGGTTTGGCTAAACTGAAAGCGGTATTTGCTGCCAAAGGTTCTGTGACTGCAGGTAACAGCTCTCAAACTTCCGACGGCGCAGGTGCTTTGATTTTAGTTAGCGAAAAAATCTTGAAGCAGTTTAACCTGACGCCATTGGCACGCTTTGCTTCTTTCGCAGTACGCGGTGTGCCGCCAGAAATCATGGGTATTGGTCCTAAAGAAGCGATTCCGGCAGCATGTAAAGCTGCGGGCATTACACAAGACCAAATCGACTGGTTTGAATTGAACGAAGCGTTTGCCGCGCAATCTTTGGCAGTGGTACAAGACCTTGGTCTCGATCCAGCTAAGGTCAACCCAATGGGCGGCGCGATTGCTCTCGGTCACCCACTCGGTGCAACTGGTGCGATTCGTTCTGCGACGACTATCCATGCTTTGCAACGTAATAAGTTGAAGTACGGTATGGTCACGATGTGTGTGGGGACAGGAATGGGAGCAGCAGGCATCTTCGAACGCATGTAATCATTGCCCGCATAAATCCAATTTTAGGGCGCCGCAGGTTGTTGCGAATACTCGCAATATTGACATATTGCTGTGCTTCGCGCCTACCGCGACATCCCTATAATTGAATTTCTGAGGGCAATTTTTCGTTCTAAAGAAAACCTCTCGACAAAGCAGAATTGTAGTGCGGGTGAAACCTACAAAAACTAAACCGCACATCGAATACTGTGCGGTTTTTTTACGGAGTCATTGTGAAACCCATAGAAATTATTGAGATCCTTGCCGGCGATGGCACTAAGCTATCTGGTCGACGCTATGTGCCAGATGGAGCGGTGCATGCCGTGGTCTTGATGCCTTCCGCGATGGGTGTTAAACAGCAGTATTACGAGCCGTTTGCAGCGTTTTTATGTGAACATGGATTTGCTGTGTTGAGCTTTGATTATCGTGGTATGGGTGATTCTTTGCTCCCACAGTTTAGTAAATCTCTGCGTGGATTTAAGGCCGACATCAGTGATTGGGCTGAGCTTGATTACAACGCGGCGCTACTCGCAACAAAAGCTTGGCAGCCTGAGGTTCCACTGCTGCTCATCGGCCATTCACTTGGCGGTCAGTTGGCCGGTCTCCTTCCGGACAATCACTTAATCGACGGTATGGTGACCGTTGCTTCAGGTACTGGCTATTGGCGTTTCAATTCCATGAAAACCAAACGTGTCGTATGGCTGCTTTGGTATTTCTTAGTGCCTTTTTACACGGGCATTTGTGGTTACTTCCCTGGAAAGAAATTACGAAAAGTCGGCAATTTGCCGAAAGGCGTGATCTACCAATGGTCGCGCTGGTGTCGAGACGAACGTTATTTTGTCGATGAGCGCGGCAATGCGATGGACACTTTTCACCATCAATTTCAGGCACCTATCTTAAGCTTAAGTTTTACTGACGACGAAATGATGAGTCGCAAAAATATTGATGGCTTGCACGACTACTTCCGTCATGCTGCAGTCGAACGTCGCTATATTCATCCGCAAGATATCAGCAGTAAACGTATCGGCCACTTTGGTTTCTTCCGACCTGAGTTCCGCCACAATTTATGGCAACAAGCTTTACAATGGCTCAATCATCGTGCCAGCGATTGCTCCAACATCATCGACTCCAAACAAACCATTTAAATCAAGAGACATCATGGAAATTCTGACCCACATCAACGACGGTATTTTGACCATCAACTTCAATCGCCCAGAAAAGAAAAACGCTATTACCTTTGGCATGTATCAAGCAATGGCGGATGCGATCAATGCTTCCAACGAGGACAAAAACGTCAGCGTTATTTTGATTACTGGCAAGCCGGAAGTCTTCACAGCAGGTAACGATCTCGAAGATTTCATGAAACATGCGGGGAGCCTTGCATCCGAAGATATGCCGCCAGTGTATCAATTCATGCACGCACTAAACGATGCACAAAAGCCGGTAATCGCTGCTGTTGCAGGCAATGCCGTTGGAATCGGCACAACCCTCTTAATGCACTGCGATATGATTTATGCGGCAGATAATGCCAAGTTCTCCATGCCATTCACACCACTCGGTCTCTGTCCTGAATATGCGTCGAGTATGGTGTTCCAACGTATCGTCGGCTATCAACGCGCTGCCGAAAAATTGCTACTTGGCGAAGCCTTTTTAGCGCAAGAAGCTTTTGAAATGGGATTTATTAACAAGGTGCTGCCTTTGGAAGAACTCTTGCCTTATGCAGAGAAACAAGCAGCCAAGATCGCGGCACTGCCAGCTAAATCAATACGCTTAACCAAGCACTTGATGAAGGCGAATGAACCACAAGCAATACGCGACAAAATGAATGAAGAAAACGCCCATTTTGCAGCGATGCTTACTCAGCCTGAAGCACGCGAAGCGATGATGGCATTCTTTCAAAAGCGTAAGCCGGATTTTAAACAGTTCAATTAATTGGCGATTTTCTAAAAATCAATAGGCGCCACTAAGGGGCTTAGTAAAAAAGAAAAGAGAAGTTTGTTTTTAAACTTCTCTTTTCTTGTCTCATAGGCTTCTAATTACAAATCTTCCCAAGGCACGACAGCAAACCACTCCACCAAAAAATCAAGCAAGGCTCTTACCGCTGGCGATAAATGTTTGCGTGAAGGATAAAGCGCGTAAATCGACATTTCCGGCAAGCGCCATTCGGGCAATATTTGTTGTAAACGACCATCGCGTAAATACGGGTTGGCTAAGTAAGTCGGTTGTAAAGCGATACCGCCACCCGCCAAACACGCCTGTAATAAGGCAGTTGCCTCGTTCGCGCTGAAGTAGCTACCCACACTGACTTGTGCGAACTCCTCACCGCGAGTCAGCTTCCAAATACTCTTACCAAAATTTGCATAGCTGACACAACGATGCTCGGTGAGATCGCTAGGCATTTGCGGAATACCGTGCTTCGCCAGATATGCTGGAGAGGCAACTAAGACCGAACTACACGGCGCTAAAACACGGCCGATTAAAGTGGGATCGGGTGCTGCGCTAATTCGTATCGCTAAATCAATTCGCGCTTCGACCAGATTTAAAGCGCCTTCACTCGCGTTCAAATCAATTTTGAGTTGCGGATGCAAGCGCAAAAAATCTACAATCGCGGCAGCCAATTGCGCATAACAAAGCGATACGCTACAAGTGAGTCGAAGTTGCCCGCGCAATTCACCCTCGTGATCACTGGTTTCTTCTTCCACATTTTCCATCAGCGCTAACATTTGCTGACAACGACGCAAGCAATTTTCACCCGCATCGGTCAGCGTTACACTGCGCGTCGTACGTTGCAGTAGCCGCGCCGCCAACCAACGCTCCATCTCACCAACATATCTCGTCACCATCGCGCGCGACATCTCTAACTTATCGGCTGTCGCACTAAAGCTGCCACTGGTGGCAACTTCAACAAATACTTGCATTGCAGTTAATCTGTCCATTATTTAATTAATAATTTGTTCGATTTAAGAAATAGTTATGCGCTTTTTATGCCATTTATCTGCGCGATATTAGCAACTATAGTTCAATCCAACGCAATGATGCGTACTTTTTATCAGACCAAAGGAGCTCACCATGATTCGCACTAACGCCATTACCAAAACAATCAACAGCACAATCGCCGCCACACTTGTCATCACATCTGCCATCACCTCCAGCACTGCCCAAGCGGCACAACCGGCCCCACTGACCGTGAAGATCTACAACGCTGGGAGTGGCAGTTTCAATGTCAATTCCACCCTCATCTACGGCGAGAAGGACGCGATGGTGATTGATGCAGGCTTTACTCGCGCTGACGCCTTGCGCATCGCCGCGAACGTCCTCGATAGTGGCAAACAACTGAGCATCATTTATGTTAGCCAGGCAGATCCTGACTATTACTTCGGCGTAGAGACGCTGAAAGAATTTTTCCCACAAGCGAAGGTCGTCAGCACGCCTGCGGTGCTTGAAAAACTGCGCGCAAAAATGGCAGGCAAAGTAGCGTTCTGGAGTCCTAAAATGGGCTCGAATGCGCCGCATACACCGATCACACCAGAGACTATGAGCAATAACACCTTAGAACTCGAGGGTCAAAAAATTGAGATTCACGGCACGACAGGTGCTCTCGCGCACCGTCCTTACGCTTGGATTCCATCGATCAAAACTATTGTCGGGAATATCGCTGTATTCGGCAATATGCATGTGTGGACAGCCGACACACAAACTAGCGAAGAACGCGCAGCATGGATCGCACAATTAGACGATATGGCAGCCTTGAAGCCAGAACTGGTTGTTCCAGGTCACATGAGTGCGGGCACAAATGTCGATGCGAGCACGATCAGCTTCACAAAAACTTACTTGCAAACTTTCGAAAAAAATCTGGCGACAAGCAAAGACAGCGCCGCACTAATCAATGCGATGAAGCAGTCTTACCCACAATTGACAGAAGGCGGCATGTCGCTGGACATTGGTGCTAAAGTGAATAAAGCTGAAATGAAGTGGTAGGCAAAAAAGCTCATTGCTTTGTCGTACTAGAAGTAAATAGAAAAGCCCGGTGATTTACCGGGCTTTTTTTCGCCTCCACATTCTCTCCACAAATTCAGACTACGATTCGACCACTAATTATGCGCAGCGTGTCAGCTGCAGGTTTAGATTAATCGACCCACGTGATTTCAACCCAAGTTATCTCTCTCAGGAGAACGATCTATGCGCTTAGGCTCATTCATATCCACCTTGCTCATAATGAGCACCTTGACTATCTTCAGTTTACAGACACAAGCGCAATCTAAAGTTCTCGTGCATCATTCCTACGTCATGAAACTAAATCGCTGGAGCAATACGATTTATCAAAGCCTAGAACTTGACGAGCGAGACGGCAAGATCAGCGGAAATATTGATCGCGATCCCTTTGTCGGCGTTCGCACAGAAGACACTTACCTCTTTACAGCGACGGCAACGGATAAAACCACTTACACTTATCGTGCGAAAATCACTTCAGACGGTTTGCTTGGCACTGCTGATTTCCCAGATAGTAATCACCCACAAGTACGGGTTCAACATACATTTTCTGCAAACAGAATTCCAGATCGGATCAGCAATGTTCCGCATACCCATCGCTATGTTCCGGCTTCCTATTCCAACACCTTTTCACCTGATCGACAGCCAGTATTGACAATCTGGTCAGGTGATACAGTGCAAACTAAAACTGTCGACTCTGGCGGCGTCGACGAGCAAGGTGTGACGGTCGCCTTGTACGGCAATCCGCAAACGGGGCCCTTCTATGTTGCCGATGCTGATGTGGGCGATGTGCTCGCGATTCATATCAAAAGTTTGCGCTTAAACCGTGACTATGCGGATAGTTTAGACATGATCGTACACAAAGCACAGACTACGCGCTTAGCATCCCGAAGTACCGAATTAGGACAAACCGTACGCTGGAATCTTGATTTGAAAAATGGCCTAGCCAGTCCAGATAAGACTGGTGAAAAGCTAAGGAATTTCAAAGTCCCCGTAAAACCTATGTTGGGCGGATTGGCAGTCGCGCCAGGTAACGGCATGCCAGCGATATCGACCGGTGATGCTGGCAATTTTGGTGGCAATATGGATTTCAATGAAGTCGTCGAAGGCAATACGGTCTACCTAACGGTAAACCAACCGGGCGCCCTGCTTTACCTCGGCGATGCACATGCCTTACAGGGGGATGGCGAAACTTCACAATATGCATTAGAGACGTCTATGGCGGTGGAGTTTAGCGTTGAGGTTATCAAGCAAAAACAAATTTCTTTGCCGCGAGTTGAATCGCCAACACACATCATGACCTTAGGGCAAGCGGGTTCCTTAGATGAAGCGCTCAAACTTGCGACCAGCGGCATGACGCAGTGGTTGGCAGAAGACTATGGTCTAAATCTATCGGAGAGTGCGCAAGTTCTGGGAAGCTCAGTGGAATATCGCGTGGTCAATCTGGCTGGCCGTAGCGTCGGTCTGGCAGCAAAATTAGATAAGCGCTTGCTGAAAAACATACTTATTAAATTGAAATAAATTGCCATGCCACTATGCTTGGCCTTAGTCATACTGGGGATTTACCTAAACAATCAATGAGCTTTATGGTTTGATATAAACAACGCATACAACAAGCACCGTATTTTCGTTCAAACACAACGATGTCTAGACCGGACATGTTCCTGACATAATTCTCGGGCATCATAGATGCGCCCTAAGCATCTAATTCCTGTTTCACCAATCTCGCCATATTAAGGTAATTCTGTCTATGATAGAGTTGAGGCTTTCAATGGCAATTTTTCTTCACGAGAACTCTCATGACATCTTTTTCGTTAAAACGCCGCCTGCTACTGTCGAGCATCGCTGCTGCATTTTCTTGTTCTTTTATCGCTAGCGCGAGCTTGGCAGCAGAGACACCTAAGAGCGATTCACTTGCAGCGCCGAGTAAGCCGAAGCTCGTGGTGGTCTTGGTCGTCGATGGCTTGCCACAAGAACAAATCCAACGTTACCGTGATCAATTCGGTGAAGGTGGCTTTAAGCGTTTACTGACGCAAGGTGCATGGTATAGCGATGCGCACCAAGCACATGGTGTGACCTTGACTGCGGTGGGACACTCCGCGGTATTGACTGGCGCCTATCCGTATCAGCACGGCATTATCGCCAATGGTTGGGTTGATACCACCACTTTGGCCAATGTGTATTGCACCGAAGATGCCAATCACACTTACCTTGGTGAAGATACCAAACCTGGGGACGGCACTTCACCAGCCAATCTGAAGGTCAATACAGTAGGCGACGAATTGCGCTACGCGACTGGCAATCAGTCAAAAGTCATCGCTATTTCCGGTAAAGATCGTGGTGCAATTTTATTGGCAGGTAAGACCGGTACCGCCTACATGATGATGAAGAAAACTGGCAACTTCGCCACCAGTACTTATTACATGAAGGATTACCCTGCGTGGCGTGAGCAATATGTCGCTAGCAAACCTCAAGACAAATACTATGGTCAACGTTGGAACCTGTTACTCGATGAAAAAGCGTACGCCAATGATGTCAACGATGATGTCGTGATACCAGGTGCGAAACGTGCCAATGATCGTCTGCCCATAATCTATTCGAGTCAATCGGGGACGCCAGATGCTGAATACTACGAGAGCCTGTTCACTGGCCCGTATATGGATGAAATGAGCCTGGCGTTCGCCCAAGCAGCCGTCGAAGGAGAAAAACTTGGCAGCAATCCGGCAGGAGTCCCGGATGTATTGGGCATTAGTCTATCCAGCCATGACTATGTAAATCATCGTTGGGGGCCTGAGAGTCGCATGTCGCATGATCATCTGCAAAGACTCGATCGCATGTTAGCGAAATTCTTCACTTATATAGATAAAAAAGTGGGAATGGACAATACGCTTGTCTTACTCACTGCTGATCACGGCTTCCCCAATACGCCTGAATTTGCACGTGTAAATCATCTAGATGCCGCGCGTATTGAGAGCGGCAAAATGATGACGGCCCTGAATCAACATTTGCAGGAAAAATTTGGGCTCGACAAATTAGCCAAAAAGTTTTCTTCACCAACTGTTTTGCTCGATTACAAAAAGTTTGAGAGCAAAGGATTGAAACGCGAAGAATTGGAAAATGCAGTCGCTGAATTCGCCATCAAATATCCAGGTATCGCCGACGCCTTCACTCGCACCCAATTTGAAAATGGCAACTTACCCAACTCTCGCATCGCAAAATTGATGCAACGCGCTTGGAATCGACAGGTTTCTGGTGACGTGGCGCTGGTCGTTAAACCATACTGGTATTTCGGCAATGACGATCGTGGTACTTCGCACGGTTCACCCTATCGCTATGACACTAATGTTCCCTTGATGATCATGGGTAAAAAGTGGATCAAACCTGGCGCATATGGTCAAGAAGCAGAAGTCGTCGACATCGCACCTACACTGGCGCATATCTTGCGTGTGCGACCACCTGCTGGATCTGAAGGTCGTGTATTGGTTGAAGCCTTGAAATAGGAAGCTTCGAGGCATTCAAGAAACGGAAGTGACTTGATTCACTGAACTGCCCGCCAAAAGTTGAAAAAAGCAACTTTTCGCGGGCAGTTCATTTTACAGCTCCAAATTTAATACAAGCTTAACCAAAAACTTATGCCGCCTGACGATAGTTATCCAGCATACGATAATTTCGAGCATACATCGCAAATAAGCCTGCGGCACATAAGCAGAATCCGGCAAAGAAGAACATCTGGAATGCAGTCACACTCATCCCCAAGGATTGTATGTAAGCGGTAACCGCTTCTCCTTTCACGCTGGAGTTGGCTAGCAAGACCCACAAATTACCCACCGTCACCGACAAATACCAAAAACTAGTTATCACACCTTTCATAGAAATCGGAGCCTGGCTATAAGCAAACTCCAATCCCGTCGCCGATACTAATACTTCACCAAAAGTCATCAGCGCGTAAGGAATGATTTGCCAAACGATGGTAATCGGATCACCGCCATCAATCTCTAATTGCAAACCACCAACGACGATCCACGCCAGACCAGTGGCGGCGATGCCTGTACCCATACGGCGCAAAGAAGTCACTTTGACACCACTACGTGCAAGCAAAGGATAAAGTACAAAATTATTAAACGGAATCAAGATCATCACCAACAAGGGGTTGAGTGCCTGCATCATCGAGGATTCAAACCACCATGGTTTCGTCATGTGATCGGCCTGCAATACCCACGTTGAGGCCTTTTGATCGAACAAAGACCAAAACGGCGTAATCAAAGCAAACAACACCAGCAAACGTAAAACATTACGGACACCGTCAATCGCCTCATCGGGATGTGTGCCCCGTACACGTTCTAATTGCATCCAAGCGCCAGCCCCACCAAAACCCATTACCAAAACCAAGGCAGAACATAAAGCGGCGACGACACCAATTTGCGGAATAAAAAACAAACCTGCAATTGCTAATACGAATCCAAGCAGCGTCAAATATAGGCCAGGGCGACTTTCAGCACGGCTGGCACCCTGCGATAGAATCGCACTACGGATTACCACCAGAAAAGCATGAGGATCATTGCTGACCGGTTCTACGCGCACATACTTCTTCCGTCCCAACCAAAAGACGAAGGTCGCGATAAACATCAAAATGCCGGGTATGCCAAACGCCACGCTAGCACCAAAGTGTTTCAAGAATATCGGCATCAACAAGGAAGCGAAGAAAGAGCCAAAATTGATGATCCAGTAAAACGCGTCGAATACTTTTTGCGCTAATGAACGATTGGTCTGATCGAACTGATCGCCAATAAATGAAGCGACCAGTGGTTTGATGCCGCCCGAGCCCAGCGCGATTAAAAATAAACCAGTGTAAAAACCCGTCAAGTTATGTTCGAACATCGCCAAACAGGCATGCCCTGCACAATAGACTAGGCTCAACCACAATATCGTATTGTATTTACCGAAAACCCGGTCCGCCAACCAACCACCGAGCAATGGAAAAAAGTACACACCAATTACAAAAGTGTGAAAAACATTCTTTGCTTCGCCTTTGCGTAATTCTTCAGGAATCGATAGCAAAAGACTGGTCATTAAGAACACAGTCAAAATATTGCGCATACCGTAAAAACTAAAGCGTTCGCATCCTTCATTTGCGATGATGAAGGGAATCTGCCGCGGCATTTTTGGCGCATCGTTGGCGCCCGCATTGCACACTGTGCTGTTACTTAAACTCATACTTCCTCACTGGCATTGGTAATAACTGTCATCCATAGCTCAACGGCCCCTTGCGAGGCCGTTAAGTTTTTCCTTTATCTACTTCAATTTGATGACTTAGCTTGCATCATTTTTTTAGGCTGGTTTGCTTCTTTCCCATAATGGCGAACAACAACCACACCAGACTACGATAAATCAAACGTACAAAAATCAAAGTCAAAATCGCTTCGATGAAAGTCAGCATGAACGCGACAAAGGCATTCCAACGTTCGGCACGACGACCGAATTTGGCGAACATACGATCACGCGCAATTTCTATACTGTCATAGAAAGTCGGCACCACCAACAGAGTCAGCAAAGTCGAAGTAATCGTACCACCAATAATCGCAATCGCTAATGGACGATAGAATTCACCGCCCTCACCCATGCCAATGGCAACTGGCAACATACCGGCGATCAAAGCGAAGGTCGTCATTAAGATAGGGCGCAAACGCATACGACCCGCATACATCAATGCATCTTCTCTATCATAGCCTTCGGCCTCGCGCTTACGTGCGCAATCCAGTAACAGAATCGCATTCTTCGCGACCAAGCCCATCAACATAATGATGCCGATGAAGCTCATCAAGTTCAGCGTGCCCTTGGTCAATAACAGGGCCACCACCACGCCGATCAAACTCAAAGGCAAGGACAACATAACGGCACCCGGTGCGGTAAAAGAACCAAATTGCATGACCAGAATCAAATACATCAGACCAATACCCATCACCAGCGCAATCGTCATTTCAGTAAACAATTCATTTTGATTTTTCGCCGAGCCATCCAATTGAATCCCAAAGCCGGCTGGGAAATTAATCGATTTTGCGATCTTCAATGCTTCGGTCGTCACCTCACCCGGAGAACGACCTTGGACGTTGGCGGATACAGAAATCATACGTTTACCATCAGAGTGCTCAATCCGTGCCGGGCCTTTACCCATACTAATCGTCGCGATTTGCTCCAAGGGTACCATTTTATCGGTGCCGGTTACCGCGATCGGCAGGGTTTCAATATTGTCGGCACTAACTCGATCTTCGGGATGCAAGCGCACAGAAACGTCGCGCGTTTCACCTGTAGGATCAACCCAGTCACCGACTTCAACACCCGCAAAAGCGACGCGCAAAGCTTGCGCCGCATCGTTAGAAGAAATGCCTAAAGAATTAGCCAAGCCACGGTTTAATTCGATCTGCAATTCGTCTTTAGGATCTTGTTCCGACAAACCAACGTCCACAGCACCCGGCACTTTACGCAGTTTCTCCATAAAATCGCTGGTAATTTCCATCAACTTACGCGAATCATCGCCAGAGAATTTGATCTGCACGGGCTTACCGCCGCCGTTATTCAAATCATCCTGAACAACGTACTCAGCGCCCACCAGCGTTGCGACTTTCTCACGCAAACTGACAGCGACCTGTGCCGCCGAGCGCTTGCGTTCTGTACTCTTACCGATATCGACATACACGCGACCACCGGTAATATTCACACTACTATTGGTCGCCACTGTTTCTGGCAAAGTACGTGCCAATTCAGCCGCCTTCTCAACTTTCAAGCGAGAATATTCCAAGCTAGAACTCGATGGTGTGCGGATATTAATCATCAAATTACCGCTATCCGAGGCTGGCAAGAAACTGGTGCCGCCAAATTTGGCGTGCAGGAAAATAGCCAATACAAAACTCATTAAAGCGATCACTGCCATCCAACGTCGATGATGTAAAGCCCAGGCGATCACATTTCCATAACCTTCTGCTTTACTATCAAACCATTTGTTAAAACGTTCGAGGTATAAGCTCAACCCTGTCTTAGGTTGCAAATGATGTCCAATTGGATCACCCCAGAATGCAGACAACATAGGATCCAAGGTAAACGAGATAAACAAACTGACCATGACCGATGAAGTTACTGTCAAAGCAAACGGGCGGAACCATTCGCCCGACACACCAGGCATAAATGCAACAGGAATAAACACCGCCATAATTGAGAAGGTCGTCGCTGCCACTGCTAAACCAATTTCTGCGGTACCGTTCAATGCCGCCGTACGACGATCTGAGCCGTTTTCCATGTGACGCACAATATTTTCCCGCACCACGATCGCATCATCGATCAAGACACCAATCGCCAGCGAAAGACCAAGCAAGGTCATGAAGTTCAGCGTAAATCCACACAACCACACCGCAATAAAAGCCGCGATCACGGAAGTCGGTAAACTCAAGGCGGTAATCAACGTCGAGCGCCATGAATTTAAGAATACATACACCACGAAAATCGTTAACACCGCGCCGAACAATAAAGACTCGATGACGTTGTTCAGATTTTTTTGCGCATTCTTACCGCCATCTTGCGTGATCTCTAACTTAGTGCCTTCTGGCAGGGTTTTGTTCACTTCGGCAACCATTTGACGAATTCTGTTTGCAACAGAAACCGTACTCGCATCACGCGATTTCATAACCATGATACCGACGTTAGGATTGCCATTACGCACGCTAAAACCGCCGATTTCGGCAAAGCCATCTTGTATCGTTGCGACTTGCGCCAAACGCACCACTTCATTGCCGCGACGCTTAACCACGATTTGCTCAAACTCGGCTGGCGACTCTAAACGGCCAACCAGACGGATACTTTTTTCTTCCATGGTGCCGCGTACTTTACCGACGGGTGCGGTAGAGTTTTGCGTACGCAAGGCCGACACCACTTCGGAAACCGAAACGTTAAATTCACGCAGTTTTTGCGCTCGGAGCAAAACACTAAGTTCACGCTTTAACGAACCATTTACAGTCACAACAGCAACGCCATCGACACCGCGAAAACGATCTGACAAATCATCTTCCGCTAAACGTGAAATTTCAGCATGTGACTTCGTCTTGGACGACAAAGCCATCTGCATAATAGGTTGATCATTAGGATCACGTCGCTCGATGATAGGCTCGCGCATTTCTATCGGTAATTTATAACGTACCGAGGCAATCGCATTACGCACATCATCTGAGGCTTCGATCATATTTCTATCGAAATTAAAGATCAACGTGAAGTAAGCGCTACCTTCGCTGGCAGAAGAACGCAATTGCGTCACGCCAGAAATACTTTGCAGTGATTTTTCAATACGATTGACGATCTCGCGTTCTACACTTTCCGGAGAAGCACCAGGATAAGGCACGTACACACCGAGTACCGGTTCCTGCACATTCGGAATTTCATTGACGCGCAATTTTTTCAGCGCCAATAAGCCTAAACACATCAGCGCGATAATAATAACTATCGTCGCGATCGGTCTCTTAATACTAAAGTCAGATAGGAACATATTATTTTCCTGCTACGGTTGCGGAAGCGGATGCTGAGGCAGCAGCGGGCATTGCGGCAGGTGTCGCATTTGCCGTCGTTGGGTTAACACCCGCAGATGACGCCATCTCAACTTTCAAACCATCTTTAAAAGTAGACAGTGGTTGGCGCAATACTTTATCGCCTGCTTTCAAGCCTGACAGAATGGCAAAGTCACCGCGGCGCACGTCACGTTCACCTAACGCGATCACCTGTTTTCTCAGGACGCCTGCTTGTATCGCCCAGACATAAGTCTTATCACCATCACGTGCTAACGCAGAATTAATGATGGTCAAAACCTGGGTGGTAGCAGCTTCGATACGGCCTTCGGCATACAAACCTGAAACACGCGGTTGGTCTTTACCAATAAAATCGACCAAGACTTCCACCTGGCGGGTCGTCGCATTCGCTGCCGGATCAACACGACGAACCTTGCCGACGAATTGTTGATCATAGCCATTGATACGGAAACTCACAGCCTGTCCTGCTTTCACTGCAGTGACCATGTCGGTAGAGATTAAGCCCTGAAAACGCAGACTGGCAGGATCAATCACTTTCATGATTTCTTTACCGACTTGTGCAGTATCGCCGTTCGACACTTTGCGCTCGCTCACGATACCGTCAAATGGCGCGCGGATCTCGGTGCGTTGCAATTGTTGGCGAGCGGCCACGGCGCGGGCCTTCGCCGCCACTAATTCACTTTGCGCATTGTTGCGGCGAATCTCTGCATCCTCTAATGCTTGCATCGACGTCATACCCGATGCACGGAGAGTTTTCAAACGCTCTAACTGCCGTTCAGCCTGATCCAAAGTTTGTTGAGCTGCGCGAGCGCCTTGATCGGCTGAAGCCAATTGATCACGGAAAGAAGTATCATCCAAACGCACTAACAAATCACCGCGTCGAACTACCTCGCCGTTTTCTTTGAGTACTTGCATAACAATAGCTGACACTTCGGCGCGCAAATCCGCTTTACGCTCAGGCTGTATCGAGCCAGTGATGACGGGACCCGATGCCAAGGCACTATTTTGGATCACGACATAGTCCTCATTCGTCACTTGCAAAGTACGCTCAAGCGCAGCACTAGCATTTTTATCAGATGACTTGCCATCCTTACCACCCTGACTACATGCCGTTAAAATGAGGCATAAAGTGAGAATGAGTAGACTTGGTCGCAACATAGTAAAACCTCCGAAAGTAGAATCGTTCTTTGAACCCGTTACCATACGTAAAGTTCAATACTTTGTCACTAAAACATAGCAAAGTACGATAAAAAACGACCATGTTCATATTGAAACGAGGTATCACAGTCTCGCTAATCAGTTCTCTGCAGTTCTCAGATCGAGAAAAGTCACGTCAACTTGCTGAATACCTCAAAAAAATTTTCTAAAAACACAAAAGCGATCGTCAAAACTTTGACGATCGCTTGTTGGCAAAGAAGTAGAAAATTCGTAGCAAATGAGCCGCCAGTTGCTTAACAAATTTGGCGCAAGCACCACCGATTTTTCACTCCGATGAATTGATTGCTGCAGCCTTGCCGCAATCAATTTCGCCATCTTTATTTAGGGATGATCACTGTATCAATTACATGAATAACGCCATTGTCAGCAACGATATCCGTCGCTGTCACATTTGCATTGTCAACTTTGACGCCGCCAGTAGTTGACACCGTCAATGAAGCACCCTGTACTGTTTTGACTTTGCCTGCTTTCACATCAGCAGCCATCACTTTGCCAGCCACCACGTGATAGGTCAAAATGGCCGTTAACTTTGCTTTATCTTTAAGCAAAGCTTCGAGGTCTGCCTTTGGAATTTTTGCAAAAGCAGCATCCGTAGGCGCAAACACGGTGAACGGGCCTTTACCTTTCAAAGTATCGATCAACCCTGCAGCTTTCAATGCGGTTGCCAAGGTCGTGAAGTTACCTGCACCCATGGCGGTATCAACGATATCTTTAGCCTGTACAGAAAAAGTCGCAGCGAGAGTCAAAATTGAAGCAAGAATAATACGTTTCATGAAATACCTCTTAAAGATTTAGTAGTGAATTTATATAAATACAAACAAAGAATTTCGTTTTCATCAGAAGCGAATATTTTCAAAAAAGCCATATATTTCGCGTCATCTACGCTAACTAATTGATCAACGCAGACGCAGTATATACTTATAAGTAAAAATGTATACTACTTAGTAGAAATAAATACCGATCAGTATCGGTTCGATTTGTCGCACAAAGGCGAAGTTTGTTAAAAGCTCGCGAAAGCACATCCTTTTTCGAGGGAAAGACAAATATCGAAGTCTTGCTGGGGTAAGACTGAAACCATGAATCCAATGAAATGACTATCAAACTTGAGTTTATAGGGGCGACACCGTATACTTCTGCGCGCGTGACACAATCACCGTTTTTTTATCGGCTACCCGCCTGGTAAAAGCACTTAGTAGCAATAAATTACCAACCGTTTTTCTCTTTCATCCACTCATTTTCTGCGGTACTGGAGCAACTTGGCGCATCTGCCAAACAGCACCATATCCGCGCGGAGCCATAAGCATGACCGCCTTTGTATTCAACGAAGTCAATTTTGACAATCACGAACAAGTAGTTTTCGCCTCTGAACCCAAATCTGGCTTGCGTGCCATCATCGCGGTTCACAACACTAATTTAGGTCCTGCGATGGGCGGTTGCCGTATGTGGAATTACGCCACTGAAGCTGAAGCCGTACGTGACGTTTTGCGCCTTTCACGTGGCATGACCTACAAAAACGCAGTAGCCGGCCTGCCTATCGGCGGCGGTAAAAGCGTTATCATCGGCAATCCAAAAACCGACAAGACACCAGCTTTATTTGAAGCCTTAGGCGAAGCCTTAGAGCGCCTTGGTGGCCGTTATGTCACTGCAGAGGATGTCGGTACTAGTCCTGCAGATATGGCAAACGTCGCTAGCAAAACTAAATATGTCGCAGGCTTGGGCGACCGTGGCGATCCATCCCCCTTCACTGCATTAGGCTGTTTCGTTGGTGCACAAGCTGCGGTCAAGCACCATTTCAAGCGCGATAGCTTTGATGGTTTAACCGTCGCTCTGCAAGGTCTCGGTCACGTCGGTTATGACTATGCACGCCGCTTGCATGAGGCAGGCGCAAAATTGGTGGTTGCTGATATCGATCAAAACTCCTTAAAACGCGCACAAGAAGAATTCGGCGCAACCGTGGTTGATGTGAATGCGATCTACGACGTTGAGGCGGACATCTACGCACCATGCGCACTCGGCGCAACCTTGAACCCAGACACTATGAATCGTCTGAAAGTAAAGATCGTTGCTGGCGGCGCCAACAACCAATTAGCCACACCAGAAATCGGTGAAGTTTGCCGTCAAAAAGGTATTTTGTACGCGCCAGATTTCGTAATCAACGCGGGTGGCATTATCAAGGTTTGCTACGAATACATGAATACTCCAGAAGACGGTATGGACGCTCACGTGCGTCGTATCGGCGAGACTTTAGCTGAAGTATTTGCCCGTGCTGATGCTGAAGGCGTCCCCACCAGTGTAATCGCTGATCGTTTGGCGGAAGAGCGTTTCAAGAAGTAATAAAAACTCAGGAAGAACTTTTCATCTCAATTTCAGATGAAAGTTTTTCCCCCAAAAAAAACCGAAACTTCAACGAGGTTTCGGTTTTTTTTCGTTTGTTGGAACTAGCAGCTACCAGTCAGCTACCTATTGACTAGTCAGTACAACTTTCACGCTAGCATTCACCGCACTTTTTTCTATGATGCCGATGCAGTTTGGATTCGCCGCGATTAACTTGACGACTTCAGCTGAATCCGCGACCTCTCTTGGCGCGCTACCTTTGCCACTAAATACCAAACGTGACCAAATCGCTTTCGCTTGCGCTTCGTTTTTGCCAAGAATCTTATCAAAGAACTCGGTACGTACCGCACCACTCGCTAAGATTAATGGTAAGGCTTGACCGCCTCCTGGAAACTCTTTGCTATTTCCCAAAAAAATGTCAGCGACTTGATCTTTAGTTAGATTGCCCACTGTGCTTTTTGCGGATACCACGATCACATGCTCTGCTTGCGCGATCTGAAACGAAGCAAGCAAAGCCAGACCTAAAAATGTTTTAGTTAATAATTTCATGTCAGGCCTCGCTTAGAATACAAAGTCAAGATTGAGCGTAAACATCGATACGCGACCGTCGAAACCATTTGGCTTACCCAACATTGATGTGGGGTATTGCACATAACTCGATGCACCGATTTCTGGTGAGTCCATTTTTATTCGCTCTAGCTGAGCTTTCAATGCTAAATTTTTTGCAAAGTCCCAACGCACACCCATCGTAATCACGTCTCTGTCACCCTTGCCTACACCGATGTACGATGCATTCAGATAATTGAGTTGTGTTTTAAATGCGGCTGGTGCGGCGACTCCCGCTAATAGGCCTGGACTCGACTGATCGGTATTGTATCGACCAGCGCCGATGTAAGGTGTGAAATCACCATAACGATAAGCGCCAAGGACATCCCATGCAGATACAGAACTTATGACCACAGAAGAGGACTTACGTTTAGTCCATTCAGTCTGCGCAATCCACACGCCATCATCATAGGACAGACCAAGTGTAGAGATGTTCGCGGTGATGCCGGTCAATGACGCAACTGCTGGAATAACCGTACTGCAATTGCTGCATACAACACTCGGCAATGACACCAGAGATTTAATCGTTGCTGCAACGCTAGGTGCTGTCAACGACGCATTGTACTTAGAATAGCCGCCACGAATCGCCCATGATCCATCCGACCATTTAAGTGATAGACCTTTGACTCTGTCTAAATCAACTTCACCAAGAGCAACACTAACATTCGCCTTTCCGAAAAATCCTTCCACTTGCACCGTACCACTGCCTATTTTTTTCTCCCAACGAGCGGTAGCGCCATCTTGAAAAGAGATAGGATTCACTTGGTAAACTTCAGACTGAGGACGCACTGTAGTCTGAGCATAAGCTAAGTTACGGTAATCGGACATTAAATAAATGGGTGCGACGGTACGCCCTACTTTGACATCAAATTCAGACGTGAGTGGATATGACACATAAGCCCATTCGACCGTCGGTTTGTTACTGCTCTTAATATCTTTCTTCGAGATCAGCTGCAACACAGCCTTCAATTTCCCGTGAGGATTCAAGGTCGCTTGAATTGAAGCTTGCGTATCACCATCAAATCGCCAGTCATTCAGTGAATAAGTACTCTGCCTGGTGTCTACGCGTACACCAGCCTTATCACTACTACCTTTATAAGCTCCAATCGTTCCAAAGCCATCGATCTTAAGCCAATCAGCTAAATCGTCCGCCCGTGCCGCTGGAACCAGTGCCACACTCGTGACACTTGCTAACACCAAGGGATAAATGTAATGCGCTTTCATATTGCTTTCCTTTATTATTAAAAACAGATGTGAAGAGTCTCAGAGGAAATAAAAACAAAATCGAGAACAAACATTAAAACTGGAGCAAATGTAATCCCAATTCTGAAGCAATTGGATCACTAAAGAATTGATAGGACAGAATAAATAGCGGGTCAAGACTTCTTATACAAAAATGAGCACAGATAGTGATGCCACAAATCCAACACAGCTCAAATTCATACTAGCAACTTTATAAAATTCGTCAAAGTTATTTCCGTATAAAAACTATTCTGCTCTTTTTTTACAACAGGCTATTTGTTCTTAAGCAAGAAAAACACCTCTTTTCTTTGTACACGAGTAGGTACAAATATCATGCACTCAGCGTTAAAAACTGTTACCTCTTCAAACACAAACACATCGCTTATCCCTGTCCGTATTCTATGTCAGATTAGTATTGCCATTGAGCAAGACACAATATCTCACAATGCCCATCTACAAAAACAACGACTATCCGATCGTTCGCGGACTTGCTCTGAACACTACCAATCTCACAAGCGATACAAAAAAAAGCCTAGCGACTCACATCACTAGGCTTTTAAAACAATACGATCTCTCAAGTTATCTTTGAAAGACTGAGTTTGAAGCAAATTAGAAGTCGGCGCTCACAGAAGTAGACCAGCTACGCTTAGGCTGGAATGCATATTGATCAAATTGTGCACCTTTGCTATTGGGAGAAATAGATATCGTAGATTCTTTGTTGAACACGTTATCGATACCCACTTGCACTTTCAAATTCTTCAAGAAGCGCCCAACATTTTTCCAGCGATAGCCGATCGTGAAATCGGTCGATGTGTAGGCGTCAATCTTGTATGCGGCTGGCTCGCCGTCTTTCGCGAATTGCTCACCAACTGTTTTCGCCAATAAAGAACCGTAAATAGCGCCATCCTTATACAAGAAACCAAACGCACTCGTGGACTTTGGTGCTTTCGCTACTTGTAAATTGTTAGCTTTGGTTTTGGCATTGTTGATCGATCCATTGGCGTGTACAGAAAAACCAGACCCCAAATAGTAGGTAGCTGAGGCTTCAACACCTTTATAGACCACGCCGCCTTGATTGAAATAGATCAAATCATTTCCTGTTCCAGTTGACGCAATTTTGTTATTGAAATCGATGTAGTAAACATCGGCATCGAGAACCAAATCTGCAGACTGACGCACCACACCTATTTGATAATTAGTCGAAGTTTGTGGCTCTGGCTTACTCAAGTTTGGATTATTCACATAAAACATAGACAGATCCGGCACCAAGAAGCCTTTAGCAATTTGCGCATAGGCAGAAGTTTCTTTGTCTATGCTGTAGTTTGCCGTCAAGAACGGCAGCGTCGCTGTGTAAGTTTGATCCGCCTTGGTTGGAATACGCGTGCCTTGGTTGACTTGTGCATCCAAAGAACGTTTGAAATTAATCGTCTTCAATCCTGGTGTGATCGTCAAATCTGCTGTGGCTGCCCATTCAAATTCAACGAAGGGTTGGTATTGTTTCCAAGAAGATTTTTGTTCATACGAAATGTCTTTAGGTGCTGTCGCTTCTTTAGGATTTCGTACTCCCAATGTCATATCCAAATTGTAGGTATGACGATCAGTGTCCGACGTTTCAAACCACACACCAGCACGCAACAGGCCCGCATCAAATTTGTTCGTCAACTTAAGAATATCGCCCTTCACACGATAGGAATTCAGCTTATTGTAGCCAGGAACATTCTTATTCCCTGTCGGGCCAGCTTTGGTGCCATTGGCTGTCGCACCGCTAGCATCTTGACCTGAATAGGTATCGTTATTGTAGGCATAGGTGTACAAAGTATTATCAACAACCCAGTTGGCGATTTTTGTTTGCACATTCAGGTATTCGAAATCAGTCTTTTTATTATTGTAGTTATAGCCCACATAATTTTGACTTGTCGGATCTAAATTCAAGGCATAGTTTTTGCCGAATTTCTCTACCTGCGCCAGTGTCACGCCGCCTTTATCCGCCACATTGCTGTGAATTTTGTTATAGGTCGCGAAGAAGGTAATGAGCGTATCGTCACCCACAGATTTTTGCGCTTTGAATTGATAGTTGTCTTCACGTACCGCGCTTTGTGTCAGATAACCATCTGTGCTCAAACGAGAGGCATTAAACATCATATTCAAGCCACCAAAGTTATCTAAAATACCGGTGTCCACTTGAAAACCATACATCTTCGTATTCCAGGAACCGAAAGTCGCATAAGGACTAAAGTTCGCATCCGCCGACAACTCTTTTGAAAACAAGTTAAAGGAGCCACCGAAAGTCGCTTGACCTAGATTGCTTGCATTGCCAGGACCACGTTCAACGACCATACCGCCAATGATACGCGCTGGAAAATACGACGTGGAATGATGCGTCGGGTTATTCGTGTCACCGAAAGGAATCCCATCGTAGGTCATATTGTATTCACCATCTTGAAAACCGCGCAGCGAAACCTTAGTCTCAGCCAAGCCAGCGCCATTCGCGGAGACACCGCCGCCAACGCTAGGCGCAATCCGTGCTACGGCATTAAAATCGGCCAAAGGTGTGACAGTTTGTTCGATGAAGGTCGCTGTGATAATGGATTGTGGTTGGGTCGCTTTCAAGGAAGCCTGCACAGGTGCACGAGTCGCTACCGATTTACCTGAAATCACCACGCGGTTGGTAATCGCTTTGGCATCGAGTGCAGAATCGGCATCGGCTTTTGTTCCGTCCGCATTCACAACACCTGCCGTCGCCGGATTGTTAGCGGGCACGACAGGATCGTTACCGATCACAGCTTGTTGTGCAAAGGAAGTTTGCGTGCCAGCCATAACACTTAATGCCAGCACAACTTGCGCAGCGAGAAATGAACGGGAAAATTGAGATGTTGTGTTAGTCATAAAGGTTGTAAACAATCACGAGAGAGAAAAGCGTGAAGTCTAAGAACCCTTTATGACTTAAAGATGAAAGGCGTATTACAGCTCGATGACATAGCAACAAATCAAATGACGATTAGCTCTTTGTTACAAATCATTTTAGATTGGTTGTGCAATTAGTTTTTGCATTTTGCAATTTGCATTGCGTCATCCGATTACCCTCTTTATCAAAGGCACTCATAATCCACCTATCTCGCTTACGTTCTATCAGCATGAAACCATCTTGATTACTATTGCTAAAATGGTCGACCACGGCGGATTCAAATGGTGTGACATTCTCAGGAAGTTGATTTGGTAGAGGCTTGTCCATCGCGGTACCACCGTTCCCTGACCCAAACTGTGTCGGATGATTGGATGAAAAACTGACCGCCTGAAACAAATGTACGTGACCGGATAAAACGGCTTGTACTTTCGCGGGAAACAAACGTTGCGGGTGCCGCTCTTGCATCACTGCTTGTAGAGATTGATTACCCGGCTTAAATTCCACACTGCCGTCGGCTTTATGCGAAGCAGCGAAGCCCAGGCTTGGGTGATGATTCATAAAAATATTGAAATCAGCAGCTTCAGCGATATCATCGACCTTGGCGAACTGTTCGCTAAAAATAGCAAACGCTGCATCTTCTTTCTTTAGTTTTTTTCCAGGTACTTTGGAAGAATCAAACACAATCAATTGTGCTGTCTGTCCACCACTACGACCCAATTTCACAGCGTAAGGTTCGCTGTAATCACCGACCATATCGTTTTGCTCAAGATCGCAATCACGTCCTGCGACATAGGGACGTGGATCAAGAAAACGCCAGTAGCCTTGGCCAGCACGAGAGCAAGATTCGTGGTTACCCCGCACCATAACCCAAGGTGCCGCTTGCAATAAAGGCTTGGCGGGTTCGAAAAAATCCGCTTTCCAAACATCGTAACCATAACCCCAAGGGCTATCGCTACATCCCTGATTTCCATCTGGACAAACGTTTTCGCGATAATGATAATCACCCAAATGAATCACCAGATCAGGCTTCATGCTGGCAGCTTTTTTGGCAACCTCATTAAATGTCCACTTCTCTTTATCGTTGCAAGCCTGAAAGGCATCATCCGCCTTCTTCATGCGACAACCAGTATCCCCAATCACCACGATACGTTGAAATACCGACTTGGCTAATGGAACCGACACGCCATCGACTTTTGCTTTTTTTACTGAAGGAAGTAGCTTTGCTTCGCAGGTAATCAGAGGGAAAGCAGAGGGCTTTGAATCAATCTCGCTACTCGCGGTTTTTCGTTGTGCTATGGTTTCCGCAGGAGCACGCAGCAGCATTCTTTTCGACTTACTATCTTGTTTCAACATAGGGCATTGCTGCGCCGTGCTCAAACTACGCACCACCGATTGCCCATTTTCACCCATCACCACCCATGTCGATACCGTGGTCGATGCATGTGAAGTAAGCGATTTTTCCGCAGCTTGCGTATTCAGTGTGAAAAGCCCGCCAAGAGCGATAAACACTACTGCACGTGATGCGAGCGAAAGAAAAAACAAAAACGCGTTTTTTAATTTCTGTTTTCCAACCAAAAAATTTGCCCGCACCATAAATTATTTCCAAAGAAAAATCAAAAGAGAATCAATCTAATCTGCAAATATGTCCGCTTGATGAACAAGCTGCCAGGTAAGAAATTATTTTGTCTAGACTAGCAACAGAAATCGTAAATTTTCTACACCATTTTTGAAGATGCCTTATACAAAAAGTCAAAGACACGCAAACTCGCTCGTTTAGCAAACACGATAAACAGCAAATATTTTTTATTGTTCACATGTACAAATCCCACCAGAACGTTATAACATCATGTTGCCGTTTTTGATTGATACAAAATGTTGCTCGAGTTCGCCAGCTAGGGATCGCGCTGTACGAACAGCTATAGATCAATCTCCTATCAATAATAATGAACAAACGACGGAGACCAGGTAAGGAATGAAGCGTAGTTCGATTGCTAATCTCAATCGAAACGCCACGTGACTCCGTCATCTTATAAAAGACAATTATGACGACAAAACCTGCTAGTACCCAATGGGCTCAATTTGCGCCCTTGGTCACCGTGTTTTTCTTCTGGGGCTTTGTTGCCGCCAGCAATGACATTCTGATCCCCGTCTTTAAACAAGCTTTTCATTTAACGCAAACCCAAAGCCAGTTTGTTTCGCTGGCGTTTTATGTCGCCTATACAGTCGGTTCATTGTTATATCTATTGGTATCGGGATTGATCAAAGAAGATCTAATTAATCGCATCGGTTACAAAAATGGCTTGGCGCTCGGCCTCGGCATTTCAGCATTAGGTACCTTATTATTTTATCCCGCTGCGAACACAGGGTCCTTTCCTTTGATGCTCTCCGGCTTATTCATCGTCGGTCTCGGTTTTTCTTTACAACAAACTGCAGCCAATCCTTTAGCAATCGCATTGGGCTCCCACGAAACCGGTTCACAACGTTTGACTTTAGCCGGCGGAGTGAATAACTTCGGCACCACAATTGGTCCTTTGATCGTCAGCTTTGCGATCTTCGGTGCGCCGTCCGCAACAAACAACGCCATCAGTATCGAGAGCGTCAAAGTGCCCTATCTGATCTTGGGTGCAGCATTTTTGTTGGTTGCCGTGCTTTTAAAGTTTTCCTCTATTCCTGATCGCCCGGCTGTTCCAGAAGCGCATCTTAATAGCAATGACGGTACGCAGACCTCTGCGCTGCAATTCCCGCAACTGGTCTTGGGGATGATTGCCATTTTTCTGTATGTCGGTGTGGAAGTGTCAACTGCAAGTAATTTACCAGCCTACATGGAAAGTAAACTCGGCTTCATGACCAAAGACATCGCCCCTTTCATTTCTTTATACTGGGCGAGTTTGATGATAGGACGTTGGACCGGTGCGGTAGAAGCTTTCGGGTTTGATGCCAGCGCAGCAAAGATTGTCAAATTCTTGGCCCCCTATTTGGCCTTTTCTGTGTTCTTGGGTGTGAATGCATTTGCACAACATGACCTCAGCCATTTCTATGTCTACGGTGCCATTATTTTGGTCTTGATTGGCGCTGACATAGCGAGCCAAGGCAATCCTGCGCGCATGCTGCTGATATTTTCGCTGCTCGGTATCATCGGTCTATTCATAGGCATGAACACCACAGGCATGACCAGTGTGTACGCCTTCACTAGCATCGGTTTATTCTGCAGCACCTTGTGGCCATGCATCTTCGCATTGGCAATCAAAGGCTTGGGCAGACACACTGGTCAAGGCAGTAATTATCTAATCATGATGATCATGGGTGGTGGAATTGTCAGCTGGGCGCAAGGCGCTTTAGCTGATCAAATTGGCATCCAAATGAGTTATATCGTGGGCGTCGTTTGTTTCGCTTACTTGGCATTTTATGCTTGGAAAGTGAAAGCGATTTTGAAAGCGCAAGGCATCGATTTGAGTCAAAAAGTCGATCTGGCGCACTAGTCTTTTCGAAAACGTCGATACAGAAGCGCGACCAAAGGCTACTCAAACCAAATTGAGTAGCCTTTTTTGTTTAGTAAACCCTATAAACAACAGCCCAATATTGCACAAATATTGAAGCAAAAAAACTTGTCAGGTACATTCAGGATTACCGTATTTTGACGAGTTTTTCAAATGACTTCACATCCAGATTTTCGCTCTGCTGCGACGCTAACCGAGCATATCCAAAAAACCATGGCGTTTTACCACCTGCATTGCATCGATCCTAGCGGCGGTTTTTTTCACTATTTTAAGGACGATGGCACTGTTTACGATACGGCCAGTCGCCATTTGGTCAGTAGTACACGTTTTGTATTCAACTATGCGATGGCGTATCGCCAATTTCAAGTCCCTGCCTATCTAGAGCAAGTCAAACACGGTATTGCTTTTCTACGCGACGTACATCGCAACCCTACTACTGGTGGCTACGCTTGGCAATTGCATTGGCAAGACGGGCAAAAGCAAATCACTGATGGCAACAATCATTGCTACGGCCTCGCCTTTGTCCTACTCGCCTATTCTCATGCGCTCATGGCGGGATTAAGCGAAGCGCGCGACTACATTTACGAAACTGCCTACCTAATGGAAGAAAAATTTTGGCAGCCAAAGTTTAGTTTGTATGCCGATCAGGCCAGCGAAGATTGGCAGGTCTTAGATTCCTATCGAGGACAAAATGCCAACATGCATTCTTGCGAAGCGATGATTGCAGCCTATCAGGCCACAGCAGATGTGATTTTTTTACACAGAGCCGAATTAATCGCCAAATCAATCACACAACAAAAAGCCGCTCAAGCTGATGGCCTGATCTGGGAACACTACGATAATCAATGGAAGATAGATTGGAATTACAACCTGGACGACAAAGCGAATCTATTCCGTCCTTGGGGTTTTCAACCAGGACATTTCACAGAATGGTCTAAGCTCTTAATGTTACTTGATGGTTACGCTGAGCGTTTGCAAGGCGATAGTGCGTGGTTACTTCCAACAGCAGAAAAACTCTTTGCTATCGCGATGGAAACCTCATGGGATAAAACACACAGTGGCATTTGCTACGGCTTTGCGCCAGATCGTAGTGTTTGTGATGGCGACAAATACTTTTGGGTACAAGCCGAATCCTTCGCCGCCGCTGCCTGTTTGGCCAAGCGCACTGGCAATCAGGACTACTGGACTTGGTATGACAAGATTTGGAACTATAGCTGGGTGCATTTTATTGATCATCAACATGGTGCCTGGTATCGCATACTGCGCAACGACAACAGCAAAATCAGTGATGAAAAAAGCCCAGCGGGCAAGACCGATTATCACACCATGGGTGCCTGCTATGAAGTGCTAAATGTGATTAACGAACAGGGAGCTTTCGCGCATCATGGCTAATTTCCCTCAATTCGTTTGCCCTGGCGAGGCATTGACCGACATGATCAGAACTGGGCCGGATCAATGGCAAAGTCTGGTCGGCGGTTCAACTTGGAACGTAGCACGCAGTCTTGCGAAGTTAGGCTTAAGTACTGGCTTTGCCGGCGGTATCAGCATGGATTTATTTGGTGATGCCTTGTATGCGGCGAGTGAAAAAGCCGGATTGGATTTACGCCTGATTCAACGCTTTCAGCGTTCGCCATTACTTGCCATTGTCGGCGAAACCTCGCCACCTAGCTATTTTTTTATCGGCAACGATAGCGCAGATTTACACTTTGCACCGAACGACTTACCTCAAGGCTGGGATCAACGTTTAAAGTGGGCACATTTTGGTGGCATCAGTCTGGCACGTGAGCCTTTGGCGAATACTTTGGTCAAGCTAGCCAGACAACTCAAACAACAAGGCGTCAAGATTAGCTACGACCCCAACTTCCGCAATTTGATGGATGCGCGCTACGATGACAGGTTACGCAGCATGTGTGCTTTAGCTGACGTGATCAAAGTATCCGACGATGATATCTGTGGACTATTTAGGACTCAGGATATCGATGCTGCATTCTTGAAATTAAGAAGCTTCAATCCCCATGCCATTGTGCTCTACACCTGCGGTGCGGCCGGCGCCACTTTGTATGTAGGAAATCAGTCTTGGTCGGCGCGACCACCCACGATACATGTTATCGATACCGTAGGTGCTGGCGATGCCAGCATTGCTGGACTGCTATATAGCCTGCACACCGCACCACAGAAATCATGGCAACAACATTTGGAATTTTCCGTCGCTAGCGGCGCAGCAGCCTGCCTCGCTGCAGGTGCCCAGGCGCCAAGCGTAGAACAGATTTCGGCGCTGCTCAGTAGCTAAATAGCTAAATTCATCGTTCAAAAATTATAAAACGCACCAAACTGGAAGAGACATCACATGCTTAAGACATTAAAAACAAGTTGCGTATTGTTAGTGCTAGCGTTCAGCGCCAGTTTTCAACCAAATCTAGCCCATGCCGCAGATATGAGCGAAGCCCAATCGCGGACCATGGCAAACAAAGTGAAACGCGAAACGCAACATGCCTGGCTAGCCTACAAACAATACGCCTGGGGTCATGACGCCTTAAAACCGCTGAGCAAATCAAATCACGATTGGTATGGCACTTCCCTCTTGATGACACCGGTCGACGCACTCGATACCTTGCTAATCATGGGCTTAAAGAAAGAAGCAAAAGAAGCGCAGGAATTAATCGCGACCAAGCTCAACTTTGATCAAGACATTTACGTACAAAATTTCGAAATCACGATCCGTCTGTTAGGCGGTTTGCTGTCCTCTTATCAGATGACTGGGGATAAGCGATTATTAAAATTAGCCGAGGATCTCGGCGATAGACTGCTTCCCGTATTCGACTCACCCACTGGCATGCCGTACACCCACATCAATCTCAAAACTGGCAAAGTGCGTGGCGACGTTAGTAATCCGGCTGAGACGGGAACGCTGCTGCTGGAATTCGGCATGCTGAGCAAATTGACTAATAAGCCTGTGTACTACGACAAGGCCAAAAAAGCTTTAGTCGCTACCTACGAACGTCGCTCCGACATCGGCTTGGTCGGCTCTAACATCAACGTCGTGACAGGTGTCTGGACCAATAAAAGTTCGCATATCGGCGGTGGCATCGACTCCTACTACGAATACATTTATAAATGCTGGCGCTTATTTGGCGATCAAGATTGCAAAACCATGTGGGATAACAGCATTAAGAGCGTCAATCAAAATTTAGGCGATGAAGCCGCTAGCGGTTTCTGGTACGGTCACGCCAATATGGAAACCGGCAAGCGTAACGCGACACTGTATGGTTCACTCGACGCTTTCATGCCTGCTTTATTAGTATTAGGTGGCGACCTAGATCGCGCTAAACGACTGCAAGAATCTGGTCTCAAGATGTGGCGTCTACACGGCATAGAACCTGAATCTTTAGACTACCAAAAAATGACAGTCGAATCCGCAGGCTATCCCTTGCGCCCCGAGATCATAGAATCCGCTTACTATCTATATCGCGCAACGGGTGACGTCAAATATCGAGAAATGGGCAAAGAATTTTTCGAAGATTTTGTGCGCTATTGCCGTGAGAAAGCGGGTTATGCGGCATTAAAAGATGTGCGCACTAAAGCTAAAACAGACTCCATGGAAAGTTTCTTATTCGCTGAAACTTTCAAATACTACTACCTCTTATTCGCGCCAAAATCAGCGCTTGATTTTGACAATGTGACGTTTAATACTGAGGCACATCCTTTGCGCTTGCCGAAGTAAAGAGAAGAGAGTAGCACCTACAGCCCTCCAACATAAAAAGCTAGCAGGAGATTATTTTGAAATTGATCCGCTTTACGACCGCACTGCTCACTTCACTACTTACTCTCGGTTGGTCTAACGAGCTTTGTTTTGCCCAATCCACGACGCTGTCTGCCACGCCAGTCAACACCTTCATCGGCACCCAAGACGACGGCAACACCTTCCCTGGTGCGTCCGCGCCTTTTGGCATGATGCAAGTAAGCCCCATCGGCGAACATTATTCTGGCTGGCGTTACACTGATCCTAAAATCCGTGGCTTTGGGCATTTCTTTTTATCGGGTGCTGGTTGCTGGGAACAAGGTGGTCAACTGTCCGTCTTACCGGTAACGGGTAGCATACAAGCTGGTGGCGATTTCGATATCAGCAAAGCGAGTAGCTTTGATCACAAAAAATACGCGGCTAGCTATACGCACGAAGGCGAAGTCGGCAATGCTGGTTATTTCAAAATTAAACTAAGCAGCTATGGCGGCATTACCGCTGAAGCAACCGCGCTGACACGTGCCGCAGCCGAGCGCTATACTTTCGCACCGGCCACGACACAAGGCCATATCTTGGTCAACGTCGGGCAGGCAAACGAACGTCACAATGTCGCTGGCAGTAGTTTGCAAGTCATCGACGATCACACCATAGAAGGCAAAATCGTTACCCTAAGCTTTTGTGGTGGCACCAAATACATCACTTGGTTCCGTATGGAATTTGATCGCCCTTTCAAAACTCATGGTGTGTGGAATGAAGCGGGTGGCAAAGAAGGCATACGTAGTTTTAGTCAACAAGGTGAAGTTCGCCCTCATGGTGCGTGGTTCACCTTTGATGTCAGCAATCAAAAACCGGTTACTGCGATTACGGCCATCTCCCATGTGGATGCAGAAGGCGCGCGCCGAAATTTGCGTGCCGAAGGGATGGTGCAAGGGCAGTTATTGAGCTTCGACAGTATGCGTCAACTAGCGCAAAACGCCTGGCAACAAGAGCTTAGCAGCATCAAAATCACAGGTGACAGTCAGGATGAACGCACCGTCTTTTATACCGCCTTGTATCACACGCTTTTGCAGCCATTGACTGGTAATGATGTGGATGGTCGTTATCGCGGTTGGGACAATCAATTGCATACGGTCGATCTCAAAAAGAAGGAAACCTACTACGAGTATTTTTCTCTATGGGATACCTACCGCGCTCAGAATCAATTGATTGCTTTGATTCGTCCTGAACGCGCCAAAGATATCGCAAACTCCGTACTCAAGATTCACGAACAAGGTGGCTGGCTGCCACGTTGGGGTTATGCCAGCTATGAAACCAACGTGATGACTGGCGATCCAGTCACACCTTTCCTAGTGGACTTATGGCGCTATGGTGCACTCAAAGGCAAAGAGCAACAAGCCTATGCAGCATTGCGTCAAAACGCGTTTGGCGTTCCAGCTTTCAAAGTGCGAGCCCAAGGTCGCGCTGGTAATCCGAATTACTTACAAAACGGTTTCGTGCAATACGACCGCGCATTTCCCGCCAAAGGCATGGACGTCGATCCCCACCATGGTGGCTCTGCTACCATGGAATATGCGCAGGCAGATGGTGCACTCGCTTATATGGCGATCGGATTAGGCAAAAAGGATGACGCCACTATCCTGAAAAAACGCGCGCAAAATTGGCAAAACGTTTGGGACAAAACGGTACTCGATAAGGAACTAGGCTTTCAAGGATTTCCGCGTGCTCGTATCGATAATGGTGACTGGTACACCGAGATTGACGGCAGCTACAGTCCACGTTCAGAGCACGGCTTCCATGAAGGCACCTCATGGCAATATCAATGGCTGGTACAACAGGACGTTGCTGGATTGGTGCTAGCCATGGGCGGTCGCGAATTAGCAGGCAAACGTCTCGATGCTTTCTTCGCGCTCGATGCACTACAAAAAAATCCCTATGAAGCGGTGCGTAAAGACTGGGTGGTAGGCCCTTACAGCTACTACAATCAATATCGCTACAATCCGAATAACGAACCTGATTTGCACGCACCATGGATGTACACCCACATAGGTCAGGCATGGAAAACCACCACCGTCGCCCGTGCTGCTGAAACGTTGTTCAGCAATGCCCCCAATGGCGTGACCGGTAACGACGATCTCGGCACGATGTCGGCGTGGTATATCTTCAGCGCATTAGGCATCTATCCATCAACACCGGGCACAGGCGACTTCCTAATACATGCCCCTAAATTCGCACAGGCACAAATTGATTTAGGCAATGGAAAGATCTTGCACATCAATGCTAATAATCATCAAGCGCAACAAACTAGCTATATCCAAAATGCGCACTTTCAGGGAAAAACTCAGAACAAGGTTTTTCTGACGTGGGAGCAAATTCAGGCGGGTGGAAAATTAGAATTTAATTTACATCCAACACCGCAACCATGGGGAAGCCAGCTGGATGCTTTGCCAGTCGGCTTGATCAGCAAAATAAAATAAGTCTGAGTTTAGTAGGGCAGCTGCAATCTGACCTGCCCTACAATATCGACAATATAGAAAAATTTAGCTCAAAAGAACACGATGGTCTTCTCATCAAACAAAGCATCTTCGTCCCAACCAAAATTCACATAAATGAACTTAGTCTCCGACTGCTGCGGATGATACTCAAAATAAGTTGTTGATTGTCCCGCGCCATACTCACCGCACCCAAAGTCGCGCGGCTCTTTTTGTAGTTGCCTATCGATTTGACGTTTGTATTTTCCAGGCTTGGGGATGATCTCAAAACGCTGTAGCAAAGGATCATCATTCCACTTTACTTTCGCAACGACACCGCACTCCTTACGCGCTGCAATTTGGTCTCGCTGATTCTTACTTTTATCAGTCGAATCGTTAATTACGATCTGCGCTACAAACTGTCTTTGAATCGACTCAGTGATGCTTTGATCAGCTGGTTTCGATAACACGCGAATTAAGTATTGACTGCCAAATGTCACAGGATCAGATGGTCGGCGCATTTTGATCCAATCGCCCTCCTGATGTAATTCGTAGTGTGCCGTTGGGTCTTTGCAGTCTTTAAACAATAGTCGTACGCCTAACTCTTTAAACTCGTAGGGTTTCCACGTGCATCCAGCACCAGCATTGCGGGAAGCAGTTTGTGCTTCGGCATCGCTCGTGAGGAGGCCATTAACAAAAACAAGGGAAAATAGGTACAAGAGAAATCTCATATAATCCACCTTAAAGAAAACGCTTCAATCAATCTATCAACAACGATTATTTTCACTATCTTATGCCACTTGCCGTCCAAACTAAGATGTTCAATGCCGAAACAAGCAAACGAAGTTTTGCTCCAGTGGTTGACGTCAATACGTGCATCTTAATTTTAGGTAGTTTACCCGGTGACGCCTCACTCGCTCAGCAGCAATATTACGCGCATCCTCAAAATCGCTTTTGGCATCTCTTATCTGAATTAATCTCGGTTAATCTAGTTGAGCAAGAATACCTATTACGTTTACAAACGCTTTTAGAACATCATATCGGCTTATGGGATGTCGTCGCTCAGGCAAAACGTCGTGGTAGCCTAGATAGCCAAATACGTGAGCGAGACGATAATGATTTATTGAGCTTAATCAGCACACTGCCTCGGCTACATACCATTGCATTCAACGGCGCTACCGCAGGCAAGATAGGTTTAAAGATATTGGGTGAACAGCAAACACGTTACCGCATTCTTCATCTTCCCTCTAGCAGTCCTGCGCACACTATGGCTTATGCGTTGAAGTTGACCTCATGGCAAATGCTTGATAAGTAGCCACAATAACAAACTTACATCTGCGCCTATACTTATATTTATATATTTTCCCAAAAAGGCAGAACTTAAGTATTACAAGCTGCTCTAACAAAGAGGGAAACCAAGTGGCTTAAACAACATCATTTTTCCCAAATTCATTTATTCCAAGGAGACAGCAGAATGCGTTTATCCACTTTGTTTGCGCTGGCATGTGTCGCACTTCCGACATTGGCCAATGCACAGTCGGACGATAAGTTTCGACAGATAGAAGATCTTTTACCGACCCCGACCTCGATACGCGCCGCCTCAGGTGCGCCGGGTCATGCCTATTGGCAGCAACGTGCCGATTATGTGATCCGTGCCAGCTTAGATGAAGAAAAACGTGCCATCACTGGCGCAGAAACGATCACCTATCACAATAATTCACCCGACACATTGAATTACCTGTGGGTGCAATTAGATCAGAATATTTTCAAACCAGACTCGGATGCCAACACCACGGCAACGTATCCATCCAGAGATGCCTGGAAAAATCCAAACGCCATGAGCTTCGGAGCGATGAATAGCCTGAACGAGCATGCTAAATTTGACGGTGGTTTTAAGATTGGCAGTGTCAAAGGCGCCGATGGCCAAACACTCAAATACGTGATCAACCGCACCATGATGCGCATCGATCTGCCACAGAGTTTGAAGCCAGGTGAAAAGTTCATCTTCAGTATGGACTGGAAATACAATATCACCGACGGCATGGTGTTGTGGGGGCGTACTGGGTATGAACATTTCAAAGAAGATAAAAACGATATCTTTGAGATCGCACAATGGTATCCACGCATGGCTGCTTACTATGATGTCTATGGCTGGCAACACAAACAGTTTCTTGGCTCAGGTGAATTTACTTTGGAGTTTGGCGACTACGACGTACAAATCACTTTACCTAGCGATCACATCATCTCAGCGACAGGTGAACTCAGCAATGCCGATACGGTATTGACTGCTGCGCAACGCGAACGCTTAAAACAAGCACGTACAGCGAGCAAGCCAGTGGTCATCGTCACGCAAGAAGAAGCAGAGAAAGCAGAAAAATCCCGCGCTACTTCTACCAAAACCTGGCACTTCAAAGCTAAAAATGTGCGCGACTTCGCTTGGGCGTCATCACGTAAGTTTATATGGGATGCACAAGGCTACAAAGCTGGCAGTAGCTCAGGCTTAGCGATGTCATTCTATCCGAAAGAAGCCAATCCTTTATGGGGTCAATATTCCACGCAAGCTGTGATTCACACCATCGAACAATACAATAAGTACAGCTTAGAATATCCGTATCCGGTCGCACAATCAGTCAACGGTCCACAAGGCGGCATGGAATATCCTATGATCGCTTTTAATGGCGGTCGTCCGACTAAGGACAAAAAGACCGGCGCGTTGACCTATTCCAAGCAAACCAAATACGCGATGATCAGCGTCATCATTCATGAGGTTGGCCATAACTATTTCCCTATGATCGTCAACTCCGATGAACGTCAATGGTCGTGGATGGATGAAGGTTTGAACTCCTTCATGCAAACCTTGGCGGAACGCGCTTGGGAAGAAAATTATCTTGACCTGTTTCCGAGCGAACCACGCGGCATCGTTGACTATATGCGCAGTAAAAACCAATCACCTATCATGACGAACTCAGAATCGGTGCTGCAGTTTAGTAATAATGCTTACGCTAAACCAACCGCTGGATTACATATCCTGCGTGAAACGATTTTGGGGCGTGAATTATTCGATTTCGCGTTCAAAGAATATGCCCGTCGTTGGAAATTTAAACGCCCGACACCCGCCGATTTTTTCCGCACAATGGAAGATGCTTCAGGCACCGATCTGGACTGGTTCTGGCGCGGCTGGTTCTACACTACAGATCCAGTCGATATCAGTATTGATGGCATCACACAGTATCAAGTATCCAGTAAAGATCCTGAAGTAGAAAAAGCCTGGAGACGCGCGCAGAAAAATGAAGAGCCTGTATCACTCGCAGTGCAACGCAATAAAGGTGTTTTACCGCGCCGTATCGACAACCAGGCAGGCCTGAAAGACTTCTATAACGAGCATGATGATTTCACCGTCACCAACAAAGATCGCAATAACTACAACGATCTGATGAAAACCTTAGATGAAGATGAAAAAGCCATGCTGAAGTCAGGCAAGTACTATTACCTGGCCGATTTCTCTAACGTGGGTGGCATGGTGATGCCTTTGATTTTAGAGATACAACTGCAAAGCGGTAAAAAAGTTATACAACGTATTCCAGCTGAAGTATGGCGTTATAACTCCAAGAAGCTGACTAAGTTGATCGTCACCGATGAACCTATGGTCAGCTTGACACAAGATCCTTATCTGGAAACTGCGGACATAGATCTCAATAATAATTCCTGGCCACGTAAAATGACCAAATCGCGTTTGGAATTATTCAAGATGAATCAACCTACAGGCAATATGATGATCGACTTCAATACGCCTTTAAATAAAGATGAAAAGAAGGATGAAGCAAAAACTGAAGCTAAGAAATAAGCCCTAAGTAATAAAAAATACGCGTCACGAATTTACTTTCTTGACGCGTATTTTTTTGTCTTAATCGCTTTATTCACAATTGATTCATGAATCTAACCTGCACGTTCTCGACGAACCGGACAGTATCTTAAATAGACCCGCTACGCGACAAGAATTTTACTTACTAAAATCAACTTAGCCATCTAGCATTGCTTATCACTTCCGCAAAAAATTCTTTTAATGCTGGTGCTGACATGAGAAACGGGTCAAATTCGGCTGTCGGGGAGAATTTTAGAAACAGCGCTGTGTTCTCAGTCGTTGCGGCAATCAAGCCCATGTTCCATCCGGTAAATTGACGTTGCGTAATTTCTTCTAGTGCCAATACTTCAGGCTTATTGTGTCGCTTGTCTTTCAATATATGATGGTAAAGTGCATTCACCGCTGAACGTTCGCCCTCCAAACATTGCAAGAAAATGCCATTCGACAAACTAAGCGCACCTGTGACTGCAAGCTGTTGATTGTTTTTGCGCGAACTTGCCAAAATATCTTTAACATCAGCCGGTCCCAAATTCACTGCCCGGCTAGCATAAATTAAGCGGATCATCATAATTATTCAATACTTTCAAAGATCAAGATAGGAAATGAAAAAGGGCAGAGACGCTACATGGGTCGCAGATTATAGAGATTTATGGTCACGTGTGCAGAGCGCTTACAAGCATATTTTCGTGACAAAATCAGCGAAGAAAGCGCCTTCAAACAAAAAAGCCATCAATTTTCGCCATAAAATACCAACGCATGTCGATTTACACCGAGTTCAAACGTCATTGTCTTGAAACTGGCAAAGATCGATGGAGTGCATTGGAGCTTCATACCAATCCTGAACACTATAGAAACAAAAGCCAGCTTCCTACTTAGTATGATTTTTTATTATTTTTAGGAGAACACTATGCAATACATATTACTCATCGCTACCAGCGAAGCCGTCGAAGCCGCCATGGATCAAAATGCATTAGGTGAGATCATCGCCGCCTATGGTCCCTACACCGATGCCATGATAGAAGCTGGTATCTTAGTTGCAGGACAACGACTGCGCGAATCCACCACTGCTACCACAGTCAGTATCCGCGAGGGCAAAACCAACTTACTCGATGGTCCTTATGCCGACACCAAAGAACAGTTAGGCGGATTTTATATTATTGAAGTTCCCGATCTTGATACAGCGATCAGCTGGGCTGCGCGCTGTCCTAGCGCCCACATTGGTTCCATCGAGGTACGTCCGATCTGGCCTATGTAATTTGCAGCAACTTTGTCTATGCAAGCACAATCCGATCAAACAAACTCGCAATTGATAACATCACTGGTGCGGCGCAGCTATGGTCGCTTGCTGGCGATGCTCTCAGTACGTTCCGGCGATCTGGCAAGTGCCGAAGATGCACTTGCTGGGGCGTTTGAAACAGCTCTGAAAACCTGGCCAGAGCAAGGCGTGCCCACCAATCCCGAAGCTTGGCTATTCACCGTCGCACGTCGCCAATTGATAGATCAAGCACGCAGCGCACAGACGCAACAACGTCATCAAGAAGAATTCAGCTACCTAATCGATGAAACTGCCGTCGAAAACGACCCGCAAGCGATACCTGATCAAAGACTGGCTCTCATGTTTGCCTGCACTCACCCAGCGATTGATCGCAGCATACGCGCGCCGCTCATGCTGCAAACCTTACTGGGATTTGATGCTGCCAGCATTGCGTCGGCCTTCTTAATCGCGCCCAGCAATATGGCACAACGCTTAGTCAGGGCCAAACACAAAATTCGGGTCGCGAGAATACGCTTAACGATTCCTGACCAAAGCGCGATCAGCGATGGTTTAGATGCGGTGCTCGATGCAATCTACAGCATCTATACGACTGCCTGGTCACAAACCAGCGATGGTGATATTCAGCAAGGTAATCTGGCAGAAGAAGCCCTTTGGCTAACGCAACTACTGAGTCAACTCGCACCACAGGAGCCAGAAGTTTTCGGCCTCCTTGCCCTCATGCTCTATGCAGAATCACGCCGGCAAGCGAGGCACGATGCACAAGGCAAATACGTGCCACTGCAAGAACAAGATTGTCGGCAATGAGATCACGATAAAATTGAACAGGCCGAACAATGCCTACGCCATGCCAGCCAGATGCACAAATACGGTCGCTTCCAAATCGAAGCCGCTATCCAATCCGCTCACACCGTGCGCCGACACCAAGGCAAAGCTGACTGGCATTCCATCCATAAGCTCTATATCCAACTCTTCCAACTTACCGCGTCACCCGTAGTTGCGATCAATCACGCAGTCGCGCTGGCAGAAATTGTAAAACCACAAATCGCGCTCGCCCAACTAGAACAACTATGCGACGACTTAGATTTAAAGGAACGTCTAAGCAATTACCAGCCGTACTGGGCAGCCAGTGCGCATTTGCACCAATTAAGCGGCAATATTAATGACGCAAAGCACGCTTACAAGTTAGCCATCGGTCTTTGCACAGATCAAGCTGCACGTGGTTTTTTACAGAAACGGTTGAAGCAAATGAATTAGCATCACGTCATTCTCCAAGCGTCGAATGCAAGATCCCCATCGACTAGATCCGCCTTTATTCAAGCGCACCAAGAATATGCTCAGCAATTAATTTATCCGTGATCTGATGCGGATTACGCGCACCATAGTTGGTCGTCGTCACCAATGCCACCATGTCTAGATCAGGAAAAACCACCACCTTGTTACCACCCGAGCCAGCCATTTGATAAGAATGGTGCTTTACACCTTTTGCGCTGTACGGATACAACCACAGCAGATAGCCATAATTGCGTTCTTCGTCGACCTGCGCCTGTGGTGAGATTGATGCTTTTACCCACGCAGCAGGCAAAACCTGTTGCCCGTGCCATGTACCACCGTTGGCTAATAACTGGCCAAGCTTCAACAGATCGCGGCTACGCAAACCCAAACCGCCACCACCTTGCGCCAAACCCAGAGGTGAAAATTGCCACTCTGCTTTCATGATACCCAAAGGAGTGAATAGGTTTTTTTGGGCAAAATCCTGCAATGGCATTTTGGTCGCGCTTTGCACCACAGCGCCTAAAGTCGTCGAACCCGCCGTGCAATAACTAAACGAACGACCATAAGGCGATGCGGCAGGTTTTGGAATCCAGGCAGGAAAGCCTTTGATCGGTAGGTCAAGATAAAACTTCACCCAATCTTCGATCAGATACATACGCTCTTCATTCCCACGAGAGAATTGATTTTGATCATCGCATTCCATCATGGAGCTCATGGTCAACAAATCTTCGACGGTGATTTTAGCCTTGCGTGGATCAGGATTTTCTAGCGGCGTTTTAGGCTTAAGTTGACTCAAAATAGGTGTCGCGAGTTTAAAATGACCGCGATCAATTGCGGCTCCGGCTAACATACCCGTAACCGTCTTAGTCGCAGATCGGGTATTACGCATCCCCGCTACACCATAGTCATCATAGTAGGACTCATGAACGAGTTGACCGTGACGAGCTATCAGTACGCTGGTGATCTGCTGAAACGTTCCCTTCTTGATCGCTTCATCCATCGCGGCTAGTTTCGTCGCATCTAATTTTTGCGTAGCTGGGGCTTGTTTCACCCAGTCGTTTTTGTCATTTTGGGGATGGGCGATTGCATACCCGTTCAACAGCATCGCGCCGATCACCAATCCCAAGGTAGGTTTAAAACTCATATCAAAACTCCATTCGCAAAGTCAATAAATCAATAAGTCGTTCAGTTGAATAAGCACTATCTTGAACCAGAAGTTCAATTAAGTATTGGATATTTGAAACCAGCTTTCAAACCACTCAACTTCGCAAAACCAGTTGGTGTCAAACCCCACTGCTGTAAAAATGCCCGATTTAAATGACTTTGATCGCAGAACCCACAACTTAAGGCGATGTCCGTCAATGTTTGATCGCTCGTCATCATCAATTGCGTCGCACGCTCGACCCGTCGTCGACGTAAATCGTCACCAGGTGTGCAGCCCAGATGCCGAACATATTGGCGAGCTAAGTAGACGCGATGTACACCAATAGCATCGGCGATATCGGCAATGCCTAAATCCTGATCCGACAAATCTGCAATCATCTCCTGCGCGCGTTGCAACCAAGATGGTGGATTTGGCGATAAGGTATTTTTCGCGTTTAAGATGCTTAAAAGATTCAAGGTAAGCACTTCTAGATCCAGCTTCACTGCGTCGCCAGAAGCGGCCGCCCGGAGTAATCCAAACGCTTGTTTAATGATCACAGGATCATGATGGCGTAAAGCGAAATCAGGCAGCTTGGCTTGTTCAACTAGCTCGCGCGAATCCTCCGCATCAAAATTAATCGCAAAAAACCAACCGCCCTCGCCCGCAAAGCGATCTCTGTGCACCACATCCGGCGGATTGTAAACAAACACAGGCCCTTCACGTTGTGTCCCCGCGGCCGAAGTTACATAGCGACCACGCGTCGCCAATACCATGTGCGCGCCTGTATGGCTATGTTCTTTCACCTCATGCTCAGGCACAGTGGCACGCAAATGACTCAAGCCAAATCGCGGAAAACGCCGGGCAAATGCATTCGTGCCGTAATACTGCCCTGAAGGGAATTTATCTATCATGCGCAATTCCTCAATGAACTTGGAGATACATCCATTCAAAGTCTGAACGAAAAGTAGGATCTTAGACACAAGCAAGTAAGCATTCCATCAACATCAGATCAAATGGCAAATCAGAAGGTCAGGCTGCGTAATTTGGGAATAAAACAGACAAAGGGAACAGAAAGCCGGTCGGCAAACTACTTGCCGTTCGTTCGTCACACATGGACGGATATTCGTCACTACGTCGGCCCGCAACAAAGCTTTGATCTCATAATCGCAGCTCTACTTTTGGAGACTTTGATGAAAAAAATCTTTACTGAATTTCCCTACCTGAGTGCTGAGCAAAGTTTAGTGATATTCCGCATCACACTTGCTGGATTATTTATGGCACATGCTGCAATGCGTTTTTTTGAACCTCATTATTTCCACGATTTTGGCGATTTTCTCACGCAGCGCAGCGTGCCTTTTGCGCATGCTGTGCCGTATATCGCAACGGCCATCGAAATGGTCGGCGGTACCTTCCTCATTTTCAACAAATTTGCACGCTGGGTAGCGCTAGGTTTTTTCGGCATAAGCGCTGGCGGTATCATCATCATTCATGCAAACAAGGGTTGGTTTGTCGGCGAATGGGGCGATGGTGGCTGCGAATATAGTGTCGCATTGTGCGTCATGTGTTTGTTGATGGCAGCGATTGATCGAGAAAAACAAAAGGCCAAGGCTTTGCAAGTACCCTAAAGTCCGATTTTTTTCGAATAGCGAGCCATAGAGACAATCAACAATAGCCGTTACTTTGTGGCCTACAACAAGGCCATTATTTCTGTAACGCCTTAAACAAACCACGTACTTGTTGAATATGGCGCTCGCTAACGGCGACTTGGGCACCGCAAACGAGTGTCAGACTATACGAACCATCACCGACCACTTTGAGTTGTTGAAATTGGTCGATACGGACAAGTGTGGTGCGGTGTACCCGAATAAAGTCTTGTGGATTGATGAGTTTTTCTATCGCGCTTAGCGTCATCCTATGCAGCACTACGCGTTTGGTCAAGTGTAATTCTACGTAGTTACTAGCGCTGGACATCCATAAGACCTCATTGATGGGTATGCATTCCATCTCACCCACTGAGCGTGCAATGATTTGATGCAAATATTTTGTGCTACCGGCTGGTTTGCCCGCCTGCTCTTCACTATCGACAAAGCTACGCAAAGCCTTGGCATAGCCACGTCTTTGCGTCAGGATTTCATCCGCGCGAGCAAGCGCCTGAGTGAAGCGTAGCGTATTAAATGGCTTTAGCAAGTAATCCAGCGCGTGCACCTCAAAGGCTTCTATGGCATGCGCATTAAAAGCGGTGACAAAGATGATTAAGGGCGGTTGATCTAAATTACTGAGGCTGCGCGCCAGACCAATTCCATTTTCCTTTGGCATCTGTATATCCAAAAAAACGACATCGACTTCATTCGTATTTAAGAACTCCCGAGCGCTCGCCACATTACTAAACTCGCCGAGAATGGTCCAGTTTTTTTGTGCTGACAAAGCATAACCTAGCATTACGCGACCCGGCTCTTCATCGTCGACAATGATGGCACGATTGCTAGTTATCTCAATTGGGGAGTTACCGTTACTCATCTTGTTCAATGATTGAAATCTAAGGGTAAACGCAGATCAGCCTGAAAGCGCCCGTTGACTACGCTAGTGTGGAGAGACGCCAGCGCGCCATACGCCAAGTGCAAGCGCGCCCGCATATTACGTAAGCCCAGGCCAGCTCCGGGATTGCTGCTTCCTTCTTTTTCAGTGTTGTGCAAGGGATTACTGATACTAATTAATAATTCGCGTTCTTGCCGACAGAAACTGAGAAGGATATCACTCGCATTTTGGTGGCAATCCAAATCATGGCGCAGCGCATTCTCAACCAATGGTTGCAACAATAATGGCGGGCAGTCGACATCGTTCACCGCGAGGTCTACACCTTCAATTTTTATCTGCAATCGCGCGCCATAGCGCAATTTTTGCAAGGCAAGATAGTCTTGTAAGAAGGCCAGTTCTTCTGCTAATTTGACACTATTTTTTTCGCTGGCCGTCAGGGCATAACGCAATAATTCACTCAATCCGTGAATGCCGTTGAGCGCATTGTCTTTATGGTCTGTCAGGACTAAAGCGCTAATGGCATTGAGTGCATTAAACATAAAATGCGGTTCAAGCTGGGCGCGCAGGGCTAACAGTCGTTGTTCTTCTAATTCGAAGCGCAGGCCAAGGGTATCTGCGCGCTCTTGCTCCCATGCCTTGTCGCGTGCTTGGCTGCGTTGCCATATTTTGACAATCACCACTGCAAAAAAAACTGCAGTTGCCGTAGATAAACGCAATAAGCAGGCGTAGCGGTCTATCACTAATATCTGAGTTTGGATTGCATCCCAAGTAAGGCTTTGATTCGTCTCTGTGAGAAAAAGTTTGACTACAAAGATCAATTGCATTGGCATGAGAAACAGCAACAAAACACCGTAGCTCAAAACAATATTTTTCGCATTAGCTACCGCTTCTGTCCAACGTGACAAACCAGCGTAGATGACGAAGCTAAGCAACGCAAGTGCGATGGCGCTTTGACCCCAATCTTTAAATACTTCCCAATAATCTGGGTAGAGCCCAGACCGTAAATCATCGTTAAATGAGGTCAATGAAGCGATGGTGGTAAAGACTAGCCAAGCGAATACATTCAGCGCAAGAACGCGCAGTAGTTTTCGCCACGATGCTAAGTTCGAATGTGGCAAGGTGGCCGATATCTTATTTTGGTTTTGCATGAAGATCAGTATAGCAGCCGCGAATGCGACTAGCTCAAAACACAGCAAAGCTCGATCACAGAACTTCGGGGATTCGTCCCTTAGGTATGGGCGAGTATGGTTGGCGCAGGGATAATCCGGAGACAGTAACCGAATTGCCAACTAATAAATTGGAGCAACAGACGTGAAAGCAATTTTACCCAGGACCAATAATGCAAACAAACGATACCTGCACAGCATCATCGCCGGTCTGATACTGCTGCTCACTTTTACAGGATTTGCACAAAGTTATTATCTCAAAAGCGTATTCGGCGGTGACGCACTCTCCATCCTGCTGCATATCCACGGGCTGGTAATGACACTGTGGATATTACTGTTCATGCTTCAAGTGCTTTTAATCGCCACGCGCAAGCAAGTCTTGCACCGACGTGTCGGCTTGTGGGGAATGAGCTTGGGTTTATTGGTCATGCTGATCGGCATTGCGACAGCGATCGATAGTGCGAGACGGGCGCAAGCCGAACCTGGCGGGCTCTCATTTCTAGCCACATCCTTGGGTGGGCTACTCGTTTTTTTTGCATTAATTACCCTCGGTCTAATCTACCGGCGTCAACGCGATTTCCATAGCCGTTTCATGCTACTAGCCAACCTCTCTATTATTGCGCCAGCCATCGCACGCCTTCCCCTTGATGTGATTGAACGTGGCGGCCTGAGCTTAGTCTTCATCATCAAAGACGTTTGTGTATTGGCATTTGTGTTGTATGACTTGGCAAATACGCGCCGACTCCATCCAGCAACTGCATGGGCATCGCTGCTCATCATCGTATCCTTTCCTATAACTCGAATGATAGGAGCATTGCCTATTTGGATCGACATCGCCAAGTGGCTGGTTAGCTAACAAGATTCATCCTTAATCAAGAAAAACAAAAAATCTTCAACTTATCCCTTGACCCTGACACTACGTCAGGCTTTATAGTGTGCTTCATATTCAATTGATGTCCGATCAAAGAGGCACTCTATGTTGTTGAAAATTGGCGAATTAGCACAACGCACCGGTATTACGGTACGTACCTTGCATCACTATGACAAGTTGGGATTGCTCACACCCTCAGTTCGATCCGAGGCTGGTTATCGCTTGTACAACCGCCAAGACATCGCCCGCTTGCATCGTATTCAGGCATTGCGCCGTTTAGATTTGTCCTTACAAGAGATAGGTGAATTAATCCAAGGTGATACGGCCGATCTACGTAGCGTGATTAGCCAACAAATTCTGAGTCTGGAACAACAGATCCAGCAAAACCAAGAACTACGTGAGCGCTTGCTGGAATTGGACGAGCAACTTCACCAAAATGATGATCTGAATATGGATTATTGGCTATCGACTTTAGAAATGATGAGCCTGCGGTCTAAGTATTTCAGTCCCGAGGACATCGCATTGTGGCGCCAACATAAAGACGTCAGCAGCGGCAAGATGGAGTTGACGATGCAACCTATCGTTGCACAAATCCGCGAATTCATGGATGCGAAGCTCGCACCAAGCGCACCGAAGGTATTAGTCCAAGTACAGAAATGGTTAGATACCGTGCATCAATCCGTACCGAATCCACGTCTATTAAAAAAATTCGCTGATATGCATAGAGACGAGCCGTCTATACAGGCTATGAGTGGGGTCGATAATGCCATGATGGATTACATCAATATTGCTGCGATAGAGATCCGTTACCAAATCTATCGACGCTATTTGAGCGAAGAAGAATGCCAATATTTTCGCCCCTCATTCATGCGCAATATGGATAACTGGACCGAGCTCTTTATCGACCTCAAGAAATTCATTGATTCGGGCATGGACGTCACTGATCCAATCGTCTTAAAACGCATCCATGATTGGCGCAGTATGTTTTTAGATGCGTGGGGAAATCGGATAGATACAGTACAAAAAATACGTCAAATCCATGAAAAAGAACCTCGATTAACCATAGGCGGAGGCCTGTCGCAAGAAGTGCTTGATTACGCCGTCAAAGGTATACGCTATTTAGAAATGCAGAATTCGACTGCGTCGGCCTCGTCCAAAGCAGCACAAACGATTCCCAAAAATCGATGATGAAATACGCGTCTTAGCAAGTCCCACAACACACTATCAATCGTACTAAGCAGCCAAGTCCGGCGGACAAGGCTATCCCTTTATTTGGAGTTTTTATGAACAAGGATTCAAAGCCCGCACGCGGCTTTATGCGTGACCGCAATTTTCTGTGGATGCTAGGGGGTGGCATCACCTCGATGCTAGGCGATCAATTTACCCTCATCGCACTACCTTGGTTGGTGCTGCAAATGAGTCATGACACGCTCACACTTGGTATTGTGCTGGCACTGCTCGGTATTCCACGCGCCCTCTTTATGCTCATTGGTGGTGCCGTCGTTGATCGTTACGACCCAAAGTCGGTGATGATGACTACCAAGTACATCAATACTGTTTTACTGGCGCTTCTGGTCGTGTTGCTAATGACTTCCAGTCTGACTTTATGGATGATCTATATGATCGCCTTACTACTGGGACTATCGACTGCATTTAGTATTCCAGCGGGAACCTCAATGCTGCCACGCGTCGTCGCCGTAGAACACTTACAGGCGGCCAATGGCATGATGCTAGGCTTACGCCAGATCACCTTCTTTCTAGGCCCTTTGATGGCGGGAGGTTTAATCGCGCTGTTGGGCGATCACGGTACAGCATCACAAGCTGGATTAGCAACGACGTTGAATGCTGCAAACATGATGGATATCGCAGACAAACAAGGCTTAGCGATGGCCTTTTTTGTTGATTGTTTTAGCTATGGATTTTCTGCATGGACCTTATCGCATGTGAACATGCTTCCACTGAAAGCTGATCAACAGGGTTCGGCATCAAAGCAATCCTTACTCAGCGCAACCATGAGCGGGCTAGTTCATTGCTGGGAAGATACCATGATACGCACCTGCTTTTTGTATTGGTCAGCAATCGCTTTTTTAATCATGGGACCGATGCAAATTGCCATGCCTTTATTGGCACAACAAATAGGAAATAGTGCGGGCGTTCTCGGCCTATTAGCCGGTGCGCATGGTGCAGGTACGCTGTTGGGAATGGCGATGTCATCCATCTTTCCCAAGTTGCGACTTGGTAGTTTGGGCAGCACGATCTTACTCATCGATACTTTGGTCGCATTGCTGTTTATGCCTATGGGATTGATCCATGTCGCGTGGCAAGGTGCTGTGACTTTGTTGGCGATAGGTGCACTCGGCGGTTATTTGCATGTCGCGGTATTCACTTGGATACAAGGTCAAGTACCGCCCGCCATGTTGGGGCGCGCGATGAGTATTTTCATGTTCATCTTTATGGGCATCAGCCCCGTCTCGGCGGCATTGACAGGATGGCTGATGCACGGCCTCAGCCTCACTCAATTATTCGCAGGCAGCGGCGCACTTTTGATTGTGATCGTGGTTATCGCTTTGCTGATGTCGCCGCTACGACAAATGCGTGATGCTGGTAGTGCGATTTAGGCAAGCTCACGTTTTGCTAGGTGTTTGACTCCTTCTGGCGTCTTCCCTGCACGGGCTTTGCTTGTTTCGATACAAAGTGATTTCCTTGACAATTTCAGTTTAAAACTTCCTTCTACCACCTGCGGGAGAAGGAAAAAACAATCACTGTATTTGATTGGTATCGCTTGAGTTAAAGGCTGAGCTTACGTGCGATGAAATAGGTGGCCGTTGAGACTGAAGCGGCCAGCGTTGCGCCCCATATGAGATCAACCATCGTCACTAACAGCGGCCAGTCTTTGATCGTCGCGAGATTACTAAGGTCATACGTGGCGTAGGTGACGAGCCCGAACAGTGCGCCAAATAAAAGCGCGTCCGTCCAAGATTTTTTCTCGAACGCTGGAGCAATAACGAAAAGCACGAGCCCTACAATGAACAAGAGATAGAAAAGAAGCGCTGCGACCAAATTGAGATCATCTCGCATTAAGAAACCAATTTGATTGCGATAAAAATTTGTAGCAACTAGTCCCAGCCATAACATATCGATGACGAAGAAAACAGGCAGCGCAATTGCATAGAGTTTGATAAACATCGAGAAAGGTGATCGCATTTTTAGAAATTGAGATAGGTTATGGTTATTTGTAAAACTGTCGCAAATAGCCCCCATAAAAGGTAGGGAATATTGGCATAGACCACCCAGCGTAAATCAGGAGATGCCTGCCACACAGCGGTCAACGCCCATACGAGGGTGGCCACTACAAGCAAAATATCGAACGTTGCTAGCAGATTATTTTTGAGCCCAAATTGTATGGGTGTAAAGGCGATATTGAAAATAAGATTCAGGGCAAACGGTAAGGCCACGAACCACGAAATTTTTCCCGTAAATGCTCTATAAAACACAATGCCATAGCTCACGGCAATAATGAGATATAAAACCGACCAAACCGGTCCAAAAACCCAGCTTGGAGGCGACCATGTCGGTTTGATTAATTGCGAATACCAGTTAGCTGTGTTCATCGAATTCAATTTTTTCACTCCAATAATGAAATGCCGACACGGCAGATGCACAACCCCTACGAGGCTTGCCAGCGATTACACATAATCTCATTCACCGCATGTGTTACTAACTTTAGCACATCAAAGTCGTTCACTATATCGTACCAATATCGAATGTCTTCGTTTGTGTCGATTGCTACGATCCTCCGTCAAAAAATTGCACGAAGCTTGATACAGTACCGAGCATATATAAACGTTCCGACAATATCCGTGTGCTACACAACATATCAATGAAAAGCACGGAAGGCAAGGATCTTGAAATACGACATCGGGATTCGAATCGATAACAAGTAAACTCAATTGAACCTAGTCAATTAACGCGAATAGCACACTGCTGTACGGTGTAAATTTCTCAACTCCCTTCTCCCGCAAGCGGGAGAAGGGTCGGGGATGAGGGACGTTTAGATTGGAATGAAGCCATTGAAACCTAATTGAGAATTGATTTATGCCTTTCAAACACTTCGCAGATACTGAACCACCCTCACCCTAGCCCTCTCCCGCGTGCGGGAGAGGGAACAAATAACCTACCCCAACACAGACCGTGCCTCATCAAACGCCAATCCATAATAAGGCCGCCCGTTATATTCAAACTCATCAATCACCGTCATCCCCAGCTTCTTAGTATGCGCATGAAAGGAATGCGGATTAAGACGATTGATAAAAGTCACACCAATCGGATAACGCTCACACATCCCCAAACGCATAGTCTCAAACAAATGTGGAAACACACCTAGCCTGCGATAAGCCGCATCGACACACACAGGACCATACTGAAAAGAATTGGCCTCCGTAATTGCCCGTCCCTCAAAATGTAAAGCTGGCAAACGCGCCAACATAAACGGAAAAATCGGCCACTGCGCAAAGTAAGTCCAACTCCCCGCGAAGGCATAGCCAATCACAGTTTCTGTTTGCCCCTCAGCCGAAGTTTCAACCGCGACGAACACACCTCCATCCGCCATCAATGCTTCAATCTGCGCGACAGTAAATGCGGTGGTGACGAAACCGTTCTTTTGTTCTGCTTCGCTTAAATTGCTTAATAGATTGCGGTTTTGCACAGCAAGAATGCGGGAGTATCGGTGGGTTTGGCTAGGCGGGTTTGGAACATTTTTATTTTGGATCTAGATCAGATTTGATGTTACGTATCACTTTACACAGAAAATCATAGTGGTTTTATTCTAGATTAAGGAATTTAATTGAAGTAGTAAACGTTCTCATATAGCACCCAAATTGCTTTACGAACATTGTGAACAATAATCATTAGAAAGAGACCGAGTCAAGCCTCTACTGGTAATACAATAAATGACAAACATTGTGCACCTGTCACTTTAAAGGTATTTCAACTCGTTTCAAAAAAAGGGAAAAATGATCTTAAAAATAACGATGTCAAATGTCGCAAGCTACAAAAGCACAGCAATACTTGAAACAAGTAAAAAGATCAATCTCATCTGTGGAATTAACAGTGCTGGCAAACTGAATTGTCTTCGTATCTTTGCGATCCACAAGATTCAGGCTATTCCGGATGCAATGTAGAAGGCCTAAGAGAAAAGAGAATTCTTGCTTACAACGAAAAATTTATGTTTTATTTGAAAAAGTGGCTGTTTTTTCAAAGAGAGTAGAGCGTTTGCAAGGAGTGAGAGTTTTGAGACGAGATTTATGCAATACTATAAAACTTGGTCGCCTGCTTGAAACGAAGTGTCGCGTATTGATTTGTCTAAGACCTTAAAGGTAGTTGATTGCCCGATTTATTTTTTCGTGAATAAGAACGATATTCAAACATCGACAGAGATCACGGTCGATTATTTCAAAGCATTGAAAGCGCCGAAGAAGACCTTGTTAAAGTTTGAAAACTCCGGACATCAGATTCATCAGGATGAGGCTGAGAAGTTTCAAAGTGTCATTATTGAGATATTAACTGCGGTATTATAGGGATTCGATCTGAGAAGTAGAATGCGTTTCAATAAAAGCCCTCTTTATGCCGCCACTGCGCAGTTTATTTGCTAATGCCCTATTCGCTATCGCTGTATTAGTTGCTACTAATGCCCATGCAGCTGAGCCCTTGTGTGAAAAAACGGTTCGCTGGAATAACGATCCGCCTTATTCTGTGCGCGATGCGCAAGGGAAAATTACCGGGTTCTATGTTGATCTGGTCAAAGAGATTCTGACGAAGATGAATTGCACGATGAAACTACAGGAAATGCCTTGGGCGCGCGCTTTATCAGAATTGGAGGCTGGCAGAATTGATATTTTGCCGGGAGCACTCAAGACTTCGGATCGCGATCGTTTTGCACTTTTTTCCGACCCGATTAACTCGTCGCCGAATATCTTGTTCATGAAGAAAACGGCGATTGATCATTTTAATTTGAAGAACCTCGCTGATATTCCAAAAATCAACTTTCGACTTGGTGTACAAGTGAATGTTGCCTATGGTGCAGAATTTGATCAGCTAATGAAAAAACCGACATTTTTAAAACAATTGACTACGGTGTACAAACGACACAATGCTTGGAAGATGGTACACATTGATCGTATTGATGGTCTGATCGTCGATGAAGTGACGGGATTACTCGAGCTCAAGGAGCTACATTTAGACAGCAGCATAAGCAAAACCAATCTGGTCGTTTCCTCAAGTCCTGGACTAGTTGCGTTTAGCAAAAAAACGATAGACGAAAGCTTTATTGAGGGCTTTAATCAGCAACTAAAAGCGATGATCAGCAGCGGTGCTTATGCCAAAATCCGTGAAAGACATATTCCATGCAAACTGTCTTTGCGTACGCTGGGCTGTAAGTAGTCTGCTCAAGGCAAGTACTCTCTTGGTTTGATTTGTGAGCATGTGCAAATTCGTAGGACGGGTGCAACCCGCGCTGATCATAGGTCGAGCTGGCTTGCTTGAGTACATTCGATTCTGACGGTGCGGGTTGCACCCGCTCTAGCTTTTTTTGTTTGTCATTTGTGACGCTTTGCTTTTTCTGAACCACCCTCACCCTAGCCCTCTCCCGCTTGCGGGAGAGGGGATTTTCTTCGGCGTCCAATTTACGATTTTTAAAAGTGGATCTCAATTATTTAGGAATATGTTCGCAAGCACACGGTCAAAGGGCGTGAGTAAGAATATGGTGATGACACATGCAGGTGGCAGTAAAACCTAGCATGAATTTCATCCGATCATTTTTACTAAGGAACACACCATGTCGAATACTATTTCAGCAAGCGGCCTCCACAAGCAAGCCGCCACCGATCATCAGGCTGCTGCCGATCACCACAAAAAGGCGGCGGAGTCGCATGCAAAAGATGACATGTCTGAGGCGAAAAAACATTCAATTTCTGCGATGGGCTGTTGTGATACTGCAGGTAAAAGTAGCGCAACAGCTTGCCATAAATCGGCGAGCTAGTTTTCGTTTTACATAGACTCTTTTCTGATACGACTGTAAAGCAGATCAAAAGTTGTTGACTGACTTTATCTGAAACTAATCTTGTCGTGTGCTTGGAACTCGGGCTGCTCCTGTAACAGCATGCTTGCAATGCGTTTCGCTGATTTAGGTCTTCTGACGAGATCGCGGATGCTGAGTTATTCTCACCCTAGCCCTCCCCGCTTGCGGGAGAGGGAATATTGAATCTTCTAGATTTGGCCCACTTCACCCCAACAGCCACCCTGTTCGCCACATTCTGATTTCAATCTCTTCTCATTTTCTTTAGCATAGCGAATCAATAATCAAATTGATTTCCACCGTCAAGCTTCGCTTCGGTGCTATAAAGGCAAATGATGACAAATACTATGCAATCCTCGCGAACTTATTTTCTAGACCGCATTCGCGTTCTCTTGACTGCTTTGGTGATCCTTCACCATACCGCGATTATGTATGGCGCGGAGGGTGGTTGGTATTTGCGGTATAAGGCTAGTGCTCAGGCATCGGGTTTGTTATTGACTTTGTTTTGTTCGGTGAATCAGGCTTTTTTTATGGGCATGTTTTTTCTGTTGGCCGGGTATTTTAGTACGCGCTCTTTTGAAAGTAAGGGGCCGCGGCGTTTCTTCACTGATCGCCTACTGCGTCTCGGTGTGCCTATTCTGGTGTTTGGTTTTTTGTTGGGTCCTTTAAGTATTGCACTGGCAGAGACACCTACGGGTGAGACGGTTTGGTCGTTTTGGTGGTATCTGATGGGACGTGCGACGTTTAGTATTGGTCCACTTTGGTTTGCGTATGCCTTGTTGATTTTTTCTGTGGCATATCTACTATTAAGATTCTTGTCGCCGCGAAAATTTTGGCATTTGCCTGAAGCAGCATTGAGTGGACGTGGGGTTTTATTATTTGCGCTGGTCTGGGGTTTCGCCGCTTTTACTTTGCGTTTATGGGTACCAACGGGACAAGAGCGTGGCTCATTGCAGATCGGCTATTTTGCGTCTTACATCTTGTTATTCTTTTTTGGATGCGCCGCATCACAAGCACGTTTGTTAGAAAAGATTGATAGGAAGTTGGCATTGCCTTGGGGTTGGATTAGTTTATTGACGATCCCTAGTTTGTTTACGTATGCGATTTTGAGTGGTGCTTTGAAAGGTGGCGCTTTTCACGTAAATGGTGGCTGGACTATGCCAGCCTTTGCGTATGCGATGTGGGAACCGTTTGTGGCGTGTGGGATTATGTTGATGTTGTTGTGGCGCTTTCGGGTATCTACAAATCCTTGGGCTTTTTGGAAAAAGCTGGCGCCATTATGTTTTGCTGCGTTTATTGTGCACACGCCGATCGTGGTTGGTTTAGGCATGATGTCGCAGAGTTGGAAAGACTATTCCTTGGCGATGTTTTTGACGGTGGGTGCCGCTAGTTTGGTTCTTAGTTTTGGGGTGGCGGCCTTGTTGATTAAACTACCTGGTGCTAAAAAAATTCTTTGAGCGCCTCATGTTTGGAGCAGAGAATCAAAGCTGTCGTTGCCTAAAGCAAAGTGCAAAAGAGCCTTGCAAAAATGATTATGTAAGACTCTTTGTTTTACTCAAAACGCGCTAGGAAAGTCGTTTCGCCAACCGATTAATGATGATGACCGTGCGCGCCATGTACATGGCCATGTGCCACTTCTTCAGGTGTCGCAGCTCGTAGTTCTAATACTTCAACACTGACTTTCAACGATGTTCCTGCGAGCGGATGATTGCCATCTAACATAACTTGATCGCCTTTGATTTTGAGGACCGTATACACGGTCTCTTCGCCCGCCTCGTTATAGCCTTGCATAGACGCACCAACTTTCACGCCAGGTGGAAAATCTTTCTTGGAAATGGTTCTGAGCAGGCTTTCATCGCGCACACCGAATGCGTCTTCTGGTGTCAAGTTCATGTTGAGTTTAAAACCGACGTCCTGGCCCTGCAGTGCTTCTTCGATCTTTGGCAAAAGATTGTCGTAACCGTGCAGGTAGGCGACTGGGGTTTTGCCGCTCTCCAATACTTTGCCTTTGCCATCAATAACGGTAAGGCGAATAGTAACGGCGCTGTCTTTGTCTATGCTCATGATGCGGGTCTCAATTTAAGGATTGTGAAAAGGCAGTATCTTAACCCATGATGGAATTTTGGAACATCCAAGCGTGTTTATATGCTTTTACGACATGCCATCGAGAATAGCTATTTCATTACAGTAACGAGTCGTTCAAGAATAGTATGCGCTGCTTTGATACGAGCTGGAATCGGATAGTTTTTATTGGCTAAGATCACAATACCTATTCTTAGTTGAGGCACAAATAAAACATAATTACCAAAACCATTCGTAGATCCCGTCTTATTAAATAGTCGCGCTGCATAATGGAGTTTTGATCGCATGATCTCTTGGGCGGGATTTTGCTCCCAAATCATTTTTTCAGAATTACCGACTTGTAGACGCTTTAAGCTGATCGGATAAGCATACTGCTCCCAACCCAATCCTTGTCCCATATCGCCGATCCTAAAATACGGAATATGGGTGTCGTTCAGCGCACGTGCTGTCAACTCGTCAAGTGAGCTGCTGTCAATATTCAATTGCACAAAACGTAGCATATCCGCGCTACTTGATTTGATGCCATAAGCCTCATCGGCGAACACGCCTGGATTGACCCGAACTGCTTTGAGTTCTTTTTTGTCTGACCTATAACCCCATGCATAGTCAGGCATCGCAGATTCTGGGATACGGATATAGGTATGTTTCAAACCAAGTTTTGGCAACAATTGCGACTCCATCGCATCGGCAAAATTCGCCTTAAAAGCTAAGGCGGTAATATGTCCAAACAGGCCGATACTAGGATTCGAGTATTCACGCATGGTTCCGGCGATTGCGTTTGGTTTCCACTGCCGAAAATAATCGGGCATTTTCTCGTTTGTAACCTCGTCTGGCACTTGCAAGGGCAAGCCACCAGCGGTATAGGTGGCTAAATTTTTTAGGCTAACTTTGTCGATTGCCGATCCTTGTAACTGCGGCATGAATTTACTAGGATGATCATCTATATTTAACTTACCTAATGCTTGCGCATAAGTTGCCAGCGTTGCAGTAAAAGTTTTACTGATGGAACCGATTTCGAATAATGTGGATTCACTAACAGGTGTTTTATCCTCTTGAGACGCGACGCCGTAATTAAAGAAATTTGTCTGACCATTAACCGTGACAGCGACAGCGATGCCTGGCACACCGTGCTCACGCATTAAGGCTTTAATCTCTTTATCTACGATAGCGTGGATCTTGTCCTTATCGTTCGTTTCTTTTAGTGTCGCCTTTATCTTCGCTTCAATGGGATCACTTTGGAGGCGATCCATCGCCCAACTTGTGAGTGGCAAGAGCCAAGCAGAAATACAAACAGCGGCGATGCGCCGATAGCTGACAGGAAAACAATTCAAGATGGGCCTCACGGTTTCATATTGTCGAATGGAAGCGAACCACGTTGACTACTTGAATGCACGAGATTCGCCCATGCGGAATTGTAAACTGTGAACTATCGAAACAACTAGCTTTTCTCAGTCCAGGCAGAGCGTTCTATATGGCAAGGTGCCAGTAACCAATACGATAACTGATCAGGATCATCTGTTTGCATTTGAGTAGCGAATTCCGCCAAACGTGTATCCTGTGCGGCACGAAGTTGCGTGATCAGTTCACGTGCAAGCTCGCGAGCGCTTGGTCTACCTTCTTGATAATTGGGACTACCTTTATAATGTGACAGCAAATGTTCGCGATGATCCTGATACAGTGAGCTGGTTTTTGCCGCGTCTAGTTTAATTTGTTTAGCTGCAATCTCAGCATCGATTTCGGCATCGGTCTGGCAATAACGTTTTTTCTCTGCGTCATCCCAATGCGGTGTGTCGCCATGTTGTTCACGCAGCATCGCCATCGAACGTGAATCAAGATCAATTTGAGAATGGGTGTGAATGTCTTTGAAGAAGTGTACCAGATTTTTGCCTTCACCTTGCGTACCTTTGTAACGCATATCCGAAGCGACCCGGCGTGGATTAAAACGGAATTGACGGCTGCAAGTAAGTATCAGCGTATCCATTAGCGCAGCGATTTTTTTGGGGTTCATGTGACTATCCTAAACTTGAGTGTGGGGCAATAAACAGATTTTTTAAGTTCTTTAGTTTTTTACTGAAGCGCTTCTCTGCTTTTCATTTTTTCACTACGGATTTCATAGTCGCCACATACCAAGCATGACGCCACCAACTCACTATACGTGAATTCTGCTCCCGCCTATGGTTTACTTAGGCTTGCTGTGTCAAACGAACAGTTATTGATTCGCGCAAACAGATGGACTTGATAAGCATGTTTTTGTTTTTCGAAGTCCATAACTTAATCACCGATTCTTATATTGCTTCAAGACTAGTTTGAGATAGACCCAATGGTTGCCGATGGGCTTGTTATGCTCAATTTTTTTACCCACCCGTATCCACGGACTGTTCCACTTTTTATCAATCAAAATAACAACGGCACCTCAACAATGAGATGCCGTTACCTTTTTTGACGCGGGTATGAGAATTTAACTATTCAGCATTCTCAACATTCAAACATACTCGTACTTATTTTTTCACTGGCGCTGTTGCTGACGCTGCTGAAGCTGCCGATGCTGCGGCTTCAGTTTTTGGCTTTGCTTTTGGCGTATGTTTCGCACTCGCTGCATCGTGTGGCGCCGCTACTGGGGTGGAAGCTGCACTGGCTGACGCACTTGCTGCTGGCATAGCTGCTTTAGCGGGTGTGGCTTTGCTGGCGGCCGCTGCTTCTACCTTGGCGGCAGGCGCTGCTGCAGGTGCTTGCGCTGGCGTTTTTGCGAACGCAGTGCCGATAGTCATTGAGGCAACTGCAACTGTCATCATCATTTTTTTCATGGAGATATTCATTTCAATTCCTATCTTAAAGAGTAAGTATTTGTGTGCCGTAGAAGTTCACTACGTGTGTCAATAACGGGGCTGGATCAAAGCAAGTTGACACATAAAAAAATCTTTATTGATGTGCCTGACTTTTCAGATCACCTGAGAATCTGCCAAAGTATTAATACGAGTAATGTAATTTGTCTGCACTTGTCTATACTAAGACTCGATGAAGACTAATTTGCTGTCCCACCATGCTAGTGCTTGTCTTTGTGACGTTGACTCCTTACCATATCGGCTTTGCTTGGCTCTGTGCATGCATTTGCATTGAGATTTGCTTCAAGCCCATTTTTAATCAAAGGATACGGTATGTTATTTAGCGACATTCTCGCCACACTCCCCAGTACTGATCATCTGAGTGCTATCGAATTATCAAATCAAGACAAGTTGATCGCACGCATAGAAAACAAACCTGGCTCAGCAGGTAGCGTACGTGTCTATCACGCTTTGTTTCAAGAATTTGGAGAAATCAATCACGCCGCAGCGAACAAAGGCTTGGAAATTTACGCGGAGCATACTAAGGATGCAATTGCGTTTCCCGGAAAGCATCCAAACATAGACAGACTGTTGGAGATCACTACAGCGGCATCGCCTGCTGATGCTGAACTGTCATTAGTGGTAAAACTGATTCCTGCCTAAATTTATAAACATCAACGCTATTCAAGCTTCGCAAAATACGGAGTTGAATAGCGTCCGATCTACAATGGTGCTACGTTCACTTGCTTGGCAGCTTATCAATCGCTTTCACTAAGCGATAAACGAACTCTATTTCTTCGTTAAAACCTTTGACGCTAATTCGCTCATCTCGACCATGTGCGCGTGAATCGTCCAGATCATCAAACATGGCATCGATACCATAAGTCGGCAAGCCTGCATTACGAGTAAATACACTGTCACTGGCACCTGCCGACATATTTGGCAAGACAATGACCTCGGGCCACATTCTTTTGGCGACGCTAGCAACTGCATTAAAGATCGCTGGAGATGGTGGTGACTCGGGAGTCGGTTTCGCTGCAGTGATCACTGAAATTTTAATGCTGTCGTCTTGCAAGACTTTACGTAATTGCGCTTCAACCTGAGCTTGTGATTCGCCGGGAATGACACGACATTGCACCGTCGCTCGCGCTCGTTGCGGCAACGCATTTTCCGCATGACCGCCACTTATTTCGGTGGTGGTACAAGTGGTGCGCAGCATGATATTGGTCTCCACTTCTTGCGACAAACGACGCACTGCCGCCTGATCAGGTTTGGCGAGACTGACTGCTAGCATATCTGCTTTTTTCTGACCGCTTTCTAGATTCGATCGTCCAGCAAAATAAAGTTTTACTGTATCCGTAAGATGCAAAGGGAAATTAAACCCAGATAATTTGTGCAAGCCTTTCGCCAAGCGATCTATTGGATTGTGTGCAGTGGGGCGGGAGCTGTGTCCACCTTTATCAGTCACTTCTAAGCCAAAGGTCAAAAAGACTTTTTCGCTAGTTTGCGCTGTCAAATACAATTTGCGCCCGTTTTTAATCGCCGCTTCTCCTGCATCGGGATTGATCACCAAGCTGGCATCAATCAATGCTTTATGTTCTTTCAACAGCCATGCAACGCCATTCGCATTACCTTCTGCTTCTTCATCGGCGGTCAGCGCGAGGATAATGTCGCGCTGTGGTATGAAGCCCTCTTTCTTAAGGCGCAACATCGTTGTGACGTAGGCCGCAGCCTGTCCCAGCATGTCAATCGTTCCGCGACCGTATAACCAACCATCCTTTTCAGTCAACGTAAAAGGATCGAAATTCCAGTCTTCACGTTTAGCGTCGACCACATCTAAATGGCCAATATACAAAACTGGTTTTTCCTGAGTGCCTGCATCTCGCTTTCCACGCATTCGCACTACCACATTGCCCTTAGTAGGATATTCTTTTGGTGCCAGTACTTGCACTTCATCGTGACTATAGCTGCCAGCAATTAAGCGATCTGCGATCATTTGCGCTGATCGTGTAGAACCATTGGCGTGTATGGATTTAGCTGCGATCAGATCTCGTAGAATGTCGCGAGCTTGTGTCGCACTTTCTGGCGATGCCTGGATCGACTGCTGAGCCAGCGCTGTCCCACTCGGGCCCAAGCACATGAAACCTATTCCTAGGCTTAATACACAAGTCAACAAGGGCTTTTGTAAAAATTTTTGATTGTACTTTGATGGAATCTGAACTGGCATTTTGTATCCTTATTTTTATCGGATTTGGAGTGCGTTGTGAGATGCCATCTAAACATAGCCGCAAAAAAAAACATAGCGCTTTCAATACAAGTATCCCTCTTAAACAACACCCATTGAATTAGAAATTTGTTTTTGTTTCCCAACACTTTTTTGAGCATTCTTGTGATTAGAAACAATTCTCTAATCATAAATTCTCGCTACGATCTCATAGCAAAAAGCATTTTTAACCTATCTCAAACACTATTTTTCAGCGTGCTTTTTTGTTGCATCGCAAATTGACCTGAGACAGCACGATTTTGATAATCGCGAACAGACCAGTTGACCACTATATTTAAAAAAGACTGGTTTTCAGCGTGCTGTCAGGTACAACAAAAACTTCCTTCGCTTGTCTTAGTTTGTTTTAATAAACCTGAGCAGTTTCTTCGTTTTTCATTCAAGTAGTACTCAATGGGAGTCGCATGATGAAGTTCAAACGTTTATTCTTTTCCTTGGTTTTACTCGCAGCAAGCGCGATGTCAAATATCGCTAGCGCCGACAATTACAGTTTATGGATCAATGGTCGCACTGGTGGCGGTGTGGTTGGCAACTATAATAGTTTCACTTATTGGGGGCCTGCAACAACCGCTGCAGGCGTCAATAAAAAATCTGTTAACTGGGATGGTTACAATAGTATTGCCTCACAAAATGGCAAAATCCGCGACGCATTAGATTGCTTTTGTACCGGCAATAACTGGTGCTATATCGCTACGCACAGCGCCGGTGATTTAATGCTCGGTTATACGCTCGCCAACTACGGTAGCACTTCGCGTATGAAGAAAAATGCTTCTGCAAATTCCTCAGGTCAATGCGGTAATAGCGACGGTACTGCACAAACTGGTTGGAATATTAAATGGGTACGCGCTGCATCCGGCGCGGGTGGCGGATCAGAATTATCCGATGCTGGCTCATGGGCAGTATCAGAGCCCTTGGTCAAAGATTTGAAAACTGCAACAGCACGCGCCATGTATAACCACAACAATACGGCGAATGTTTGGTTCTATATGTATGCTGGTGCCAAAGGTACCGTGTATTCAGGCATCTTACCAGGCCAGGATGATGAAGCGGTGGCCTATCATAGTAGCGGCGGCGTAGCGGGTTCTGCTGGCAGCTCCCTGTGCAATCCCAGTGATTGGTTCTGCAATGATCTGACTTTGGGGACAGCGGCCAACGAAGGTGGCTCGGTGAAGTGGTCGTTCCACTCAGTAGCCTTCCGGGACGATAATGAGGCCTACAATCATTACGCCAACAGCAACTGGCAGGGCATTATTTCGGTGGTTCGAAGTGCGATGGTCAGTAGTGCACTTTGATACTATTGTAGCGCGATCTTAATGATATGTGGTGCATTCGCCAAGACTCCAACTCTTGTGTGAGTGCTCCACTGCCCCCTGCTATCGTCATATCAAACCACATTCATGTCCTCTAAAAAAACCACAAGTAGAATCGAACGATCGCCCACGCTTAACTCAAGAAAAAAATCTTGGGTTGCGATATATTTGTTGAGTGCGGTGCTACTGCTATGCCTTGCAACTTTCATCTGGTCGCGTGTATCAGCCAACGACAAAGATGCCACACACACTCGAAACAATGCAATTGCATCAAACGGAACGAACACAGATAAACCCGTTCATACACCAGTACCTGCCACGGCAACGCTTCCGAGCCGGGAAACAATTCATAAAAATCTGGTGCGCCAATTAGAGGAAGTGGATCACACCTTATGCAGCTATCGTGAGAGTAGCAAATATCCCTTGAGTTCGCGACCAATCTCAGAGCATCCTGACCAAGTTTATCCCAATCAGGCAGTAAAGGAATCGCATGCCATGCGCAATAAAGATGGCAGCAGCAATTCATCAATTCAGATTTCGACCAGTCAGTCGCGGGTCTATATGGCTGCACGTGAATCGGTCACTTTCAGCATACAAGCGCTCGATAAAGATCTGCAAATGATACCGGTTTTCGTTAATCGCGCGGTCGCTTCTGGACTGAATTTCAATAATCATCCGGCCCCCACTCAAATCCCAATGGCATTAGCCGACAATGGTCGCGATGGTGACCTTATCCCGAACGACGGCATAGCAGGCGGCACACTTAGTCCAGGCAGTAATGGCTTTGCTGGGTTTAATGGAACGATACGTACCGAGGTTAATTTCACTGTCAATGGGCAAGTCGGTGTTGTGTATTTTGATGTGATCTATTCACCTGAATTACCAGCAATCTGGGCGGGTAAGATTCGTGAAGTCATTGAAAATGGTAACTTAGTCTTTTATCTGCCGATCGACGTACAGCAAGCCGGACGCTACATTGTCAATGCGAGATTAGATGATGCCAAAGCCGCGCCATTTGCACTACTCAATTTTAATGAGGTTTTGCCACTCGGACGCAGTGAAATCCGCCTGAGTGCGGCGGGCAATCTACTAAGAGATAATCAAGCCGCTTTCCCTATGAGCTTACGCGACATAGACGGCTATCTACTCAAAGAAAATATCGATCCGGATCGTGCTTTGATAGCGCGCATGGAAGGCGTCGCACATGTCAGTAAGAACTATACTTTAAAGAGTTTTTCAGACGCAGAATGGAACGGGGAAGAACGCACTCGTCACTTGAGAGAATTCGCGAAAGATCTAGAGTTGGCCAAAGCTGCTTTAGTCGCATTTGATCCGGAACAAGCGCAGCGCCCATTTCCGCAAAGTGGCTGTAGTTTGAAAGGGGCAAAGGCTCTGGCGAAACTGTGATTTTTGGCGATATCACAGGCTACAAACAAAAGAGACTGTTCAAGAACAGTCTCTTTTGTTTAGTCTAAGGTAATTTTCCAACTGCACCGCTGTCGACACTTAACCATCTTGATTGATACGCTGTATTAAAGTCGCCAAGATTTGTTCCGCTTTATCATTATCGACCTGGCAGGTACCTGCATTCTCGTGACCACCGCCGCCATATTCCAGCATCAAGGCACCAATATTGGTTTTTGAACTACGATTCAATATCGATTTACCAGTCGCGAAAACCGTATTCTGCTGTTTCAATCCCCATAAGACATGGATAGAGATATTAATTTCGGGATACATCGCATAGATAACAAAGCGATTACCTGCAAAAATCACCTCTTCATTACGTAAATCGAGTACCACCAGATTACCGTGTAATTGGGAACAACGTTGAATTTGTTCTTTGCATTTTGCCGCATGTTCTTGGTAGATCTCTACCCGCTCCTTAACGTCGGGAAGTTCCATGATCTGTTCAATACGATGATTACGACAATAATCAATCAAATCCATCATCAAGTTGTAATTAGAAATGCGAAATTCACGGAAACGCCCTAAACCCGTACGCGCATCCATTAAGAAATTTAATAAATCCCATTTTTCGGGGTTCAGTACTTCTTCCCGGTTAAACTGAGCTGCATCGCCTTTATCGACGGCCGCCATCATCTCATCCCAATCAGCCGGAAAAGCGGAATGACCACCATAATGGTCGTACACCACTCGTGCAGCAGAGGGTGCTTCTGGATGGATAATATGATTAGTCCGCTCTCCAGGGTTGCGCAAGGTCTCGGAGAAGTGGTGGTCAAATGCTAGGTGCACGCCATGTACATACGGCAAATTGGTCGTAATGTCTTTTTCATTGACCTCGACCTTACCGTCTTGCATATCTTTAGGATGAACAAACTTGATGTCATCGATCAAATTCAGATGTTTGAGTAAAACGGCACAAACCAAACCATCAAAATCACTACGTGTAATTAAACGATATTTAGATTCCGCAGACATTTCACACCTCTATGCAAGAAGGAGTTTCTAGTCTAACTCAAAGCTTTCAGGATTTCGACAACTATTGCAAAGAAAATGAAACAAAAAATAGTATAAAAAAACCTCCATCAATTTCTATGGAGGTTTTTACAATCAACTCTGCGATCACGACGATCACGATAGAGCAAACTATTCCAACAAAATAGATGATCGCAGTTCTTACGCTTATTTTTTAATAACGAACCTGGCTACGATACACCAATTTAGTGCTACCTTCTGCCGGCACGTTAATTTTCCACACCGCGGTATTGCTCGCACCTTTTACATACGGGTGACTAGAACTCAATATCTGCCAATCGCCTGGCATAGGCTCTTGCACTGTCACAGTGACCGCTTCTTTCTTCGCATTTTTCAAGGTAATCTCATAAGCGCTCTCAAAGATATAAACGTACTTGGAAGAGCTTGCCATTTTCTTAAAGTCTGTTTGTTTCTTATCAGCGGTGACGTCAAAAGCATCACCTAATTTAAGTCTTACTTTCTCATTTTTAGGTGTGTGATCGACACTATCTTCGCCGATAAACTGTGCGTTACCATTGCTATCTTTCTTGTACACGCGGATCACACCTTTAGGCAAAGGCATGCCGAGCTGTGAGCTTTCTTTATTTTCAAACTCAATAAAGGCACCGATCTTCATTTTCTGACCCAGATCGCCGTAACTACCTTGATAGTAGTAATCAGCACCTTTCAGTAAGAACTCTTTACGTGCAGGTACCGCGGAGGCATTGAGCAAAGACACTTGTTTAGTTTGATTTTCGGCAATCGTGGTTGGGCGGTTCAAAGTGTATAAGTGGTACTCGAACAAGGATTCTTCTGCCATATTATCCATCTTCGCAAGCGGCGCTGCCGCCATCGCCCTTACGCTCGAACCAGTCACCACGACTCTTTCTTTAACCTGATTCACATCACCTGCCACCAACTGTAACTTGGCGTTCCGATAACTGGCACCGCTAGTATTAGTTAAAGTGACCCAGCCTGAAATATCCAACTTATCTTCAGCAGAATTGAGCTCAACCACATAGTCGGCTTTCCAAGCCAAGCCGCCAGTCAGATAACTCAATTCGACGTCTTGCGGCGCATTGTTGGTGTTGTTAAGCGACATGACCAGCGTCGGTCGGTCACGTAAATTGCTTGGCACATCGTTATAAACAATCCGGCCAGGTAAGCCAGTTTCTATACGATTGCCTATCTTCAAAACCACGCCATCGTTCGCTGCCAGTACCTGAGCGACTTCGCTTGTTTCGACACCGGTAGCAGGATTCGTGCGAATAATATTGACGCTCTGACCTACATACTTTTCCAATAACTTCTGAGGGGTCAGCAGATCGAAATCGAAATTTTGCTCTTGCACCGACAAACTACCAGGCGCTGAAATGCTACGCAATAAGGCTGTCTCTGGGCGCATTCTGGCACTGACATCACGAAACGCCAGGCTCGACACGCCACGCTTTAAACTTAGCTTACGAGTATCTTTAACCAAGGCCAGATTCTCGTTATAGATAGTCACCGCAACTTCACGCTGATCAGCTAAGCCTGTTCGTTGCTCGACTTCCTGTGCATACAGTGGGAGGCTAGTGGCTGCGCTCATAGCGAGCAATAGAGAAATACAAGAAGATGGACAATACATAGAAATCCTTACTGAGAGTTCACGACAAAGACGGTGCTAGCTCGGCAATAATTCGCAACTACACCACATACATATATAAACGCGGCACCAAGGAAATAAGTAGACGACTCAATAGCTGTAATACGATTAAAGCGACTAATGGGGAGAAATCTATGTTCCCGACAGGAGGAATAAGACGGCGTAAAGGCGCTAATAAGGGCTGATTCAAAGCTCTAATAACAGGTGCCAATGGTGCGTAAGGGTTAACGAAACTCAATATAGCCTCAAACACCAAGAGCGCCATCAAGCCATAGATAATCCATTGCAGTAGACGAACCACCGACAATAACAGTATTAATGCGACATTAAATTGTCCACTAAAGAGCGACTCCAGCATAAAAGACAAAACGGATACAAGGAAGGCCGCAATTAAACTTGCCCAATCTAATCCAAGAAATCCAGGTACGAGACGTCGAATCGGTTTTACCAACCAATCAGTTATTTGAAAAATGGCCTGCCCTAGCGAACTAGGAGGACGAATTCTTAAGGCTTGCATCCAAAACCGTAACAACAAGAATCCAGCGAAAATACCGGCGACGATTTCGATAACGAAGCTAAACATTTCAAACAACATGTATATGTCCTCAAAAAAAAACCCACTGGGTGATTAACACACAGTGGGTATTGTGCCTGAATAAAACCAGGCGTCCAAGTAAGAATATTACGCTGGACGAGTTCCAGTTGGGAAAGGCCAAGCTGCCGTTGGGCTGACAACTGTCTTTGCTTCTGCTGGAGCCGGTGCTGCTACTGCGGCTGGTTTAGCTGCCGCTGGTTTAGCTGCTGCTTTTTTCGCTGCTGGTTTTGCTGCGGCCTTTTTTGCGGCTGGCTTAGCCGCCGCTTTTTTTGCTGCTGGCTTCGCTGCTGGTTTTGCCGCTGGCTTCGCTACTGGCTTCGCTGCTGGTTTTGCCGCTGGCTTGGCTGCTGGTTTTGCCGCTGGCTTCGCTGCTGGTTTAGCCGCTGGCTTAACTGCTACCTTTTTAGCTGCTGGTTTAGCTGCTGGCTTAGCTGCTGCTTTTTTAGCTGCTGGCTTTGCCGCTGGTTTAGCTGCTACTTTTTTAGCTGCTGGCTTTGCCGCTGGCTTAGCTGCTGCTTTTTTAACTGCTGGCTTTGCCGCTGGTTTAGCCGCTGCTTTTTTAGCTGCTGGCTTTGCCGCTGGTTTAGCTGCTGCTTTTTTAGCTGCTGGCTTTGCCGCTGGTTTAGCTGCTGCTTTTTTAGCTGCTGGCTTTGCCGCTGGTTTAGCTGCTACTTTTTTAGCTGCTGGCTTTGCCGCTGGTTTAGCTGCTGGCTTAGCTGCTGCTTTTTTAGCTGCTGGCTTAGCCGCTGCTTTTTTAGCTGCTGGCTTTGCCGCTGGTTTAGCTGCTGCTTTTTTAGCTGCTGGCTTTGCTGCTGGTTTAGCCGCTGGTTTAGCTGCTGGTTTAGCCGCTGGTTTAGCTGCTGGTTTAGCTGCTACTTTTTTCGCTGCAGGTTTCGCTGCTGCTTTCTTTGCCGCCGGTTTCGCCGCAGGCTTAGCTGCTGCTTTCTTGGCTTCTGGTGCTGTTGCCATTTTGTTTCTCCTTCACGTTAGTCGGAAAAAAATCAGATTAAAGTTAAAATCCGCTCGCTTTCTGGTAAGCGGATTATTCATCGGCACAAACATGAATTCTGGTTGCGCTAATGAATTCGGCACCGACCTCATATTAACTCCCACAGGCTAATAAGATGGTCATATGGCTTTGTCGTTTGCCCCTTTTTATTCTTAATGACAGGCAGACCTTAACGATTTATGACAACAGCCAAAACGCTACTTGTAAAAACTAGCGTCGGAATTCTCTACTATTTAATGCTTAAATCAGCTTACACGTGATATTCGGACTAGAAATCCAGTTTGCAAAATTTCCAAACACAAAAGCGCAACACCCAGCCTCGCCGGGGTCGCGCTATTTAAACCTACCACATCGAATGAGTCTAAAAAAGTTCATTCAGTTTTGTGAAGCCTTTCTTGTTCAATCACTTTGGTCGCATTTTACTGTCTTTACGATTTCTTGTCTTGAACACTTTCGACTACAAAAAATTTATTCCCAGTTGAGAGCACCACCTGTTTGATATTCGATGACACGGGTCTCAAAGAAGTTCCGCTCTTTTTTCAGATCGATCATTTCGCTCATCCACGGGAAAGGATTTTCTTCATGTGGGAACAAAACATCGAGACCGATTTGTTGTGCGCGTCGATTTGCGATGAATCGCAAATAACCTTTAAACATTGGCGCATTCAAGCCTAGTACTCCTCGCGGCATTGTATCCTCTGCGTAACGATATTCCAACTCTACCGCACGTAAAAACAACGATTTAATTTCATCGCGAAATTCTGCGGTCCACAAATGTGGGTTCTCCATTTTGATTGTGTTGATCAAATCGATTCCGAAATTGCAGTGCATCGATTCATCACGCAAGATGTACTGGTATTGTTCAGCAGCACCCATCATTTTATTCTGACGACCGAGCGCAAGAATTTGTGTGAAGCCGACGTAGAAGAAAAGTCCTTCCATCAAACATGCAAAAACGATCAGCGAGCGCAATAGCGTTTGATCCGCTTCGATAGTGCCCGTCTTGAATTCCGGGTTTGTCAGCACATCGATAAATGGAATCAAGAACTGATCTTTATCACGTATCGACTCGACTTCGTTATACGCATTAAAAATCTCAGCTTCATCCAAACCGAGTGACTCAACGATATACTGGTATGCATGCGTATGGATGGCTTCTTCAAACGCCTGACGCAGTAAATACTGACGGCATTCTGGCGCTGTGATGTGACGATAGGTACCGAGCACAATATTATTTGCTGCCAAAGAATCAGCAGTAACGAAGAATCCAAGATTACGTTTAACCAAACGACGTTCGTCTTCAGTCAAGCCATTTGGATTTTTCCAGAGCTCGATATCGCGCTGCATATTAATCTCTTGTGGCATCCAATGATTCGCGCAACCTGCCAAATATTTATCCCAAGCCCATTTATATTTGAATGGGACTAACTGATTCACGTCCGTTTGGCCGTTGATGATACGCTTGTCCGCTGCATTCACACGACGACCAATTTCTTCTGGTGTCACGACCGTTGGTTTGGTCACCAAAGCAGGATTCAAAGCGACGTCTTGGGTTTGCATACGCGTTTGATACTGGTCAAACGCGGTTTGTGTTTGTGCACTGGGCTGCGCAACTGGTCGTGGTGCTGGCGCGGCTGGAGCTACTTCATCATCCCATGAAAGCATGTGATTTTCCTTACTATGTACTGTTGATGAGTTGGCGCTTATTAGTTAATACGTTTAAGCGTAAAACGAAAAAAGCGCCAAGAAAATGAACAAGCTGAATAAATTAAACAGATTCGATCTCTGCGCAGGTACAGCACAGAGACCAAACATTACATTTATTGGCAAGCTTCGCACTCTTCGAAACCTTGATCGCCTGGACGCAAATAGCAAGCTGCGCCGTCTGCCTCGATAGCAGATGCTGCTGCCACTTCTGGGCCGGCAGAATATCCACTATTGCCACCGTCAACAGCTACGGCATTCAATGCGCCTGTCTTACTAGTCGATTTCTCGGTATGGGTCGCACCTATTGTACGCAGGTAGTAGGTCGTTTTCAAACCACGCAACCACGCCAACTTATAAGTTTCATCCAATTTCTTACCGGATGCACCTGCCATATAGATATTCAAAGACTGAGCCTGATCTATCCATTTTTGACGACGGGAAGCTGCTTCCACCAACCAGGTCGGGCTAACTTCAAATGCAGTTGCATACAGTTCGCGCAAATCCTCAGGAATGCGATCGATCTTCGCTAAACTACCATCGAAGTATTTCAAGTCGGAGATCATGACGTCATCCCACAAACCATAGTCTTTCAAATCACGCACCAAATGCTCATTGATCTCCGTGAACTCACCGGACAAGTTCGATTTCACGTACAAGTTTTGGTAAGTAGGTTCAATACAAGCGGCAACACCAATAATATTCGAGATAGTCGCGGTCGGTGCGATCGCTACGCAGTTGGAGTTACGCATGCCATATTGCTTAATATGATCACGCACGATAGACCAATTCATCGTTTCCGAACTATCAACTTCTAAATAACCACCACGCTCTTCTGCTAACAACTTCACAGAATCTTGTGGCAGAATGCCGCGATCCCATAATGAGCCAGTGTAAGAACTATAACGGCCGCGTTCTTTCGCCAATTCACTCGATGCCAGATAAGCGTAATAGCACACTGCTTCCATAGACGTGTCGGCAAACTGCACTGCATCCATCGATGCATATGGAATACGCATCATGTGCAAACAATCTTGGAAGCCCATAATACCGAGACCAACCGGACGGTGGCGCAAGTTCGAATCACGTGCTTTTTTCACCGCGTAGTAATTAATATCAATCACGTTATCGAGCATGCGCATCGCTGTCGTGATGGTACGCTTGAGTTTGTCGTGATCCAACTTGCCATCTTTCATATGCGCTGGCATGTTCACAGAACCCAAATTACATACGGCGATCTCGCTGTCATTCGTATTGAGTGTAATTTCTGTACACAAGTTGGAACTATGAACTACGCCCACGTGTTGTTGTGGCGAGCGAATGTTACAAGGATCTTTAAATGTGATCCATGGATGACCTGTTTCAAACAACATAGACAGCATCTTGCGCCATAAATCTAGGGCCGCAACCTTTTTGGACAGCTTGATTTCGCCACTCGCCGCTTTTGCTTCGTATGCGGTGTAGGCTTCTTCAAACGATTTACCAAACTTGTCGTGCAGATCAGGTACATCTGATGGCGAGAACAAAGTCCAGTCACCCTTCTCCATCACGCGCTTCATGAATAAATCTGGAATCCAGTTGGACGTATTCATATCGTGCGTGCGGCGGCGATCATCACCAGTGTTCTTACGGAGTTCCAAGAACTCTTCGACGTCCATGTGCCAAGTTTCGAGGTAAGCGCAGACCGCGCCTTTACGTTTACCGCCCTGATTGACTGCAACTGCGGTATCGTTGACTACTTTCAAGAATGGCACCACACCTTGTGATTTACCGTTCGTGCCCTTGATATGCGCACCCAAAGAACGAACTGGCGTCCAATCGTTACCCAAGCCACCCGCATATTTCGCTAACAGCGCGTTTTCTTTGATCGCTTCATAGATGCCGTCGAGGTCATCCGCCACTGTCGTCAGGTAGCAAGAAGATAATTGCGAACGCTGTGTACCACTATTAAATAGGGTAGGCGTGGAACTCATGAAATCAAATGAAGACAACAAATTGTAGAATTCAATCGCGCGCGCTTCGCGGTCGATTTCATTCAAGGCCAAACCCATAGCCACACGCATGTAGAAAGCCTGCGGCATTTCGATGCGGATATCGCGGATGTGCAAGAAATAACGGTCATATAAAGTTTGCAAACCGATGTAACCAAATTGCAAATCGCGGTCTGCGACCAACGCATTTGCCATTTTCTTCAAATCAAATTGCGCTAATTTGGCGTCCAGCAATCCAGCTTCAATGCCTTTTTTGACAAATTTAGGGAAGTATTCACCATATTCTTCAGCGGCGTCTTTTTGCGCGACTTCTTTACCGAACACTTCTTTACGCACTGTATGCAACAGCAAACGTGCAGTCACCTGACTATACGCTGGCTCTTTTTCCATCATCGCACGTGCTGCCAAAATAGCAGACTTATGTAATTCTTCGACGGGTACGCCGTCGTACAGATTTTTGAGCGTCTCGATCAGGATCGCTTCTGAATCGACTAATTTTTCTAAACCTACACAAGCTGCTTTAATTAAGGCACGAACTTGTGCGATCTCCAACACCTGCGGACGGCCATCAACGATCACATGAATTTGTGGCACAGCGGCGTCTGGCTTGCCAGCAGCCTGCGCTTCCAACTGTTGACGACGCTCTTCCATACGTTTGGCACGGTACAAAACATAGGCGCGTGCCACATCATGTTCACCTGAACGCATCAACGCCAATTCAACCTGGTCTTGAATATCTTCAATGTGAAACGTGCCACCATTCGGTTGACGGCGCATCAATGCATTCACCACAGTAGATGTGAGCTGCTCTACCAACTCACGAATTCTCGCAGATGCAGCACCTTGACCACCGTTCACGGCTAAAAATGCCTTCGTTACCGCGATAGAAATTTTTGATGGTTCAAACCCAACAACCGCACCGTTGCGGCGAATAATACGATAATCGCCAAATCCAGCCGTAGGCTGCGCCTGCACTTGTGCAGATGTGCCGGCATGAGCAAAATTTGAGTCAAAAGGTGTTGCTGGGGATATTTCTAGTGAAGAGTGCATTTCGCCTCCAGGTTCAGGGTCTTATTAATGTAAATTAAATATAAATTTGCGATTTTTTCTGCTGATTTTGCTGCTGATCATGTAATGCGATGCTGATGCTGGTTTAATGCGGTGCTGCAATTCATTGATGATGCACAAAACTTGAACGACCAATTTGATATGAGCAAAGTAAGTGAATCCTACAGTTCGGTCTGAGCGCCTTTAAAAGCGCCAAACCATTTATTTTTCTCAGTCATTCAAGCGTATCAAACGGTAAAACGCTAAAAAAATAATTTTCGGAAACTTTCCAAAAAACACTATATCTAGTGCGTTTATTTTTATTTGCACTAATTCTAGTGTCTCGACTGCAAGTACGCAACCGCTTTTTAAAAGTTAGACTAGTTTTATTTCATTGATTTTGTGCAGTTCTGTTTGACATTACACAGTCGACAAAAGAATGCGGATTTGCACGTGAGTGACTACTAACATGGCTTGCTAATTCTTTGTGCACATGTGATCTCAGCGGAAATTTTTTGAAGAGTATTTATTCTTTAACGAAAAAATACGGAGAAGAACGCTAGGGCCAAGACTAATGAAAATAATTTGGCTGACGAAGTTAAATTGTAGGAAGTGTGGTTGGAGAAAACCAAAGACCTCGATTTTCAAACATCATAAGAACAGCACGAATCGACACTAGCATTTATATCAATTACGTAATACGCCATGCACCCAAGGCCTGCTGAAAACGAGCCCAATCAAAATAAGGGCCTGGATCTGTTTTGCGTCCCGGTGCAATCTCTTCGTGTCCAACGATATGTTCAATCGGGGAATGACGTAACAAAGCCTGACTAAGTTTAAGCAGGCTCATGTATTGAGCATCCTCGAACGGTTGACTATCGCAACCTTCCAACTCTATGCCTATAGAAAAATCATTGCATCCGTCTCGTCCTTGAAAATGAGATAGGCCTGCATGCCACGCACGATCGAGTACAGACACAAACTGTTGTACGCGCCCATCACGCAATATTAAAAAATGGCTAGAAACACGCAAGTCTCTTAGGCTAGCAAAACTTGTATGGGCGTCACAATTGAGCGTGTTTTGAAACAGCTCTTCTATATAGTTATTACCGAATTGCCCGACAGGCAGACTAATATTATGAATCACCAGCATGGAAATCGCCATCTGCTCTGGACGCTTACCAAAATTGGGGGAAACTAGCTGCTGAACTTGCAAGCACCAACCCTGTCCATCCATTTCCCAAGCATCTGCTTGAGTCGGCGGCAATACGAATGGATTAATCCGGCTCAACATCATTAATCTTCAATTTTTGAATTGAGTAACGTAATTGGCGGAAGCTGACACCCAACAATTCGGCGGCCTGAGTGCGATTATTTCTCGTTTGCTTTAAAGCGCTGCGAATAACTTCGGACTCTATTCGCTCAAGATATTGCGGCAAACTACATGGCAAAGCTGGCGCCAGAAATACCGATTCAGCTGTCGGCGCAGGCAAATCCGAATTGTGTTCGTCGACGAAGTTAGCAGTATCTACTAATGCAATTTCATCTAAGTTACTCAGTTCTGGATGCCGTTCGATTGACGAGTGTTCTTGTAATTCCTGCACTTCAGCTACTGGCGTTGCTGTCGGTTTCATTTCGTGACGCGCGACAGATCGTAATCCAAGGTCTATCACATCGATACAACCATCATTGGCAAAAGCGGCTGCACGTTCCAAAATATTTTCTAACTCACGTACATTGCCCGGAAAATCATATTGCTGGAGCGCAGCCATTGCCTGTTGGTTCAATGTGATCAGATATCCAGGACTGGCCAGCTTCAATAAAATACTTTTTGCCAGCTCGGGCACGTCGCTCAAACGCTGGCGCAGTGGCGGCAAGACCAACTCAATAACGTTCAAACGATAATAAAGATCTTGCCGGAATTTTCCTGCACTGACGCAGCTTTCCAAATTCTGGTGGGTTGCACTCAAAATCCTGACATCCACAGGTTCCTCGGAAGTTGCACCCACTTTACGCACTCTACGTTCTTGAATTGCGCGCAATAATTTTACCTGCATCGCTAGTGGCAAATCCGCAACCTCATCAAGCATCAGAGTACCGCCATTCGCTGCTTGAAAGAAACCATCTCTGTCGTCGTTCGCGCCTGTAAAAGCACCTTTACGGTAGCCGAAAAATTCGGCCTCCATTAACATTTCTGGGATCGCACCACAATTGACTGCAACAAAAGCTCTTTCAGCACGAGGGCTACTTCTGTGAATCTCGCGGGCGGCCAATTCTTTACCACTGCCTGACTCGCCGGTAATAATGACGGGTGCCATACTGCGCGCCAAACGACTTATTTGAGACCTGACCTGCTGAATCTCACTCGATTGACCAATTAAGAAAGAAGGACTGGAAGGCTTGGTAGCCACGATAGCCACCTCTTCGACTGGCTTCACATTTTGTATTTGTAAGGCCGAACGGACTAATTTGCGTAATTGATCTAAGGCGACAGGCTTAGATACGTAATCAAATGCGCCGGCTTTCAAGGCGACCACCGCATTATCAGTACTGCCAAATGCAGTAATCACTGCGATTGGTGTATTCTTATAACGTACATTAACTTCTTCTACCATTTCCAGGCCAGAGCCGTCCGGTAGTCGCATATCTGTCAAAATCAAAGAATAACTATGCTTGTTTAAGTAACGACGAGCAGCTTCCAGTGACTCCGCACTATCAACCTCCAATCCCATCTTTATCAAAGTGATCTCTAATAGCTCACGCAAATGCGCTTCGTCATCGATGACCAGAATTCTTGCCGAACCTGCGTTACCGGAATTATCCATGACTACACTCTTACTTTCTCATTCATGATTTTTCATTAGACGAAAAGTTAATCACAAAACGGCCGCCGGGTTCAATGCCAAAGCTCGCTGTTTCATCATTTCTATATTCATAGTCCAATAAAGCGTGATTATTCAAGCAAAGTTCGCGAGCCATATAGAGCCCTAAACCCGTGCCCTTACTCGACGTCGTGTAAAATGGTTCAAATAAATGCGCCCGGACTGATGAAGAAATACCCGGTCCATCATCTTGTATGTGTAACTCTCGCCGGTTGCCAGACGATATCTTGATAATCAGGCGAATACTGCCCGGTTTATTGCTGGCGTAACGCAGTGCGTTAGATAATAAATTCGTGACAACCTCGTGCAAATGACCTGGATCAAACACGATATGAAACCGACCTGTATCAGTGACATGAATAATTTGATCGGAAATACCGCGCGTTTCAACAAACTCCTGCACAATTTCGCGTAACGCGTCCATCAACAAAATAGGTCGCAAGTTCATTTGCGCTTTGCGCGACAGCTTTAAAATATCTTCAATCAATTGATTTAAACGCGTGACATTATCATCCACAATCTTCAGTAGACGTTTCGATTGAACTTCGTTATGCACGTCTTCACCTAATAATGAGGCAGCATAAGAAATCGAAGATAAGGGATTACGTACTTCATGCGCGATACTCGCGGTCAGGCGCCCCATCGACGCCAACTTTAATTGTTGCGCCTGATTCTCTATATCCGACACATTCTGGATAAAAATAATCGTACAGGGAGCGACCTCGCCACCGAGATGTTCGAAATCATATTCTTCGATACGAATAAAACGTAACTTAAGATGGGTAACCGCCTCATGCGCCTCTTCTGACGATGAATATTCAGATGACCGGTGCTTATCATCGGTAAAATTTCTCAGGACAACGAAGGACGCACCTTCATTTCTCAACCAGGTTGTACTATCAGGGCGACGACCAGCACTCCAAAGCTCGAGAGCTGATGCGATGGGTTCCAAACCGGGGATTTGTTCCAAACGAATCTTACTCCCAGCAGCAAAATTCTCTGGATTGACCCCAAGCATACGGTCAGCGGCAGGATTAGATTCAAATAATTGCCCTTCTTGATCTATCACCAGAACGCCATCATCCATATCCGCGATCACCGTGCGATTAATGGCCTGCTGCAGGGCTAATTCAAAACCACGTTGCATTGCCAGTTCTTCTTGCCCGATCAAATTTTTTGCCAAGCGGTTCAAAACATACACCACCGCAAAATAAGCAGCGCCATACAAGCCCGCACGCGAAATTAACTGACTATCATCGTTTTGTAAGACTTGATAGGTATTCACTAATAACATGAATAAAGAGACCGCGGACACAAAAAACAATGCCAGCAGCATGGGTGCCAAAATGCCTGCGCCAGCTAATGGGAACAAATACAAAATGACCAAGCCACTCTTGCTACCACCAGTGCCTACATATAAAGTAGAAATAACGATAAGATCAATCGCAATTTGGGCGACCAAGTGGAAGAAAAAATGCACCGGCCAACGCACTTTGAGTACTACAAACAACACTGCAATAAAGAGATAACTACCACCCAAAATACGTAAAGAACTAACATCAAATGACCAGCTATCTTGCAGTGACTTAAAATTCAACAACATCAACAAAACCAGCGCCATCAGAACACGTGAGGCATTTAGGGTCTGCAATGAGCGCCACAATGTCGCGCTAACACTAGCTTGATGCTGTGATGTAATCATTTAGCTTGAAGAACTGCCGGACGCCTGATCGGCGTGTTCGATACAACAGAAATTTTTCTGATGGCGTACAACGACTTCCGATGCTGGGAAATAAACCTGGCAATGTGCGCAGCTAAGCATCGCTTCGCTCTCTTTCCGGTTTGCGCTATAAGTCGAGCTCGCGTCAGCCCAATCATTTGAAGCAGTCTGTTCGGACCTCATCTTGTTCGATCTGGCGCGCAGATTTTTCTTGACCGCGAAATAGACCAGAGCGGCCAATATCAACCACATCAATAGCCTCATAACACACTCCGATGCAACAATACTTCCAACACAAAACGGCTACCGACATAAGCTAATAATAAACTCAGGAAACCAAACAGCGTCATTCTTAATACTGACTTACCGCGCCAACCGCGCCAATGCCGCCCTATCAGCAAAATGGCAAACAACAACCAAGACAATAAGGATAAGATAGTTTTATGATCCCATTTAAATGCGACGCCGAGAAATTGCTCAGAAAAAATAACCCCCGACAATACGGTCAGACTCAGGAATACAAAACCAAGCGACACGAGTAAGAACAATATGTGCTCCATCTTCAACAAAGCGGGCAGCCTATCTAACGCTTTTTCTAACCACGATTGGGTTTGTGCGCCACGTTGCGCACCGCGTCTGCGATGCAGATGAAAATCTTGTACATACATGACTAAGGCATGAAATGCGGCTACCGTCAGCGTGCCGTACGCAAGCAAGGCGATGCCGATATGCCAAGGAAACATAGCGGGTTTATACGCCAGCGCAATTATGCTACCTGGGAAAAACAAGGGCATGACCGCTGTGATCGCGGCCTGTGGCAATACCAAAATACGTAAGCCATCCAGAGAAAAATTACGGTTCTCGACCAGATAGACCAAAACTGAAATCCAGATCGCCGATGACCACATAACGGCAAAACCAATGCGTAGCGCACCGGGTTCATGCACACTTAAAGCCAGAGCCAAGCCGTGCAAACACCAAGCCAACGCAGTCAAGCCCAAACCTAAGAGATGCCGACTAGCAGGGATAAATGGGCAGATCACATATAGTAACGCTGCCGCCAAAGAGAAGTTCATTAACATACATTAAGTTTACACTAAGTCAGCTATTCTTTTCCTGCTTTCGTCGAGTTTCTGAGACAAGTCAAAATCTAAGCAAAGCACTCACTAACGAAGCAATAAATCCTCCAAAGAAACATCTGGCGTGCTAGGAGGACGGCATAATTTGCAAAGATAAGCACAATTACAACAAGAAAGAAATTTGACCCAAAATCACAGGGTCAAGCGCTTGACTAAGCGTATTGGCTTCTGGATACTGCGAAACACTCGGAATCAGTCCGCTTACTTGCAAACACAATGTTTATCAAAATACCGTCAGTCATTTCAATTTGCAAAATAAATTAAGCAAACTGTATCCGGGCAATCAGATTATCTTTTCGCAGGAATTAAAATGAAAAAATCACTTTTCGCTTTAGCCGCACTCACACTTATCGGCGGCTATGCGCAAGCCGATGAAGGTATGTGGATGCCACAACAGTTGCCACAAGTAGCTAAACAACTCAAAGCAGCAGGTCTTAAATTAGATCCGAATTCGCTGACTAAATTGACCGAATTCCCTATGGGAGCGATTGTCAGCTTAGGTGGTTGTTCCGCCTCTTTCGTTTCCCCACAAGGCTTGGTGGCGACTAATCACCACTGCGTCTATGACAGCGTAGCCCGCAACTCCACGCCACAACGCAATCTACTCGCGGACGGCTTCTTGGCCAAAAACTTGGCAGAAGAATTGCCTGCAGGTCCTGGCTCACGCATCTTCGTTACGACTGAGGTGACCAATGTCAGCGACAAGATTATTGATAGTAATACTGCCAAGTTGACCGGCAAAGCGCGCGTCGATGCCATAGAAAAAAACCAAAAAACAATCATCGCCGCTTGTGAAAAAGAAGCTGGCTTCCGTTGCAGCATTCCTTCCTTTTACGGTGGCCTAGAATTTTATTTGATTAAGCAAATGGAAATCAAAGACGTGCGCTTGGTCCATGCACCAGCGGAAGGCGTCGGCAAATTCGGCGGCGACACGGACAACTGGATGTGGCCACGCCACACAGGTGATTACGGTTTCTATCGCGCCTATGTCAGCAAAGACGGCAAACCGGCGGAATACAGCAAAGACAATGTCCCTTACGTGCCTAAGCATGTATTGAAATTGGCGAAAGATGGTTTGAAAGAAGGCGACTTCGTGATGGTCCTCGGCTACCCAGGCCGCACAAACCGTCATCGTCTGCCATCTGAAATTTCCTATACCTTTGATTTTGAGTATCCCAATTTCGTCAAAGGCTCTGCTGAATCATTGGCAATTATTGCCAATGAAACTAAAGACAATAAGGATGCCAACTTGAAATACGCTGGCATGGTTGCAGGCATCAATAACTATTACAAAAACCGTCAAGGTATGTTGGATAGCTATGCGGGTAGCAATATTTTAGAGCGCAAAACTAAAGAACACGCTGACTTGAAAGCTTGGGTCAATTCAAATCCTAAGACGAAAGCAGAATACGCTGCGGACATCGACAAGATCGAAGCCATTTACGCAAAGCGTGATGCAACGGCGAAAAAAGAATCCTTTTTAGCTTCCTCATATCCTCGCTTCCTTGGCACAGCACGTACTTTGTATCGCTTGGCACATGAAAAAGCCAAACCAGACGCAGAACGTCGCGCGGGTTTCCAAAATCGTGATTTGCCACGCTTCAAAGCCACAGTTGATGGCGTAGAACGCAGCTACGATGAAAAAGTCGATAAAGCATTGGTCTTAAATAGTCTGGTGAAGTACGCTGCAGCGCCAGCTGCAGAACGCAATGCCAACTTCGATAGCGCCTTAGGCATCAAAGACGGCATGAGCAAGGATCAACTGAAAGCATTGCTAGATCAAATGTATGCTGGCAGCCAGTTTGGCGACAAAGCTTTCCGCGCTTCCTGGTTAGAAAAATCTGTAGATGATTTCAAAGCCAGCAACGATAGTTTTATTAAAGCGGCTGTTGGCATGTTTGACGAAGGCATGAAACGTGAAGTCGCGGATCAAGAGTCAGCTGGCGACATGCAAAAAGCCTATGCCAGCTACATGAAAGCGAAAATCGCTTACATGAAGAGCAAAGGTCAAGCGGTCTACCCAGATGCCAACAGCACTTTGCGTGTGACTTTCGGTAAAGTCGCAAGTCGTCCATTCGGCGCGGATGGTACGACTTGGACTGCGTTTACGACAGTTAAGGGCATTACAGCCAAAGCAACTGGTACGGGTGAATTCAATGCCCCTGCTAATCAATTGGCTGCGATCAAAACTAAAGACTTCGGTAAATATGTTGATCCTATCTTGAAGACTGTACCAGTCAACTATTTAGCCACTTTGGATATTACTGGCGGTAATTCTGGTTCTGCTGCCCTCAATGCTAAGGGCGAATTCATTGGCCTAGCATTTGACGGCACTTTAGATTCCATCATCGCTGACTGGGATTACAACAAAGCGTCTAGCCGTTCTATCCAAGTCGATTTGCGCTACATGTTATGGCAAATGAAACATGTCGATAAGGCAGACAACCTGTTGAAGGAAATGGGCGCGGAGTAAACTGTCCAGTTCCAAGTCGGCAAGTCAGTTTAAAGCTGTAAACTAGCCACGTTGATTAAGTTCAACGTGGCTTTTTTCTTTACACAAGCACCATAAAAGTGGGCAATCTGGCGTTAAATCCCGCTATACACCTGAGGAAACGCCCTCATTTCGAGTAAAATACGGGCTTATCTAAATCGGATCAACCCATGCGATCCGATTACAAAAAATTCTTTGGTGCTGTAGTTCTGCATCACACTCATTCTCAAAAAGAAGACAAATAGAAGGTTTACTATGCTCGACAATTTAACCCAACGTCTCGCCAAAGTCGTCAAGACCATGCGCGGCGAAGCGCGTTTAACTGAATCGAATACCGCCGAGATGCTGCGCGAAGTACGTATGGCTCTGTTAGAAGCCGACGTCGCTTTACCTGCTGTGCGCGAATTGATTGCCCGCGTCAAAGAAAAAGCAATGGGCGAAGATGTCATTGGCTCTTTGACACCAGGTCAAGCTTTGGTTGGGGTGGTACAAAAAGAATTGGCGTCCTTAATCGGAGCAGATTTAGGTGACAGCGCCTCTGAATTAAATTTCGCGACGCAACCGCCAGCGATCATTTTGATGGCAGGTCTGCAAGGTGCAGGTAAAACGACTACCGTTGGTAAGCTGGCTTTATATCTTCGCGAAAAGAAAAAGAAAAAGGTCTTGACTGTTTCCGCTGACGTTTACCGTCCTGCAGCGATTGGTCAATTAGAAACTGTCACCGCGCAAGCAGGCGCAGATTTCTTTCCAAGCACCATAAATGATAAACCTGTCGACATCGCCTTAGCCGCACTTGATTGGGCCAAGAAACACCATCATGAAGTCTTGATTATCGATACCGCCGGTCGCCTTGGTATTGATGAAGCTATGATGCAGGAAATCGCGGCTGTACATGCGGCAGTCAAACCTATCGAAACCTTATTCGTCGTCGATGCGATGTTAGGTCAAGATGCGGTTAATACGGCCAAAGCCTTTAACGATGCCTTGCCATTAACTGGTGTGGTACTGACCAAACTCGATGGCGACTCACGCGGTGGCGCGGCTTTATCCGTACGCCATGTCACAGGCAAACCCATTAAGTTTGCCGGTGTATCAGAGAAGCTTGATGGCCTCGAAGCCTTTGACGCCACCCGTATGGCGAATCGTATTCTTGGCATGGGTGATATTCTCGCCTTAGTTGAATCCGCGCAAAAAGGCATGGATATTGAAGCCGCCAAAGGGCTGGCAGAAAAGATCAAGGTTGGCGGTAAGTTCGATATGAACGACTTCAAAGCCCAACTAGCTCAAATGAAAAATATGGGTAGTCTATCCAGTCTGATGGATAAACTCCCAGCACAGTTCCAACAAGCTGCCAGCGGCGCGAATATGGACAACGCCGAGAAACAAATGCGCCGTATGGAAGGCATCATCAACTCTATGACACCACTAGAACGCGCCAAACCTGATCTGATCAAAGCCTCGCGCAAACGTCGTATTGCAACTGGCGCGGGCGTGCAGATCCAAGAAGTCAATCGCATGCTGGCACAGTTTGATCAAATGCAAAGTATGATGAAAAAGCTCAAGGGTGGCGGTATGATGAAAATGATGCGGGGCTTAAAAGGCATGATGCGATAGGCGTCATATAAATCCAATTTTGGGGCGCATTGCGGCGTTGCGCCTCCTCGCAATACATAGGTATTGCTGTGGACCGCGCCTTGCACTGCATCCCCATAATTGAATTTCTAAAGCCGCCTATTTCCCCAGGATGTCCAATCGACTTATCAACATCCTCTCGATATCAATGTATTGCTTTGCTTGGCGCCTAGCGCTGTATCCCTATAATTGAATTTCTGCAGGCAAATCGCTTTGCTGTTTTTTCGAACAAAACAAAACCATGTTCACAGTGTCTTCCGAGATTGTAGGTTGGTGCTGAACGAAGTGAAGCCCAAAATAGTTTGATTGACTCGCTTACATCGAGTCCTAAATTCTTCTTCAAACACCACGTCACTTACCACAAAAAACACCCTCTGTTTTTCCTGTACATCTCCGCATCTCCGCGTTGAGAGGTTTAGTTTTTATGTTTTTCTCCAAGCATTTTCATCAGCAACAAACCCATCATTTCCCCCGCTCTGCAGAGGAAAAACGACATTTTTCCCTCTGAAAACCACGTCTCTCATGATTTCTCACACTTTTTTCGTAAAAAGCAAAAAAAAACACTTGCATCACTCTCTAAACAGCACCACTATAAGCACTGCGTGAAATGGCGCATTTTCCAAGACAATTGTGAAGGAGCCTCGATATGGCAACAGCACCAAAAAAAGCAGCAGCAAAACCAGCAGCAAAGCCTGCCGCGAAAGCAGCAGCTAAACCAGCGGCAGCAAAAAAACCAGTAGCAAAAGCAGCAGCTAAACCTGCCGCAAAACCAGCTAAAGCAGCAGCAAAGCCAGCAGCAGCGCGTAAGCCAAATGCAGCTTTCATGAAGCCTATGACTTTGTCTCCAGTATTGGCAGCCGTAATCGGTGCAGCACCAATTCCACGTACTGAAGTGACGAAGAAGATCTGGGAATACATCAAAAAGCACAAACTGCAAGATGAAGCTAACAAACGCAATATCAATGCGGATGACAAGTTGAAAGCCGTTTTCGGTGGAAAAGCACAAGTCTCCATGTTTGAAATGACGAAACTCATTTCAGGTCATCTGTCTTAATCGGATCAGATGTCTATATTGCTTTGGGCAATTCTTGGGTCGTAAATTTTACTACTCAAACCCCAAACAAAAACGCCCGCATCGCGCGGGCGTTTTTGTTTGCTAAGATCTTAAAACCGATCAAGCTTCTCTCACTTGCCTCGCATTATACAAATTTCCCTTATGTCTAGTCCTCGCCACAACCCTCAAAAAAAGCCTACGCAAGCGGAATTCCATCCACGCAACCGACATCAGGGACAATATGATTTCACCGCACTAATCGATGCAGACCGGGATGCTGGCGCTGTCGCGCTGGGCCATTTTGTCAACACCAATCCTTACGGTGATCTGAGTATCGACTTCGCCAATCCAAAAGCGGTCAAAGCGCTGAACCGGGCCCTGCTTAAGCATCAATATGGAATCAATGCCTGGGGTATTCCCGACGATTACTTGTGTCCACCAGTACCGGGTCGTGCTGATTATATTCACTGTCTAGCAGACTTATTGGCCGCTAGCAATCAAGGAAGGATTCCAAAAAAATCCAATTTACAAGCACTTGATATCGGCACGGGTGCCAATGGCATTTATCCCTTAATCGGTGCCAGTTGTTATCATTGGAAGTTTACTGCTACCGACATCAACCCTGAATCAATCGCCAACCTGAATCGCATTTTGCTCGCCAATCCACAGCTAACCAGCAGGATTCAAACACGTCTACAAACCAATCATGACGCTATTTTCCGCAATATTATTGGAGAAGATGACTGGTTTGATTTCAGCATGTGTAACCCACCTTTTCACAGTTCACCCGACGAGGCACGAGAAGGCTCTAAGCGAAAATGGGAGAATTTAGGGCAATCACAGAACACCGGCAAGCTCAATTTCGGTGGACAACATGCGGAGCTTTGGTGCGATGGCGGCGAGCTCGCTTTTATTCAAAAGATGATTCAGGAAAGCCAATTGTTTGCGACGCGCTGTTTCTGGTTCACTAGCCTGGTATCCAAAGCGAGCAATTTGCCCGCCATCAATGCCGCATTAAAACGCGCGCACGTTCAACAAAGCAAAACGATCGATATGCAGCAAGGACAAAAACAAAGCCGCTTTATTGCCTGGAATTTTCTCAATCCAGTTCAACAAGCGGCTTGGGCGAAGATGCGTTGGTAAAGTATAGTTAATGCTTACATAAAGCACTCGTTTTCTATTTCGCTTTATTCGCGTAAAAAAACAAAGTTAGCCATTCTAAATTTTTTGTCTTAATCCAATTCATATCTTCATCTGAATCGAACCTAGAATAAGAGAAAAAATAAACAATTTTTCCTTCTATCATGGTGGTGGTTAAACCCAGCACCATAGGAATTTCTTTTGCTTCACCGCTCACCATCACTTGCACCAAGGTCTTGGCGATTAAGGCAACAAATCTCTCATCATCGATCACCTCGCGCACTTGCAACTCACCCAATTTCATAGAAATATTCTTGACTTGTCCGTTTTGATCTAAACGCTCAACCGCCTTATTCATTTCTGACTGCATGCGCGCAGCATTATCATCTAGTATCTTCTTATATTGATTCTTTAGTTGATCCCGAACACCAGCGAATACTTGTGCTGACATGGTTGAATCTTCTTTAGCACGCAAAGTCTGTACCAGGAAATAACGATGCAATTGCGGCTCCGCCTGTGCCAGCATCGCTTTCGCATCATCATCGCTGATAAAGAACGCAAGCAGACGATTTGAGGGCGGCGTCATAGCTTCGCCTAATTGACGCAATTTGGGAAACATCAAAGACGGGTCGGAAAAATCTTTGGGAACTGGGATGGCTATAGCCTTTGCCCCTATCTTAGCTTCTACATCTTTATCTGCTGCAAATACATTGCAAAAAGGAAGCAAGAGTGCAAGCATGATCATCAAACGCACTACGAAGTTTGGCATAAAGTATCCTCAGTGAAAGTCATACGTCATCAATTTATTATTGGTCGCGATCAAATCTTTTGTATGCGAATAATTCAGCACACCTGATTACCCTTTGAATTCCCAATTCTTCCAATTGGCAAGTACCGCATTAGGATATTCCGGCCGGCCGCGACTACCGTTATAGCGCCCCAAAGCCAAATACAAATTGCCGCCTTCCATATCGATATACATGCGCAAAATCGAACAGCCATAGCGCAGATTCGTTTGCATTTGAAATAGCTTCTTCGGATCGCCATCACCAATCACGCGCGACCAGAATGGCATGACTTGCATGAAGCCTCGTGCGCCAACTATGGATACTGCGTATTTTTTAAAACCTGATTCGACTTGCATCAAGCCGAGCACCAATCCGGTATCTAAACCCGCACGTTTGGACTCATACCACACTGTTTCTAAAAATTCTATGCGGGTTTGTTTGTCGGGAATTCGGCGCTTTAAGCGGTCTGACATTTCACCAAGCCAATGCAAATACTTAATACGCTCTTCTATTTTGTCGAAAGTCGGTTTCGGTGGGCGTGGGTCAGCAACCAGCTTGGCTAACGCCAGTCTGACGGAATCGGCTATCGCTTCTTCCTTTTGGTTGCCAGCATTCGTGACTGATGGTGCAGTGAGTAGCAGCGCGAGAAGACAAACGCGAGCTCGTTTTTTAAAGAAACAAACTCGCGCTATTGCGTTCAAAATGAACTTCATTCTTGGGATTACTTCGCCTGCAATTTAGCGGTGAGGAAACTGAACATATCAGCGACCGCGACATTACTAGCTTCCGCGTCGCGGCGACCTTTGTATTCCAGATTGCCTTCTTTTAAGCCACGATCACCGATCACGACGCGATGTGGGACGCCAATCAATTCCCAATCAGCAAACATCGAACCTGGACGTAAGTCACGGTCATCCAACAACACGTCGACACCAGCAGCCAATAGATCTGCATACAGTTTTTCTGCCTGCTCTTTCACCGCTGGACTTTTCTCCATGCCCATAGGACAAATCACGACTTCAAACGGCGCAATCGCGGTAGGCCAAATGATGCCTTTGTCATCGAAATTTTGCTCAATTGCCGCACCCAAGATACGGGTAATGCCGATACCGTAGCAGCCCATTTGCAAGGTCTGTGGTTTGCCATTTTCATCGAGGAAAGTCGCTTTCATCGCTTCCGAGTAACTGGTACCCAATTGGAATACGTGACCAACTTCAATACCGCGTTGGATTGCCAATACACCTTTGCCATCTGGTGATGGATCACCAGCGACCACATTGCGCAGATCAGCAACCAGTGGTTCCGCCACATCACGTCCCCAGTTGGCACCGGTAAAGTGGAAATCTTCTTCGTTCGCGCCGCAGACAAAGTCGCCCATCATCGCGACGGTGCGATCTGCGACTACTTTGACCGGCAGCTTAGTATTAATTGGGCCGAGGTAACCTGGCTTAGTGCCAAAGTGTTCGACGATTTCATCTTCTGTTGCGAAACGGTAGTTTGCTAATCCTGGTACTTTACTCGCTTTGATCTCATTTAATTCGTGATCGCCGCGCAATAATAACAACCAGACTTGCTTGCTAATCTTTTCTTTTTCTTCGGTTTCTACCGTCAGCACAATCGACTTCACCGTGTTTTGCAAAGGAATATTCAAGAGCTCAGCCACATCTTCGCACTTGGCTTTGCCTGGCGTTGCGGTTTTCGTCAATGCTTGTGTTGCTGCTTGGCGTGCATCAAATAAAGACAAGGCTTCCGCTGCTTCCATGTTGGCGGCGTAATCAGAAGTCGGGCAATATACCAAAGCGTCTTCACCGGTTTCGGCGATCACGTGGAATTCATGCGAACCAGTGCCGCCGATGGCGCCGTTGTCAGCTGCCACCGCGCGGAACTGCAAACCAAAGCGATTGAAGATACGCACGTAGGCGTCATACATGTTTTGATAGGACTTCTTTAGACCATCTAAGTCACGATCAAAGGAATAAGCATCTTTCATCGTAAATTCACGACCACGCATCAGACCAAAGCGTGGACGACGCTCGTCGCGAAACTTGGTTTGAATATGGTAAAAGTTCAGCGGCAACTGGCGATAAGACTTGATTTCTTGTCGCGCAACGTCAGTAATCGCTTCTTCCGAAGTCGGTTGAATAATGAAATCACGACCATGACGGTCTTTTACGCGCATCAGTTCTGCGCCGTATTTTTGCCAGCGACCCGTTTCTTGCCATAATTCAGCAGGCTGCACAACAGGCATCAACATCTCGATTGCGCCAGAACGATCCATCTCTTCACGTACAATTTTTTCAACTTTACGGATGACGCGCAAACCCATAGGCATGTAATTATAAATACCAGAGCCGAGACGCTTGATCATCCCAGCGCGCATCATTAATTTATGGCTGACGATTTCGGCATCAGCTGGAGCTTCTTTTAAAGTGGAAATGAAAAAACGTGTAGCGCGCATAACTTATTTCTTTTCAATAATGAAGGTTTGGAATGACATCAAAATGTTGCCAGCGCATTGCATGAATACTCAGGCAGAACTTAGACATTGAGTGCCATGATTTATGAAACAACAACGCTTGAACTTTTTTGTTGAAGTCCTAGGTTATAATCAACTCAATTTTAAAGGATATGCTGGCTCATGCGCTCACTCTTTGCATTTTTGATGATGGTTTCGACTGCTTAATTGCATTTTTTCCGACCGAATTCGGATTTTTGACGGTTATTTCCGCAAAATTCCCAGTTTTCAGCGTTAAAAACTTCGCCTGTTAAAATAAAGAATGAGCCCTGACCACGTTTGGGAATAATTAACAATTCGTTTAGGGACAGATAAATTCTCGCCGATTTATATTCGTGCGGGGATTTTTTGGCGCGACTAGTTTTAGTAATTTACAAAGAAACTTAGAGCACCCACCTGAACGATAGTGAATGAATTCCCAAGAAATAATTGGGGTTATACCATGTTGGATCGTGAAGGCTTCAGGCCTAACGTAGGCATTATTATGCTGAACGCCAATAATGAAGTCTGGTGGGGCAAGCGGGTGCGCGAGCACTCATGGCAGTTTCCACAAGGCGGCATTAAATACGGCGAATCGCCGGAACAAGCGATGTTCCGCGAGCTCGAAGAAGAAACTGGCCTGCTCCCTGAGCATGTCAAAATTATCGGTCGCACTCGCGATTGGTTGCGCTATGAAGTGCCGGATCATTTCATCAAACGTGAAATCCGTGGCCATTACCGTGGTCAAAAACAGATCTGGTTTTTGCTGCGTATGGTTGGACGCGATTGCGACGTGAATTTACGTGCTAGTACGCATCCAGAATTCGACGCTTGGCGTTGGCATGATTATTGGGTGCCGCTTGATACCGTGATCGAATTTAAGCGCGGTGTATACCAAATGGCTTTGCAAGAGTTATCGCGCTTCATTAATCGCCCCGATAGTCAACGTAAAACTTACCATCAACGTGGGCCGCGGCGAGCGCCAGAAGTGCCGCCGGACAGCGCGCAGAACAGCACCAGGGAAGCTGCGGATACTAGTACCAGCACATCGACGCCAGATAAGGAAACTTGACCATGCACCAGCTCACACCGCTTCATTCATTCTCATGCACAGCGCAACAAGTCCTGCGTGCCTGCGGTCTGAGCTTGTGCTTTATTCTTGTAGCTACGGCACAAGAGACCAGCGACAAACCGACAAAAACTTGGGTGGATAGCCCAATACAGTTCCCCGCCGCACCTGTGACAGAAAATCTGCTAGGTTTTTATAGTAACGAAAGCCAAAGCTTCTTCATCGATAGTAAATCCCTCAGTATCGTAGCGGACGGTAGCTTACGCTACACCATCGTATCCACCAGCCAATCAGGTGCCAAGAACGTCAGTTACGAAGGCATACGTTGTGATAGTTACGAAAAACGTCTGTTCGCATTTGGTCGTACCGATGGTACTTGGTCGCCCTCCCGTCGCAATGAATGGGATGAAATCAGCAACAAAGGCGTCAATAAACAGCACAGCAGTTTGGCGTGGGATTTTGTATGCGAAGCTGGCAGCATTGCTGGCAATGTAGAAAAAATCATACAGCGTCTGAAAACCAATCAATCCCTTAAGCAGTATCATTAAGTCCGCGCTGGCTCTAGCATACTCCCTTAGACACGCTGTATTTTTTAGATAGCCATAAGGTCAGACGCAGAAAGTAGGTATAAGCGAGCTCACTGCATGCCTATCTTGCCCATGTTAAAACATCAGCCTAGGCGAATTAATAGAGTTTGAGGCTGACATGAATACACAAAGCTCCGGTTATTCAGGTGCATCACTTGCAAAAAAACTAGGCCTTACAGAAAACTGCGAGGTATGTGCCTTGCATGCACCTAATGATTACTTGGAACTACTTGCGCCAATTCCTAGCGGTGTTCTATTCAAAGTGAAGCCTGATTCATCCACCGATATCGTGCATGTTTTTGCCGAACAAAAGATACCCCTACATGCGGAATTGATAGCGCTGAGAAGTGCCATTAAGACCAAGGGCGTGATATAGGTTTCATGGCCCCAAAAGGCGTCCAAGATCCCCACCGACATCACATAAGATACGGTACGGGAATTAGCATTGCCGCTGGGCTTAGTCGACATCAAGGTTTGCTCGGTCAAGGAAATCAGGTCGGGTTTAAAACTGGTTATTCGCAAAGAGTTAAGATAAGCCCCCATTTCACTAAGAAAATTTAAACATCGATGAAAGTACTCGCCCTCTGCGGTAGCTTACGCCAACACTCCAGGAGCCTTGCTTTGCTTCAGGCGAGTGCGATCTTAGGAGAGTCCAAAATTGAATTCTCCATCTTCAGCAGTCTAGGCCATCTGCCCTTATTCAATCCAGATTTAGAACACGATATACCTGCTCAGGTACAAGCTTTGTGGCGAGCGATAGATGATGCGGATGCAATCATCATTGCTAGCCCCGAATATGCGCATGGCATTACAGGCACAATAAAAAATGCCTTAGACTGGCTGGTAGGCTACATGCCCTTTACCGGAAAACCAGTTGCCGTATTTAATCCATCACATCGCGCAGAACACGCTGATGCGGCGCTTAAAGAAATTCTGCACACCATGAATGCGCAACTCATTATAGAAGCATGTCTACGTATCCCCGTCACTGCATGTCAGCTCAGCGCTGAAGAACTAGCCAATACAGACCCTTACCGCAATTTGATATCCACGGCGCTGAATGCGATAAAAATCAAGTTAGCTCACTAGGATCTGTGACCCTAACCTACTCCTTAATCGCTTCAACGCTAAAATACAACGTCACTTCATCGCTAACAAATGGTGTGTAACGACCGACATCAAAGTCGCTACGCAAGATCTTTGCATTACCATTCGCACCGCAGGCCGTTTTAAAATACAAAGGCATAAATCGGCAACGGAATTGCGTCAAAGTAAACTTGACTCGCTTTGTGATATTTTTAATCGTCAAATCACCTTCCAATCCAATCAGATTATCCTTTTCATCATACTGTACAGAAGTTGATTTAAAACTGATCTTTGGGTATATCTCTGTATCAAAAAAATTACCAGAACGTAACGCGCTGTCAAACATACTATTTCCAGTACTCACAGAAGCAGCGTCAATATCAAGTTGCACGCTACCCGTTTTCTTTTCCAAATCAAGTTCAATGAAACCGCTATTTTTTTCGAAACGACCTTGCTGCAAACTCAGTCCCCAATGTGAATATTCAAAAATAGAATACGTGTGGGTAGGATCGATGACATAACGATCAGCGGCGATTGAAGGCGATGCAGCGACACCAAACAAGATCAGACCCACTGCGCTGCGCTGTAAGCATTTTCGAAAAGTCCAGACTTGACGTAGCATACTGAATCTCCGGTTTATGTTCCAGGTTGATGTACTAAGTATTGTAGTTCGATTCTTTACTATACAGTTCAAACTGGCTTCTGTGACCCGCGAGTTTATAACCGAAGTGCTAGAAAAAGACATGGGATAATGTGAGATAGAATTTATCCTTTATACATTACTTAAGCGGCTACATCCGGTATTCATAACAAATCGAGAAACTAGGAAACTACAATGGCATCCTCACCTAGCGTTTGCATGGTTCTTTTTGTCACCGATGTTGCACGCATGACGAATTTCTATAGGACTATCGCCGCGATGCAGATTCTGCATGAAGAAGCTTCCTACGCCATCTTAAACATAGCAGGCTTCGAATTAGTCATTCATGCTTTATATGGAGAGCCATCACCTCGAATTCCCTCAGCAGGCACCGTTCTAGTACGCGAAGATTCTTACACTAAACTCTGCTTGCCAGTCGTAAATATCGCTGCATCCCGCCAAACCGCGAGCGAACTAGGCGGTCTAATCAAGCCAACAGAGCACGAATGGGTAGCTAGAGGTGTTCGAGCCTGCGATGGACACGACCCAGAAGGCAATGTCTTACAAGTGCGCATACTAGAAATTTAGAGTCAAAAATCTATTTCGCCACACATGATTTTCCACCGCTTTTGCAAACAAACCTCAGGAATTTTCATATGAAGTTTCAGCGTTTCTTTATCTCAGTCCTTTTGGTCAGCTTCTGCCACAACAGCTTAGCAACGCAAGCGCCAAGCGCAACGCGCGGAGAAATTGACATGCTGTTCAAACAACTACAAGCCTCAGGTTGCCAATTCAATCGCAATGGCACTTGGTATTCAGGGGCTGAAGCACAGTCACATTTAACCAAGAAATTAGAATATTTCGAGAATAAGAATATGATCAAAAACACAGAGGATTTCATTACACATGCGGCCTCCGTAAGTAGTACTAGCGGCAAGGCCTATCAAGTCAAATGCGGTAATAATCCAGCAATGGAAAGTAAAACTTGGTTGCTGGAACAATTAAAAACTATACGCGGCTCAGGCACTTCTAGCACTTCGAAATAAAGTTAGATCAAGTCAAAGTTAAAGATAAAGACGAACAATCCACATCACCGGACCAACTTTATGCTGATGCCCACGCCTATGTAAAAGAACAAGCTTACAGTCGCTAATTCACGGTCATCAACCCAGCAATAACCGATATTAAAGAACACAATTGAAAACCCACATATCAAAATGAAACGCGCGCTCTTCATCTGCACCCAAAACCGGCTGCGCAGCCCAACCGCAGAACAAATTTTTGCCTCGTGGCCTGACGTCGAAACTGACTCAGCGGGTTTAGGTAATGATGCCACAACCCCACTCTCCTCCGAACAAATCGCATGGGCGACGATTATCTTCGTGATGGAGAAAGCGCATCGCACAAAATTATCCAAAAAATTTCGACCTTATCTCAGCAATAAACGGATTATTTGTTTGGATATTCCGGATGATTACGAATACATGGATCCGTTATTGATTACGATTTTGAAAGCGAAAGTTGGGAAGTTTTTGATGTAAACCTGAGTCGAACCGAGTGAAAATTCTTTTCTAGGTTGAAGGTACACTGCGGGAACTAAAATAATAATATTGAAATTTTTTTAGCAGTCACCACTTAGTGGTGAGTAACATTTTGGTGAAAGCACATAGCAATAGAGAAGCGTTGCACGCCCTGCTAAATAAGGTCTTTAATCATCTCGAAAGCGAACTATGGATAGTCATTATTTGTGGATTGTTAGCGCGGTGTTGGTGTTTTTGGGGCTAGCGGGCTCGGTGCTGCCTTTGCTGCCAGGTACTTTACTGGTGTGGCTAGGTTTGCTTTTGGGTGCTTGGAGCGAGGATTTTTCTCGTGTCAGTGTTGGCACCATGGTGTTCATCACTTTCTTAGCGGTATTCGCTTCGTCACTTGATTTTGTGGCTGGTCTACTGGGGGCAAAGCGTGCGCAAGCGAGCAAGCTAGCCTTAGTTGGCGCAGCGGTGGGCACCGTTGTGGGGATATTTATGGGTCTAATTGGCGTGCTGTTTATGCCGCTCGTTGGGGCGGCAATTGGCGAGTATTGGGCGCAAAAAAACCACCAGCGCGCAGCCCGGGTGGCCTTTGCAACTTGGTTGGGTATTATGTTGGGAATGATTGCCAAGATTGTGATTGCGTTTATGATGCTAGGAATCTTTTTAATCGCCCTTTGGGTTTAAATTTTGTAAGGAAAAAAATGGAAAAGCTACTGGCAAGCGTAGGTTCAATGCTATATGGCATGCGGATCATGATGTTATTGTTTTATATGGGACTGGTAGGCATCATTGTTGGGATTTTGGGTAAATTTTTGTACGAGACATACAAGCTGATGAACACCTTGCTGTTTGGCAATCTCGAAAAAATTGGCTTGATCATTAAGGTACTCGAATTGGTCGACATGACCATGGTGGCACAGCTAGTATGGGTCGTTGCTTTGGCAGGTGTATCGCTGTTCGTGACCACCGGGCACTTTGACAACACCGATATGAAAAAACCCGACTGGCTGGATCACGTCAACACCTATAACCTGAAATTGAAACTCGCGTTTGCCATCATCTCTATCTCTGGCGTGCACGCGTTGAAGACGTATTTGAGTAGTGATCTCAGTTTGGAGAACATTCAAATGGTGACCTTGATTGCCGTCATCCACTTCTTGTTTGTCTTGTCGGCCATCGGTATCTCGTTTGCAGAACGACTCACCCACGACAAAACATAAGCGTTCGCCCCATCTCGACTTAGGAAGAGCACCAAAATGCCAAATAATCGATCTGCAAATGCTGTCAGACTGGAATTCACACCCGGCTCCTTAGTGCAATCCAACTTATCGGGGGCCGCTTTTACAGACAATTGGCTGTGGGTGGCGGGCGATGAAGCCTGCGGCTTGGATCGCTTGCGCAAGCTTGATTCGGTCGGTGGAGAATCTCTGCGTTTTGGTGAGGTACGCGATTTTCCATTAGCCGACTTATTGGACCTCCCTGGCGCTGCTGACGAAGAAGCGGATCTTGAAGGCATGGCCGTTGCTGGCGACTATCTCTGGGTAGTTGGTTCGCATGGACTCAAACGAAAAAATGCGAAACCGGAACGCAGTCATGCGGACAACGCCAAGCGACTAGCAAAGGTCGCCTTGGATGGCAATCGTCGCTTGCTGGCTTGCTTTCCCATCGAGCCAGATGCCAAAGGTGAACCTTGTTTGGTCAAAGAGGCGAAAGATGGGCGCCGTGCCAAACGCCTCAAAGGCGATGCCGAGCACAATCAATTGACCCGCTTGTTAGCAGACGATCCGCACTTTGGTCCTTACATGGCGATCCCGGGCAAAGACAATGGCTTTGACATTGAGGGTCTGGCGATTGACGGTAATCGCTTACTGCTCGGCTTGCGTGGCCCCGTGCTGCGCGGTTGGTCAGCCTTAATCGAAATTGCCGTCGAAGCACGCGGTGATCAACTCCGCATAGCGCCATTGGATGAAACCGGTGCAATGATGCGCAAGCACTTTTTACAGCTTGACGGTTTAGGTGTGCGTGACCTGCATTTTTCTGGCGAGGATCTCTATATTTTGGCTGGCCCGACCATGGTACTCAATGGCGACATCCGTATTTTTAAATGGCCTGCCGCGCGCCCATTTTTAACGGCCAACCGCGAACCAGCTCGTTTTGAATCTAGTCTGACTGAATCCATCTCGCTGCCACATGGACGCGGTACCAATCGCGCTGAAGCCATCTGTAATTTACCAGTTGAGCTGTCGGATGGTAAAGCAAGTTGGTTGGTACTATACGACGCGCCAGGTGCTGATCGCAAAGAGGGTGAGCATACCGTGTTTGGCGACTTATTACGGCAGCGTTAAGTGAAATCGAACTGGCCTGCCCCGCACATCGCCCCTGAAGCGCCGCTTCAGTTTGTGATCAATGCGGCGGCAGGTAGTAGTGCAGCAGACGCCAAACGTCAACTCATCGAAGACGCGCTACAGGCAACACAACGTCAGGGCAATTTAATTTTTAGTGGCCCCGCCAACTTGGCACAAGTGGCGCGACAAGCCGCCGACTTGGCAATCGCCAATCACAGCGCGGTCATTGCAGTTGGCGGCGATGGCACGATCAATACCGTGGCACAAGCCGCGCACGCGTTAGGCTGCCCGATGGGAGTCATACCACAAGGCACCTTCAATTACTTTGCCCGTACCCATGAAATTCCAGACGATCCAGCCATCGCTGCTCGACAACTTCTGGAATGGTCGCCTTGGCCTGTGCAAGTCGCCGCTGTGAATGAGCATGTGTTTCTGGTCAATGCCAGTCTCGGACTTTACCCCGATTTACTCGAAGATCGCGAAGCTTACAAAGCGCGTTTTGGACGCAGTCGCTGGGTCGCATTCTGGGCCGCAAGCGCCACCCTACTGCGCGCACAACGACGACTGCGCATGCGCATCGAACAAGAAAGCGCCGTGCGCAATGTCAAAGCCCTGACGCTCTTTGTTGGTAACAATCGCTTACAGCTAGAACAATTGGGCGTACCGCCGCGCCTAACACTTCCCGATACACCAGGCCATTTGACCGCGGTCATGTTACGCCCCATCGGCACCTTAGCGATGTTGCGACTGATGTGGCATGGTGCAATGGGTAATCTTGGTACAGCCGAGGATATCGAACACTTTAGCTTCAACCACTTAGTGGTTCGCCCCACACTAAGTCCCGGTCGTCGCGGGGTCAAGGTCGCGTTCGATGGCGAAGTCACCCGCCTGCGCGCGCCACTTCACTTTCAAGTGCTATCGAAACCTTTGTATCTGTTGAAACCAGCGCCGACAAGCAATGCTGCCAGCGCCGAGGTGTCAAACGAAAGTCACGACGCATGAGCGTCATCATGCAGATTTCCGATCCTCACTTTGGCACCGAACAGCCACAAGTGATGGCGGGGCTCACGTCTTTGGTGAAACAGCAGAAACCGAATCTCTTAGTACTATCCGGCGATATCACGCAACGCGCGAGGCCAGCACAATTCCACGCAGCACGTCGCTTTATGGATAGCCTGCACGTCCCCTTCCTGGCAATTCCGGGCAACCACGACATCCCGCTACTAAATATATGGTCGCGCCTAAGCAATCCCTACGCTCGCCATATCGCCGCTTTTGGATCGGAGTTGGAACCGTTCTATTCATCGCCCGACATGATGATTATCTGCGTCAACACCACACGCGCATGGCGTCATAAACACGGTGAATTATCCGCACAACAAATCGCGCGCGTTACCGACTTATTGTCACAAGCAAGTGCCGAGCAATTACGCATTATCGTCGTCCACCAACCAATCGCTGTGACGCGCGCTAAACATAAAGTCCATCTACTTCGCGGTCATTCTGAAGCCTTACCCGCTTGGTCTGCCGCTGGTGCCGATCTTGTCATGGGTGGGCACATCCATCTACCTTACGTGCTGCCACTTGCTGGTCTAGCTAGACCAACGTGGGCAGTACAGGCTGGCACCGCAGTCTCATCGCGAGTGCGATCCGGTGTGCCGAATTCAGTAAATATTTTACGCTGGGGAGTCCACGCCAAGATGGGCGGCTGCCACATAGAGCAATGGGATTTTTCAGCCAAGGAGTCCAATTTTGAAATTGTAAAATTGAGCGAAGTACATCCGTTAAATCACAAACTCAATTCACAGAACAATGGCAGCCCTCCGTGCAGCTAAACAAGATTTAGACTAGACACGTCTTCATTTTGGAAACGTCGATGGCTAATCATCATTTTTATTCAACTGAGTTGTACAGACACAAGCGGTCTAACCCACTAAATTTGGCGCAAAGCAAGCATAATTTGATTGGTTGCATTTCAAGATGGATGTCTAATGTTATTGTTGTGTATGTGCTCAATTTTATTGAACTAGAATTTGAAAATCCTTCTTCCGTTACATTATGACTGACGTCTTGTAAGCTGATGTATAACGAATACATGGATTCTGCGTTGGTTACGATTTTGAAGGATAAGGTTGGGAAGTTTTTGATATAAATTGGTGCGTGTTTGCGATCTTGCAGATTCGACCTTTTCGTTTTCTCAAGCTTCTGTTGGTCGGGTGTGGCCCGACAGCCAATTACCTTTTTTGCTTCGCAAAAAAAGGCGACCGTAGACTCGCCCCTTCGGGGTGCTTACGCTTCGCTTCAGCATAATTTGTGCATCACAAAAAATGGGAAAGTGTTGGAACTCGCTACGCTCAGACAACAACACTTTCTTATCCATTTTCTGTGAAGCACAAATTACATGGTCTCAAACGGGGGTAGGTCAAAAGCAAATTCAAAAGCAAATTCAAAAGCAACGACCTACAACAGCTATTAGAAAATTGAGTGTCCTTCGGTATTGATTGTTTTGAAGTTGCCGTTGCTTTTGACTTTAACGCTGTTCCACTTCTGACACTGCCAATTGTGCTAGGCAGAAATGGGTAAAAGAGAGTCAGATGTTTGAGCGTAGCGAGTTTCTGACTCTCCCCATTTTTGTCTTGCACAATTGGGAACCCGAAGGGCAGTGGCAGCGTGATCGCCTTTCTTTGCTTACTTTCTTTGGCGAAGCAAAGAAAGTGAGTGGCTGTCAGGCCACACCCGACCTACACACTACGATACAACAGAGAAAAAAAACCATAGGTTGTACAAACATAATTCGCCAATCAAACTAACGAGAAACGAGAATGAAAAACCTCGCTGAATATCTCTATGAACATAGAGCTAAAAACCTACCAGCTATAGCTCTTGCAGAAATTTTTGATCGTTTAATATGGATTTTGGATGAGAACGATAGACAAATCATGGAAACAATAGAGGCTTGGCTACTTGGGAATGATAGCGAGAAGATTGAAATTGCATTGTTAATGAATGAAATTTTTCCGTTCGAAGACCAACTTCAGATGGAGAATGTACTCAACAGAATCGCTAACGATTTTCCAAAATTGTCACATCATTGCAGTAAATTAATCGACACTCGAAGAAAGCAACATTCAACATAGTTGGAATATTCTGATGCTAATCGCACCTTCAAACTCTTAGAATACTAAGCAACAAAAAAAGCCCGCAAAATCCAAAGATTTGCGGGCTTTTTCACAAGCAATCAAAACATAGAAAAACCGTCTATTCCACAGCTTTAACCATATCCTCAATCACCTTCTTAGCATCCCCAAACACCATCATGGTCTTATCCATGTAGAACAACTCATTGTCCAAACCAGCATAACCAGACGCCATAGAACGTTTGTTCACGATAATCGTTTTAGCTTTGTAGGCTTCCAGAATCGGCATACCAGCGATAGGCGATTTTGGATCTTTAGCGGCCGGATTAACAACGTCGTTTGCACCGAGAACTAAGACCACATCAGCTTGTCCGAATTCGCTATTGATATCTTCCATCTCAAACACTTGGTCGTACGGCACTTCCGCTTCGGCCAGCAACACGTTCATGTGTCCCGGCATACGACCTGCCACTGGATGAATCGCGTACTTAACAGTGATGCCTTTGTGCGTAAGTTTCTCAGTCAACTCTTTCAACGCATGCTGAGCACGTGCTACCGCTAAGCCATAGCCTGGAACGATGATGACCGTTTCCGCATTACCCAACAAGAAAGCGACGTCATCAGGTGAACCCGATTTGACCGTGCGTTGCGCGCCACCCGCTGCTGCGGCTTCTGCCGGAGCGCCACCGAAACCGCCCAAAATCACGTTGAAGAAAGAACGATTCATTGCCTTACACATGATGTATGAAAGAATCGCGCCAGAAGAACCAACTAAGGAACCGGCAATAATCAACATGGAGTTATTGAGTGAGAAGCCAATCCCTGCCGCCGCCCACCCGGAATAGCTGTTCAACATCGACACCACCACTGGCATATCCGCGCCACCGATAGGGATGATGATCAGTACACCCAACACGAATGCAATCGCCGTCATCAGGATGAACGGTGTCCAAGCAGGAGCGACGCCACCATCAAAACAGAATACCAAACCCAAACCTATCATTGCGATGGCCAAGACCAAGTTCAACATGTGTTGACCAGCAAAACTCACTGGCGCGCCTTGGAATAATCGGAATTTGTATTTGCCCGATAATTTACCGAACGCGATCACCGAACCAGAGAACGTAATCGCACCAACGAAAGTACCGATAAATAACTCGATACGGTTACCAAATGGAATCGCCGCATCACGTGTAGTAATACTAAAGATCCATGGTTCAGCAACCACTGCAACCGCAATACATACCGCGGCCAAACCAATCAGTGAATGCATCGCTGCCACCAATTCTGGCATCTTAGTCATTTCTACGCGTTTAGCTAATGTGGCACCAATACCGCCACCCACCACGATACCAAGTATCACTAAGCCATAACCAAGACCCGCACCACCCGCCTCGTTTTTCAACTTAACGATCAGAGCGACTGTCGTGAAAGCGGCAATCGCCATACCGATCATGCCGAAGGTATTACCCTTGCGTGCAGTCGATGGATGGGACAAGCCTTTTAGCGCTTGAATAAAGCAGACCGATGCAATCAGGTATAGCATCGTCACGAGATTCATACTCATTATTGCGCCTCCTTCTGTTCAACTTTGGCTTTGGGCTCTTTTTTCTTAAACATCTCTAACATCCTTTGCGTGACTAAGAAGCCGCCAAAGACATTGACCGCCGCCAGTGCGACTGCCAGCGTGCCCATCACTTGCGCGAGGACACCTTCGGTCAAACCTGCCGCTAACATCGCACCGACGATGATGATGGCGGAGATCGCATTGGTCACCGCCATTAAAGGCGTATGCAATGCGGGTGTTACGGTCCAGACCACGTGATAACCGACATAAATTGCCAGTACAAAAATGATCAGGTTAGTGAGTGTATGACTTACTACATCCATGACGTTCTCTCTTTATTTACGTTAAAAGGGACTTCAGTAGTGATGCTGTGCAGGTAAGCTTAGTTCTTTTAATCGTCATCCCTGCGAAGGCAGGGATCCAGTAGCTTTGGGCTTCTACACCACTGGATTCCCGCCTTCGCGGGAATGACACATCAAAGTGTTGGGCTTCACTGAGTAGCATCAGACGTCCGTAGTTCTTTATTCATCACGTCTAAGAAACTACACAGTTCAATATTCTTTCAAACTAGTGATTTTGTTCTTTGCATCGACAAACACTACTTTTGGCTTGAAATTTTCCGCGACTTCATCATCCATCGGTGCGTAAGTGCAAATAATCATTAAATCACCCAGTTGTACGCGACGTGCTGCAGCACCGTTTAATGAAATTTCACCACTGCCGCGCTTACCTTTAATCGCGTAGGTTGCAAAACGCTCTCCATTATTGATGTTGTAGAGTTCAATGCGTTCATGTTCCTTAATGTCGGCAGCATCGAGTAAATCTTGGTCGATGCCACATGAACCTTCATAGTTCAAATCACATTGGGTAACTGAAACACGGTGAATCTTGGCGCGTAACATATTTCTTTGCATAATTTCCTCAACTACTTGATATTCAAAAACTTACTGATTAAAAACGAATCAAAATCTACTTTCGTAACAGAGGCGCAGGGATCGCTGAGATTTCTCTCTTTAAAACTATAGAGTCGCTGCGCTTCTGCGATTCAAGTGATCTTCATCGTTTTCAAATTTATTTCTTTAACACTTCGCCGCCAGAACACATCATGGTAGCGACGACGATTTCATCTTCTTTATTGATCGCCAGATTTGCATCTTTGTCGATGATCAATTTCAAGAAATCGAGAATATTGCGTGAATACAAAGCCGATGCATCGGCAGCAACCAGCGTTGCCAGATTCGGTTCGCCGATAATATGGACGCCGTATTTGGTGACAGTTTTGTTCAGTTCAGACAAAGGGCAATTTCCACCTTGTTCAACCGCCATATCGACGATCACAGAACCCGGTTTCATCGCTTTGACCGTTTCTTCAGAGATCAAAATCGGCGCTTTACGTCCAGGTATCAAAGCCGTGGTAATGATAATGTCCGCTTGTTTAGCGCGTTCATGTACCAAAGCCGCTTGACGTGCCATCCATGCAGCCGGCATAGGACGTGCGTAGCCGCCCACACCTTTGGCGATTTCACGTTCTTCTTCGGTTTCGTAGGGCACATCGATAAACTTCGCACCCAAAGATTCAACTTGTTCTTTGACAGGAGGACGGACGTCAGACGCTTCAATCACTGCGCCTAGACGTTTCGCGGTGGCGATCGCTTGCAAACCTGCGACACCAACACCCATAATCAAGACGCGCGCAGCTTTGACCGTACCAGCTGCCGTCATCAACATAGGCATGAAACGCTGATAAGTATTCGCCGCCAGCATCACTGCTTTATAACCAGCGATGTTGGCTTGTGAAGATAGTACGTCCAATGACTGAGCACGTGTGATACGCGGCGCAGCTTCTAGCGAAAATGCGGTGATGCCATGTGCTGCCATCGCTGCAATATTCTCCGCATCAAAAGGGTTGAGCATGCCGACGATCACTGTGCCTGATTTGATCAAACTGCGTTCTTCCGCAGACGGTGCACGCACCTTCAAAATCAAATCTGCGGCAAAAACGTCTGCCGCGGAAGCTATCGTCGCGCCAGCCGCTTGATAGGCTTCATCGGTAATCGAGGAAGCAATACCAGCACCAGCTTGCACGATGACCTCGTGCTTGGCACTCACATATTTCTTAATTGTTTCTGGGGTCGCCGCAACGCGCGTCTCGCCCAACCGTGTTTCGGCGGGAATGCCGATTTTCATAAAGATACTCCTTTTTATTTTTGATACCCTTGGGTTCAATTTCTAAAGCGATTACTTCAGGTATTTCATGTTGCGCGAATTGCATGTCCTTGGGTAAAAGACAAACAAGATGATTGATATTTCGATTTATCTCACCACGGCGTTCAAAACACTTAAATCGAACTGGAGGTTAGAAATCCTCCAAAACTTCCTTTTTGGGAAGAATTGAGAGGCGCTTCCTATATTACATTTGATATTCGACAACGATATTACACGAAAAATGCACCATACTGGCACGTGTTAAGCACTCTAAAGTGCCACTTATCTAATACCACTGCACCAGCATAAAGCAAGAACATTCTTACTCACACAGACACATTTCTATCTCAAACCCTGATGGCATAAGGCTTTCCCAAGAACAAACTGGGTCTAAACCAACATTGGCCAAGCTACAATTTTCATTTCAAAATACCAACAAGATTGATAGATTTTCTTATAGATAGAATCTTTATTAGTAAATTCGAATCGTGATTAGGCCGCGATGACGGTGAAATCTGCGCTAAAGAGGTAAAATGACGCCCGGTTTCGTTTTTTAGCTTCCACTCTCCACTATCATTGATCAAAACCTATGTCTGACATTTGGAAACCTTCGGTCACTGTCGCTGCTATCGTCCCGCGCCAAAACGGCGAACGCTTAGAATTTTTGATGATAGAAGAAACAACGCCCGATGGCGTGCGTTTGAATCAAGCCGCAGGCCATCTCGATCCCAATGAAAGCTTAGAGCAAGCAGTGATTCGAGAAACCATGGAAGAAACCGCACATGAATTTGTGCCGGAGGCCTTGGTCGGTACCTATATGTCGAAGTTTATTTCACCGAGTTCAGGTAAAGAAGTGACTTATTTGCGTTTTGCCTTTTGTGGCAAAGCAATTGCCCAGCATGACAGACCTTTGGATCATGGCATTTTGCGTGCTTTATGGATGACGTATGAAGAGATCCTGGCGTGTCAAGACATGCACCGCAGCCCTTTGATTTTGAAGTGTTTACAGGATTATTTGGCGGGGCAAAGAGCGCCTTTGGGATTGATGTATACGCATCCTAGTGTGACGGATGTTTAAAGCGCTAAAGTCAGTTTTCAATAGCTCGTCCTGGATCTCTCCCACAAGCTAACTGTTCTATGCGCACATATTTGAAATGTTGAAATATTGGGCAACACAAGTCCCATTGCTCGCCATACCGGTATTGATCCGGCATGACGGTAACGAGGCTATTTAAAAATAAGCAGGAATATTCATGAGTAAAAAACGCGTAGTCATCGGAATGTCTGGTGGTGTAGATTCTTCGGTCTCTGCCTGGCTCTTAAAGGAACAAGGTTACGAGGTGATCGGCCTTTTCATGAAGAATTGGGAAGACGATGACAACTCCGAGTATTGTTCAACCCGCGAAGATTTAATCGACGCCGTGAGTGTAGCCGATGTGGTCGGTGTAGATATCGAAACGGTCAATTTCGCCAGCGAGTACAAAGATCGTGTATTTGCGGAATTCTTGCGCGAATACCAAGCCGGACGTACCCCAAATCCCGATGTACTGTGCAATGCAGAAATTAAGTTCAAAGCCTTCTTAGACCATGCAATGAAACTTGGGGCCGACTATATCGCCACTGGTCACTATGCACGCGTGCGCGAAATGAATGGTGAATTCCAGTTGATGAAGGCGCTTGACGCCAGCAAGGACCAAAGCTATTTCTTACATCGATTAAATCAGGCGCAACTCAAGAATACTTTATTTCCGCTCGGTGAAATCAATAAAACCGAAGTGCGTAAAATCGCTGAACAAATCAATTTACCGAATGCAAAAAAGAAAGATTCAACCGGCATTTGCTTTATCGGCGAGCGTCCTTTCCGCGAATTCTTAAATCGCTACTTATCCTATGCGCCTGGAGAAATTCGTACTCCGGATGAAGAGATTATAGGCAAGCATGTTGGCCTAAGTTTTTATACCTTAGGCCAACGCAAAGGCATAGGTATAGGCGGCATCAAGTCACATCAAAATGCAGACGGCAGCAGTGATGCCTGGTATGTAGCACGGAAAGATGTAGAGAATAATCGCGTGTATGCGGTGCAAGGCCATGATCACCCATGGTTACTTTCAAATTCATTGGAAGCAGCACAAGTCAGTTGGGTCGCAGGTCATGCACCTGATCTAGAAAAATTATCTGCCAAAACCCGCTATCGCCAGCCTGACATGGCCTGTCACTTCAGTGGCAATAATGAACTGTTCCAACTGCATTTCGATGAAGCGCAATGGGCGGTCACACCGGGGCAGTCAGCAGTTCTATATGATGGCGATGTATGCTTAGGCGGCGGCATTATCAATACAGCACAAGCTGATTAAAATCACTTACCAAAGACAAAAACTGACGTCAAAATATTTCATCCCATCTTGAAAATCAACTGGAACGACATTGGAACTACTTAACATCGATTGCCTAGGCAAAGCACTACGTTTAGAAGGCTCACTTGCGGGTTGGCAGCAACTTTTCTGGGACAATAATCTGGTATCACAAAAAAACGCCAGTGCGGACAATGAAGGTGCCCACACGCATGAATTCGAACTGAAATTTAGTCCAGTGCCCGCCAACACGCAATCCGCGGATCAAGGCATTACGACTTCAGGCACAAACGCAGAGACTAGTTTGGGATCGGTGATTGAGCCGGTACAACTTTTCACCATCCGCCTCGAGACCCAATTGCAATGGCAACCATTTTTGATTCAATACCGCTTATTGATCAATAATGAAGAAGTCACGCAAGGTCAACGTAATACCAAAGATATAGAGCGCCAGGTACCCGAAGTTGCGGTAAGTAACAATGAAAAACCTAGCCTAATCGGCTTGGCGTCGCTGGCCTTCAAATTACTCAAAAGTGCAAAGGCTATCAAAGTTATTTTGGCCACCGCCACGCTCGCAACCTATTCATGGCTATTTTCATTTAAATTTGCTGCGGCACTGATCGCTTGTCTGGTGATCCACGAGTATGGGCACATCCGCGCTATGAAGTACTTTGGCTTAAAAACCAAGGGTATTTACCTGATTCCTTTTTTGGGAGGTTTGGCACTGAGTGACGACAAGATTAATACACGCTGGCAGGATGTCGTGATTTCAATTATGGGCCCCACTTTCGGCCTTTTCTTGTCTTTAATTTTATTGGTGCTGTACTGGGTCACAGGAAATATTTTCTTCGCCGGCCTCGCCAATTTTAATGCGCTACTTAATCTGATTAACTTATTGCCTATCTTACCTCTCGACGGCGGGCATATTTTGAAGAGTATTGGTTTCTCAGCCAATGGTAAATTTGGCTTATTCGCCATGGTCACGGGTTCCGTTCTAGGCATTCTCGGTTGTTACGCGATGGGTTTGAGTTTCATGGCATTCTTCCTACTGATAGGCAGTATGGAAATTGTGTTCGAATGGCGTATGCGTCATCAAAGCCACTTACTGCCACTCGATCGCTATGGACAAATTTTTTCCAGTGTTTGGTACGTCTTTACTGCCGCAGCATTGATTGCAATCATGTGGTATTTCGCGCATAGTGGTGATGAATTACTGGCTGCCCCTTTAAAGATATTACGAAGCTAATTCGTCTCTAAAAATCTGAGAGGAAAAACTGCTCTTTATGTTGAAAGAAAAAAAGCTCGCAAGTGCAAACTTGCGAGCTTTTTTACTCATCACTCAAAAAATCAAATAAAGATCACTTCTTGTCTTCTGTCACTTTGGCAGGCACAAACTGTCCCATCACATCACGCTGACCACGCTCCAGATAAGGAATCGGTTTTTCCATCCATTCTGGACGCGGTTTATTCAACAAATAATGGTCAAAAAACTCGCTCATATGGACGGTGAAATGCTTGATATTATCGCGATCACGAAGACCGTGTTTTTCGCCGTTGTAGTTAAACCAGTAAGCTTCTTTATTTAAACGACGTAAAGCGGAGAAGAACTCAATCGCCTGATACCAAGGTACCGCATCATCGTCATCGTTATGCACAGTTAAGAACGGAGTCTGCACTTTATCGATGGCAAATATCGGAGAGTTCTCTACATATTTTGCCGTACTATTCCACGGTGTACCGCCCATACGGCTTTGACCATGTTCATATTGGAAAGCACGACTGACACCCGCGCCCCACCGAATACCACCATAGCCGCTAACCATGTTTGCCATTGACGCGCCCGCTTCCGCAGCACGGAACATATTAGTACGCGTGATGATGTAGTTGATCTGGTAAGCGCCCCAGCTATGCCCCTGAATACCGACTCGTTTTGCATCGACATAACCATTTGAAATCACCTGCTGCACTGCAGGCACTACCGCATTTAACGCACTCTTGCCTGGATAGCCTGTTTTGTACACGATATCTGGGCGCAAGACGATATAACCATTACTGACGTAACGAGTGACGTTAATATTTTGCGCGGGCGATGGAGATACGAAACGATGCATATTGTCAGTCATCTTTTCGTAGATGTAGACCATCATCGGATACTTTTTCTTAGGATCAAAATTTTCTGGTTTTGCAACCAGAGCTTTCATTTTTTTACCATCGCCATTGGTATACTCAATCATCTCTTGCGTACCCCAGTTGTATTGGGCTTGCTGAGGATTGGCATAACTGATTTTCTTGGCATTGGCAAAACTCAAATCCGCGCTCCACAAATCAGGGAACTCTGTAAAAGTCTGCTGCGTGAATAAGGTCGTGTCGCTATCTTTCGCCTTAACCAATCCGGAAATCAATTTATCGGCATGTACCAGACGCTTGGGCTCGACCGGTGTTTGCACTTGTGGATTCAAGCTGTAATAACCAGTCGATTGATTGATGTCGTGAGTCGCCGAAAGTATCCACGGTTTGTCGCTTGGCAGTGCTTTTGTTTGCGGTGAGTATCGGCTATCGCCTAAATGCACGTAACGCAATTCCAATAGGTTCTTACGTCCAAAACCTGCAGTCAAATTACGAGTAGCTTTGCTTTGCAAATTGACTTCCCACAAATCGAATTGATCATACAAGACCACATTCGCATCATCGGCTGACCAGCCTGCCACACCAAACGCATTTTTGGGTTCCGGTGTATCACGTTGTTGATCTTCAAAATGAGTTTTGATGTGTCCAGTTAAATTGGTTTTCTTACCATCAGCCGTTGCGTAAGACCACCACACACTCTTGTCCGCATCAAAGTTAATGATGTATTTACCCGCAGGCGAAAATTGCGGCATAAAGCGCGTCTTTTCGATCAACATCTTAGCCTGACCATTTTGTAAATCGACGGCGTAGGCGTCGTAGTACAAACTATCCCATGACATCAAATGACGATACGGTAAAGTACTAATACCCATCGCAAATTGAGCGTTGTCATTGACCATCACTTGTGGGATGAGTTTATTGGCTAATTGAACAAATTTAGCATCCGCTAGGTGAACAACCGCGCGATAGGATTTTTGTTTATCACGTTCTAGATTGACTTTCTGCACTGACTGCAGCTCTGGATCTTTCCAATGCCAAAGATCTACCTTCATCGGCTCTGGCGCATTTTTCACAGCAGGTTTAGGCAATTCGGCCGTACTCAAAAACAAGCGTTGGCCATCTTTACTGAAGCTTAAGTCCGCATGTTCGCTAGGCGTCCAGCCTTTCGCCATACCATTAGAGTCTGCGTTGACTAACAAGCGTGCATAATCATCGCCTGCACGCCAAAAGAACAGACTATAAACATTGGTCTCGTTATTGGCATCCTTAGCTGCGTCTTTTTTCTTTGCGACTTCATCGCGATTACTGAGCATCGCAAATTGTTTACCGTCCTCGTCGAAGCGCAAATGTTTGTAGCTACCTGCACCTTGCAAGATTGCTTTGGATTCACTTGTTTCAGCGGACCACAAATACACACCCTCTGTCGCACTTGGCGCCGCAGCCGCAGCGATTAATTTAGCATTTGGTTTAGCTTCTTTTGCTTGCTCCTTCACTTGCTCTTGCGCCACTTCCTTTTGATCAGCTTTTATTGGTTCTTTGACGGCGTCCTTAGTTGCGTCCTTAGTTGCATCCTTTGCGACTTCTTTCACAGAAACCGCATACGCCAACAAACTTCCTGATTTATTCCAGCTTAAATCAGCTACTTCTTTGATCGAAGTCTTTTTATTTTTTGCCAAGTCCCAAACGATCAGTTCAGTGCCAGGCTCTTTCTTTTTTGCAGCCGCTGCTAATGCACCAGGCGCAACTTGCTGATCTTCGTCGTTGGCATCAAATGACGTAGCGATTCCATCTTCTGTGATAGCGTCAGTTTTTGGTGCTTCGTCTTTCTTAACCTCTTTTTTCACCTCTTTTGGCGGCTCCAATAGCACTGCCAAAAGACTCGATCCTTCTTCTGCAAAGCTAAAACGTTTGACGCGTTCTATGCTTTCCACTTTACCGCTCGCCAGATCAATCACGCCCACGCCCGGTTTTGGCGCATCTTCTGCCTTGGTTTTCGCTTTCTTCGCCTTTTCTAAATCAGCACGAGTCGGTGCAACAGCAAAGGCTAAATACTTACCATCGAAACTAAACACCGGTGCATTACCACGCGGCGCACGCCACTCGCGGCCATCGCGCAAGTTCTTAACAACAATTTCGCCATCCGATTCTTGACCTACCAACGCATAAGCAGCCCACTGGCCATCGCGGCTCAAGATGCTATTTTGTATGCTGCGCCAGTTCGCATATACATCATGCGTAATTAATTTTTTGCTTGCTTGAGTCGCATTCGAGCTAGTCACCGCTTTATCGTTGGCATTCTGTGCCAAGGCACTTTGCGGCACACTGACAGCATGCAAGCCTAGCACCAACACCAAGGCAGTCGCTGGACGCAACACCCAATTTGAGTTTAAAAAGTTTCCTGCAACTTGCACTGAATTTTGCATAGTACGCTTCATCTTGCTTCCTTTATTTTTTGTCTTATTTAGTCTTATAGGGCTTGAACCTGCAAGGTCTTTGTGACCTTACCTTCACCTTTTTCACCCATACCGGAACCGCTATTCTTACTCTCTTTTTTTAGCGCGATCAAACGATCGCCCAAAGTGCTATAGACCCACTCTTCTTCATTTTTCATTTCAAAACTAATCACGATGAAAGCGCGCCCTGATATGGCTTGTGTCTGACGGCTAGCCAGTGGTGTGCCATCAGCAGCGATCCAGATATCTAGATTGCCATCAAACTTCTTCATATACTTACGATCTTTTTCTGACAACTTATCAATCGACAATTCAAAATTCAACAATCGTGCCGGTTTGCCATTGAAGCTGTCTAGCTTCTCGCTTTTATACGTGGCTTTTTCGATGCTACGCGTCAAGCTACCAGTAGCAGAAATCATAGGTCTAAGCGCAGACGAATTCACTTCATTTAAAGCAGATAGAGTCGGCGTCTTGGCCTTGCTATCTTTTTCCTTTGACCGTTCTTCTGCTTCCAACTTTGCCAGCATTTCTTTGCTGTACAAGACATGCAAGCCACGCCCACTATCTTCTACCGACACACTGGCGGCACCGTGTGTTTCTTCCAACTCTTTACCCTCGCCCTGCCGATTCCAGGTTCTTGCCTCGACCACGGCTTTAAGAGGAGTCTGCCCTTGCAGCCGCGCTAATGCCGCTTTCAAATCGCTTAAACCATCAGCATGCGCCGCACCACTAATCAGAACAAGTGAAATAGCCAAGCCCAAGCCGATCACAGGAGCTAGTGCTCGATTCATACTGCGCTGGATCAATTGTTTAGCATTTTGCATAGAATTCCTTTTATTTAATGAGCAATACAGCCCAAGGTGAATCTGATGCGTAATTTGCTCAGACCCAATTTTTGATATCTAGTTCCACGATTCACTAAAATCGATCTCAATAGATAATGAAGCTCACGTAGGACATGTTCATGTTAGGACTTCTCTTTACCTGCCAAAGGTGAAGCCTGATACACCAGGAGAGCGGATTGCGCATCATCAGCTGCATATTTGAGCTGGCGCTCATTTAGGCTTTCCGCTGCCCAATTAGAAGTGGATACGCGTTTTGATTTTTGTAAAACCTGCCCAAAATATTTTTCCACCGCACGTTTGGCGCCCATTTGCTTTTTGCGATTATCACTAAGCGCCCGCGACAAATCCAGAACATGAGCAATCTTCACACCTAGTTTATGCAGCAGTCTCTGATTGTCATCACCCAAACCAAAGCCAACTTTCAAAATAGTTTTCGACTCTAAGGCGGCTTTCAATACCGGTGTAGCAAATTCCACTTGCGCACCATTCAAAATGGGAAACAAAAATGCATATTCGGTCGTCGCTAATTGAATCAAATGCGGCCCATCCGAGCTTTGTCCAATTTTAAAAATAGGTTTGGACTCCGTATCAAAACCAAGTACCCTCGCCTGCAATAACTGCTCTTCGGCAAATGCCAATTGACTAGTCGTTTGGACTAGGCATATTTTCTCCATATCGATGCCGGGATATGCGGGCAAATCCTGACTCACGTCCAAATCATCGTTCATGTTTTCCAATCAATCTCAGGCTTCAAGCTTTCGCTCGATTTCAATGTTAACAGGCCTTAAAACAGGCCTTAATACGGAAAGAACACTTGTTCACCATTTACCTTAAACGCAGCGATTTTTTTCTTACCTGGTTCGGAGCTTATCCACTCGATTAATTTCATGGCTGCGGCGTAATGTACTTCTGGAAACTTGGCAGGATTGACTGCAATAATGCCGTAAGGATTCAGCATGCGCTTATCGCCTTCCAATACTATTTGCAAGCCTGTTTTGGCTTTATAGGCGGCGTAGGTAGCGCGATCACTGAGCGTGTAGGCTTGCATTTCTGCCGCCATCGTCAATACTTCACCCATGCCTAAGCCGGCTGACACATAGGCAGCGGCTTTTGGTTTGTCACCTAGTTGCTTCCAATATTTTTGCTCCATCACATCGGTGCCTGAATTGTCGCCTCGTGAAATGAAACGAACCTTACTATCTACTATACGTTTTAGTGCGGCGACCAAATCTTTCTCTTTTTTGACGCCAGCAGGATCATTTTCCGGTCCGACAATCACAAAATCATTGAACATCACATCACGTCGCTGCACGCCATGTCCGACTGCGACGAACTGATCCTCTGCCTCACGCGCGTGTACCAAGGCCACATCCACATCACCATTCTTTGCTAACTCCAAGGCCTTGCCAGTACCCACGGCGATCACTTGTACTTTGATTTTCGTATCGGCTTCAAAAGCAGGTAACAGGACTTTCAACAAACCTGAATTTTCAGTGCTAGTCGTCGTCGACATCTTGATGGTTTCTTGCGCACCTGCAGTCAAACTTAAAAACAATACGCTAGTCAATAAACTGAGCCCAGCACTACGTATGAATCGGGTACTAATTTTCAATGATGTCATGAGTTCCTCCTACTTATGTTTGCGGTTCGTTCTTCTATGCGACCATCGCGCAATTTCACATGATGTACCGATGGTAAGTTAATCAAATCTCTGTCATGGCAAGCCATCACTACACTCGTCTCTGCCGCCACTAGTGTCGGTATCAAGGCGATAATCTGCTCTCTCGCCTGGCCGTCCAAATTGGCACTGGGTTCATCCAACAGCAATAATTTCGGCTGCAAGATCTTGGCGCGCGCCAGCGCGATTTTCTGTTTCTCACCACCCGAAAGTCCCTGCGGCATACGATTTCGCAAGTCCCACAGCCCAGCCCATAACAAAGCCTGTTCAGTGCGCTCGGCGACCTCTGCTTTAGCATAACGTCGCACCCGCAATCCATAAGAAACATTTTGGGCAACACTCATGTTTAACATAATGGGATGCTGATGCACATACACAATGGCTTCTCGCATGACAGCAGGATAAGCTCGGGTCACTTGAGGCTGTCCCATAAAATGCCACGCCAAAATGTCTGCTTTTTCCAAGCCAGCCAAAATACGCAAAAGCACTGTTTTTCCCACGCCATTCATGCCAGTCAAAACGTAAGCGCTGGATTGCTGTAATTGGAAATTTTCTATCGCCAACAATGGCCTATCGCCGAACGATTTACTTAGTATATCAATCGTCAATAAAGGCGTTAAAACCAAGGATTCTGATTTCATAGGGCCCGCCCAGATTGCCCTGCATCGCCTTGCAGAACCAATAAAATCGCGTTCATCACTAAGGCGGTCACGAGCAAGACTAGCCCTAAAGCAATGCCTTGTGCGAATTCACCCTTGCTGGTTTCCAAGGCGATCGCTGTCGTCATAGTACGCGTTTCACCGGCGATATTGCCACCAACCATCATGGCGCACCCCACTTCCGAAATGACACGGCCAAAAGCATGAATCACCGCCGCAATCACCGCAAAACGCGCTTCGCGTAATACCGTCCACATAACTTGCCAAGGAGAAGCACCCAAGCTAATGGCAGTTTCTGCTATGCGTTGATCGCAAGCCTGCACCGCGGTAAAAATGAATGCAATCAAAATTGGCAACGCGATCAAAGCTTGTCCAAATACCAGCGCCTTACTACTGAATAACCAATGCCAAGTGCCAAGATAACCCTGGCGTGACAATAGCAGATAGAGCAAAAGTCCGATCAATACAGTAGGAAAAGATAGGCTGGCCTGAATCAGCCAAATGACAAAACGACGGCCGTAAAAACGATAAGTCGCCAATTGGTAACCACAAAATAGTGCAATTGGTGTCGCGATCATTAAAGCGAGCATGGCGGTTCGCAGCGACAAGCCAATGATTTGCCACAAATCAGCATCTGCCGTGAGCAAGAGTCGAAGGGCATGCCAAAAATTATCCAGCAAATTCATGACGATTCCGTTTCACTTAATGGGAGAATAATTGCGTGCAATGAAGCGTGTCGTGAATTTGGGAAAAGTAGGTGCATAGCCGCCATGATAGTGAGGCATTGCAGAAAGCGCAACGAGGTAAATTAATCGGTCGTTTCTGTGAAGGATACCTAAATCAGGATGAACATAAAAAAAGGCGACCCGTTGGCCGCCTTGATTATTCACTAATTGTTAAAACTTATGGAGCACTGCCCTTACGATTGACACTACCAGAACCACCAATCGACTTGGTGACGCGCGGGTCACCATAGTAATTCACATTACCAGAACCACCGATACTGACATTTAAATTCTCAGTGACCCAGGTACTTGCTGTGCCAGAACCACCGATACTGATACGCACATCTTTTGCCGCCAGTTTTGCCATATCGAGTTCACCAGAGCCACCGATAGCACCAGATACTTGAGGTACGGTACCACGTGCAGTAAAGCTGCCGCTACCGCCTATAGTAACTTTCAAAGTATCTGCTTTTAAATCAGCAATCTCCAGATCGCCAGAGCCACCAATCCGCAATTTCAAATCCGTACTTTGTAATTTATCACTTTTCAGGCTGCCAGAACCTTCTAAGGCGATATCGTCGATGTTCTTAAAATTGACCACAATATTTAAAGTGCGTGTTTTAGGATAAACATTTTTTTCTTTGGAGCGTATTTTCAAGGTATTACCTTCAACCACGACTTCCAGCATCGCTTGAATATTGTCGTCAGTTTCTATCCAAACACCCTCTTGCGTGCCTTGCTTCAATTCTACCTTGCCTGAGACAGAGACCTGCACTGCACGGAAATCCTTCGCAGCACGATCTTGTTTCTGGATTTTGCCAGAACCTTCTACGCTTTTTCCAAACCAGTTTCCCCAATCAGCACACGCTGGTAGCGCAGTAAGAACTAAGGCAGTGGCGAGCAAGCTGCGACGTATTGTTTGTTTGTTCATGATAGTCTCCGATTTAATACAGCAATAGTAAATTTATAAATTCTTACTGCTGACTTAGGCTGTTTTTTTGCGTGAGAACAGGGCAAACAAACCGTACAAAATTAAGAATGGAATCATGAGCGGCAACAAAGCGATCGCGAATGAACCCAAGACCGCGCCTAAAACTACGACCAGCACCACAGCAACCATCGCCAACACTAAGCCAGTGACGCTCAAGGCGAAGAATAGGGCCACAAAACCGATCAGGCATGCCAGCACAAAACCAGTAAAGCCACCGATATCACCAATCTCTTCACCATCGATCACGATATGTGAAGGATCCATAGAAAAAAAGCTGATCAATAACAGGCTGAAGATAATGGCGATCGCAATAAAGATATTTCGTGTATTCGTTTTCATTTTGTTCCCCTTTGTGAGCTTAAGTTTGAGTTTAAGTGCGTGTTTAACTTTGTTTCAACAAGATGTGCTTCTCTGATGGCTGCAGTGTAAGCAAGTCGATTCAAGCTCACCAGCGGATTGCGACAGAATGCAAAAAAAGGGGTTTAGAGCGTCAGTTCCTACCGGATTTATTGTTTGCTTGCTTTTACGCCGCCAGAAGACTTACGTGTTTGCTTCATTTTCTTCAAATAGACGATGAGGTCATCCAAGTCCGCAGCAGAAATAGTCTTTTCATCAAAACCAGGCATCAGCGATTGCTTCCAGCTACGCACTGAGGCAGGCTGGCGTATCAATTGTCGTAAAAACTTTTCCTGAAAATACTCAGTAGGACTAAATGGCAGGTTCAAATCAGGACCTATAGCCGCATCGCCGCCGCCATTTATTGTATGGCAAACAGCACAATTTTTGATGTAAATATGCATGCCACGCAAGGCCTGTTGAGTATTTCCGCCCACGGCTGCAACAGGGATTATCTGCGGGTAGCGTTGAGGCAAAGGCGCCTCGACACTGATTTTTGCGACCTGGTAAGGCCATTGTTCATTACTGATATTGCCCGCTTCGGGCGCTAGCCAGACCAGATAAAACGGCCCCGCGCTGGCAGTTTTTGCCGGATTATCTGGATTAAGCGCTGGCCAACTTTGATTCTCAGGCTCAATTGCCAAATAAGGCTGACCTTTACCGGCAAGATCCTTGCCTGCGATATTAGCAACAAAGCCATCGGAGGCGACGAATTGCACGGACTGATACTTGTCCGCTTGCGGCAATAGCTGTGCGACGGATACCGCACGATAGGTCATGCTGCGTTGATACGCAGAATCCTTTGATATCTGAACTTCCTTAGCTTGCGCTAACAGCGCAGAACGAGTCCAGCTTTGTATCTGATCGCCATTCTTGACCTCCAAAACTGGCTCCTGCGCAGCGGTGAAACCCGCACATATCACACTCATCAACATGAGCACTGTCGTTTTCCCAAGAAAATCACGTGGCGATAACATAAGAAGTCTCACTAAAAATTTTATACAAGAAATGAAATTAAAGCCTGCAGTGTTACTGCCAAACACAAACCTCAGGCAGACAAATTTGCTCGAAAGTATAGAGGAAGTGATTGAAAATTTAGCGCCTTCTGTTTGGAATAAGGCGAAACCCACAAAAACCATCAATTTAGAGTGAAAAGCAAAGCTAAAGCGGTCGAAGCCCCCCAAAAAAAGGTTAAAATCTAAGGTTTATAAAATCCTTAGTTCCTAAGAGCAATTTTCTAAATTGATCGAGCGAACTTAAGTTAGCACCTAATCTAAAATCCAGCAAAAAAGGCAGAAGAGCTATGCTCACTTTTCAACAAATTATTTTGACATTGCAAGACTATTGGGACAAACAAGGTTGCGCCCTGTTACAACCGATTGATATGGAAGTGGGTGCGGGCACTTCGCACACAGGTACTTTTTTACGTGCAATTGGACCAGAGCCTTGGCGCGCGGCCTATGTACAACCGTCACGCCGTCCAAAAGATGGCCGCTATGGTGAAAATCCGAATCGTTTACAGCACTATTATCAATATCAAGTCGTATTGAAACCAGCACCAGAAAATATTTTGGATCTCTACCTCGGCTCTTTAAAAGCCTTGGGCTTGGATCTGCAACAAAATGATATCCGCTTCGTCGAAGACGATTGGGAAAATCCAACACTTGGCGCATGGGGTCTGGGCTGGGAAGTCTGGTTGAACGGCATGGAAGTGACTCAGTTCACTTATTTCCAACAAGTCGGCGGTCTCGATTGCAAACCTATCCTCGGTGAAATCACCTACGGTATCGAACGTCTGGCGATGTATTTGCAAGGCGTTGAAAACGTCTACGATCTGGTTTGGACTGAGCGCGAAGAAAACGGCAAAACCGTTCGTTTATCTTACGGCGATGTGTTCCATCAAAACGAAGTTGAGCAATCGACTTTCAACTTTGAATATTCGAATACCGATTTCTTGTTTTCTTTGTTCACCAACTACGAATCCGAAGCGAAGCGTTTATTGGAAATTACAGAAAACGTCGAAGAAAAATCTTTAGCTCTACCTGCTTACGAAATGATTCTAAAAGCTGCGCACACCTTCAACTTGCTCGATGCGCGTGGTGCGATCTCTGTGACGGAACGTGCGGCCTATATCGGTCGCATTCGTAATTTATCGCGCGCTGTCGCCGCTGCTTACTATGCTTCCCGCGAAAAACTCGGCTTCCCGATGTGCGCCGCGGATGACAAGCATAAGCCTGCAATCGCTGCAGCAGAAGCCGTTTAAGCCAGAATAAAAGAACAGAATCGAGATCGAAATGAATCAAACACTTTTACTAGAATTATTTACAGAAGAACTACCACCAAAAGCACTCGCCAAACTCGGTGAAGCCTTCGCCGCTGGCATCATCAACGGCTTAAAGTCACGTGACTTTTTGGAGGCGGATTCTGTCGCTACCAGCTTTGCCTCACCGCGTCGATTGGCGGTCAGCATTACGAAAGTGCGAGCGACTTCTCCCGACAAACAAATGCGCGAAAAAGTATTGCCGGTATCGGTCGCTTTAGATGCAAGCGGTAATGCCACACCACCATTGGCAAAAAAACTTGCTGCACTCGGCTTCCCCAATTTGCAAGTAGCAGATCTGGAACGCGCAGTAGATGGCAAAGCTGAAAGTTTTTTCTACAGCTACACCGCACCTGGCACGGCCTTGCTTGACAGCTTGCAATTAGCACTCGAAGAATCGATTAGCAAATTACCGATTCCTAAAGTCATGAGCTACCAGCGTCCTGATGGGGAAACCGTGCATTTTGTGCGTCCGGTACATAGCATCATCGCCTTGCATGGCGCGAATGTTTTACCTTTAGCGGCACTGGGCTTAACTGCTGGTCGTATCACACTCGGCCATCGTTTCTTATCCGCTGGCGAAGTTTCCATTGCTCACGCTGACAACTATAGCCAAGACTTAGCTGAGCAAGGCAAAGTGATTGCTAACGTCAGCGAACGTAAAGAAAAAATTCGTGCCGCATTACAAGCGAAAGCCAATGGCGATCAAGTTCTGATGCCTGAATCCTTGCTGGATGAAGTAGCCGCTTTGGTAGAATGGCCCGTCGTCTACGAGTGTCATTTCGAAGAAGAATTTTTGGCAGTGCCGCAAGAGTGTCTGATTCTGACCATGCAGACCAATCAGAAATATTTTGCCGTCACCGACGCTGCTGGTAAATTGCGCTCACGCTTTTTGATCGTCTCTAACTTAGCGACTGATACACCAGAACACATCATCCAAGGCAATGAGCGCGTCGTACGCCCTCGTTTGTCTGATGCAAAATTTTTCTTTGAACAAGACAAGAAAAAAACTTTGGCAGATCGTTTGCCACAGTTAGCCAACGTGGTCTATCACAATAAACTAGGTAGCCAGGCAGAACGTACACAACGAGTCAAAACACTAGCAGGTCATGTCGCTCAATTACTAGGTGCTGATGTTGCCTTGGCAGAGCGCGGTGCTTTATTAGCGAAAGCGGATTTGCTGACTGACATGGTTGGCGAATTCCCTGAGCTGCAAGGTATCATGGGCACTTACTATGCCAAGCACGATGGCGAACATGCTGATGTTGCAGCAGCGGCCTCAGAACATTACCAGCCTCGTTTTGCCGGCGATACTCTGCCAGCGACCGCGACTGGTACAGCCGTAGCATTAGCCGACAAGTTAGAAACTTTAGTTGGCATCTGGGGCATAGGTTTACAACCAACTGGCGATAAAGATCCTTTCGCTTTACGTCGTCATGCGCTCGGCATTTTGCGCATGTTGGTGGAAAAACGTCTGGCAATTTCTTTGCAAGCACTGATCGCTGCAGCGACAAACCTATTCGCGGGCAATACGAATTTCAAAGACCCAAGCGCTGATGTACTGACTTTCCTCTACGACCGCCTGCGTGGACAATTACGTGAACGCGGCTTCTCTCAGAACGAAGTCGAAGCGGTGGTAGCACAAAATCCTGATACTTTGGATAACATCGTTGAACGTCTGCAAGCGGTACAGAGCTTTGCCGCATTACCAGAATCTGCATCCTTGGCGGCTGCGAACAAACGTATCACCAATATTCTGAAAAAAGCCGAAGGTGCGCCGAGCGCCATCAATCCTGCACTGTTGCAAGAAGCTGCAGAACAAGCTTTGTATAAAGCCATGAGTGATGTCAAACCCGACGTCGATGCGGCCTATGCTGCAGGTGACTTCACCAGTGCATTAAAAACCTTGGCGGCTTTGCGTGAAGGCGTAGATAGTTTCTTTAATGATGTAATGGTGAATGCGGAAGACCTAGCGCTGCGCAACAACCGATTGGCCTTACTGGCGTCTTTGCATGGCATGTTGAATCAGGTAGCGGACATTTCTAAGTTGGCGGCATAAACAAGCTTGATATCCCCTCTCCCGCAAGCGGGAGAGGGTTAGGGTGAGGGTAACTCAGAAGCGATAAAGATATTTTTTTGAATCTACATCATAAAACTGAATGTCTGGAGCATCACGTTTAGCATTTACAAGTCTGAACTACCCTCTTCCCCGTCCCTTCTCCCGCTTGCGGGAGAAGGGAGTTGAAAACCTAAACTTGTCGTAAAATTATTCAAAGCAGAGAATGACAAAAAACGATCGCAAAGCAAGATTGGCAATGAGTACGATATTTATCCTACTCGCTCTCGCATCAGCGATCAGTTTCATCATCGAAGGGGTAGGAATCGTGAGCTTACTCTTAACTTCATTTAGCTTACTCGCGCTTCTTCTTGCAATCACGACACCACGACAGCTGCAAGATTTTATGGACACCTTGTTGGACTAGGAAATAATGACACCCACCACCAAACTCATCATCCTCGACCGCGATGGCGTGATTAATCATGACTCCGATGCTTTCATCAAATCAACTGATGAATGGCAAGCGATTCCCGGCTCGGTGCAGGCCATAGCGCGTTTGAATCAAGCTGGGTACACAGTGGTAGTGGCAACCAACCAATCAGGTGTTGCGCGCAAGTTATTTTCGATGGAGACCTTAAATGCGATACATCAAAAGATGCATGCAAGTGTAGAGCAAGTCGGTGGCTTAATTGATGCGGTGTTTTTTTGCCCGCATAGCGCCGACGATAATTGTGATTGCCGCAAACCTAAGCCCGGTATGCTGCAGGAAATTTCAACTCGCTACAATTTGTCCCTAAAAGGCGTGCACTGCGTTGGCGATTCACTACGTGATTTGCAATCAGGATTCATGCTCGGTTGCATACCTAATTTGGTACTCACCGGTAAAGGGCAAGCCACGCTAACAAAAGGCGGTCTGCCTCCTGGCACGCAAGTGCATCCCGATCTGGCAAGCTTGGTCGAGAGTTTGCTAAGCACCCATAGCGAAACCACTATATAAGCAAATAAATAAGCCAACAAGTAGAGAACAAAAGCAAGTTTGTAAATTTATTTTGCTATAAAATTTACGACAATAGCCATCGCAACAAGCATTAATTTAGGAAATACAATGTATTCAGCTTTTTGTTTCATCCGCTCATTCGTCTTCACTTTGGTGATGATCATTGCAACCGTAATCTGGGCACCAATCTGCTTCCTGTTTGCGCCACTGCCTTATAACCAACGCTACTGGGCGACCGCACGCTGGAACGTGTTCATCATTTGGGCTGCAAAAGTTATCTGCGGCATTCGTTACGAGACCCGTGGCTATGAGAATTTCCCAGACGGTCCTGTCATTGTTTTGTCCAAACATCAATCGGCTTGGGAAACTATTTTTCTTTTAATGTCGACGCCACGTCCTTTGGTATTTGTCTTTAAAAAATCGATTACCTATATCCCTTTTTTTGGTTGGGCAATTTCTCTAATGAAGATGATCCCAATTGATCGCAGCAAGGGTAAGGACGCTTTTGCCCAAGTCGTGACTATAGGTCGCAAACGTTTAGCCGATGGGCAGTGGGTCATCATGTTCCCAGAAGGCACTCGTATTCCGGTCGGCAAAAAGGGAAATTACAAAGGTGGCGGCACTCGCCTCGCCATTGAAACAAACACCCCCGTCATTCCTATCGCCTTAAATTCAGGCGAATGCTGGCCTAAAAACTCGTTCATTAAACGGCCTGGTCTGATCACCGTTTCCGTGGGCAAACCGATTGCGCCCGGTGACATGAATGCGACGGAATTAATGGCTAAAGTCGAAGAGTGGATAGAAGCCGAAATGCGTGTCATCTCACCACAAGTGTACAAATAAATCGCCAAATCGAAGCCGTGCTAAACTCTTGATGTGCGCCTCATCTCATTGGTCATTCAAGATTCGGTGCCCGACAGTTTCACCGATTTGAGAGAGTACTATGCCCGTTGCAAAACCTGTAAAACCTGCCAAGCCGTCATTGATCCAAGGTCTGCAACGTGCACTACAATTAGATTTCTTTAACGATCTTTTTGGCAGCAATGAAGTGATTGTTGAAAATCGTCCTGCAGCACCCAGTTCCCCTGATAAGCGCACTGAGAACGGCACTGACAGCACCACGCAGACGCGCAAGCGTCAAATCCTGATTCAAGATCAAGTGCTCGAATACGAATTACGCCGCTCGAAACGTCGCAGCATAGGCTTTCTAATAGCCGATGAAGGCTTGCGCATCACCGCGCCACGCTGGGTCACTTTAGCGAATATTGAACAAGCGATTAATGAAAAACAGCATTGGATAGTCAGTAAACTACGTGAGAAACGCGAACTGACGAACAAGCGCATACAGGCGACCATGCGGTGGGAGGACGGCGCACGTTTGCCCTTTCTTGGAAAACAACTGACATTACGTATCACACATCAAGCTCGCGTTTCGATTAAGCACGACGACCAGCAAGACATCTTACACATAACTCTACCACCTGATTTTCAGGAACAACAACTAAAAGACCGAGTAAAACATTGGCTGCAACAAGAAGCGAAATGCGTATTCAGTCAACGCATGCCCGTGTTTGCGCAGCGCTTAGGTGTCAGCTATCACTCCATGAGTTTATCATCAGCAGGGACGCGTTGGGGTTCTTGCACATCGCAAGGAAAGATACGTTTAAACTGGCGACTCATTCATTTCTCTCTTGACATAATTGACTACGTGGTTGCGCACGAACTATCGCATCTGCGTGAAATGAATCACAGCGCTAAATTCTGGGCAACCGTGGAATCTATCTACCCTGAATATGAACATGCGAAACGCAAACTGCGTCAACATGCGAGCGCTGATTTACCTGTTCTTTAAGTAATCCACTTTCATGCCTAGACAAACTAGTCAACTATCGAATTCAAGATTATGGTTTGGCGAAGTCGGCATCGATGTGGGCTTTGCTTTCTTCATCGGACAAACCGGCGACAATCAAGCACACGCACACTGGGTGCATCAATGCATCGTTCGCTTAGACCAGCCTTATACTTTATTCAGCGCTGGATTGAGCTTTCAAAGCGATGCGATTTTTGTCCCTGCTGGTGTAGAACATCGCTTGATCGCTCCGCGCCATCTCTCCTTATTTTTTGATCCCACCACCACGCTGGCAAAGGCCTTGTGTGACCATCTGGAAGAACCGCGTGCAGTTCAAGCTTTACCGCAAAAGATCGCGGACTTTTTCAGAGGCCTGCTTGCTTTAGAAAACTCCGGCAAAAACTTTCATCAACATTGCCAAGACTTTTTCAAGCATCACCATAAGGCATCGAAGTCAGATCCGCGACTACCCATTATCCTGAGAAGTATTCGACAAGAGACCAGCGCCGACTCTGCCAAGCTCAGTAAGCTCGCACAACAAATCGCTTTGTCAGAATCACGCTTCTCACACTGGTTTCGTGAACAAACAGGCATGCCTTTGCGTAGTTATCGAAAATGGCTGCGTCTAATCGTCGCACTGGAAGCAATTTTGGATGGCAGCAACGCAATCAATGCCGCACATGCTGCCGGTTTTTCTGATCAGGCGCATTTCTCCCGAACTTTCCTTGCCATGTTTGGTGTGACTCCGCATAGCTTGTTACCACATCTGATACGCCGAAAGTAGATTCAGCAGTTTCGTTCAAGACTCAATGAAAGGGTATCGCCATACTAGAGCTACGATTAACTACCACTTAGGCGAAACTACAATGGAACGTTCTCTAGGTCCGACCACCTTATTAGATTTTAATCACCCTTGCATCATTCAACTCGTCACAAGCAGAGGCTGGCTGTCTCTCCCGATGGAACAGCGCATCGCGGAAATTTATGCTTTCGTGCAAAACGAGATCGCGTTTGGCTACAACGAAGCCGATGATTTACCGGCTTCACGGGTTCTGGCCGACGGCATTGGACAATGCAACACCAAAGGGACTTTAATTATGGCCCTATTTCGCAAGTGCGAGATACCGTGTCGCTTTCATGGCTTTACGATCAATAAGGCTTTGCAAAAAGGGGCGATCAGTGGGATCGCCTATGTGCTTGCACCAACTAGCATCATTCATAGCTGGGTAGAAATCTGGCATCAGGATCAATGGATTAATCTGGAAGGATTCATTTTGGACAAAGCTTATTTAAGGAGTGTACAGGAGCAGTTCAAAGAAACGGATGGTGCTTTTTGCGGCTACGGCATCGCCACCACATCGCTCGCGCAAGCTGATATCGAATGGGTAGGCAAGGATACCTATATACAAAAAGAAGGCATCAATCACGACTTTGGTATTTTTGATACGCCGGATGATTTCTATGCAAAACATGGCAGTAATCTCTCTGGCATAAAGCGATTTATCTTCTTACACTGGATCAGGCAAAGTATGAATCGACGCGTGCAAGATATTCGTCGGGGTAATTGGTCTTTTATAAAATGAGTGTTCAAAAACGTCTGATCAAACTCGGCGTTACAATAGCGTTTTCAATTTAACGATGAACTCACCATGCGCCTACTTCACACCATGCTACGCGTCGGCAATCTGCAACGCTCAATTGATTTCTACACCGAGATTTTGGGTATGAAATTATTGCGAACTTCCGATAATCCGGAGTTCCAATACACACTTGCTTTCTTAGGATTTGGCAGCAACCCAGAGCATGCAGAATTAGAATTGACCTATAACTATGGCGTTGAATCTTATGAGATAGGCACAGCGTACGGGCATATCGCGATTTCTGTGCCGGATGCGGCAGCCGCCTGTGCTGCAGTCAAAGCGCGGGGTGGAAATGTGACGCGTGAAGCAGGTCCCGTAAAAGGTGGCCGCACGGTGATCGCTTTTGTACAAGACCCTGACGGCTATAAAGTAGAATTAATTGAACGTGAGTTTGATACGCCTGTGACATTGTAATCATACAATGAACCAAGAGGCGCCGAGTACGGTGCCTCTTGGTTCATTCGTGTTAGTTATTCCCATACCGCCGGAAATAAGAAATCAAACCGCGCGTAGAATCATCGAGTTGCGCATCAAACGCCTGATTACCTTCAAGTGCGGGCAACAAACTATTGGCCAATTGTTTGCCGAGCTCGACGCCCCATTGATCAAAAGAATTCAAACCCCATACGACACCCTGCACAAAGACTTTGTGCTCGTACAAAGCCAGCAGCATGCCTAGCTGAAAGGGGTCTAAGCTAGTCATCAGAATCGTGGTAGATGGTTGGTTACCAGCGAATACTTTGTGTGGCAAAAGTTTAGCAATTTCACTTTCTTGCAAACCTGCCGCAGCCAACTCTATGCGTGCCTGTTGTTCAGTTTTACCAAAAGCCAAAGCAGAACTCTGCGCTAAACAATTCGCTAACAGGGGCGCCTGATGTCCGGGCAAAGGATAATCGCTACTGGCGGCGACCACGAAATCACAAGGAATTAACCAACCACCTTGATGCAATAATTGGAAAAAGGCATGTTGTCCATTGACCCCGATCTCACCCCAAACGATGGGATTGGCACGACAGCTCAAAGGTTCACCGTCTCGCCCGACAGTTTTGCCATTCGATTCCATTTCCAACTGCTGCAAAAATCCCGGCAAATGGCGCATCGATTCGTTGTAAGGTAAAACCGCAGTCGTTTCCGCACCGAGGAAATTGGTATTCCAGATCGACATCAAGGCCAACAGCACAGGCAAATTTTTATCTAATGGCGCACTACAGAAATGTTTATCCATAGTCTCGGCACCTTCGAGCAAGCGCTCGAAGCCTCGCATACCGATTGCCAGTGCGACTGACAGACCAACCGCTGACCATAAAGAATAACGTCCACCTACCCAATCCCAAATCTGTAGAATATTTGCGTCAGGAATGCCAAATTCATGGGCCTTACTAGGATTCGAGGTCACGGCAATAAAGTGTTTACCAATCGCCCATTCTTCCATCGCTGCTGCCAGCAACCAGGTGCGCGCTGTATGCGCATTAATACTGGTTTCTTGCGTGGTGAAGGTTTTCGACGCAACGATGAACAAAGTCGTATGCGGATCTAGTTTTTCTAGTAAAGGTGCTAGGTGGGCACTGTCCAGATTCGAGACGTAATAGAAATTCAGACCCGGATGCTGTAAAGCAGACAAGGCACGCGTTGCCAGTTTCGGGCCGAGATCAGAACCACCGATGCCGACGTTCACAATATTCTGTATTGCATCACCCTTGAAACCACGCCATAAGCCACTACGAACACGCTCGACAATATCGCGCATTTGTTTACGTACCGCATGGACTTCTGGCATCACATCATTTTCCGCGCTAGGGAATGGCGTGAAATCGGTGTGACGTAATGCCGTATGTAAGACCGCACGGTTTTCGCTAAAATTGATTTTCTCACCGGCGAACATACGATCACGCCAGTTCTCAACCTTGGAATGTTGAGCCAGCGCGATTAAATCATTCAAGGCAGCAGCATCAATGCGTTGCTTAGAATAATCAACCAGCAAGCCGTCTAGCTCTAACGAAAAATGTTTAAACCGCTCCGCATCACTCGCAAATAAGTCGCGTAGATGTTGCGTTTGCAAACGCGTCTTGTGGCCCAACAAGGCTTGCCATTCTAGTGTATTGGTCAGGTTCATATGCTGGGATAAATTAATTTAAGCGGGCAAAAGATTCGCCAGCGCGACGTATTGTTCTAACGGTATTGTTTCCGCACGTAACTGAGGATCAATACCCACCTCCATTAATTGCTGCTCAGTGAAAAGACCTGCAACGCAATTACGTATCGTTTTACGACGTTGCGAAAACGACTTGGTTACCACTTGTTCTAAGTTCTGCAATTTGCAAGGCAGTTTTTCTTTTTTCGGTATCATGCGCACAATCGCGGAATCGACACGCGGTGGTGGATCAAACGCAGTAGGCGGCACAATGAACAGTAATTCCATGTGATAGCGCCATTGCAGCATCACAGATAAACGGCCATATTCTTTACCGCCCGGCTCCGCCACCATGCGCTCTACCACTTCCTTTTGCAGCATGAAATGTTGATCTTCAACTTGTTCTGCATATTCGGCCAGATGAAACAACAAAGGACTAGAAATATTGTACGGAAGATTGCCAACGATGCGCAGCTTCTTACTATCATTCACGGGAATCGAGGCAAAATCAAATTGCAGCGCATCGCCCTCATGGATGATTAATTTTTTTGGATCAAAACTTTTTTTCAAGCGTGCTACCAGATCGCGGTCTAACTCGACTACATGCAGCTGATCCAAACCGTCGAGCAACAAGCGCGTCATCGCGGCCAGACCAGGTCCGATCTCAACCATGCTCTCGCCTCGTTGCGGATTAATGACACTAATGATGTCATTCAATACTTGCTGATCCGTGAGGAAGTTTTGCCCGAAGCGCTTGCGTGCGATGTGTTTCATGTTTTTTTGAATTGTGATTGAATACTGCGGCTAGAGTTAGAATAAATATCAAACTAAACGCAAATAGAAATAGAATTATTTAGCCAGCCCATTCGGACTAGCGGTTGCACCTCGACTAGCAGCTTGCCGTGCTACCATTTCTGCCGCGATACGAATCGCTACGCACATACTATTGGCATCCGCTAGCCCCGTACCCAATTTCGCTAAATCAAGTGCGGTGCCATGGTCAACCGAGGTGCGTATTAATGGCAGACCCAAGGTAATATTCACACCCAAGCCAAAACTGGCATGCTTTAAGACCGACAAACCTTGATCATGGTACATCGCCAAAACGCAATCAGCGTCTTTCAAGTACTTTTGCTGAAATAAGGTATCGGCGGGAAAAGCACCACGAACATCTATGCCCAAACTGCGCGCATGTTGAATTACTGGATTGATCACTTCAATTTCTTCACGTCCCAGATATCCGTTTTCGCCTGCGTGGGGATTTAAACCTGTCACGAAAATTTTGGGCTTACTGATGCCGAATTTTTCTTGCAAATCACTATGAATGATTTGTAAGGTGCGGAGTAAATGATCGAATTGAATCGCGTCTGGCACTTCACGTAATGATAAATGCGTGGTGGCTAAAGCAACGCGTAAAGCTTGTGGCAAATGATCAGACGCCTCGCAGGCCAACATCATTACGACCTGAGGCGTGCCCGTTCGCTGCGCCAGATATTCAGTATGTCCGGTGAAGACAACGCCTGCATCATTAATCGTACTCTTTTGCAGCGGAGCGGTCACCATGGCATCGCACCAGCCTTGCTGCATAGCCTCAACCGCAACATCTAAAGTCGCTAAAATCGCCCGGCCATTGCGTGGGTCGAGCTGCCCCGCCACCACATGCGCCGACAAGGGGCAATCGATCACTGTGATCTGGTCTTTGCCACAACCCGGCAGACCATTGTTGCGCAAGGCTTGTTGCGACACCCCCATGAGTCGGATATTTTTATCCAAGTCATGCGCGACCATCGCCAAAAAAGCGGCGTCACCGATCAAAACGGGTCTCACCTGTGCACGCAACTCCCACGCTGCCAGCAAAGATATTTCTGGCCCGATGCCGGCAGGTTCACCAACGGTAATGGCAATGACAGGTAAAGGTGAGCCCATTATGTTTAATCGTTATTACTCGTATTAATACTAAGTTTATTTTTGCTCGCTGCGGAACTCAACATAAGCGCGGTCACGCAATTGACGCAACCAATCTTGCAAAGCTTCTTCAGATTTACGGCCACGCACAGACTGGCGTGCTTCGGCGCGTTTGCGCTCTTTAGAATCTTCGGTGACTTTACGCTCGGTCACCTGAATCATATGGAAGCCTAACTGGGTTTCCACCGGATCACTGACTTCGTTGATGGCCAACTTATTCATGACCGCCTCGAACTCCGGAAAGGTATCTCCAGGGCGTATCCAACCGAGATCTCCACCTTTAGCAGCAGACGAGTCGATTGAATTGGTTTTTGCCAATTCTTCGAAGGTGGCTGTTTTGTTCGTGATCTTCTGTTTCAATTCGGCCAACGTCGTTTTGATTTGTGCTGCAGTCAACAATTGAGTTGGACGCATTAAGATATGGCGCACGTTGGATTCTTGAATAGTATTGGCAGCAGCGACTGGTGCGACATCACGCTTACCTAATAATTTCAGAATATGGAAACCATTTGGGCTGCGAATGATTTCAGAAAAACCACCAACGAAGCTAATCTTATTGACAGCTTCCATAAACTGAGGGGAAATCTTATCTTGTTCGCGCCAACCCACTTCGCCGCCTTTCAACGCCTCAGTTGAATCCGAATAGGTCGCTGCCAGTTTGGCAAAATCTTCACCTATACGTAATTTCTTATACGCTTCTTGCGCGCGCGCATTACGTTGGGCGATCACTTCTGGCGTTGCATTCTCTGGAATGCGTACCATGATGTGGCCGAGATTGATTTCCTGATTTTTGCTTGGCGCAACGGCTTCTGCGGCAAGGAAATTATCGATTTCTAATTCCGACACTTGAATCTTGCTATCGACTTCACGCTCACGCACGCGCTGCATCATGATGTCATCGCGAATTTCTTCACGGAAGGCAGCAAACGAAGTGCCATCACGTTCAATTTGATTGCGTAACTCTTGCAATGAGGTTTTATTTTGTTCTGCCATACGTTGCAAGGCACGATCTAACATAATGTCGTCCACACGCATGCCCTGCTCTTTCGCTAACTGTACTTGTAAGCGATCGATGATCATGCGTTCCAACATCTGTTTTTCCAGATCAACGCGTGCTGGCAAAGGCGTGCCTTGTGCTTTTAAAGAACGCTCTATGGAATTGAGGCGGTCTTCAACTTCCATCTTGGTGATCACTTCATCATTGACGACCACGGCTATACCGTTCACCACCTGCGCTCTGGATACCTTCTTAGGTACCGGTTTCGCGGTTTGCGTTAAAGTATCATCGATCGGCGCGGTTGGCGAAATCGCTTGGCTTTGGGCTTGCGCCTGTGCCGCTACCGGCGTTTTTGCGGCTTGTGACCATGCCGCTGACGACATGGTAAGTCCAAATAAGGCGGTTAAACATACGGATAAACCGAATGCTGACGGGCGTTTCAATTGATTCATGTGCAAATTGTGTCGCATAGTGATCCAAAATTCATAAAAAAATGAGGTCTTGCTAAATTACCTCGTCTTTTATCGCCGTTTTCTGGCGAAAGCTGCAATATACACGCTAATTCGTGGACTGATAACCTGAAATATTCTTTTTCAAAGTTTCCACTGGATTACTGCCGAAACCTAAGCGTGCTAATCCGTTCAACTCCAGTTGAATAGAAAAACCAGAGTTATTCGACAAATTGGTCGTCGCAAAACGATGGGCCACAAAACGCAAAGCCCAACAATCAGCACGGTATTCAAACCCTGCTAAACCTTCTACCAATTTACTATTTTGCAAAGAGTAATTACTCTTACCTACCACGTACCACCGCTGGGCCATCGGCCACTGCCCCGATAACTCCAACTGCTTCAAGACTTCACGTTGAAATTGATATTGCAAATTCAGTATCTTCTTGGGTGCCGGCTGCCAGCGAATTGCATAATTGGAGCGCACCGATTGTCGGTCACTCTGACTTACCTGCAAAGCTGCTTCTACATTCAAGGTATCAGACAACTGCCCGTTCCCGGCCAATAGCAGATCGGAGCGACTAGGATTGGTCTTGCCGTCCAGGCTTACTTTCTGCGTATTGAAGTAAAAACGCTGACCTAAAGCAAACTTAAAACGTTCAACCCCATTGTCCTCAATAAAGCGCGACACCAGTGCCGTAGTGACCTGATTTGAATCACCAATGCGGTCATGACCGGTAAAGCGGTTTTCACTAAAAATTTGCGCAAAATTAAAATCGGCAGCCGCCGTATCAAATAAAGGAAACTCTTTTTGATCACGAAACGGCGTATTCACATAGAACAAACGCGGTTCCAGCGTTTGCGTCATTTGCTCACCAAGCAGACTAGCACGGCGTTCGAAAATCAAGCCACTGTCGATAGATACACTCGGTACAGTTCTCTGCAAACTATCTGGTTTGCCAGGAATAGGATTATCGATTTGGTAGCTGGTCGCGTGAAATGAAATTTTAGGTACCACGAAGAACGCTGGTTGAATGTAGGGCAAAGAGATTTGCGGATTAAACACAGCACGCTGTCCACGCACTAAAGTCGGATGCCAAAAACGCGTCATCAAAGCATCCACCGACCAATCCAATCCAAATACGTCGCTCTGGCCCGCATGAAAACTTAACTGCGGCAAACGTTCATACGGCAGGGTTATCGGTGCAGTAATATCTTGCAAAACCTGATAGCTGGTTGAACGCAAAGATGCATTCCAGAATGAGCCATAATAATCTAGCCCTACTTCACGCAATAATAGACGTTGCGCCGTTTTGGCACTTGAATTTGAGAAATCGGCGGGATAGTCATTATCCGAGGCCTTGTTCATATTCCACGACAAAACCATCTCGGGCAGAACATTTTGCCTATGAATCGACGATCCTGCGTAACGCGTTGTGTCCGTCAATTTATCACGTATCACTTCTACCGCGGTCTCACCCGCGTAGGTATCGCCTAAATAACGACCTTCCAGCCCTAACTGCAAACCACGACGTGCGATGAATTTAGGATGTACTGTCAAATCACGGTTCGGCGCGATGTTAAAGTAATACGGCATGCCGAATTCGACACCACCTTTATTTGAGTGTCCTATGGTAGGTGGCAGCAAGCCGGAGTGACGTGCGCCAGACAAAGGGAAGCTAAAATTCATCCAAGAGGGCGTGCCCATAATCGGGACACCTTTAAAATAAAGCACCGATTTGCCTGCGACGCCACGATCCAAACCAGTGTCTAGGTTCATGGTATCGGCTTGCAGGTACCAATCTGGCGACAAGCCTTCGCAGGTGCTGTAGGTGCCTTTAGTGATTTTGGCTTTTTCTTCGTTTTCGAACTCAATTTTTTCTGCGTGACCTTGACCGTTATTTTTTGCCAGGAAGTAGGTCGGATTATTCACGAAGCCAGCGCCCGTCTCGATCACAAAACGCAACAAATCGCCACGATAACAATCACTATTGCGCTTCAACACCACTTTACCCGACGCGTCGAGTTGGTCGTCTATTTGTGAATAAGTCGCTCTATCCGCACTGAAATACAAATTGCCACGTCGCACCTCAACCTGATGGTCCAGATTAATTATTCTTTCAGGCTGCCCCGTCACCAATTCGGCCTGAATCACCGTGGGCGCGAGACTACTGTCGACTTCTTTGGTGCTGACGGCTTGATTTAAGTTCGTGGATTTTTTTTCTGTTTTTTCCGTACTAAGTAATGGCGTCGATAATTTACTATTTTGTCCATCAATTTTAACTTCTTGAACTTGAGCAGGCGCAGCTGTCTGAGCATAAACTGGCGCAAATGCAGTCAAAATAAAGCTAGCGATCAGGGTTTTGGCAAACACTGGATTTGCAGGAACCGTAGCTGCAGACGAGGATGAATGCGATAATACGATTTTGCTTCGTTTGCTGTTCCGGCACATGGAATAATTAGTTGATGGCATTAAGTTAAATGTTTCTCTGGCGCTAAGCGCTCGATAATAAGACAAATGCGAGTAAATACGAATCTTGCAATAGGCTAAAGCAGCTTACTAATTAATAAGCTACTGGCTTGCTCAGCTACTTAATAAGAGTTTTTAGCTAGCAGTCTACTAAAAGCTGACTATTATAGGCGCAAACACCCACTTGCAAGAAATCATGGTTGCTATAACAAGTGCTGGCAAGGAATCTAGCAATGAAGTAGCGACTAGGCAGCGACAAGCTCGATTTTTGAATCAGCCTATCGCGCTAAGAGAATTAATTATTTAGAAAACAAATAAAGAATCACGACTATGTCAACACTCCAAGATCAAGATACACAACGTCTACACAATTTACGTACCTGGTTGGCTAGTATTGCTACGCCACGGCTAGACTTAGATAGCATGCGCATTGCGTCCGCCGATGCCAGCTTTCGCCGCTACTTTCGTATTGATGGCGTAGCCGACGGCACCAAATACAGTTTTATCGTGATGGACGCGCCGCAACCGCAAGAGGATGTCAAACCTTTCATCCAAATCGCGGCCTTGTTTAAGCAGATCAATCTGACAGTGCCCGAAGTGCTAGTACAAGATACCGAGCAAGGCTTTTTGCTATTGACCGATCTCGGCACCGCGATGTACTCCCATGTCTTAAATAGCGACACGGCACATAAACTGTATCTCGACGCAATTGATGCCTTAATCCTGCTTCAGACCCAGAGCCAGCCAGATGTCTTGCAAGAATACGATAGAGAATTTTTGCAACGTGAATTAATGATCTTCCCAGAATGGTACATAGGTAAGCATTTGGGGGTCACACTGACGGAAGAACAAACTGCCAGCTTAAGCAAAGTATTCGACGCTTTATTGGCGAACATCGTGGCGCAACCGCAGGTCTTTGTACACCGCGATTATCACTCTCGCAATCTGATGTTGATGGACAAAGGCAATCCTGGCATTTTGGATTTTCAAGGTGCCCTGTATGGCCCCTTGACTTACGATCTGGTCTCCTTATTGCGCGATGCCTATGTACAGTGGGACGAAGAAATGGTTCTGGATTGGGCGATCCGTTATTGGGAAAAAGCCAAAAAAGCAGGTCTACCCGTCGCACCGGACATTGATAGTTTTTATCGTGATTTTGAATTCATGGGCTTGCAACGTCACCTCAAAATCCTAGGCATCTTTGCTCGCCTCGCCCATCGCGATGGCAAACAGCATTATTTGGATGATATTCCGACTGTCATGGAGTACGTACGCAAGACATCGCATCGTTATAAAGAATTGATTCCGCTGTTGCGCTTATTAGACGTGATAGAAAAAACCGCACCCAAGTTCGGCTATACCTTTTAATTAAATTCAGGTTCTCAGATGAAAGCAATGATATTGGCCGCAGGTCGCGGTGAACGTATGCGACCACTAACGGACACTTGTCCTAAACCTTTGTTAAAAGTGCGCGGTCGTCCTTTAATCGTTTGGCATATTTTGAATCTGGTGAAAGCGGGTATTACCGATATCGTCATCAACCATGCGCATCTCGGTCACATGATCGTTGAAGCACTGGGCGATGGTAGTAAATTCGGCGCAAAAATCCAATATTCAGCCGAAGCGACTGCCTTAGAAACCGCTGGCGGCATCGCACAAGCACTGCCTTTATTAACTGATGGCGAAACACCTTTCATTGTTGTCTCTGGTGATGTCTACATTCCGCATTTTAATTTTGCCGAATGTATAGATACTTTAGAAGACAAAGATATGTGGGGGAATCCTCATCCTCTAGACGAACGGGATGTCGCGTGGCTCTACATGGTAAAAAATCCCGACTTCCATCCTGCAGGCGATTTTTCATTGAGTCTGATGGGTCTGAGCAATGAAGACAATGAAGCTGCTACGCGTTTAACCTTTGGTAATATCGGCGTGTACAGACCTGAAATGTTTGCCCATATCAAAGCGGGAGAGCACGCCAAACTCGCACCTATCTTGCGCGATTATGCGGACCGGGGTCAGCTTGGTGGAGAATTGTACCGTGGGATTTGGCATAACCTCGGTACACCGGAGCAACTTCAAGCATTGAACGCCCCATTGACCAAGCTTAATTGATCCATACACAAAAACTATAAGTAGAATTGGTGTAACTATCATTGTGGGAGCAGTCGCCAGCATGTCAGACCTCAAGCAAAGCAACAATATCGACGGGATAAATCAAGTCAGCAAAATTGCTATTTGTGGCGCTGGCCCAGTGGGGCAAGCATTGGCATTGCTGCTGTACCAAGCCGGATTCGCTGCACGTGATATCGTTTTATTCGATGCAAAAACCAGCGAACAAACTAGCCAAGATGCACGCAGTATTGCCCTCTCCTACGGCAGTGAGCAGTTACTAAACCAGCTAAATGCGAGGCCGCAAAAATCAACCGCGATCAAAGAAATCCATGTCTCGCGCCGCAAACATTTTGGACGCAGTTTTATTACGGCGGAAGACTATCAATTGCCTGCCCTAGGCTATGTTGCGCGGTATGGCGATATCGTTAGTCCCTTAGAATTGGCACTTCAAAGAGTGGGCATTGTGACGCACCGACCAGTGCAAGTCAGCCGTATTGAAGAAGATGAACATCAAGTCGCCATTCAATTACAAGATGGTAGTTCGCATCGTGCCGCATTCGCCATCCAAGCGGAAGGTGGCAGCTTCTCTGACCAAGAAGAACGATCGCAACACCATGATTATCAACAAACCGCAGTTATCGCGCATGTAACTGTTGATAGGCCCATATTGCATCGCGCGTTTGAACGTTTTACAGATCAGGGTCCCATTGCATTATTGCCGCAAGAAGATGGTTATGCCTTGGTATGGTGCCTGCGCCCCGACGCGGCAAGCGCCAAATTAGCACTGAACGATAGCGCTTTTTTAAACGAATTGCAGGCGGCTTTTGGTGAACGTCTTGGTCAATTCATCAGTACTAAAAAACGTGTTGCCTATCCTCTCGGATTGAACGCGCAAGCGCTGGCAACGCGTCGTACTGTACGCATAGGCAATGCCGCGCAAACTTTACACCCCGTTGCGGGACAAGGTTTAAACTTGGGATTACGTGATGCTTTTAGTCTCGCGCAATGTTTGGCAAAAAATGACTCGCCACAAGCACTGAGTCACTTTTTGTCGCTACGCAAGGCCGACCGGCAAATCAGTATCAAACTAACCGACACCATGGCAAAAATCTTCGCCAGCAGTCAAGATGGCAGCATAGCGCAGAGTCTGCTCGGTTTGAGCTTAAGTGCAGTTGATGTACTACCGCCGGTGAAAAAGATGCTTGCGGAACAAATGATGTTTGGCTGGCGCGGATAAGGCAAGAAAATCTGCAGGGTGCATCGCACACCCTGCAAAAAGCGGGCTGGTCGCTTTAAATCGACGGACGTTTCTTCGACAAAGCCAGCTTTTGATTCGCCGCTAAGCTTAAGCTCAGATTGGGCGCATCATCTGCTTGCAACTTCGCATTAAGGGTTAGTAACTCATCGCGACGGAATGCATGAATCTGCACTGTCTCACCCACACTATATGCACCCAAAATACGACTTAAGCCATTAGCCGCATCTGCAGCCGTCACACGCAAACCATTCATCGCTATCAAGACATCATTCGCGGATAAACCCGCTTTATGTGCAGCGCCGTTTTCATAGACATGCGCTAACTTACAATCAGCACCACTTTGTCCAACACGAACATTAAGCGAGGCTTTTTTAGTTGCATTCTGATCGCCGACCTGCACTCCAAAATCCGCATACAAAGTTGCTAGTGGCAAATCCTCGGTGCCTTTGATGTATTTATCGATGAAGCGTTTAATCTTCAAACCAGTGACTTGTTCAACCAAGACTTCAAACTCTTGTTCACCTAAACCTTGCTGCTTTGCATTTGGCACTTGGTCGTAAAAATCTTGTCCAAATTTTTTCCACAAGGCGCGCATCACATCATCGAGTGACTTTTTACCCTGAGTTTCTGCCCGTATCGTCAAATCCAATGCCAAGGCAACCAATGAGCCTTTCGCGTAGTAACTGACAATCGCATTCGGTGAATTTTCATCCTGACGATAATACTTAGTCCAAGCATCAAAACTCGATTCCGCCACACTTTGCTTCTTACGCCCCGAACCACGCTGTACTGTGTTGATGGTCTTAGCGATCAGCTTCAAATACGCCGCTTCGTCAATCAAGTCGCAACGACGCAAAAACAGATCGTCGTAATAACTAGTGAAACCTTCAAACAACCATAGCAGGCTGGTGTAATTTTCTTGCGCCAAATCGTAGTCAGCAAACACGGCTGGCTTAATCCGTTTGACATTCCAAGTATGGAAGTATTCATGACTGCATAAAGCCAAGAATTCACGGTAGCCTTCGCTAAAGCTGGCATCGTTCTTGGTCGGCAAATCGGCACGATTACAAATTAAGGCGGTCGATGCACGATGTTCTAAGCCACCATAGCCTTCACCCACCGCCAAAGTCATAAACACGTAACGCGACATCGGTGCTTGCCTAGTGCGCGGCTCGAAGAATGCAATTTCGGCTTCGCAAATTTTCTGCACGTCTTTAGCGATACGGTTCAAATCAATGTTGGGCACCTTACCTGTCACCACAAAATCATGCGGTACGCCGTGCGCACTAAAACTGATCAAGGCAAAATCACCCATTTCGACAGGGTGATCGACCAGCTCATCGTAATCTCTGGCGATATAACTGCCGAAGCCATAACGCTTGGCTTTCAGTTCTGGTAATGAAGTCGCGATGCGCCAAGTCTTTGCCACGCTGGCATCAGGTCGCTGAATATCAACGATATGAGCAAGCTGTTCTTGACCTCGCACCTGCAAAAATACACTCGTACCATTAAAGAAGCCATGACTTTGATCCAGGTGCGCCACGCGTACCGACAAGTCCCAAGCGTAAACTTCATAAGTGATGGTTAAGGCTCCCTCGCAAGGCGCTGCCTGCCAAGTCGTCTTATCCAATTTTTTTAGGCCGACTTTTTTACCATTCGCGTGCGCTGCGATACGGATAACATTACGGGCGAATTCACGCACCATATAACTACCTGGTATCCATACAGGCAGCGAAACGATCTGACCATGTGCATCTGGCTGAGCAATCCTCAGCGTCACATGAAACAAATGCGCTGCTAAATCATGTGACGTAATACTGTAATGAATGGCTGCATTATGTTTTGTCATTGTGTTTGTCTCTTTGTCCGCCAGTTAATTACAAGCGAATATTCGCTGCAAGGAAAGTAAATACCTGCGTCGTCACAACCACGCAAGTCAAACGGAAACGCAGCTCCACGAACCACTCTGGCATATTGAAACGCACGTACATACGCTTATCGTATTGATAGGAAAAGATAAACGCCAGCACTTGAATCACGAAACCCAGCAGCATATTCGACATGGCGAACCAGGCAATAATCGCTGGCAATACACCCCACAACAAATCCCGTTTTGCTTCTTGAGCATCACGTTCTTTACCGATCAAAGCCAGCCCCCAATGCAGACCGCCTAGAAAACCTAAAATCGCGATGCCGTACACCAACTGCGCGTCGATAAAAAACTCCATCCAATCGGGATGCACGATCCAACACAGCAAAGTCAATAAGACAAAAGGGCTCAAACCAACCAAGCCAAGTCGCGTAGCAAATTGTTTATCAAGAGTATACATAGAAGGCTAAAAGAGATTGTTTATCAAGAGTATACATAGAAGGCTAAAAGAGATTGTTTATCAAGAGTATACATAGAAGGCTAAAAGAGATCGCCAGACCTGCAGCGAGTAAAGAAAGACGCTATTTTAGGCGAAATAATGAGCCGTTGGGATGAGAGTCGTTAGGTTCCAGCGACTTTTGTGTCAATCAAATCTGCGGGAACATCAATGTCACGCAATATGCCCTGATCGGACACGGCAATCTCGGTCACGGGATAGGTTTGCAAAAGCTGGCGCGCGCCACGATCGCCTTGTAAACTCAGCAGTTGCGGTAAATATTTGATCGCAAATCCAACTGGATTTCCTCGTTGCCCCTGGTAGGTGGGCACGACAATCTCTGCCCCACCGATCAAACTCGAACGAATTTGCAATAAAGTTTCGCCACGAACAAAAGGCATATCCGCCAAAGCGATGACCACGGCATCAATGTCTGCAGGTATTTGTCGCAATGCCGTCACCAAAGAATTGGCCATGCCATCCTGTGCGGTTTCGCATATACAAAATGGCAGTGCTAGCTCAGTCAAGCTTTGCTGTATCTGCACCGCATTCTCAGAGACCACTGCAATACTGTTTGGAAAAGCCTCTTTTAACTGACTAGCACTGCGGGCAATCACGGTTTGCCCCGTCGGCAAAGTCTGCAAGAGTTTATACTGCCTACCGCTAGGATCAAAACGCTTGCCCTGCCCCGCCGCGAGCAAAATTCCGTAGCACAAGAAAGCGTCTCTATTTTTCAATCAATTAACCAAGTTTCTTCACTTCATGGCGACGGGAATCGCTTTCATAGTGGCGAGCTTATCTTCCAAGGCTTTGACATCCACCATACCTGGCAAACGCGAGCCGTCAGTGAATATCACGGTTGGCGTTCCAGTCACCCGCATTTTTTTACCCAAAGCCAAAACTTTTTCATGTGGTGTGACACAACCCGCCGCTGCCACAGGAGCAGCTTTATTATTCAACATCCAATCATCCCATGCCTTGCTACGATCAGGCGCACACCAGATATCACGTGACTTGGTAACAGAATCGTCCGCCAAAATATTGTACATAAAGGTATAAATCGTAATATTGTCTACGCCTTGCAATGTATGGCGAAACTTTTTGCAATAGCCACAATTTGGGTCCTCGAAAATTGCAATGACGCGCTTGCCATTTCCTTTGACGTACTTCACTGAAGCATCCAAAGGCAGCTCCGCAAAATTCACACGATTTAATTCATCAGTACGCTGCTTGGTAAAATTCACCGATCCTTTAATATCGATAATGCTACCGACAAATACGTATTTTGCTTTTTCATCTGTATAGACAATCTCATTACCCATACGCACCTCGTACAAGCCACCATAAGGTGTCTTGATCACCGAATCCACTTTCGCGCCAGAACCAATATTCTCGGCTATCATTTTTTTGATATAAGCCTCGGTTTGGGTGGGCGTTGGTGCCAGTGTTTGCACTTTCGACTGTGACGCTGACGTTTGCGCATTAGCTACGCCTGCTAAAATACTGACACTCATCAAAAGTACGCTACGCAGACTAATTAAATTATTTTTCATTATCAAAATCCGAAGCTGTAAAAATTCAATCCAAATTTATTGAAAAACTCACTTCCCCATCGCATGGGAAATCAGTTTTCTTTTTAAGAGTGGCAAGCGATTAAGTAAGTTCAATCCTGCGCTACGCGCCAGACGAACGGCAGGTATTTCACTACCAAAGAGTCTAGCCAAGCTATCTGTTGTCAACTGCATCAGTGCGACTTCCTCACTACGAGCACGTCGATAACGACTCAGAACACGTGCATCACCACAGTCGCGATACGCCTCACGATTGATCACTATATCTAATAAACTCTGCACATCGGCAAAACCTAAATTCATCCCATGCCCAGCCAAAGGATGCACCGCGTGCGCAGCATCACCAATCAAAGCAACACGTTGAGCCACCAAGCTATGCGGACGAATAAAACGCAATGGAAAAGCCTTGATCGACTCCGGCAACAAAGGAGTTAATCTTCCAAGCGACTCGGCACAATACACATGCAAACGTTCAGCCAAACTAGACAAAGGTTCACGCAGTAAATCGGCCGCCAAGGCATCGGGCGCCGACCAAACTAAAGACACTTGATTACCAGGCAAAGGTAGCAAAGCAATAATTCCCTGCTCAGCAACAAACCATTGATGAGCAATCCCATGGTGTGGCTTTTCACAAGCGAAATTAGTCACTACACCTTGCTGGCCATAAGAACGATAATCGAGTCCTATATCAGCCTGACCGCGCACCCAAGAATGCGCACCGTCTGCACCGACCACCAAGCTAGTTTGCAATTCACGACCATCCGCCAACCGTATACGAGCACAGTTGACATCACTGCTTAATTTTTCAGCAGAACCATTCATGCGCTGAATATTTGGCGCAAAGCGCAAAGCTGAATCCAGCGCTTGGTTCAAATTACCATCTTCAACGATCCACGCGAGTTCACTAATATATGAGCCATAAGCATCAAAACCTAATTCCGCCTTGGCATCCGGAGCTGCATCCTGCACCTGCATCGCAGTCACCGGCGCAATCCTGTTGGCATCCAAAGCATCCCATACTTTTAAGCCATGCAATAAATGACGCGCCACATGATTTAAGGCAAACACCCGCACATCCAAGGCATCCGGCAAAGCATTAACAACGTGCATGGACGCTGTACTATTGTCCACCGCCGCACTCAAGAGCGTTACCGACAAACCTGCTTGAGCCAAACCCAGAGCAGCCGCCTTACCCACCGCACCGTCACCGACGATACAAATATCCGAACGAATTACCTGATGGCTCATAGCAAACCTCAATTCAGCAAAATCCAACAAAAACCGCATTAGCGTTACATTATACGTGAGCCGACTCCCTTCTTCAGAAAGCCTCAAGCTAAGCTGATATCAGTCAAACATTCAGGTCAAAACAGAAATTATTTGCTTTTTCGAAGATAAGTGTCTATAATTCTTGGTCTTGGCCTGGTAGCTCAGTCGGTAGAGCAGAGGATTGAAAATCCTTGTGTCGGTGGTTCGATTCCGCCCCGGGCCACCAAGAAATTCGTATTAAAAATAAGGGCTTACAGCGAGGTAAGCCCTTATTTTTTGCGCGGTCAGTTCTACAATTCTTGGCCTAGTTCTACAATTCTTGAAAACGCATCGCTTTTTTGTGCACTCATCGAGCGCCGATACTACTAGCCGTTATATGGCTTAATTGACGATTACTTCGCTGGACGCTTAAGAGGCTTCACCAAGTCCCCTTTTCGATCACGTGTATAAATTTCTGTTGTGGTTCTATTTTTGTGACCTAACAGACTTTGCGCATGCGCCAAATCTTCGGTATCAGTAGCCGCCTTTGCACGTAAATCTCGAAATTGAAAATTTACACCAGACTCCTCTCTAGCCTTATCAAATCTTGAACGCATGGCTGCGTAGGTTAATTCCTGCCCATTTGGGTCTTGCAATAATGATTTATTCACCTTGTCACGTGGTTTTGCCATAATGCGATCAATGACAGCGGCCAGTTCACCTTCAATGGCAATTCGTAGCTTCTTGCCAGTTTTACCTTGTTTGATGAATAACTTACCATCTACGATATCAGTCACAAGTATTTTTAAGACATCGGCCGGGCGCTGACCTGTACACAAAGCCAAATCCATAGCGTCCTGAACCGTAGGATGCACAACATCCCAAACCGCAGTATATTCGTCGTCAGAAACATATCGATCACGTGGTTTCTCTTTAAAACCTTTAATGCCAATACACGGATTCGTTAAGTCGGTATAGCCCCAAGCCCTAGCATGATTGAAAATCGTGCTAAAAAGTGCCTTCTCCCGGTTCGCACGAACCTTCGAACTTTCGCCACGATGCCTCACATAGTCTGCAATATCACGGGGCCGTATCTTGTCTATCGGAATATGTCCAAAAACCGCTATCAGTAGCGCAGCATACTGCGAATAATCCCTTTGAGTATGCGCCTTTAAACTCGGCAATACTTCTTTCAAATATCGATTCGTTACCACTGTAAATGTCTTGTCTTCCTCTTGTACTGGGTCATTCTCCAGTTCGGTCCACTTCAACCTGGCTTGATTCAAATCTTTTCCTAGTGCAGTCCACTTACGTGGAGCAACACTGGAAACATGGTAATAGCCACCTTTCTTCATGTGCATGCGCACAGGTAGGTTCAAATTATTAGTTCGTTTTCGCCCCATGGTTTTATCTGCTTCTCATCTGGTTTAACGCTTGGAAGTTCGGTTTCACTGTAAGCCCCACTAGTTCAACCTCCCCCCTAGAACTAGCCACCCCTCCCCCTAAACGGGACTCAAAATAAGAACGTGCTACTTTTGGGCGCTGTTGCGCTGTCACCTCAAATTTCCAGTTGTGACTGCGCAGCCAATCAATTTGACGACAGTAGTACGTGTAACCCGTCAGCTCTTTTAATTCATCAGCGTTTAAGAACATACGGCCTCCCCGCCACTAGCGACCAACTTCAAGCCCTCACACATATCATTGATCGCAGTTCGCACTTCTTCAATCTGATACATTGCTGGGTCAATTAAGTGATTCAACAACTCTGCACAGGATTGCAAACTCTTTTCCTCGCTGTTGCCGCTGTAGAGCGTGTTTTGACAAATATCATTTAAGGAACTGATAGCCAAAAGCTGCTTTTCTAAGTTATCAATTTTTGATTTGAGTTCTGTGATTTTCATAAAATTTCCTTGTTTTTGTTTTTAGTGATTAGGCGGTTTTTTGAGTTAAATTGGTTAGTACAGGTACATGGGAAACACCGGGGAATTCCATAACGTCAGCAGTTCCAATACGTGACATCAATAGCCCGATGTGTTGATGCATAAGTTCCAATTCCTTAGCCACTGCATTGGCCTTATACATTTCTCTCAAGCGCGTATTCTCTGCCAGCAGTTCGTCATACTTTTGGCTTGCGGTTTTCAATTTATTTTTGTGGATGAGTAGTTCATTAAAACAAGCGCGATTGAAATAGAGATCTGTTGATGAGCAACGTATTTCAGGATGTTTATAAGAGCAAAGAAGCGCTTCACCATCGACATATTCAATATAGAAATCATGAAAGCCCGGCCTCGTTAAAAAATATGCTGGGTCCTGCATTGTCGAATGCATCATCCACCACATAGAAAACGGTATTGCTGACGTACCCGCTTCCCACCTTTTTATAGTGCGCTCATTCACTCGAATCAATTCCGCTAATTGTGTACAGCTCATCAGCAAAAAATATTCACGCCAATTCTTAAAATCAGCTGGTGAAATGCAATGGCCTTCCATGGAATAGCGGTAGCGCTTCAGAATGTTTTTCAGTGCAATATCGCCAGCATCTAAATTTTTTACCGCTGGGTATCTAGTCGGATTCGTAACGTCATAATCCTTTGCCAGACTACACACTTGCAATGGCTTGATGTCATAAGTTTTGTGCAGGCGATCAATAAACACTTCCCTAGTTTCCCTTGCCACGAACTTCTTTTTTTTCACTTCGACATTGGCCTTTACGGTGTTCCTATTCTTATTGATGTTCAACACGTTTTTACTCGGTTCATCAAACAAGCCTAGGCGCTTTGCAGCCGCCGCCATTTCTACCTTCTTATCAAAAACCTTCTTTGCCATGGTCAATTCCTCTTTTTTTATAGAAAAATCAAATCTTCAAGACGTAGCAATCCCCGCTAATGACTTAAAGCGTTTTTTACTTCATTGTTTTTTACTGAGTTTTAGCGCTTGAAATTACTTTTCGGTTTAAGCACTTATGAATCGATCAAATCAACATCGCATTCGATCTAAAATCGTATTTTTTGAAGGTAAGTTTTCTATCCAAAACGGGATCGATTCCAATTCAGAATCAAGACCGCCCGTACAGTTATTTACACGAGTCCAAGTAGAACCAAAACCGGATTTTTTTAGGATAGCTTGCGCTTGTGCTTGACCAGTTGAATCAATAGTTTTCCCGGCCTTAGCAGCGCCCTCAACAGGTGTCCACGTGTAGCGCGTTGACTCATACACCTTTGTAGGCGCATCAGCAGAATAGATACCTACAGGCTTCTCACCTTGAGGCTCACCGTAGCGATTAGGCGTGTCATAGTGGACTTTTGCGAGTTTGATTGCGGCGCACTTCCTTGGCATCGCTGCACCGCCTATAGCGCTCAGAAATGCCGCATAATCAGCACGTTTTTCTTCACCATCGATACTGATCTCTTTATTCGCCGCATGCCATGCAGTTTTAAGATGTTCCGGTGCTTCATTCAATGCTTCTAAAGAGATTCTGCGTAGTTCACGCCAGACTGTGACACTACCAGCACCAAAGTCTTGAAATTGACGTATGCCATGCGTCTTTGCCCATGCCGTGACACGCACACTAGCAGTAAGCGCAAGTTCACCTGTTAAGTCTGTTTCCAGCTTATAACCGTCAATGTTTTTTGAAATGTATTTGGCGACATAACCAGTAGCACTACCTTTTTCCGAATCAATTTCTTTGAAATTGACACGGTTCTTTTGTGCACCCGGCTCATCCGGGCTATCTAAAAGCGCATAGTGACGAATGATGTTTTGCGCACCCAGCATACGCTCAGGCTTAACAAACATAATCAAGTGCCAGTGCGGACAAGCGTCATGATGTGGCTCGGCTACACGCAGTCCGAAGACATCGACACCTTCACGCTGAAACTTCGCACGAATTTGGCTCCACACTTTGCTTAGGTAGTCTTGTGCTTGTCGCGGTGTTTTATTGCGATATCGGGGATTTACTTGCCCGGTCTCGCGTAAGGTTGCATGAAAATATGATGGACATGTGATGGTCACAAATAGGGCTTTATGACCTGATAGGCTGGCATAGTCTTCCATGCCTCTTATTCTGGTCATTAGTTCGGCGCGCCTGATTGCCTTATTGCTTGTGCCAAGTTCTGCCAACTCTTGCAAAGTAAATTGATCGCCGAATTCATTTTGCAGCACAGTTGATTCCATCCACAAACGATTGCGCTCTTCTTGCCATACACAACGGCGAACAGCATCACGGCTCGCGTATGGCTCACATTTCGCTTGAACAAAACGAAGTTTAATATTGCCTACTTCGATAACCCTTGCGTGGTTTTTTCTCAATTGCTTACGCCACCAGTAAGGACACGAGATGCGCTTCTTTTTTGCTTCTAACGTGTCACCTTTTGGCATGCTGACATTCGCATAATTACAAGTATTCGCAATGATCTCTTCCACTGCCCAATCGCTTTTTTCACCTATGAGAACCAAAGAAACGTTACTTGCGCGCCTACGTGCGGTATCCACAATTTCTGCATCACTAGCGGTCAGATCAAGCCCTCGCATAGCATGCACTTTGCGGAATTCATTAATGATTCGATCAGCAATCGAATCTACGATTTTCCGTGAAAGAAAATGCTTACATTCCGTAATTACACGCTTTACGAGTTCTGTTTTCCATCGTGGCAGCAACCCGGCTAAGCCCGGGTGCGCCTCAATGTGATCATTCCGCAAGCGAATTGCCAATTCGTATTTCATCGTCTGACTTCCATTATTTTCAAAGCAAATTTACTTCCAAGCTTGTCATTGATAGTGGCAACGTCATTCTGAGAAAATATTCTTGCGTTTTCACGTGACTCAGTTAAATTAAAACCGTTTTCACTAATGCCGCAGACATAAAAACCATCCAAATTTCTTATTCCCAGAATAAATTTTTTCTGAGACCCGGAACAATTTTTTTGCGAATCTAAAATGCGCAACTGCCTTTGCGGATTTGATGAGCAAATAGTGTTAGCCATAATTTTATGATTCAACTCGAAGTAGATTGTTTCGACTTGCGGCTAGCTGCAAGTGCAAGTGCAACTAAAGCACCAATAACCAAGTAAGCTTTTGTGCTTCCAGAGCCGTTCAACATAGAAAATGGAGCGAGAAATTTTTCCATGATTTACTCCTGTTCAATGGCTGGCAAATCTTCGACTTGAGATTTGATTGTGGGAATCACTTTTTTTGATAATGGTGATTTGACGAACTGGTCATGAACCAAATGAAGATGTGTTTCAATCTCTGATTCTGGATCAAACCCATCAAATAGATTGCGACCTTGCAAGTATCGAAACAATAGGTAATTCTCAGCCATCGCACCGAAAAGCTCTCGATTTTCGCTCACTGTTTCCTCAGAATGTCCTCCGAAGAATCCCGTTGATGTGCTCGTCTTCAGCAAGTCAAATATACGTGCATCATTAGAATCCATGCGATCTAGGAGTTCGCCAATTTCGGTATCTGACAACGAATCGCTTAGAACAAAACCCATGCGGGCAGGAAGCAATGCGGCACGTGGCACCGCTTGCACGATGGCAGAGCTATTCTTTACGGGCTCTTGGATTGGTGCCGACGCTGGAGATGCATCTGTAAGATCAATGCCCTTCTCCTGATAAAAGTCACGAAGGCTTTGAAGGAATGGCATGTCAGGAACGAAACGGCCTGTCTCAAACTGCTTAAGTTTGTATCCGGGAACACCGGATTGATCGATAACCTCTGCCTGAGTCAAACCAAGTTGAAAACGCGACGCACGAGATTGTGCTGCGGTAAGTGGAAGTACGGACGGAATTTTCATAAACTACCTCTATGAGTTAAATTTTGAATTTCAAATGCATCGTAAAAATGCATTTATTCAAAAGAATAAACCATAGATTTTATATTTGCAATGCATTTGCATTAAAAAAATGCATTTACAGTGAAAAAAGAGCTGGACACCCAGCTCAGTTCTCTTACAAGGTCGCTACTACGTGGCTCCCTTATCCTGAATTTCCTTCTCTAGCTGCTTAGCGGCCAAAATAAACCGAGATACCGCATGTTCCCTTCGATCACTATCAAAGCCCTTAATTTTTAACGCAAGCAAGTCTCTCATAATGTCAAATACTGCGATTTTGTGGTTCATATCAAGGAAATCAAACATGTATACCAAGTTTGCAAGATATTCGGTGTAGGTGCTACCAAGCCCAAAAGCCCGACTATCAACATTAAACCGAGAGAATGTATCCTCACCGCCACAAATTAGATAGGAAGGGGAAACGCTAAGTGTTTCAGATAACCATCGAATTTCTTTCGGCCCCGGCTTATTTTTATTCGCTTCGTAAAAAGAAATCACTGCTCTAGAGAGTCCCTTACCTTCGCGATCGACTTGCTTGGTCAGCTCTGACAGCTCACCTTGCGTCAAATTCTTTGCTTCTCGCGCCCGCTGTATTCTCTGTCCTAAATGCAACTCGGGTTCCCAATACTGTGTACGAAAGTCGTTCGCCTCCTCTTCATATTCCTTTGCAATTTTTTCCATCTGTTCTGTCGATGGATAAGTTGTTTGGTCATTTAACTTTCGCTTTGCCATTTTTCGCTCGTTTTATATTTTCAACTAATAGTTGATCTAACCGGAAAGCTAACAATCACAATGCTTCCAGACGGTTGCGGTGTATTTAGGGTATTTGAACAATTGGGTGAGCGCCTAGCTCTGAGGCTTTTCTTTGAAACGCTTTATCAAACGTCTTAAACCCGGTTTCTTTTGCACTCATTGCCAAATGCAAGGCATCGCCAAAATCCATTCCACCATCATACCAATGCAGAGCATAAGCCAAAACATCAAGGTTTTGAGGCTTGAAATTTTCTAACCCACAAAGCAAGCGAATAGACTTTGCGATCTCCGCACGATCACAATCACAAGACTCAAGAACCCAAACCAGCTCTAAAAAAACAGTGATTGGTGCTGTACACGGCTCGCTGCCATGCAAAAGCTTTTCTGCGATATCCGCCTGCGCTGGCGAATCGTTTAATAGGTAACGGGCGAGAATATTGGTGTCGAGTGCAATCATGAATTATCAGCCTTTACTCGCATCGTCCTGAGCCTTCAGGCGCATTTTGATACGCGCCTTAATTGCGTCATCGTCTGGCATGCTTCTACCTTGTTTTGCCAAAACACCTCGTACTTCTCTGGTCGTGGCTTTGGGGAACAAGGTCTTAGGCACTAGGCTAATACCTGCCCCGGTCACACTAATTACAAACTCGGTTCCCGGCGGCAGGTGCATATCATCACGCATCGCTTTAGGAATGACGATTTGCCCTTTACTGGATAATTTTACGGTTTCCATGATCTGCCTTTATTGCGGTAAGTCTCATCATCTTACCGCATGTCATCTTCAGGTACAAATTTCACGGTTTCTGAGGTCAAAAACAGTTCTACAATTTCACTTACCCCCACATGGATAAAGGCTTTCATGCCATCATGAAAAGATGTTTTGTAGAACTAATATGCAATAAGTAATTGTTTTATATAGATAATGGTGAGACTTGAAAATCCTTGTGTCGGTGGTTCGATTCCGCCCCGGGCCACCAAGAAATACGTATTAAAATCAAATGGTTACACGCTTCGGCTGGTAACCATTTTTTTTGCCTTAAATTTCTGAACGAGAGGTTGTAAGCTAGTTGTAACCAATTTTCGAACATCGACCAGAATCTAAAATATCCAGTGCACAGCTTTTGAGCGGCAAGAACAATAACTCCCTCGGCAGTTGCCGCATAAAGGAGAACGGTGACTATTTTTAACTAAATACGTATTTAAATAAGTTTTGGCTTCAAATTGCCTCATATGTTGCTATTCGATTTCTATAAATCCTCCACCTCAAATGAACGACCGAATTAAGCGGCTGGATTGCCCCGGATTTAGTAGGCAGAGAATAATGTAATCACCAAGTTTGAAGTCTGTAATCAGAAAAAGTAGTCTTACTTCGAATTCCTCGCTGAAGTCCACACAACTAAAACAAACTAATTAGAACATTTGGCATTCGAGTTCATACAGCCTTAGAATAATCAGTGGGCTTATCTAAATCATCTCACAATATTGATTACGACCGAGGGTGCCATAAAATGAAATTCAAAATTTCTTTGCGAGAACCGGCGTTTATCCTACCTATTCAGCTCGTTATGAAATTGCGGCTTCTAAAACGTTCGTTTCTCTGCCTGGTATTGATGTTTTTATCAACCGTTGTCAATAGCTCAAGCGCACAGTACCAATTTGCGATTACGCTCAATTTTGAGCAACACCATGGTAAGGTCAAACAAATTGCGGGAAATCCTAACGCATCTTTTTTCATTACCACCTCTGAAGATGGCACAGCCCGAGTCTGGGACACCTCCAACCTTAAACTCAAGAAAATTATTAGAGCCCCGCTTGAAAAAGGGGAAATTCGAGTTTGGGAAAGCGCTGCAATCTCTCCCGACAACCAACTTATAGCACTTGGTTTGTCATCGAAGGGAAGTTCGCATGAAATCTATTTTTTTGATGGAAATAATTTTGAATTGAAAGACCAGCTCCAATTGAAAGGGGCTGCACCGAGAAGCTTAAGATTTTCCCCTGATAGTAAGAAGATCTTTGTCGGATTTGCCGCAAATGAAATTGCAATTCAGAGTTTTGATATTAAAACAAGAAAGATGATTGATAATTTTTCTTGGGGGAAAAGTTCGTACTTTGATGTGGAAACTTTCGAAATCTCTCCAGATGGAAATTACCTCGCGCTTCCAAGTCCGACTCGCATTTACCTATTAAAAAGAAACTCGAAGACATGGGCTGCACTAACTTCAATTTATGAAAATTTTCACTCCAGCGCAAACATGATTTCATTTCCTGTTTTCGCATTTTCTCCGAACGGTGATTTAGCTGCCACGTTTCGAGAAGGTATGGGCGTCATACAAATTTTCCGAAAATCGAGTGACTATAAGAAAAGAAGTCTTATGTTTGACGCATGCGAGGATGTGGTTTCTTCCACTGAGAAGAAGGTGGAGGTTTGCTACTTGAAAAATCTAAGAAGTTATGGTCAAGCTAGTGCAGTTACAACAATGAAATGGGATGCTGACGGCGAGAAGCTTTTTCTTGGTTATGGTTTTTCAACTTACGTTAGGCGGCTTGATTTAGGAAATTTACTGAGAGCTGAAACTACCAAGTCGTCTGAGAATCCCCCCCCATCTTTCGACATCAAGATCAACGGAAATGCCACCAATCTCATCACGTTCAACAACAAAACGGTCATCGCCACAACCAGTCCTAAGTGGCCTCCAAATTTTACTTTGAAACAGACGGGGGGGCCGAGTAACGGCCTCGTTAAACTCGATGAAAACAAAATTATTTTGGAGGCTAGTCCTATCGATTTAACAGACTCTCTTTACTCAGGAAGTTTCCCTAGCAAGAATGAGGACGGTAAATATAGCTGTTCTTCTAAAGGTCAGATCGTTCTAGATCCAACGCACAGTCAACTTATTTTTCCACCAAAGACCTGTACGTGGTCCTCCTTGAATTTTCTGATTGGCTCTGCAGAACTCAAAGTAGGTGGGCGAATAAAAACGGAAGACGAGCCAAGATCAGTCGGTGACTATGTATTCGATTCAAAAGGAGAAAAACGAAATTTATCTACTACTTTCGAAAAGGGTAATTCTAGCTCAACCGCTGATCCATTTGCGAAGATATACGCTGCGACCAAGTTTGATTCAAAAATCGAAGAGGAGCAACTTAAAGCGTATCCAACCCCTGACCACAAACACCTGATAGTTGTCTCTCCGCAGAGGATTCAACTTATAAGTAATGCAGGGATCCGACAATGGGAGTTTTTGGTGCGTGCTGGCGTGAAATGGGTGAATTTTTCGGCAGACGGTAGCTTGGTTGTATTCGCCATGAGCGATGGTACGAATCGTATACATAAGATGGCAAGTGGCATTAACTTGATGAATATGGTTATCGACCAGCATGCGAATCGCTGGGTAGTCTGGACGCCAAGTGGATATTACACAGCGAGCCCTGGAGCGGAGGACTGGTTCGGGTTTCTGGTGCAAAAAGAAAATCAGAAGTTCCCTGATCTCGTTCCCGCTTCTCGATTTCGCGATACGCTCTACCGCCCAGATATAATTGAAAAAATTCTTCCGACCCAAGATGAAGCTCAATCGATTGCCAGCGCAAATGAAAAACAAGGGATAAGGCCGAATACGAAAACGACAAACTTCACCCCTATTAGTCAGCTTCCACCCGTGCTTGATTTACTAAGCAATATAGAAACAGAAGCAAACACACCCACGACAAAATTACGTGTGAGGGTTAGGACTTCAGAAAATTCACC